>NZ_BOMN01000028.1 GCF_016862215.1 Winogradskya humida
GCCGGGCCGGCGCGGGGCGGGGCGGGGCGGGGCAGGGCGAGCAGGGCGGGCCGGGGCAGGGCGGGCCGGGGCAGGGCGGGCCGGGGCGTGGCACACCGGTGCCGTAGTAATCGCCCGGAGCCGAAGCAGCACGCACCGGTGCCGTAACCGCCGCCCCGGAGCCGACCGGTTCAGGCCGACGCCGTTCTTGGTGCGCCGAGCGCCCCGGCCCCGCCGCCGCTTTCTGCGCGAAACCGCGCCAATCAACGCGCGCCGCGCCCGGGCCCGCACCGACAGGATCGCCCGGTCCTGACCCCGCAGCTCGTCCAGCAACGCACCCTGCACCTCGAGCCTCATCACCGAGAACAGCTGCGGGTATCGCTGCCGCCGGGAACCCGACCCGCCGGATCGCCGGGAAACTGCAGCTCGGCACGGGGCGCCCATGACCCCGTTCGCGGACCTCAGCGTGGCCGACCCGACCCTCGTCCACACCAGCAACACCGACTGGACCGCGGACGAAGGCGTGCAGGATCAGCCGGATACGGCCAGGGCGAGCGGCAGCACCCCCTGGGCGCCGGCTCGGCGGAGGGCTCGGCCGGCTATGGCCATGGTCCAGCCGGAGTCGACCAGGTCGTCCACGAGCAGGACTGGACCGTCCAGGTCGGTGAGGGCTTCGATGATGGTGGGGGGAATGGTGAAGGCGTTGTGGAGGGCCAGGACCCGTTGGGCGCTGTTGCCGCGGGGTTCGTTGTCGCCGATGTGGGTGGAGGTCAGGGTGCCCAGCATCGGGAGTCTGCCCACCGTGGCGATCCGGGCGGCGATGCTTTCGACGAGCTCGGGGCGGCGGTTGGAGCCGACCGCTACCACTGCTGCGGGGCGTTGCTCCCAGGCGTTGTCGCCGTGGGCCCAGGATTTGAGGACCTCGACGACCGCGCCGGCCAGCTCGTCCGAGAGGGGGCCGTCGGGGGAATCCGGGGCCACCAGGGGGCGCAGGCGGGAGCCCCAGCCCTGGTCGGAGAGGCGGCCGACAGCTCGGCCCGGGCGGATCTGGTCAGCGGGACCGATTTTGCCTTTGAGGTCGACGCCGACTGTTGACATGCCGCTGGGCCAAAGCTTTTTCGGAGCGATGTCGATGCCGGGGTGACCGAGGAAGACGTTGGCCGCAGCGAGCGACTCCGAGGAGACCTCAGCGTCGAAAATGGGCTCCGTGCAGGTGTCGCAGCGGCCGCAGGGTTTCGCTTCCGGGTCATCGAGGCAGCGGCGGAGGAACTCCATGCGGCAGGTCGACGTCTGCGCGTAATCGATCATGGTCTGCTGCTCGGCGCTGCGGGCCTCGGCGACGCGGCGCAGGCGGGCCGTGTCGTAGGTCCAGGGCTCGCCTGTCGAGAGCCAGCCGCCACGGGTTCGATGCACCGCCCCGTCCACGTCGAGGACCTTGAGCATCAGCTCGAGGCGGGCGCGGCGCAGGTCAACGATGGGCTCAAGCGCCGGGGTCGACAGGGGACGGTCCGGCGACAGGGCGTTCAGCACCGCACGCACCTGCTCCTCGGGCGGGAATGCGAGCGACGCGAAATAGCGCCAGATCGCGGCATCCTCAGCACCGGGCAGAAGCACGACCTCGGCGTGCTCAACCGCGCGGCCGGCCCGGCCCACCTGCTGGTAATAGGCGATGGGTGAAGGCGGCGCACCGAGGTGCACCACGAACCCCAGGTCTGGTTTGTCGAACCCCATACCCAGCGCCGATGTCGCGACCAGCGCTTTGATCTTGTTGTCCATCAGGTCATGCTCAGCGGCACGGCGGTCGGCGTCCTCCACCTGGCCCGTGTAGGAGGCGACCGGGAAGCCGCGGGACCTCAGGAACTCCGCCGTCTCGGTCGCGGCGGCCACCGTCAGCGTGTAGACGATGCCGGAGCCGGGGAGCCGGTCAAGATGATCCGCCAGCCAGGCCAGCCGATGCGAGGGGTCAGGCAGCTCGAGCACCGCGAGACGCAGCGAGTCTCGGTCGAGCGTGCCACGCAGCACCAGAGCGTCGCCGAGCTGATCTGCCACGTCGGCGGTCACCCGGGCGTTGGCGGTCGCGGTCGTGGCAAGCACCGGGGTACGCCCGGGGAGCCCAGCAAGGAACGTCCGCAGCCGCCGGTAGTCGGGGCGGAAGTCGTGCCCCCAGTCGGAGACGCAGTGCGCCTCGTCAACCACGAGCAGCCCGGTGCCCGCGGCCAGCCCGGGCAGCACGTTGTCGCGGAAGTCCGGATTGTTGAGCCGCTCGGGGCTGATCAACAGGACGTCGACCGTGCCGTTGCGGATCTCCTCGGTGATCTCGCTCCACTCGTCGAGGTTGGCAGAGTTGATCGTGCGCGCTCGGATGCCGGCACGCGCGGCCGCCTCGACCTGGTTACGCATGAGCGCCAGAAGCGGCGACACGATGACCGTCGGCCCGGCCGGGGGATCACCTGGCTCCGCGGCCATGCCATCGCGGAGCAGAGCCGTCGCGACGAAGTAAACGGCCGATTTGCCCCAGCCCGTGCGCTGCACACACAGCACCCGCCGACGGTCGATGACGAGCGCCTCGATCGCCCGCCACTGATCCTCACGCAGCACCGCGTGCTCACCGGCCAACCGGCGCAGAACTTCCTCGGCACACTCCCGGACCGCCGCCCGCTCGGCGTCGCTGACTGCCTCTCGTGTCATCTCCACGACCGCATGTCTACCAGCCCCGTCTGACAGGAAAAGAGTTATCCACAGTTGGGCTCGGGCCTTTCGGCGAGTTATCCACAGGCGGCAAGGTTGGCCTTGATGGGTCTTGTCGTCGGTGGCAGCGTGGACGCCATGAGGAAGTCGAACGCAAAGAAACTGCAGATCAAGCCCAACACCACGTTCTGGCTCACCGACCCGGCCCACCTGCCGCAACTCACCCCGGGTGACGACACCAGCTGACAGCCTGGCGGCGCCACCGGCCGCGAGCGGGGTGCTGCCGGCCGTCGGTCAACACTGTGATTCGGCATCAACCGACCAGGGGAGGGACGCCTCACCGGGGGCGGCGCCGTCGGAGAAACCAGTAGGGGCAGCACAGGCGGAGAGACCAGTGGTCTCACCACCGCCGGAGCGAACGGTGGGGGCAGCACCGCCAGAGCGATCGGCCGGGGCAGCAGCGTCGGAGCGAACGGTGGGAGTAGCACCGTCGACGAGAACGGCCGGGACGGCACCACCCGGGAGACAGGCCGGGGCAGCACCGTCGGGGAGACCGGCCGGGACGGCAGCGTCGGGGAGACCGGCCGGGACGGCAGCGGCGTGGAGGCGGGTCAGGAAGAGCGGCGTCAGCAGGATCAGGGCGCCGGCGGCACCGATGGCGGGGCGCAGGCCGATGTGGGTGGCGAGAACGCCCCACAACGCGGTCAGGGCGGCGATGGTCGCCTTGCTCGTGACGGACCAGGCCGAGAGGGTGCGGGCGACGTGGCTCATCGCGGTTTGCTCGAGGCGGTGGGCAGCGAAGACGGGGTTGAAGATCCCCATACAGGTGATGAGGCCGAACTCGATGAGCATGACGTAGAAGAGGCCGGCGAATCCGGCGGGGACGAAGGCCAGGAGGGGCGGCCAGCAGATTCGCAGTGTGCCGATGACCCGCATCACCCTGTGCGCGCCGAAGCGGGCGGTCAGGGGCCGGGACAGGTGGGAGCCGAGCAGACCGCCGAGGCAGGGCACACCGAAGGCCAGGCCGTATTGCCAGGGGGCCAGGCCGAGATCGCGGAGCAGGAGTACGGCGAGCAGCGGGGCGGTGGCCATGATGAGGCCGTTGACGAGGGTGGTGTTGAGGAAAAGCGGGCACAGGTGGGGGTGGGTGAGGATGTGACGCCAGCCCTCGAAGGTGGCTCCGGGACCCCGGCGGGCCGCTGGGCGCGGTGTAAGGGCCGGTTCGGGTTTGGCGATCGCGCGGATTGCGAAGGCTGAGAGTACGTAGCTGGTGGCGTCTGCGACGACGGTGGTCAGCGGGCCGAAGAGGCCGATCGCGGCACCGCCGGTGGGTGGGCCGAGAGCTGTGGCCGTCCAGGCCGTGGACTCGAAGCGGCCGCTTGCCCGGAGGAGGTCTTCGGGTCGGACCAGCGCCTTCAGACAGGCACCTGCGGCTGCGGTGAAAGTGATGTCCGCGGCTGCTACGACGATCGAGACGAGGACGAGATGGGTGAAGGTCAGCGCACCGAGGGCGTAGGCGGCGGGGAGTGACAGCAGGACCGCGGCTCGGAGTAGGTCCATGGTCACCATGACCGGGCGTTTGCGGCGGAATTCCATCCAGGGGCCGAGCGGTACTGCGATCAGGGCGCCTACGGCCAGACCGGCGGCGGAGAGGAGGGAGACCTGGGAGACGTCACTGTTCAGGACGAGGATGGCGATCAGCGGGAAGGCGTCCAGAGCCAGCCAGGTGCCAGCGGTGCTCGCGGCGAACGCTGTCCACAGCCAGCCGAAATCACGGCCCACATCCGCCCCCGAGGTTGCCGGGCCGCCAGCAAGGACGTGCGGCCGTTGATGCATCCAACCGCTGCGGGGATGTTCGGATCAAACAACGCCGGCGCCGGGGTGGTACAACCCCGGGTTGTACATCGCTGCCGGGGCCGGCCGCCAGTGACCGCACCGCCGAGAGACCGCGGCCGACTACCGCACGGCCCGGAGACAGCGGGCTGTACCGCCGAGAGACCGCATCCGACGACCGCACCGCCCGGAGACAGCGGGCCGCACCGCCGAGAGACCGTCCGACAACAGCACCGCCCGGAGACAGCGGGCCGCACCGCTCGGAAGCAGCGGCCGACAACAGCACCGCCCGGAAGCAGCGGGCCGCACCACCGAGAGACCGCAGCTAAAGACCCCTCCGCCCGAAGGTCAGCGGCCAGAGACCCAGCCGCACCCAGAGGTCAGCGGCCAAGAGCCTGCAGCCCCGGGGCAGCGGCCGTAGATCCTGCCGCCCGGAGGTCAGCGGCCGAGGACTGTGCCGCCGTTGACGTTGATGATTTGGCCGGTGACGAAGGTGCCGCCGGGGCCGGCGAGCCAGCGGACGGCTTCGGCGATGTCGGTGGGTTGGCCTGCTTTTTTGAGGAGGCTGGCGTTGACCCGGGATTCGTAGCCGGCTTCGGTCATGCGGCCGTTGAAGAATTCGCTGTCGGTGATGAAGCCGGGGGCGATGACGTTGGCGGTGATGCCTTCGGGGCCGAGTTGGGTGGCCAGGTCGAAGGCCCAGCCGTGGAGGGCTGCTTTGGCTGCGGAGTAGGGGCCTCCGCCGCCGCGTTGGGCGGCGATCGAGCTGACCAGGATGATGCGGGCTCCGGGGCGGCGGAGTTTGGGGCGTAGGGACTCGGTGAGGAGGACGGCGCTGGTGACGTTGGAGTCGAAGACCGCTCGCCAGCGGTTGGCGAGGTCGGTGAGGGTGGCGTCGTCGCCGGAGATGTAGGCGCCGGCGTTGTTGAAGAGGACGTCGACTTCGCGGTCGCCTACGGCGGCGGTGACTGCGGGGACCTGGGATGGGTCCGTGCAGTCGGCTGTGACGGCGGTGGCCTGGGGGCCGATCCATTTGACGGCGTCGGCAAGGACTGTGGGGCGGCGGCCGACGATGATGACGTCGTAGCCTTCACCTGCCAGCATGCCTGCCGTTGCCCGGCCGATTCCTGTTCCGCCCCCGCTGATCACTGCAAGCCTCGCCATGGCGCAAACTCTAAAGGACGAAGGGGGTAGGGGTGCGCGGTCGTTCGCCTTGGCAGTATCCGGCGCGGATCGTGCCGCTTGCGTTCCTCGGGGCGATTGCTGTCGGGACCGGGCTGATGATGTTGCCTGCGGCTCGGGCTGAGCCTGGTCATGCGCCGTTTGTGACCGCGTTGTTCACCGCTACGAGTGCTGTTTGTGTGACCGGGCTGTCGGTGGTTGACACGCCGACGTACTGGTCCGGGTTCGGGCTGGTGCTGCTGACGGTGCTGTCGCAGATCGGCGGGTTCGGGATTGTGGCGCTGGCGACGCTGCTGAGTCTGCTCGTGTCGCGGCGGCTGGGGTTGCGGAGCCGGTTGCTGGCGCAGGCGGAGAGCACGGGTCTGCTCGGCGGGAACATCGGGCGGGTGCTGATCCGGATCGCGTTGGTGATGTTCGTTTCCGAGGCGGCGATCAGCGTTGTTCTGACGTTGCGGTTCTGGCTGGCGTACGACTATCCGTTCGGGCGTGCCGTCTGGGAGGCGGTTTTTCACGCGGTGCAGGCGTTCAACAATGCGGGGTTCGCTCTGTACCCGGACAGTCTGGTGCGGTTCGTGGGCGACTGGTGGATCTGCGTACCGCTGGCGTTGGGGGTGCTCGGGGGTTCGATCGGTTTTCCCGTGCTCTTCGAGCTGGCGCGCGAGTGGCGTAAGCCCGGTGGCTGGTCGACGCATACCCGGCTGACCGTGTGGGGGACGCTGCTGCTCAGCGTGTTCGGGTTTCTGGTCTTCCTGTCGTTCGAGTGGAGCAATCCTGGCACCCTCGGGTCGCTGGGCACCTCGAGCAAGGTGCTGGCCGCGTTCACGCAGGATGTGATGACCCGGTCGGGTGGGTTCAACAGCATCAACCTCGGCGAGATGAACACCGAGACGATCGCTGTCACGAACGGGTTGATGTTCATCGGCGGGGGCAGCGCCAGCACCGCCGGTGGCATCAAGATGACGACGTTCCTGCTGCTCGCGTTTGTGATCTGGGCGGAGATCCGCGGGGAGCCCGATGTGGTCATCAAGAAGCGCCGCATCGCGGAGGAGACGCAGCGGCAGGCGCTGACGGTGGCGCTGCTGGGGGTCGCGCTCGTGGCGTCCGGGACACTGGCGTTGATCGCGTTCACGGACAATGTGCCGTTCGACCGGGCGTTGTTCGAGGTGACCTCGGCGTTCGCGACGGTGGGGCTGAGCACCGGGATCACCCCGTCCCTGCCGCCTTCGGCCCAGGTCGTGCTTGTGATTCTGATGTACGTCGGCCGGGTGGGCACGATCGCGGTCGGGACCGCCATCGCGTTGAACACCCGGCGCCGGTTGTACCGCTACCCGGAGGAGAGGCCCCTAGTTGGCTGACAAGACGGAGAACCAGACACCTGACAACGTGGTGGTCGTGGGGCTGGGCCGCTTCGGCGGGTCGGTTGCGGAGTCGCTGGTGAACCTCGGGCATGAGGTGCTCGGCATCGACTCGGATCCGCGGATCGTGCAGGACTGGTCCGATCGGCTCACGCATGTCGTCGAGGCCGATGCCACGGACACGGACGCGTTGCGTCAGCTCGGTGTGCAGGAGTTCTCGCGGGCGGTGGTCGGGATCGGCACCAACTTGGAGACCAGTGTGCTGACCGTGCTGACCCTGAGCGAGGTCGGGGTGGGCGAGATCTGGGCGAAGGCGACCAGCGTGAAGCACGGCCAGATTCTTTCCCGGGTGGGGGCACGACATGTCGTCTATCCCGAGACGGAGATGGGCGCGCGGGTCGCGCACCTGATCACCGGGCGGATGCTGGACTACATCGAGTTCGATGACGGCTTCGCGATCGCCAAGGTGCGGGCGCCGCAGGAGGCGCTCGGCAGGTCACTGACCGAGATCGGCCTGCGCAGCAAGTGGGGGGTGACGGTGGTCGGGATCAAGATGCCGGGGCAGGAATTCACGTACGCCCGCCCGGAGACCGTCGTCCCCGATGGCTGCCTGCTGATCGTGGCCGGCGACACGTCCAAAGTGGAGAAGTTCGCCGGGGTAACTAAATAGCGACCGCGAAGCCGCTTCTGCCCCGGGCGGGCGGGGCCGAGTGCGCAGGCGCGGACTTCTTCCGCGGCTTCTTCTCTGATGAAGTCGGTGAAGTCGGTGAAGTCGGCGAAGTCGGTGAAGTCGGCGAAGCAGGGAGAGCCGGGGCCACGACGGCGCCGAGGAGCTCCACCTGGCACTGGTGGCCGTTGAGGGTGAAGGTCAGCGGCAACGGGTTCGTGGTGCGGTAACTGCCGTTGATGGTCACGGTCGCAGAGCCGGTCGGAATCAGTTTCCGGGTGCTCTTCGGCCGGATGACAACCCGGCGCCCCTTCTGCGCGATCCGTTTGGTGGCACCGGTGAGCCGCTGCCCGCCGGTGAATGCGAACACCAGCCGCCAGCCGGTGAGCACGTGCTCCCCCGTGTTGATCACGGTGACCTGCGCGCCGAAGTCCGTACCGGTGTCGCGCTGGACGCGATAGCGCACCTTGCACCCCGCGCCGCCGTGTGGAACACCCGTGCCGGCGGCTGCTGCCTGAGCGGTACCGACATCTTCGTTCTCCTGGCTCGAGGTCCAGGCCAGGCCGAGCGAGGCGAGCAGGACGACCGTCACCACCGCCGCGTGCATCCGGTGGCGGGCGGCGATGACAGCCGCGCAGAGCCGGGCGCCGAGACCGGGCCGGGCAGGCGGGCGGGGCCGGGAAGGCAACGGCTTGGCACGCGCACCGGCGACGGCGGCGAGGGCCGCGGCGAGGGCGTCCGCGGTGGGCCGCCCGGCGGGTTCCTTACTGAGGCATTGCAGGCACAGAGAAGCAACGATCAAAGGCATGCCGGGCAGCGACGGTACGGGCTCCGGGTCCGCATAAAGATGAGCGCGCAACGCCTCGGCGGTGGTCCCCGCCGGCCACGGCAGCCGCCCGGTGAGGCAGCGGTAGAGGAGCAGCCCGAGCGCGTACACGTCGGCCGGGGGTGCGACCTGGCCGCCGCCGAGCCGTTCCGGCGCGAGATAGGCCGGGGTGCCCAGCAGGCTTCCGTCGGGGGCGGCGTCGCGTTGCCCGGCCGCCGCGGAGATGCCGAAGTCGACAACCTTCGCGCCGGAGCCGGTGAGCATGACGTTGGCGGGGGTGACGTCGCGGTGGACGATGCCCCGGTGGTGTGCGGCGGCCAACGCCGACGCGACCTCGGCCACGATCGTCACCGCCGCGCGCCACGGGAGCGCCCCCTCCCGGCGCAGGCGGGCGGAGACGGGTTCGCCGTCGTTGAGTTCCATGACGACGTACGGGACGGCGAGTTTCTCGTCGAAGCCGAAGTCGAAGACGCTGGTGATGTTCGGGTGGCAGAGCCGGGCCGCGGCGAGGGCCTCCTGGCGCAGCCGGGAACGGAACCGCCGATCGGCGGCGAGCTCCCGGGACAGCACCTTGACCGCGACCGGGCGCCCGAGAATCTCGTCGTGGCCGCGCCAGACGACGGACATGCCGCCCGTGCCCAGCCGCTCGAGAAGACGGTACCGGCCGCCGATCACGCCCATGTGCCGATTGTTGCCCGCGGGACGCCCCGGTCAGGGGAGGTCCGAGAAACTCACCGAAATCAGCCCGCGAGCAGTTGATCAACCGGTGCGTAGTCGTCGGTCAGCACCCGGGCGTCGTCGATGAACGCGTCGAGCGCGGTTCCGGACACCAGTTCGACAGGTTCGTCGACCAGGTCGAGATGGTTGCGGATCTCGTCGAGCGGCAGCGGTGCCCCGGCCGCCACGATCACGAAGTTGGCGCCCGTCTCCCCGGCGAGGGCAGCCTTGGGCGCGATCAGGGCCACGTGCGGGAAGACGGCGGCGACGGTGGCCAGCTCGGCGCGGATGAAGCGGTCCGGTGGGTAGTCGATGACGTTCTGCGCGTACAGGCCGGTGGGGCGCAGGACGCGGGAGATGTCGGCGGCCATCTCGCGGGTCGCCAGGTGCCACGGGACGACGAGGTGGCCGAACGCGTCGCCGACGATCACGTCGTAGGAGTCGGTCGGCTGGGCGGCCAGCCCGGTGCGTGCGTCGCCGACGCGTACCCGAAGGTCGGGTCCGGTTTTGAGCCCGAGTTCGCGTTTGTCCAGGTCGACCAGGGCACCGTCAAGCTCCACCACCAGTTGCTTGCTGCCCGGGCGGGTCGCGGCGACGTATTCCGGCACGGTGAAACCACCGCCACCCAGGTGCAGGGCGTCGAGGGGTGCGGCGGCGCTCTTCTGCACGTCGATGAGGGCGCCGAGCCACTGGACGTACGCGAACTCGAGGTGCTCCGGGTCGCTCAGGTCGACGTACGAGTGCCGAGCCGAATTGAGCAGCAGCGTCCGCCCACCCGCGACGTTCTTGTCGGTCTCGACCCGCGCACAGTGATAAGCGGTTTCGATGTCGCACGGCGTGGGCGCCGTGGCTCCCAGCCCCGCCCCGACGAGCCCGACGGTCACCAGCACAGCTCGGGTACGCGGCTTGCCCGGCAACGACGCCCGCAACCACCAGCCGAGCGCGAACCCCCCGGCGGCGAGCAACCCGGCCAGAGTCAGCACGATCCAGCTGCTCGGCATCGCGGCGACGAAGATGAACCCGGTGCCCAGCGTGGCGGTGATGCCACCGAGCGTACCGATGCTGGAGAGCCGCCCGACCACCGAACCGGTCCGGCTCAGATCGCTGAGCTGGAGTTTCACCACCATCGGGCTGATCGTGGAGAGCAGCAGCATGGGCACGAACGTCGCCATGCCGGCGAGCAGCAGGACCGCCGGGGCGGCACCGCCACGCAGGATCTCGCCGCCCCACCGGACCAGCGGCAGGGTGAGCGCCGTCGCGATCGCGGCGAGCAGCAGCGCCGGGGCGAGCAGGGCCCGCGGGTCGAGTTTGTCGGCGAGCCGGCCGCCGAGCCAGGTGCCGTAGGCGATGGCCCCGAGCGACACGCCGATGACCGAGCTGCTCACCTGCAGGGTAACGCCGACGTACGGGCCGACCAGGCGCAGGGCGACGATCTCGAGAACGAGACCGGCGCCGCTGGCGAGGAAGACGAGGGCGGTGGCCAGGCCGGACGGGAGGGCCCGCGGGTTTTCCATCGGCGGATGGTACCGGCGGAGGCTGAAATTACAGGATCGACAGGTGGACGTGGTTCGTATGGACCACCGACGGGCCACCGGACGCACTGTAGGAGCGCCAGCCCGTGCTGGGCATCCAGATCTGGCGGTACCAGATCACGTACATCACGCCGAGCCGGTCGGCGTTCTTCACGAAGTACGCCGCCAGGTTGTTGCCGTACGTCTTGTCGCCCCCGGTCGCGGCGACGTTCTCGAAGCCGCCCGCCGCCGCCGAGAAGTCGCAGGCACGGCCCTTGGGGTGTTCGCCGGAGGCCCGCTCGCTGAAGCAGGACGTGTAGCGCTTGAAGCCGGCGGCCTGCGCCTGCTGGTACGCGTTCAGCAGCCGCGGGGTGATGCACCCGGACGTGGTGGGGTCGTTGACGGTGCAGCCTTCCTTGGGCCACGAGCCGTCGGAGTTGCGTGGCGCGGCCTTGGCGGACGGTGAGTCGGCGTTGACGAAGCCGCCGGCGGCCGCACCCCCGCCGACCGCGGCGAGCGCCGCCTCGGCCTGCTGCTTCTTCTTGGCCATCACCGTGACCTGCTTCTGCTGCTCCTTGATTTCGAGGCCGATCGCGGTGGTCGCCTTCTCCGCCGTGGTGACCGCGTTGTGGTATTCGCTCAGCGCGCTCGCGTCGACCTGCGCCATCTGGTCGAGGCGCATGACCCGTTCCATGAAGGTGTCGGGCGAGCTCGCGTTGAGCAGCAGGGTCATCGTGTTGAGCCGGCCCTGGCGGTAGGAGCGGTTGGCGATCTCGCCGACCCGGCCCTCGAGCGTGGCCTCCTTGGCGGTGGCCTGCTTGAGCACGTCTTTGAGCTGGGTCTGCCGCTTCTTGCTGGCCTCGAGCTTCTGCTTCGCCTCGACGTGGCCCTTCGCCGCCGACTCCAGCGCGGCGCGCAGAGCCTTGCTACCGCCCTCATCGTTCGGCGCGGCGTGCGCGGGCGGTGCCGCCACGAGCAGCACGAGGGCAGCCGCGAGCACGGCCGGGCACAGTTTGAGCAGGCGCAGGAGTGTCGCCGCCACGATCTACCTCCAAGGTCTCAAGCGGCGTGACTCTACCCCGCCGGAGGCCCCCGGGTCAGGTCGCTCAGGTCGCGTTATATCCACCATCGACGAAGAGTGTCTGGCCGGTAACAGCCGCGGCAGCAGAACTCGCTAGATAGACGGCAGAACCGGCGAAATCCTCCGGCAGCCCGTTTCGTCCGATCATCGCCCGGCGTTCGTGCGCCGCAACCTTTGCCGGATCCGCGAAGACTGGCTCGGTCAGCGGCGTGTGCACCACCCCGGGGGCGATCGCGTTCACGGTCACACCGCGCCCGGACCACGCCTCGGCCTGCGAGCGGGTCAGGCCCACGAGGCCCGCTTTCGCGGCGCCATAAGCACCACTGTTTCCGTACGCCCGGAACGCCTGCTGCGACACGACATTGATGATCCGCCCCCACCCACGGGCCGCCATCGCGGGACCGAGCCGCTGCCCGAGCAGGAAGGGAGCGGTGAGGTTCGCGGCCAGCGTGACGTCCCAGTCGTCATCGGTGAGCTCGTCCAGGGGCGGCCGCAGATTGACCGCCGCCGAGTTGACGAGGATGTCCACATCGGAGCGCTCGGCGACCCTGGCAACGTCGGCACGGTCGGCAAGGTCAGCCGAAAGAGTCTCGACCTCGATGCCGGACATGTCACCGGCGGCAGCGGCGAGCCGGGAAGGCGTGCGCGCCACGAGGATCACCCGCGCACCGGCCCGGCCCAGCGCGGTGGCCATCGCGAGACCGATGCCGGAACTACCGCCGGTCACCATTGCAGTGCGACCGGCAAGACCGAACAGGTCATCAAGGTACGACATGGGCCTTATGAAAGCAGAGTGCCGCGAACCGTGTTCCAGATTTCCTCGTTGGGCGCGACGAGCAGCCCCCGCGTGCTGTCGGTCGGCAGGTAGGGCGAACCGTCCAGGTGCAGAACCGTGCCACCGGCCTCGCGGACGATCAGCGAACCCGGCACGTGGTCCCAGGGCAGGATCCGCCAGAAGACCGCGAACTGCTGCTCGTCGGTGACCACGGCGGGGTACTCGTACCCGGCGCAGTGGTGGCCGCCGGTGACCTTCGCGAACTTCGGGGCGTTGAGATCCACGACGGCGTGCTCGGCCGGCAGGTAGTTGCGGGAGACCGTGCCGCTCAGGGCCGCGGCGGCGGGCGAGTCGGTGCGGGTCTTGAGGCGTACGCCGTCCCGAAAGGCCCCGGCCCCCGCCTCCGCGATCGTCATCCGGTCGCTGGGCACGTCGAGGATCCACGCGGCGGCCGGTTCACCCTCGCGCAGCAGCGCCACCATGACCGCGAACGGGCTCTTACCGGCCGCGAAGTTGTTCGTCCCGTCGACCGGGTCCACGATCCAGACCGCGCCCTGCTCGCCCACCCGCTCGAGCACCGACTTGTCGGCAGCGACCGCTTCCTCGCCGACCACGATCGAGCCGGGCAGCAGGGCGGTCAGCCCCGCGGTGAGGGCGCGCTCCGACTCCTGGTCGGCGATGGTCACCAGGTCGCCGGGGGCCTTCTGGTGGATCTCGGACTTTGCCAGGTGCTGCCAGCGGGGCAGGACGATGGTCGCCGCGACCTCGCGGACCAGGTCGGTGACCTTGTCCAGCACGTCGTCACGCACGCGGCGGCAGCTTCACGACGCTGACGAAGAACTCGTCGATCTGCCGGATGACCGAGATGAAGCGCTCGAAGTCCACCGGCTTGGTGACGTAGGCGTTCGCGTGCAGCTGGTAGCTGCGCAGGATGTCCTCGTCCGCCGCGGAGGTGGTGAGCACCACGACGGGGATGCGGCAGAGGTCGTCGTCCTTCTTGACCTCCTCGAGCACCTCCCGGCCGTCGCGGCGGGGCAGGTTGAGGTCGAGCAGGATCAGGTCGGGGCGCGTGGCGTTGGCGTACTGACCTTCGCGGCGCAGGTAGGCGAGCGCCTCGGCGCCGTCGGAGACGACCGTGAGCCGGTTGCGGACCTTGTGCTCCTCGAACGCTTCCTGCGTCATGAGCACGTCACCCGGGTCGTCCTCGACGAGCAGCACCTCGATCGGCGTGCCGTCCTGTCGTACCGCTCCGGTCATAGTGCGCCCTCTTTCACTTTCTCTTGCACCGGCACGCCCGCCAGCACCGGCAGCGTGAACCAGATCGACGTGCCCTCGGCGACCTCGAGGTCGAGCCAGATCCGCCCGCCATGGTATTCGACGATCTTCTTGACGATGGCGAGACCGATTCCGGTGCCCTCATACGCGTCCCGCGCATGCAGCCGCTGGAAGATCACGAAGACCTTGTCGGCGAACTCCGCCTCGATCCCGATCCCGTTGTCGCGGACGTTGATCCGCCATTCCTCGCCGTCCCGCTCGCCGGTCACGGTGATCTTCGGCGGCACGTCGGGGCGCTTGAATTTCAGCGAGTTGCCGAGCAGGTTGACGAAGAGCGTCGTGAGCAGCGGCTCCTCGCCCTCGACCGTGGGCAGGTCGGCCCAGCTGATCTCGGCATCCTCGCCGGCGCGGATCTCCAGCTGCGATTTGACCTCGGCCAGCACCTTGTCGAGGTCGACGTCGGTGAAGCCGGAGGTGAGCCGGCCGATCCGGGAGAACGCCAGCAGGTCGTTGATCAGGCGCTGCATGCGCTGCGCGCCGTCGACCGCGAAGGCGATGTACTGGTCGGCGCGCTCGTCGAGCTGGCCGGAGTAGCGACGCTGCAGCAGCTGGGTGAAGCTCGCCACCTTGCGCAGCGGCTCCTGCAGGTCGTGCGATGCCACGTAGGCGAACTGCTCGAGGTCACGGTTGGAGCGGGTCAGCTCCTCCGTCTGCAGTTTGAGCTGCTCGTTGATCCATTCGACCTGCTGGCGCGCCTCGCGCACCTCGGTGAGCTCGGCGGCGATCTGCTTGCGCATGCCGTCCACGTCGTCGGCCAGGCCACGCAGCTCCGGCGAGCCATGAGCGTCGATGTGCTTGTCGTAGTCGCCCTCGGCGACCTCGCGCACCTGCGTGGCGAGCTTCGTGACCGGACGGCTGACCAGGCGGTCGAGCGTGAGCATCAGGGCGGCGCCGGCCAGCACGATGATGCCCGCGGCGGCGATCTGCAGTGCCACCATCTGCTGGCTGGTGCTCTTGGCCGCGGCAGCGGACTGCGAGCGGATCACCGAGATGTCGTCCTGCATCGTGTTGATGGCGCCACGCAGCGCGTCGAACTCGGTCGTGGTGGACGCGTCGATGAGTTCCTGACCGGCGTCCGGCCCCTGGGTGCGCACGGCGTTGAGAATCGGGTCGGCGACGTCGGTGTGCCAGGCCTGCGCCCGGCGCTGCACCTCGGCCAGGTCGGCTCGGACCGTGTCCTCGAGCGGGCCGGAGCGCAGGAGCCCGTCGATTTGGGCGATCTGCTGCTTCTCGGAGACGATCCCCGCGTTGTACGGCTTCAGATTCGAGGTCTTGCCACTGATCGCAAACCCACGGATGCCGGTCTCCTGGTCGACCATCGCCGTGTTGAGCCGTTCACCGGCGGCGCGCATCGGGCTGGCCCGGTTGACCACGTCGTCGAGCTGGCGGTTGCTGCTCGCGGCGGTGAACGCGGCGACCACACCGAGAGCGCCCAGGACGAGGGCGACGCCGATGCAGAGCGCAAGGATCCGCCGGCGCAGCGTCCAGGTGCTGATCTTGAGGAGGGTCACCGCCCACCACCGCTGGAGATCAGCAGCATGGCCACGTCGTCGGCGAGCGGGCCGCCGTTGCCCTGCTCCGCCCGGCCGACCAGCCAGGCGGGCAGCGCGGCGAGCGGCACGTCCTTGGCGGCCGGCTCGGCGAGCAGGCCGCAGAGCCCTTCGACGTCGAGCCGCTCGTTGCCGACGCCGGTGTGTCCCTCGATAAGTCCGTCGGTATACATCAGCAGGGACCAGTCATCGCCGGTGAACTCCACGTCGGTCGCGGGGGTGGGGGTCGGCCGGACGCCGAGCACGATGCCCGTGCGGGCGGTCACCGGGACGGCCTTGCCACCCGACAACAGCACCGGCGGCGGGTGACCGGCGAGGCGTACGGTCGCCCGGCTGCCGTGCAGGTCGATGGAGACCATGGCAACCGTGGCGAACACCTCTCTTGCCCGGCGCTCGGTCATCAGAACCATTTCCAGCGCGCCGAGAACCCGATCCTCCTCGACACCGGCGAGCACGAGGGCACGCCAGGCGACCCGGAGCTCGACACCCAGGGCGGCCTCGTCGACGCTGTGGCCGCAGACGTCACCGACGATCACGTGCAGTTTGTCGTCGCCGATCTGGACAACGTCGAAGAAGTCGCCGCCCAGCAGACCCATGGCCCGGCCGGAGCGGTAGAAGGTGTGCACGGCCACGGCATCGGTGCGCATCAGCGGCTGGGGCAGCAGACCACGCTCGAGGCGGGCCGACTCCGCCTGACGCAGCTCGATCTCGCGCAGGCGCTGGGTGTTCTCGTCGGCCCGCTTGCGCTCGACGGAGTAGCGCAGTGCCCGGGCCAGCAGGACGCCGTCGACCTGACCCTTGACCAGGTAGTCCTGGGCTCCCTCGGCGACCGCGACGACGCCGAGATGCTCGTCGGAGCGCCCGGTGAGCACCACGACGGCCGCGTTGTCGGCCACGGCGAGGAGCTTGCGCAGGCCGTCTATGCCCTCGGCGTCGGGCAGGCCGAGGTCGAGCAGCACGCAGTGGATGCCGGCGATCAGCGCCTGGGCGTCACGCAGGGTGGTCGCCACCTGCAGGTCGAAGGCGGCACCGGCCTCCTCGAGCAGCTCGCGGACCAGGAAGGCGTCGCCCTCGTCGTCCTCGACGAGGAGCACGCGCAGCCGTTCGGGCGCTTTCACCGCGGGGCGTGGCGGGGCAAGGTCGGTCACGACGTCACCCCGTCCCGCCACGGACCGGGGGTGGCACGCGGGCCGGTGGCGGCGCTGCTGAGACGGTTGATGGTGGGGCTCCTTCGGGAATGACCCGCTGATCGTCCACTACGCGCCCGGGCTGCACAACACCCGCCGTGGCGCACATCACGCAGGCGATCCATGCGCCGACTCCTCCGCAACCCGTCGCGCGTGTTGCGCGATCACCTCACCAAGAATGCCGTGCAACCGTCCGCAGTCGTTACAGCGCAGATTGTCGTCAAGCCGACGGCCTCCGCATTCGGCACACGTTCCCCGATCGGAGGGGTCGCGGTACGCCTCCAGCGCCCGGCACATCGCCCGGATCACATGATCACTGAGGGGGAAGACCGCCTCACCACCGGCAACGCGCACCCCCAGCAAGGCGGCCGGCACGGCTCCTGGCTCGGGATCGTAGGGTGCTACGCGCTCCACGAACTCGGCGACAACGGCGATGGGATCGAGCGGCTGGTTCACGGGTCCAAATTTAGGCCACCGAGCCCTATGATCGCCCGACCACCCGCGTCGAGAGGTCGGCAGTGAAAAAGCTCGCGGCAGTCGCAGTGCTCGCGGTGATCGGCACGTTCGCCCTTCTCGGGGTACGCCCACCGGCCGCCCGCCCGGCCGATGCCCCGGCCACCGAGTTCAGCGCCGCGCGGGCCTTCACCCACGTCCAGGCGATCGCCACCGGGCCGCACGTCACGGGCAGCGTGGCGAACGACGCGGTCCGCGAGCACATCGTCACCACCCTGCGCGGTCTCGGCCTCGATGCCCAGGTGCAGGACACGGTGTCCATCCAGGGCAGTCAGTTGTCCGCGAGCGCGGGCGGCGTCGGGCTGGCCCGGGTGCGCAACGTGGTCGCGCTCTGGCCCGGCACGGCGTCGACCGGCCGGCTCTTCGTGGTCGCGCACTACGACTCGGCGCAGACCGGCCCCGGCGGCAACGACGACGCGGCCGGCACCTCAGCGATCCTGGAGGCGGCCCGCGCGCTGACCGCCGGCCCGCGGCTGCGCAACGACGTGGTCTTCGTGCTCACCGACGCCGAGGAGGGCTGTCTCTGCGGCGCCAAGGCGTTCGTCGACCAGCACCCGCTCGCCCAGCAGGGTGGCGTGGTGCTCAACCTCGAGGCACGCGGCAGCAGCGGCCCGTCGATCATGTTCGAGACCGCGAAGGACAACGCGGGCCTGGTCGGCGCGTACGCGAAGGTGCCGTACCCGGTCGGCACGTCGTTCGCCGTCGAGATCTACCGGATGCTCCCGAACGACACCGACTTCACGGCGTTCCGCGAGAGGGGCTTCACGGGGCTCAACAGCGCGTACATCGACGGGGCAGCGGTTTATCACTCGCCGATGGACACACCGTCCGCCATGGACAAGGACAGCCTGCAGCATCACGGCGACAACCTGCTGGCGCTGACCCGCGACCTCGGGAACGCGGATCTTCCGGCGCTGCGCTCGGACGAGGACGCCACCTACTTCCCGGTGCCCTGGGGCCTGGTGGACTACCCCGGTTCGTGGACCTGGCCGCTGGCCGTGCTCGCGCTGGTGGCCGTCCTCGTGCTGGCGTGGCTCGCCCGCCGCCGTGGTCTCGCCTCGGCGCCCCGGCAGCTCGCCGCCTTCGGGTCGGCCCTGGTTCCGCTGCTCACGGCCCCGCTGCTGGCGCAGCTCCTCTGGATTTCGATCAAGATCATCCGCCCTGGGTACGCCGAACTGCCGATCGACCCGTACCGCCCGTGGTGGTACCGCCTTGCCGTCGTCGCGGTCGTCGCCGCCGTGGTCTTCGCCTGGTACGCCCTGCTGCGCCGCCGCCTAGGCCCGCTCGCCATGACCGTCGGCGCCCTCACCTGGCTGGCCCTGCTCGGCCTGGCGCTCGCGGCCTTCGCCCCCGGCGGCTCCTACCTGACCGTGCTCCCGGTTCTCGCGGGCGCGCTCACCGGCATCGCCTCGGTGCTGCTCAACGGTCGTCTCGCGGTGCTCTGGACAGCGCTGGGCGCGGCCGTCGCGGTCGTGATCCTGCTGCCCACCGCGGTGCTGTTCTTTCCGGCGATGGGCATGAACCTCGCCGCCGCGGGCGCGTTCATCGTCGTCCTGCTCGCCCTGGCCATCGTTCCGGTCATCGACCTCCTGCACCCGGCAGTCGTCCAGCGGCGTAACGCTGAGACCGTGGAGCCTGAGGTCGTCCGCACGCGTGGTGTCGTGGCCCTGCGCGCCCGCCGCCGTGGCGCGCTGCCCACCCTGGTCGCGCTGCTCGCGGTGATCGGGTGCGTGGCGACCGGCCTGGCCGTGGACCGTTTCGACCCGGCACACCCCGAGCCCACCCACCTGATGTACGCCCTCGACGCGGACACCGGCCAGGCCCGCTGGCTCAGCGCGTCGACCACCACGAGCGACTGGACGGCGCAGTACGTCAAGGGCGACCCGGCCCCGGTCACGGACACACTTCCGGCGTTCGGTGACGAGGAACTGCTCACCGGGCCGGCTCAGGCTGTTCCGCTGGCAGCCCCGCTACTGACCACGCTCAGTGACACAACGGCGGGCGGTGTGCGTACGGTCAAACTGCATGTGACCCCGCAGCGGCCGGACCGCCTGATCACCCTGCACGCCGCCAAGGACGCGGCAGTGACGGCCGCGACCGTCGGCGGCCAGAACGTGCCCACCGACC
This sequence comes from Winogradskya humida, assembly GCF_016862215.1. Lineage (GTDB taxonomy): Bacteria > Actinomycetota > Actinomycetes > Mycobacteriales > Micromonosporaceae > Actinoplanes > Actinoplanes humidus. The sequence continues at coordinate 19,327 of NZ_BOMN01000028.1, forward strand.
AGGTCGCGGGCGGGCCGTGGGGCTTCGGTTTCGTCTTCCACGCGCCGCCGGCCGCCGGCATCGACGTCACCCTGACCGTGCGCGGCACCGCCGAGCTCAAGCTGCGGGTGATGGACGCCAGCGACGGCCTCAGCGGCCTCCCAGGCTTTCATACCCGCCCGGCTGACGTGGGCATCGTCGGCTCGCACAGCTCCGAGATGCTCGCCGTGGCGAGGACCTACACGATCTAACGGCCTCGGCCGCGGCGACCGGTGGGGGCGTCGTGCCGGAAGTGCACGAACAGCCGCCCCCAGTTGTCGCCGTCCTTCTCGACCCGGTGGTAGAGCTGCTTGATGTCCTTCTGATCGAGGAACCGCAGCACCTTCTTCTTCAGGGCGCCGCTCCCCTTGCCGGGGATGATCTCGATCATCGCGGCCTTCTTCTGGATCGCCTCGTCGATGACGCCACGCAGGGCCTTGTCGATCTCGGTGCCCTTGTTGAAGATGTCGTGGAGATCCAGTTTGAGCTTCACCAGCCCAGATTACTCGGCGGCGTACTCCGTGCGGCCGCCGTTCTTGCCGACCCATGCCTCCGCCCGGCGCACCGCCTCGTCGTAGTCGTTGTGCCGGTGCATCGCCGCCGCCAGACGCAGGTGCGGTAACGCCTCGCTGAACCGGCCGGCCCGTTCCAGGGTGCGGCCGAGCACGTGGTGGGCGTAATGGTCGGACGGGTCCCGCTCGATCAGCGTGCGGAGTTGCTCCTCGGCGCGGTTCAGCTGGGCCGAGTTGAAGTAGGCCCGGGCCAGCAGAAGACGGACCGCCGCGTTGCCCGGCTCCGCCTCGACTATCGGCTCGAGCATCCGGGACGCCCCGAGGGGGTCACCGGACTCGAAGGTGAAATTTGCCCTGCGGTACTCCTCGAGAAGATCCACCAATGCGCTCCCCACGCTCGCTGGCGCCGCCGACTTGACCAACGCTGGCACAACTCCGTTCGAACGGCGAGTGTTCCGCGGCCTCAAGCTTCCCGACAAAACGCCGCATTCTGCAACCCTCGGGGCACACAATCTTGACGGTGGGGGACTATCCGCTGCATCTGGTTCAGGCCCCGATACGTCACCGGGGCAGCCCCGTCAAGGCCGCGCTCATCGGGGTCGTGACGCTGGCGATGTGTCTCCTCCTGGCCGGGGCGACACCACGGCCGCAGGCGCGCTCGGCGGCGTTCGCGATCCCCGGCATGACCGCGATCGGTTCGCCCCCGGCCGGGCCGTCGTGGGCGCCGGCCGCGACCACCGACCACGGGCTGCTCAGCATCGCGACCGCGGAGAAACAGCGGTTCGCGCTGCACACCGCGGGTGGTGACGTGACGTTCCTGCCCGGCATCAACCTGGGCAGCACCACCCCCGGTCACCAGCCCGGCGAGCTGTCGATCACCGCCGATCAGTACCGGACCTGGTTCGCGGCGATGGGCTGGCTGGGCCTGCGCGTCCTGCGGATCTACACGATCCACCCGCCCGCTTTCTACCGGGAACTGGCTCGCTACAACCTCGCCAACCCGGCGAGCCCGCTCTACCTGATGCAGGGCATCTACCTGCCCGACGAGTCCTACGTCCAGAAACAGAACGTCTACGACCCCGCTGTCACGAAGGCGTTCCAGGCGGAGATCAGGGATGCGAGTCTCGCGGTCCGGGGACGGCTGAGCCGGGAGCCGCTACGCGGCAGGGCGAGCGGGGTCTGGGACACCGATGTGACTCCCTGGCTCGCTTCGTGGATCATCGGCGTCGAGTTCGATCCGTACGCGGGCAGCGCGTCGGACACCCGCAACGCGGGCGCCCCAGCCGTGCGCGGCAAGTACTTCCGCAGCACCGCGCAGGCCTCCCCCACCGAGCGCTGGCTCGCCGCCCGGATGAACGAACTGGCGGGATACGAGGCGGCGGAGGGGGTCAGCGAGCCGATCGCGTTCGTGAACTGGCCGACGACGGATCCGCTGCGCCACCCCGACGAGCCGCTCGCGCAGGAGGACCTGTTCAACCTCGACGCCAACCACGTGCGCCCGACTGCGGACTGGCCGGCGGGGACGTTCGCGAGCTATCACGCGTACCCCTATTATCCCGATTTTCAAAGGCACGAACCCGCACTGCAACGCTATGTGTACGAGGGACGCACCGACCCGTACGCCGGGTACCTCGCGGCCCTCCGCGATCACCACAGGGACATGCCGACGCTGGTGACGGAGTTCGGCGTACCCTCCTCGATCGGCTCCGCCCACAACAGCCCGCTCGGCCGCACCCAGGGTGACCACAGCGAGCGGGAAGCCATGCGGATCGACGCCGAGCTGCTGCGCCTGATCAAAGATCAGGGCCTGGGCGGGGGTTTCCTGTTCGGCTGGGCGGACGAGTGGTTCAAGTTCACGTGGAACACCATCGAGCACCAGGACGCCGAACGCCGCCAGCTCTGGCACGACCCGCTGACCAACGAGCAGAACTTCGGCCTGATCGCGATGGACGCCGCGGGCTCCCCGGACGCTGCGCCGGAGTATCTGCTCGACGACGAGCACGCGTGGCCGGCCCAGCGGGTGATCGCACGGGTCGACGAGTCGTACGTCAATCTGCGGGTCGCCCTCGGCACTCCCCTGCCCAGCGCCGTAACCCTGGGATTCGACGTGCTGCCGGGGATCACCGGCCCACCCGCCCCGGGCACCGGCGACCGTGAATCCGACGCGGCGTTCGAACTCGACCTCGTCGCTCGCACCGGTCAGGCGTACCTGCGCCGCGAACTCGACCCGATGCCGCTGGACTACGCCGTCCCGCAATCCCAGCGTGGCCCGGCACCGCAGGGCTGGCGCCGCTTCGAACTGGTCGTCAACCGCGACCTGACCGTCCCCAGCACCGGCGAGAACCTCCCGGCCGAGCTGCAGAACGCGGGCGACCTGCGCTACGGCACACCGGCGGACGACAGCCGAGCCCTCTGGTACCGCGACGGCGACTCCCTGGTCGTGCGGGTGCCGTGGGCGATGCTCGGCTTCGCGGACCCGTCCAAGCACCGGGTCGGCGTACCCACCTCGGGAAAGCTGAAGCTGGTGGCGAGCCCCGGGGTCGGCGTCACAGTCTCGGCCACTGGCACGGACCAGCCGACCGGCCACGTCACCTGGACCAACTGGAACCGCGTCTATTACCAGGAACGCCTGAAACAGGGAGCCGACCAGTTCCGCGACGCCGCCCTGGAGACGACAACCGAATGAGCGAGCCTCAGCTACCTTGCTGATCATGAACGACGACTTCGACTGGCTATCGATCTTCGGCATCGTGATGCTGGTCGTCCTCCCCGTCCTCGCGGGCGCAGCGATGATCTTCTTCGGCATCCGCAGCTGGCTCCGCGCCCGCCGCCTGGCCGAGATCGGCACCCACGTCACCGCCACGGTCGTCGACAACCAGGAACACTCGAACAGCGACGGCCAGATCACCTACTACCCGGTGGTGACCTTCCGCACGACCGACGGCCGCGACATCAAGACGGCCCTGGATTCCAGCCCCAGCAACACCTCACACCTCACCGACAAACCGATCACCGTCATCTACGACCCCGCCGACCCCGACCACGCCACCACACCCGGCAGCCGTGCCGGCGGCGCCATCGTCATGGTCATCTTCGGCCTGCTCTTCATCGGCTTCGGGCTGCTCGCCTTCAACACGATCCATGCGACATCCGGCGCGGACTCCTTCGTCCCGGACGGCGACTGGAGCTGAACCAGTCGTTGACACCTAGGATTGCTATGCCTAGGGTTTCTGGGTATGGAGATACGCGGTCATCTCGACCTGCTTTTGCTGTCGGTGCTGGACAACGCCGGCCCGGTGCACGGTTACGCCGTGATCACCGCGCTGCGCGACAGCTCGGAGGGCGCCTTCGACCTGCCGGAGGGCACGGTCTATCCGGCGCTGCAACGCCTGGAGCGCGCGGGTCTGGTGGCCAGCCGCTGGGACGAGACGGCCGCGCGCCGGCGCCGGGTCTACGAGCTGACCGATGACGGCCGTCGCGCCCGGGCGGCCAAGAAGCAGGAGTGGCGTGGCTTTGTCGTCGGCGTCCAGGCCGTGATCGGGGGCCTCGCATGACCGCCACCGGGCCCGTCGAGCGGTATCTCGACGAGATGTTCGACCTGCTGAGCGGCACCGGCGCGGACGGGCGGCGACTGTTGATCGAGGCCGAGGAGCACCTCGCCGAGGCCGTCGCCGAGGGGCGGGCCCGCGGCCTGGACGACGAGGCCGCGGAGCGTCAGGCTGTCGACCGCTTCGGCGCGGCGAACACCATCGCCCGTCGCGTGCCGGGCAGCAGCGGGACCGTGCGGCTGTCGCTGCGGCGGCTGACGATCGGGGTCTGGGCACTCACCGGCACGGCATTGGCCTGGTACGGGCTGAGTGGCGCGCTGACCTGGCTGCTGAGCTGGCCGTGGACCCGGCTGCTGATCGCGACGGACCGGTTCGGCGGCCACCCGATGTGTTCGCCGCCGTGGATTCCGCCGGGCGAGGTCGACTGCGTGCGGCTGTATCAGCAGAACGACTTCCCCACCAGCTACCTTCCCCACCTGTTCATCGGGGGCATCGGAGTGGTGCTCGTCATCGCACTACTGATCCTGCGGCGATCCACCGCGCTCGGGGCTCCACTCTGGACGCCGAAACGCAGCGTCGTCGGCCTGGTGTTCGCGGTCCCGTTCGGCCTGGCCGGCGTGGCCCTCGTGCTGGAGGGGATCCAGGGCATAACGCTCGACGTTCAGTACTACACGCTGGGGGACCTCGTCGGCGGCCTGCTCGCGATCGCCGTCAGCGCGGTCGCACTACGACGGGCGTTTCGGCCCGGGGCGCCCCGCCTCGCTGCCCGCCGGCCTGTGACCGCGTAGCGAGGACCGTTTTGCCGATCGCGGTGCGCTGCTCCAGCGCCGTGTGCGCTTTCGCGGCGTCGGCGAGAGGCACGTGTGTCAGCAGTGGAATGGCAGCGTGGGAGACGCAGGCATCCAAGGCTCGTTGCAGCAGGCGACTCCGGTCCGGCGCGGTGACCGCGGGAAGTTCGAGAAGGTTGGTGATGCCGATGCCGCGGCGTTGGGCGTCGTCGGCATCGAACTCGGCGAACGTGCCCGCGCTGGTGCCATAGCTGATGATCCGGCCCCGGTCGGCGAGGAGTGCGAATCCCTGACGTCCGAGGGCTGCCCCGGCACCGTCGAACACCATCGTCGGGCCGTCAGGGAAGACCGTCTCGACCTGCGCGGTCCACTCCGCGGTGCCGTAGTCGACGACGTGGTTGATGCCGAGTTCGCGGAGCGCAGCGGTCTTCTCGGCACTTCTCGCGGCAGCAACCACCGGAACGCCTCGGTTCTGGAGCAGCTGTACCAGCAGCATCCCGGCCGCACCGGCGGCGGCGAGCACCAGTGCACGGTCATCGGCGGCGGGCGATGCGACATCGAGCAGTTGCTGGCTCGTGGGACCGTCGTTCAGCAGCGAGGTCGCCACATCCACCCCGATTCCGGGCGGCACCTCGGTGAGGACGTTCGCCGCGAGGACCGCTTGCCCCGCGTAGCCGCCGGTGGGCCCTTTCCCCGTCCCGGTGCCGCCGACGACCGATCGTCCGATCCAGCGCTCGTCGACGCCGGCGCCGACCGCACGCACGGTCCCGCCCACGCCGCCGCCGGGGATGTAGGGCACGTCGATATCGAAGAACTCCCGGAACTGACCGGCGCGGATCAGCCGGTCCAGCGTCCCGACATCGGAGAACGCGACATCCACGAGGACTTCGCCGCGTCCCGGCACCAGGTCGGCCTGATCCTCCAGCCGAAGGACATCGACCCCGCCGAACCGCCGCACCACGATTGCTCGCACCACAACTCCCTCACGTCGACGTGACCGAACCGTCCAGGTCACGCCGTCGACGCTAAAATCTCCCGTCGACGTGAGGTCCAGTGTGACGCCCGCCACGCACCGCCCTGCCTCATGCGCTCAACCGCTGGCGCGCGCGTCCCGAACATCGCGAATCACCAGGTCAAGGCGGTCCTGTGTGGCCGCCAGCTCCTGAACCTCACGAGCGAGGCGGTCACGTTCGGACAGCAGAGCGGCCAGCCGTTCATGGCCGGTGTCGTCGGGTCCGCTTTCCACACCGAGCGGGCAGACAGCGGAAATCATGCGGCTCGACAGGCCCGTGGCGAACATCCGCTGAATCATCCGCACGCGTTCCACCGCCGAATCGGGGTAGAGCCGGTGGCCACTGGCGGCGCGGGAAGCGCTCAGCAGATGCTGCTCCTCGTAGTAGCGGAGCGCGCGGACCGTCACCCCGGTCCGCGCGGCAAGATCGCCGATGCGCAGCATTCCGAGCCCCCGTTCTACCTGGCCGTACCCACACGTGAAGCCTGTGCCGTTGCGCGCCAGCCTTTGAACGCAGCGTAGAACTGGCTCGCCGCGATCCAGGTGAGGGGGAAGGACACCACGTCCCAGAAGCCGTCAACGTAGGTGTTGATCGCTACTCCGGCGACCGCGCAGGTGAGACCCAGAACGATCCGGCGGACGGTGGGGGTGGGCGTAGGCGAGTTTGATCTCGTGCCAGACCGGGCCGCGGCCGGGTTGTTCCGCTGCCAGGGCCTCCCACGGGATGGTCATGGTGCCGGCGGACTTCGCGGCTTCGATCCCGCTCGGGCGCAGGATCAGGCCGTGGCCGCCTGTGCACCGCATGACGGTAGGGCCCTCAACCTGGATGCAGTATCAGCCCAAACGGTCAGAAATTGCGGCCGTCGGCCGGCCCGTTGTCCCGGCGGTCAGGCATTGCGGCCGGCGGCGGGGACGTCGGCCAGGATGTCGCTGCTCACAATCGTGTCGGCGGCGCTGACCGTGGCGAAGGCCTGGTCGCCGATGCCCAGCCGGGTGACCAGGTTCGGGCCGGGGCCGAAGACCGCCGCCACAGCGAACACGGCGGCCACCGCGATGCCGGCCGTCCGGAGCTTGCGCTTCGGGGTGCTGCCGCCTTCGTAATAGCGGGGGGACATCTGAACCGGGGCGGTCGGGTCCGGCTTGGTCGGGGCCTCCTGCCAGGCCATGGGGTACGCGGTCCGGCTGATCATCATCTCCGTCATGGCAGCAACTGTGCGCAGCCTGCCCATCACTGCGCTGTGCGAAATCCGTGTCCTTCCTGTGCGCCGAACACACAGGTGCTACACAGGAAGTGGAAAGGCGGCGCAAAGCGTGGCCCGCAACAGTAGGGGCATGACGATGGCGAACGCAGACACCAGCAGCGAGCTCCGGCGGCCCGATGGGGGTCCCGTGCGGGTCCTCGTGGTCGACGACGAGCCCACGCTCGCGGAGCTGCTCTCGATGGCGTTGCGCTACGAGGGCTGGGAGGTGCGCAGCGCCGGAGACGGCCAGACCGCCGTCCGGACCGCGCGCGACTTCCGCCCCGACGCCGTCGTTCTCGACATGATGCTGCCCGACATCGACGGCCTCGAGGTGCTGCGCCGGCTGCGCGGGGAGTCCCCCGACGTGCCGGTGCTGTTCCTGACCGCGAAGGACTCGGTCGAGGACCGGATCACCGGGCTCACCGCCGGTGGTGACGACTACGTGACCAAGCCGTTCAGCCTGGAGGAGGTCGTCGCCCGGCTGCGGGGGCTTATGCGGCGGATGGGTCGCTCGCCGATGCGTACGGATTCCCAGCTCATCGTCGGTGACCTGAGCCTCGACGAGGACAGCCATGAGGTGCGCCGCGGCAGCGACCTGGTGACCCTGACCGCCACGGAGTTCGAGCTGCTGCGCTACCTGATGCGCAACCCGCGCCGGGTGCTGAGCAAGAGCCAGATCCTCGACCGGGTGTGGAACTACGACTTCGGGGGCCAGGCGAACGTCGTCGAGCTCTACATCTCGTACCTGCGGAAGAAGATCGACGCCGGCCGCCAGCCGATGATCCACACCATGCGCGGCGCGGGTTACGTCCTGAAGCCGGCCGACTGACATGGCGATCGCCGCACACCCCGCCCGCTGGCGCTCCCCAGCGGGCTGGTCGCTGCGCACCCGCTTGATCGCGGTCATGATCGCGCTGCTGACCGTGCTGGGCCTGGTCGTGGGCGGCACCGCCGAGATCTACCTGCACCGGACCCTCTACGCGCAGCTGGACGTGAAGCTGACCGAGACCGCCGACCGGGCGCAGGGTTTTTCCGGAGGCGGCAACGGCAACCCCAGTCCCTACGGCGGGCTTCCCAGGCAGGGCGGCGGCGGTGGTGACGAGCTCCGCAGCGGCCCCCCACCAGGTGCCGAGACCGGCTCGATTCTGCTGAACCTGGACTCGAACGGCATCAAGACCCTCGGCGGTGTTGTCGCGCTCGGCCAGAACGACGACGGCGACATCGTGAACCTCTACGCGTCTCTCCCGGCCGCAACCATCGCCCAGCTGTCCGCCGTCAATCCGAACAACACCGCGACCGACATCGACCTCGGCGGCGATCTTGGCGAGTATCGCGTCGTTTCCCGACTGAATTCCAAGGGCGGGAGGGTCATCGTTGCGCTGTCCCTCGGGAACACCAACTCGACGTTGATCACGATTGCGCTGGTCACGGGTGGGGCGGTGCTGATCACGCTGATCGCGGCGGGGTGGGCCGGGGCGGTGATCATCCGGCGCAATCTCAAACCGCTCAACCGGGTGGCGGCGACCGCGACCCGCGTCTCGGAACTCAAGCTCGACCGTGGCGAGGTCGAGCTGGCCCAGCGCGTGCCGTATGCGGACACCGACCCGCGTACCGAGGTGGGTGCGGTAGGCGCGGCCCTGAACCGGATGCTTGATCATGTGGGGAACGCGCTGGAAGCGCGGCATGCCAGCGAGATGCAGGTACGCCAATTCGTGGCGGACGCCAGCCACGAGTTGCGCACCCCCCTGGCAGCCATCCGCGGGTACGCCGAACTGAGCCGCCGCAGCCGCCAGCCCGTCCCCGACGAGATCGGCCACGTGCTGCGCCGCGTCGAGTCGGAGGCGCAGCGGATGACCGCGCTGGTCGAGGATCTGCTGCTGCTGGCTCGCCTGGACGCCGGCCGGCCGCTCGCGCACGAACCGGTCGACCTGACCATGCTGGTGGTGGACGCGGTGAGTGACGCGCACGCCGCCGGTCCGCGCCACGACTGGCAACTGGACCTGCCCGACGAGCCGGTGAGCGTGATCGGTGACGGGCAACGGTTGCATCAGGTGCTGGCGAATCTGCTGGCCAATGCGCGTACGCACACGCCCGAAGGCACCAGCGTGGTCGTCGGGGTCGGCGCTGAGGCGGACGCGGCCGTGATGCGGGTGACCGACTACGGCCCGGGCATCCCGGCCGAGCTGCAGCCGCACATCTTCGAGCGGTTCGCCCGCGGGGACAGCTCCCGCTCGCGGGCCGCCGGCAGCACCGGTCTCGGCCTGTCGATCGTGCACGCCGTGGTGACCGCCCACCGGGGCACGGTCGCGGTGCGCAGCATGCCGGGGCGCACGGAGTTCACCGTCCGGCTGCCGCTGACCGATTTCCTACCAGCCCAGCCGCAGTCCGTCCATCAGTACGTCCCGCAGGTCGTCCAGTAGAGCGGTGGCCGCCGCGCCGTCCGAGACGTGCAGCTGCAGCGGGATGGACGCACTGTCCCGGCCGACGAGCACGTCGAGGGCGCAGAGGGCACGACCGGCCAGCTCGCTGGTGACCTTGGGGCAGGCCGCCGCGCGCAGCCGGTCGTCGAGCCAGGGTCGGCCCTGGGCACCCGGCAGCCCCGCGGCGATCGCCGCGATCGCGGCCAGCGCCTGGGTCGCGGGTATCTCACCGAGCAGGACCTGCGGCGTCTCCCAGACCTTCAGCACCACCAGCGAAACGGCCTGACGGCGCTCCGCCGGGGGCAGGTCGGCGAGACCGTCGAGGAGGTACGGCGCGCTCGTCTCTTTCATACATCTCATGTCAGCACACGCAACTTGCATGTGCCCATACCCCGGGTGACGGACACAGTCCCCCGATTCATGGGCTAGCATGGCCGCGTGTCCCGTTGGTATTCGTGGTTTATGAGGCCGGCTCCGCCGGTGTCTCTGCCATGACTTCATGACCTGAGACACCCCGTAGGGCCGGCCGAGGCAGCGACATTCGTCGCTGCCTTTTCGTTTGTTACGAGCCGGCCCACGGCCCAGGGGAAGCCGGCCCCTGGGGAGCCGGCGGAGAGGACCCATCGCCATGACGATCCCCGAGGTACAGCGCGTCAGCGACCACCGCATCGAGTCGGTCGTGCCCCTGATGAGCCCCGCCCTGCTGCACCACGAGTTGCCGCTCACCCATGAGCTCTCGGCGAGCGTCTTAGAGAGCCGGCGCCAGGTCGAGGACGTGCTGAACGGCCGCGATCCGCGTCTGATGGTCGTTGTCGGGCCCTGCTCGGTGCACGACCCGGTCGCTGCCGCCGAGTACGCCGACCGGCTGCGCGACCAGGCCGAACGGCTCTCCGACGACCTGCTGATCGTGATGCGGGTGTACTTCGAGAAGCCGCGCTCCACCGTCGGCTGGAAGGGCCTGATCAACGACCCGGAGCTGGACGGTACGGGTGACGTGAGCAAGGGGCTGCGCGTAGCCCGGGCGCTGCTGCTGCAGGTGCTCGAGCGGGGGCTGCCGGTCGCCGTCGAATTCCTCGACCCGATCACGCCGCAGTACATCGCGGACACCGTGGCGTGGGGTGCGATCGGTGCCCGTACGGTGGAATCGCAGGTCCACCGGCAGCTCGCCTCGGGTCTCTCCATGCCGATCGGCATGAAGAACCGCCCCGACGGCAGCATCGGCACCGCGATCGACGCGATCAACGCCGCGGCCGCGAAGCACGTCTTCCCCGGCATCGACGTCTCGGGAACGCCCGCGATCATGCACACCACCGGAAACCCGGACGCCCACCTGGTGCTGCGTGGCGGCAAGGGGCCGAACTACAGCGCCGAGGACGTCAACGCCTCGCTGACGCTGCTGCGCGAGGCCGGGCTCCCGGAACGGGTCGTGGTCGACTGCTCGCACGGCAACAGCAACAAGGACCACCTGCGCCAGCCGATCGTGGCGGACGACATCGCGGGCCAGCTCGAGGCCGGCCAGCACGGCATCCGCGGCGTCATGCTGGAGAGCTTCCTGGTGCCGGGCCGGCAGGACCTGGGCGGCGACCTCACGTACGGCCAGAGTGTCACCGACGCGTGCATGGGCTGGGACCCCACGGTGGAGGTGCTGGAGCGGCTCGCAGCCGCCTCGGCGAAGCGCCGCGCGGGCTGACCCACACTCACAGGGGCCGCACAGTAAGGGCATAAGGGGCCGACAGGCAGGCGGAAGAAGGTACGGAAGTCAGCATGCTTCCGCCTGCCGTAAGGAACCTTTGATGACCTCGACGTTGCCCGTACCGGAGACGGCCCCGGTCGTGGAGCCCTCGTCGCCCGCACCTCCACCGGTTCAGATCCGGTCCCGCTGGTCCACGGTCCTGCGCGGCCCCGCCACGGACGCGAGCTGGGTGCGGCCATCGCTCATCGGCCTGCTCGTGGTCACCGCGGTGCTCTACATCTGGGACCTCGGTGCCTCGGGCTGGAGCAACGCGTTCTACTCCGCGGCGGTCCAGGCCGGCTCCAAGAGCTGGGAGGCGTTCTTCTTCGGCTCGTCCGACGCGGCGAACTCGATCACCGTGGACAAGACCCCGGCGTCGCTGTGGATCATGGAGATCTCGGTACGCATCTTCGGGCTGAGCTCGTGGAGCATCCTCGTCCCCGAGGCGCTGATGGGCGTCGCCTCGGTCGGGCTGCTCTTCGCGACCGTCAAGCGCTGGTTCGGCCCCGCGGCCGGCCTGATCGCGGGCGCTGTGCTGGCGCTGACCCCGATCGCGGTGCTGATGTTCCGCTTCAACAACCCGGACGCCATGCTCGTGCTGTTGATGATCGCGGGGGCGTACGCCACGCTGCGGGCCGTCGAGAACGGCTCGACCAAGTGGCTGATGTTCGCGGGCGCCCTCGTCGGTCTGGGCTTCCTGACCAAGATGCTGCAGGCATTGCTGGTGGTCCCCGCGTACGGCCTCGCGTACCTGATCGCCGGTCCGCCGAAGCTCGGCAAGCGTCTCCTGCAACTGCTGCTCGCCGTCGTCGCCCTCGTCGTCTCGGCCGGCTGGTACATCGCGATCGTCGAGCTGGTCCCCGCCTCGATGCGGCCCTACATCGGCGGCTCGCAGAACAACAGCCTGCTCGAACTGACCCTCGGCTACAACGGCCTGGGCCGGCTCAACGGTGAGGAGACCGGCAGCGTCGGCGGTGGCGGAGGTGGCACCGGCGGTGGCATGTGGGGCGAAACCGGGATCACCCGGATGTTCGACACGTCGCAGGGCGGTCAGATCTCCTGGCTGCTGCCCGCCGCGCTGATCGTGCTGGTCGGCGGGCTCGTGCTGACCGCCCGCGCCGTACGCACCGACAAGCTGCGCGCAGCCCTGGTCCTCTGGGGCACGTGGCTGGTCGGCACCGGCCTGGTCTTCAGCTTCATGCAGGGCATCTTCCACGCGTACTACACCGTGGCACTCGCTCCGGCGGTCGGCGCGGTCGTCGGGATGGGCTCGGTCCTGCTGTGGCGCGCCCGGCGCAACCCGTTCGCCGCGGGCACTCTCGCGGTGGCGATCGGCGTGACCGCGTGGTGGTCGTTCCACATGCTCGGCTGGAGCCCGGACTTCGTGCCGTGGCTGCGCTGGGTCGTGCTGATCCTCGGGCTCGTGGCGGCGGTCGGCGTGCTGGCCTCGCTGCGGCTGCCGGCGAACATCGCGCTGTTCGCCGCCGGGGGTGCGCTGATCGCGCTGCTGGCCGGGCCGGCGGCGTACGCGGTGCAGACGGCTTCGGAGCCGCACACCGGTTCCATCCCGACGGCCGGGCCCTCGGTGCAGAGCGGCGGTGGGTTCGGCGGTGGTGGTGGCGGTCGTGGCGGGCCCGGTGGTGGTGGCGGCAACCGGGGTGGCGGCGGCTTCCCGGGCGGCGGCGGCCAGGGCGGCTTCCCCGGCGGCACCCAGCAGGGCGGCGGCACCCAAGGCGGCACTGGCACCCAGCAAGGCGGGACCGGCACGCAGCAAGGCTTCCCCGGCGGTAACGGTGGTGGCGGGATGCGTGGGGGTGGCGGCATGGGCGGGCTGCTCGACGCGGCGACCGTCAGCGATGCGATGAAGACGCTGCTCGAGACGAATGCTGACCAGTTCACCTGGGTCGCGGCGGCCGTGGGTTCGCAGAACGCGTCCGGCTACCAGCTGGCCACCGAGAAGCCCGTCATGGCGGTCGGCGGCTTCAACGGCAGTGACCCGTCACCGACGCTGGCGCAGTTCAAGCAGTACGTGGCCGACGGAAAGATCCACTACTTCATCGGCGGCAGTGGCGGCGGCTTCGGCGGCGGCAACAGCAGCGGCGGCAGCAACGACAGCTCGCAGATCTCCACGTGGGTGTCGGAGAACTACCAGTCGCAGACCGTCGACAACGTGACGATCTACGACCTCACCGCACCGGTCTCGTAAGCACCGGACAGGCATCGAAGGCGGCTCCCGATCCGGGGGCCGCCTTCGGCGTACGAGGCGTATGAACAGCGAGGAAACCGTGAGACGCGCTCACGTCGGGGCCACCAGGCTGGTTGAGGTGAGCACTCACAGGCCCGCCACAGGCGCGACACATTGCGGGCAAAGGCCCGGCGGCGAACTTAGGGGCATGAGCCTCTCCACGCTGCCTGTGCACGAGTCGGGTCCGGTCGGGGTCGTCGCCCCCGTGCTCGACGTGGTGGTCCCGGTCTACAACGAGGAAATCGACCTCGAGCCCTGCGTACGCCGGCTGCACGCCTACCTGGCGACCGAGTTCCCGTACCGGTTCCGGATCACCATCGCGGACAACGCGAGCACCGACTCGACGGCGGACGTGGCACGGCGGCTCACCGACAGCCTGCGTGAGGTCAGCTGGGTGCACCTGCCTCAGAAGGGCCGGGGGCGCGCGCTGAACTACGTGTGGACGCACTCGGACGCGGCTGTCCTCGCGTACATGGATGTGGATCTCTCGACCGACCTTGGCGCTCTCCTGCCGCTCGTCGCCCCGCTCATCTCGGGCCACTCGGACCTCGCGATCGGCTCGCGCCTGGCCCGCGGCTCCCGGGTGGTCCGCGGCGCGAAGCGCGAGTTCATCTCCCGCAGCTACAACCTCATCCTGCGCAGCACCCTCAGCGCCCGCTTCTCCGACGCCCAGTGCGGCTTCAAGGCCATCCGCGCCGACGTCGCCGAGCGCCTGCTACCCATGGTCGAGGACACCGGCTGGTTCTTCGACACCGAGATGCTGGTCCTCGCCGAGCGCGCCGGCCTGCGCATCCACGAGGTCCCGGTCGACTGGGTGGACGACCCGGACAGCCGCGTCGACATCGTCGCGACAGCCATGGCCGATCTGCGCGGCATCGCCCGGCTGACCCGCGCCCTGGGCACCGGCCGGCTCCCCCTCGCCGCCCTGCGCGAACAGCTCGGCCGCAACCCGCTCCCGGTCGCCGGTGTCCCCGCCGGGCTGACCGGCCAGATCCTGCGCTTCGCCGCGGTCGGCGTCGCGAGCACCCTGGCCTACCTGGCGCTCTACGCCATCCTCCGGGACGGCATGGGCGCCCAGTGGGCCAACCTGATCGCCCTGCTGGTCACCGCGATCGCCAACACGGCCGTCAACCGCCGCGTCACCTTCCGGGTCCGCGGCAGCGACGGCGCCTGGCGCCACCAGGCCCAGGGCCTCGTCGTCTTCGGCATCGGCCTGGGCCTGACCTCGGGCTCACTCGCCCTGCTACACCTGATGACCAGCCCACCCACCTACGTGGAACTCGGCGTCCTCGTCATCGCCAACCTCATCGCCACCGGCGTCCGCTTCCTCCTCATGCGCATCTGGGTCTTCCGCGCCACCCGAGGAGCCCACGCCTCAGCCTGAACGCCGCAGCCCTGGCCGGCGGCGGGCCGGGACGCCGCAGGCCGGGGTCGGGACGCCGCAGGAAGTTGCGGTGCTGCGAGTCTCGGCGCAACTTCGTGCCCGGGGCGCGACGTTGCCGCCCTCGCCACCTCAGGGCAAACAAATCAGCGGCTCGGAACGTTAGGGCGCATCTGATGGATCACGTGCTGGCGGAACGCGGCCGCGGCCGGGCTGAGCCGGCGGCCGCGGCGGCTCAGCAGGCCGATGCCGGGATGCTCGGGTGCCTGGTCGAGCGGAACGACCCGCACGGGCGGCCCGGGTGAGCGGGCCGTGGAGCCCGCCATTACGGCGACGCCCAGACCGGCGCTGACCAGGGCCCGGATCTCGCCCGGCCCGGACGCCTCGAACGGCACGGCCGGCTCGAACCCCGCGGCGGTGGCAGCCTCGTGCAGGATCGCCCGCAGCCCGCTCCCCGGCGGAAGGCAGACGAACGGCTCGTCACGCAGCCCGCCGGCCGGGTGCCCGAGCGGTGTCACCAGGACGACGTCCTCGGCGGCGAGCATCCGCACGGTGTAGCGATCGGCCAGATCGGCGTGCACCGGCCCCAGCACGAGGTCGACCTCGCCCCGGTCCAGGCCACCGAGCAGCTCCGCCACGAGGCCGGTCCGCAGCGACAGGGCGATTCCCGGGTGGCGCCGGTGGAACGTCGCGAGCGCGCCCCCCAGGTCCACGGTCCCGAGCACTTCGGTTGCCCCTACGGCGAGCCGGCCGCGGAGCACGGCGCCGACCTGCGCCACGTCGTCGCGGACGCCGTCCAGCTCGCCGAGGATCCGTTTCGCCCTGGCCAGGAGCAGCTCTCCCGCCGCGGTCAGCGCGATGCGCCGGGTCGTGCGCGTCAGCAGGGTCACGCCGAGCTCGGTCTCCAGCAGGCGGATCTGCGCGGAGACGGCCGGTTGAGCGATGTGCAGGTCCGCGGCGGCGCGGGTGAAACTCCCGTGGCGCACCACCGCCTCGAAGTACACCAGCTGCCGAAGCTCCATCGATTCAGAATGTCGCGCGATAAGTCCCAGCACAACTACGTCTTGGACTTATGACCGCCCGCCCAGCAGCGTGGAGAGCATGCGGATCACCGAGACAATTCAGATTCCAGTGCAGGGATCAACCCCGATGCCGGCGTACGTCGCCCGCCCGGCCGCCCCGGGTTCTGCACCCGCCGTGCTCGTCGGTATGGAGCTGTTCGGCGTCAGCGCTCACGTGCGGGATGTCTGCGAGCAGCTCGCCGATCTGGGCTACTACGCCGTCGCCCCGGACTTCTATCACCGCGAGCCGTCCACCGGGGAGCTGCCCGCCGATGCCGAGGGGCGGGCCCGGGGCTTCGACATGCTCGGCCGGCTGACCCGCGAGCAGGCCCTCGCCGACGTGGGTGCGACGCTGACCCAGCTCCGGAACGCCGGGCACCACGTTGCCGGGATGGTCGGGCTCAGCGTCGGCGGGCATCTCGCGTACCTGTCGGCCACCGCTTTTCATCTGCCCGCTGTTGCTGTCTTCTACGGCGGCTGGCTGCCCACTACGGACATTCCGCTCAGTCGGCCACAGCCCACGCTGGACCGCACTTCCGCAATCACCTCAAGGGTGCTGATGCTGCTCGGCGCGGACGACCCGCTGATCCCTGCCGAGCAGCGAAAGCAGATCGCGGAAGCGCTGAGCGTCGCGGGGGTCGCCCACGAGCTCGTAGAGTATTCCGGTGCAGGTCACGGGTTCTTTTGCCGGCAGCGGGACAGCTACGAGCCAGTGGCGGCGGCCGATGCGTGGGGTCGGGTCTGCAGGATGCTGCATGAATCGGGCGTGAACACAACCCTGCACGCAGTATGAATTCCGTGACCTGCGGGTAACAATGGAGGCATCGACCGGGGCGTTCGGGTTAGCTCCGGTAGTCGGCTCTTTCTGTCCGGGCCCCGCCGGAGGTGCACATGCTCAACAAGGAAGACAACCGCCGCCTCGCGCAGCTGGAACGCCAGCTGCGACGCGATGACCCCGACTTCTGCGCCAGAATGGCCGGCGGACACCTCTCCCGGCGCCGCGTTCCGGTCTCACTGATCCTCGCCGCGACGGTGGTCTGGGCCGCGGCCCTGATCCTCGCGGTTGTCGGCTGGTGGGCCGCCGCGATCGTCTCCGGCGTCTGGGCACTGGTCATCATGGTCGCGATCGGTTACCGCCTGCGCGGCCCGAAGCTCGTCCTCCCGGACACCCTGCCCCCCAACTGGTGACTCCTCGCGCCCTACCCGGCCCCGACCGGCGACTAAGCCCGGACCGGCGGCTCGGCCCGACCGGCGGCCCGGCCCCGACCTGGTGATTCAGGCGTAGGCCTGGTGATTCAGGCGTAGGCCACGGTCGCCTCGGGCACCTCGCGGGCCCGGGCGACCGCGGCCGACTCCGCCTCGACCGCCTTGCGCGCCGAGGCGGTCAGCGAACCGAACGGCGTCACGGTCAGAGCGACCCGTTTGCGCCCGGCCATCTTGGCGCGCCACACCCCGGCGATCTCGCCGTCGACCAGCAGCACGCCCGGGTTTCCCAGTGCGCGCCAGACCTCCTTCTGCTGCTCCCGCGCGGGCACCAGCAGGTCACGGTCGCGGGCCTGGAGCAGCGCGTCCATCGGCGGGATGAAACGGACGCCCTTGACCGGGGCCGGCGCCGAGTCGAACGAACGAGCGGCCACCCAGGCCTTACGACCCTCCACGCGCACCTCGTCGAGCCCTTCGGCCGGCCACACCTTCTTGATCTCGGTGGTCGTCGAGCCGAGGTATTTCGCGACCTCGGCCGGGCCCGCCGGGCCGAGCAGGGTCAGGTAGGTCGTGATCAGAGCGTCGATGCCCTCGTTGGCCGTCGGCCGGGGTGGGGCCTTCGGGATCGGGCCGAGCATCGCGTCCTTGCCGCGGGACTCCACCCGCACTCCCCCGGCCAGGCCCGAGTGCTGCCAGACGTTGCCCGCGATGTGCCGGGCAGCGCAGCTGCGGCAGTCGTAGGTCAGCTCGCGCGGCACCCGCTTGCTGACCTCGGTGCTCGCCTCGCCGCGCGGCATCGAGGAGGTCACCACGTCCCGGCAGGCCGCGGCGGTGGCCTCGAACGCCTTGATGCCCAGCTTGACGCCCTGCACGATCTGGGCGCTGTTGATCCGTGCCGAGGCGTCCGCGTCACTGACCGGCCAGAGCGCCTTGACCAGCGCGGGCAGGTCGCGGCGGCGATGCAGGTGCGGGGCACCCCGGGCTGCCCAGACGGTGATCAGCCGGTCGTCGTCCAGGTCGGCGGACGTGCGGGCGGCGAGCGCGACCTGGGTCGAGCCGGGGGTGTATTCCTGCACGCCGAGGTCGAGCACCGGCAGATCGGCGGGCCGCTGCGAACCGCGCTCCGCGAGCCCCAGCGCGGCCACGCGGTAGGCCATGACCTGCGTACGCGTGACGTCCATGGCACCCTCCGGAAGTTGTCACCCGCGCCGACCGTACCTCCGGGCTGCGACATTTCTCAGGCGCTCCATGCGCGTGCTCCCACTTGCGGCGACAAGTTCCCACGTGTCGAGGCTGCTCGGGCCGTACGGGCCTTCCTGCAGGATCGGCGGCTCGCCCGTCAGGCTGTATCCGCAGCGCCGGGCGACAGCGGTGCTCGCGGTGTTCCCCGGGTCGATGCGCAGGACCAGGCGGCTGAGCTTGAGCGTGCTCCGGGCGTACGTGGAAAGCAGTGAGAGTGAGCTCGCGGCGAGGCCGCGCCGGCGATGGGCCGCGCCCACGAGATAGCCGAGTTCCGCCTCGCGCAGGCCGCCGTCGACGCCGAAGAGCAGGACCTCGCCGAGCGGCTTGCCGCCGTCCACGGTGATGGCGAGCTGGATGCGGCGGCCGCTGGTGCGTCCCTGTTTCGCCCGTTTCAGGTACGCGACCCCGGCCTCGACGTCGAACGGTGACGGCATCGGGGTCCACCGCGCGATGGCGGGTTCGTCGAGCAGATCCACCAGCTCGTCCAGGTCGTCGTCCCGCCACTCGCGCAGCATGACGCCGTCCCCGCTCAGGGCGATCGGGTAAGGCAACCGGGTCGTCATGCGCCGATCCTGCCCGTAGTCACCCGGTTTCGGCCAGTGAAAGAAACTGGTCAGGCGCGGACGACCATGGGCGCTGTATCGCGCAATGACCAGTCACTGCTTATGTCCGCGGCCGCATGCAGCAGCGGCGGGAGATACACGCCTGTCAACTTCTCGACAGAAGTTTCGGCCGCGTGGACCGTCACGTTGAGGGCCGCGACGACTTTTCCGTCGCCGCCCCGCACCCCGGTCGCGATCGAGCGGATGCCGAGCGCGAGGTCCTGATCGGCGAGCGCCCAGCCCTGAGCCCGCACCTCGCGCAGGGCGCCGTCGAGCTCCGCGCGGCCGGGGATCACCCGGGCCGCGATGCCCGAGCGGGTCGGCTGGGCGAGCACGGCGTCGAGCTCGGCGGGGGTGAGCGCGGCGAGCAGGACCTTGCCCATCGAGGTCGCGGCGGCCGGGAAGCGGGTGCCGATGGTGACCGAGAGCGTGACGATCTTCGGCACCGCGACCCTGGCCACGTAGACGATGTCGGAGCCGTCGAGCTGGGCCATCGACGTGGACTCGCCGGTCTGCGCGACCAGGCGTTCCATGTGCGGGCGGGCGACCTCCCACATGTCCAGGCTGTGGACATATGCCATGCCGAGCTCGAGCACACGCGGGGTGAGCGCGAACCCGCGGTCCTCGGCGCGCACGTAACCGAGCTCGGTGAGCGTCAGCAGGATCCGGCGGACCGTGGGCCGGGCCAGCCCGGTGTCGGCGGCGATCTCGCTCAGCGTCGACACCCGGCGGCCCGGCCGGAAGCTGCGCAGCACGTCGAGCCCCCGGGCAAGGGCCTCGATGAAGTCAGGTCCGGCGGCACGTGTCACGGATCAATGCTTCCACTGGGCCGAGCCGGCGTCATAGTCGGTGTACGTGTACGGGTTGTCGGTCACCTTGGTCTCCGGCACATCGGGGTTCATGCCCTTGAGCCACGCCTCCTCGCCCATCGTCGAGCGCAGGTGCTCGATGGTCGACTCGACGGCGGTCCGCGCCGCGGCCAGATCGACGCCGACAAGCTTGTGGTCGCGCTTGACGATCCGCCCGTTGACCAGGACCGCTTCCACATCGCCGCGCTGCGCCTGGAACGCCACATGACCGTACGGGTTGAGCAGCGGGAACATCACCGGTGAGCTCTCGTTGCGCAGCAGCACGATGTCGGCCTTCTTGCCCGGCTCGAGGCTGCCGAGGCGGTCGTCGAGCCCGAGCGCCTTGCTGCCGCCCCGGGTCGCCCAGTCGACGACGTGCTCGGCACGCAGGTGCACGTGGGTGACGGTCTCGGTCTTCGAGTGCGCCTCGAGGTGCTCGCGGGACCGGTCGGCGCCGAGCGTGGTGCGCATGGCGGAGAACAGGTCGCCGCTCCACCAGACGCTGGTGTCCATCGACAGCGACACCGGGATGCCGTGATCGCGCAACGCCCAGGTCGACGGGTAACCCTGGCCGGCGCTCTGCTCACTCTCGGTGGAGACGGAGACCGAGCCACCGGTCGCGGCGATCCGCTGGTACGAGTCCGGCTTCAGCGTCGCCGCGTGCACGTACACGGTCTGCGGAGTCATGAAACCGTTCTCGTACATCAGCCGGATGCCGTCGTCGTTGGTCGCGCCCCACACCCCGGCATGGGTGGTGACCGGCACGCCCAGCTCCCGCGCGACCTCGAACGCCGCCCGCTCGGGGAACGCCGGATCGCCCGTGACGTCGAACGCCATCTGGAACCCGAGCATGTCGTCGCCCGGGGTGATCCGCCGGTTGACGAAGTCCCGGAAGGCCGGGTCGGCGGACCATTCCCAAGGACCCTGCTGAATATTTCCGTACGCGAGAACGAACCGCCCCGGCACCGCCTGCAACGCGTCGACGGCGGCATCCGCGTGCTGTGGCGTCTGCAGGCCGTGTGACCAGTCCACCGTGGTGGTGACGCCGGCGTCGATGGCTTCGATCGCGGCGAGCAGGTTGCCGGCGTACACGTCCTCGGGCCGGAACAGCTTGCCGGATTCGAGGTAGTACCAGACGAAGTACTGGGTCAGGGTCCAGTCGGCGCCGTAGCCACGCATCGCGGTCTGCCACATGTGCCGGTGCGTGTCGATCATGCCGGGCATCAGGATGCCGCCGGACGCGTCGATCACGGTCGCGCCGTCGGGCACGGTCAGCCCGGTGCCGATCTCAGCGATCCTGTCACCGATCACGAGCACATCGGAGCCGGTGAGAACGGTATGCCGATCATCCATGGTCAGGACGGTGGCGTTGGTGAACAGCACTATCTCGCTCATGGCGGCTCCTCTTCGAGGCGGCGGACAGCCGTCCGTACAGCGGTCAGTGTTTTTCCAATGCGTCGTGAATGTCAAGAAAATGTTTCCGTTGACAGCACATCGCCAGTCGGTCGAGACTTGCTTGGCGCGGACGGATGTCCGCATGGCGGACAGCAACCCCGGAAGGCGGCTCATGGGCGCACTGGACGGACTGCTCGTCGCGGACTTCTCGCGGATCCTGGCGGGCCCCTACGCGACGATGCTGCTCGCCGATCTCGGCGCCAC
Organism: Winogradskya humida; assembly: GCF_016862215.1. Lineage (GTDB taxonomy): Bacteria > Actinomycetota > Actinomycetes > Mycobacteriales > Micromonosporaceae > Actinoplanes > Actinoplanes humidus. The sequence goes on from NZ_BOMN01000028.1 coordinate 40,839, forward strand.
GGTCGTCAAGGTCGAGAGCCCCGGCGGCGACGACACCCGCACCTGGATGCCCCCGACCCGCGACGACGTGTCGACCTACTACCTAGGCATCAACCGCAACAAGCGTTCCATCGCGCTCGACCTCAAGGACCCGGCCGACGTCGAGGTCGCCCAGCGCCTCGCGCACCGCGCCGACGTGATGATCGAGAACTTCCGGCCCGGCGGGCTCGCTCGCTTCGGCCTCGACTACGACTCGGTGCACGCTGCGAACGAGAAGATCGTCTACGCGTCGATCAGCGGCTTCGGCACCGGAGCGGGCGCCGGCTATCCCGGGTACGACCTCATGGTGCAGGCGATCTCCGGGCTGATGAGCCTGACGGGTGACCCCGACGGGTCGCCGTACCGCGCCGGCATCTCGGTCTTCGACGTGATGGCGGGGCTGCACGCGAACATCGGCATCCTGGCGGCCCTGCACCACCGCGGCGTCACCGGCACCGGGCAGCACGTCGAGGTCAACCTGCTCTCGTCCGCGCTGTCCGGGCTGGTCAACCACTCCAGCGGGTACGTCGCCGGTGGCACGGTGCCGTTCCGGATGGGAAACGCGCATCCGAGCCTGTTCCCGTACGAGCCGCTGCCCACCTCCGACGGCGAGCTGATCGTCATCGCGGGCAACGACGGCCAGTTCCGCAAGCTTTGCCAGGTGCTGGAGCTGCCCGAGCTGCCGGACGACCCGCGCTTCGGCCGCAACCAGGAGCGCACCCGCAACCGCGACGAGCTGCGCCCGATTCTTGTCGAACGGCTCAGCAAGCGCACCAAGGACGAGTGGTTCCGCGAGCTGCTCGCCGCCGGTGTGCCGTGCGCACCCATCAACACGATCGACGGCGGGTTCGGGCTCGCCGAGGAGCTGGGCCTCGACCCGGTGGTGACGACCGGCGGCGTCCCCGGCGTCCGCAACCCGATCACGTTCTCGGACACCCCGGCCGGCTACACCCTGCCGCCGCCCGGACTGAACGAACACGGTGAGGAGATCCGCGCGTGGCTGATGACGGACTGAGGTTCCCGACGTCGCTCGGAACGTCCGACGAGACGCAGATCCGGCTGCTGGGCCAGGATCTCGCCGCGGACCTGATGGGCAAGGTGGGCTTTGGCGAGCTCGCGTACTGGCTGGTCGCGGGGCGCCACCCGACTGCCGGCGAGACCCGGGTCTTCGAGGCGGTGCTGGTCGCGCTCGCCGATCACGGGTTCACGCCGACGGCGATCGCGGCGCGGTTGACGTACCTGAGTGCTCCGGATTCTCTGCAGGGCGCTCTCGCCGCCGGCCTGCTCGGTGGCGGCAGCCGCTTCCTGGGCGTGACCGAGGACTGTGGACGTTTTCTGCACGCGGCTCTCTCCTCGGAAACCGGTGAGATCGACTTCGACGAACTCGCGCTGCGAGTTCTGAAGAACGCCACGGGCCGCATCCCCGGGCTCGGGCATCCCGTGCACAAGAAGCTGGACCCCCGCACCCCGGTGCTGTTCCAGATCGCCGAGGAGGAGGGGCTGAAGGGCCCCCACCTGCGGTTGTTCGAGGCGATCGGGCGCGTACACCCCCAGGTGCTCGGCAAGACGCTGCCGTTGAACGGCGCGGGAGTGTGCGGCGCGGCCCTGGCCGACCTCGGTCTGCCGATCGACATCCTGCGCGGCTTCGCGCTGCTGGCCCGCACGGCCGGCCTGCTCGGACACCTGGCCGAGGAACGGCGCAGGCCCCTCGGCATGGACATCTACATGACGGTCGACCGCAACGCCGTCTACCTCAGCCCCGACGAGCTTTGAGAGGAGCGCCATGGCTTCCGTCGTCGCCGTGATCGCTTCCACCCATCACCCCTTCTACTACCGCGCCAGCACCGCGACCGGTGAGGACCGCCCGCCGTTCGCCGACGAGTGGGTCTCCAAGATCACCGCTTTCCGGGAGACGCTGACCCGGGCGCGGCCGGACGTGCTCGTCATGGTCGGCTCGGACCACTTCCACCAGCTGTGGCTCGACAACATGCCGCAGTTCCTCGTCGGCAAGGCGCCGTTCTACGACGCCAACTGGTACAACGAGGAGCGCGAGTTCGGCCTGCCGAAGATGCTGCTCAAGGGCCAGGAGGACCTCTCCGCGCACATCCTGCGGGCCGGCCTGGACGAGGGTTTCGACCTGGCGTTCAGCAACGAGCTGCGGATCGACCACAGCGTCACCTGCCCGATCATCACGCTGCGCCCCGAGGCGGACCTGCCGATCGTCCCGATCTACACCAACATCTTCGCGCCGCCGCTGCCCCAGCCGAAACGCTTCGTGCAGCTCGGCAAGGCGATCCGCGAGATCGTCGAATCCTGGCCCAGCCACCTGCGCGTCGCGATCATCGGCACCGGCCACCTCTCGCTGGAGCTCGGCGGCCCCCGCCAGTTCGGCCCGCACGGCCCGGACCCCGAATTCGACCGCAAGGCCGTCGAATGGATCGCCACCGGTGACCTCGAACGCTGCCTCGCCGAGGTCACCCTGGACAGCCTGCACTCGCCGGGCAACGCCACCCACGGCTTCATGGACTTCATGCTGATGATGGGCGTGGCAGGCGCCGGCGCGAAGGCCGACTATGTGGACAGCCTCGACCTGTTCCACACCATGGAGGCCTACTTCACCTGGTACCCGAGTGGAGCCCCCGCATGAGCAAATACCTCGTCGACAAATTCCTCTACACCGTCGACCGCGACCCCGACCTGGTCGAACGCTACCGAACCGCACCCCGCGAAACGGTCGAGTGGTGGGAGCAGTCCCGCGCCAACGAGGTCCTCAACTGCCACTCCGGCGAGGCCTCCACGTGGCTGCGCTTCACCGACTCCGAACGTTCCGCGCTGATCGACCACGACCACGTGGCGCTCTTCGAATTGGGCGCCCACCCGTTCCTCACGCTGACGCTGTTCATCGCGATGTTCGAGCGGGATCACGGGCCGCTGGAATACCAGAAGGCCTACGGCGCCCGGCTCGCGCATTTCTCCATGCCGTACCCGGACATCGCCACCTAGCTGACTGAGCCGCAGCGTTGGGATCACGCCTCGGAATGCAGCATCCTGGGTGTGCGGTTTTGCTGAAGCTGCTGTCCCTGCGGTGTCACCGGCGTGTAGAGGTTGATCAGCGCCCCATCCGGGTCGCGGATCAGAACCGACAGGTTGCCCCACGGCATCATCGTGGGAGGTTGAACCACGTCGAGTTCATTCCCGAACTCGGTGACGAGCCGCTGATATACGGCTTCGGTGTCGTCGACGAGGAACTCCACGATGGCGCTGTTGTTGGCACCTCCCCGAGGAGTGTTCGCGGTGATGAACGCCACGCGCTCGGGGCTGCTGACCGCAAAGGTCGCGGATGGTGTCACCAGCTCGACGAAGTCGTCGGTCAGGTATTGCGGTGTGGCGCCGGTGAGGACTTGATAGAACCGGACGAGGCGGGGAAGGTCCTCGGTGATGACTCGTACGGAGGCGAGCTGAACGGTATTCGGTGAAGTCATGCGACGACGGTAAATGGGATAGGGGTCAGTTCCCGCCCGGTATTGCGGGCAATATTGTGGGCATGGCGAGACCGACCGCACGAGTGCTGGCTCTGCTCGAATTGCTGCAGGCTGGTGGGACCCGTACGGTCGCTGAGCTCGCCGAGCGTCTTGGGGTGGATGACCGTACCGTTCGCCGTTATGTCGAGCATCTGCGCGAGCTGGACATTCCGGTGGACGCGGTTCGGGGCCGATACGGCGGCTACCGTCTCGCCCGGCATTACCGCATGCCGCCGCTGATGCTGACCGATGAAGAGGCCCTCGCCGTCGTCTGGGCGCTGCTGTTCGACCGGCGTTCCCACGCCGGCCCGGCATCATCGCTCACGGTGGACAACGCGATGGCCAAGGTGCGCAGGGTATTGCCTGACGCGCTCGCGCGGCGCATCGACGCGGTATTGGAGACGGTGGATTTCACCGGCGTACCGAGCGCCGGCGGCCGGGACGGCGAGCGCGTGAACCCACGCGGCCACCGGGATGCGCGGACGCTGCTCGATCTGGCCGAGGCTGCGCGAGACCGGCGGCTCGTGGCATTCGATTATCAGCCTCATCAGGGTCGCTCAGGGCAGCGGCAGGTGCAGCCGCACGGGGTGGTGGCGCACCGCGGTCTGCTCTACCTGACCGGCTTCGACGTCGACCGCCGCGCGCTGCGCACGTTTCGCCTGGACCGGATGGCCGGTCTGCAGGTGCGGTCGGACACTTTCGCCGCGCGGGGTGACATGGACCCGGTCGCGCAGGTGGTCGGACCGCTGACTGCGGCACCGTGGCGGCACGAGGTGTCGGTGCTCATCAACGCGGATCCGGCTTACGTGCAGACGCGGATACCGGACACGCTGGCGTCGGTGACGCCGGTCTCCGATGCCACAGGAGGCGACGGCTGGCTGAGGGTGTTCCTGCGTGCCGAACGCCTCGAATGGGTCGCCGCCACCCTGGCCGCCCTGGACCGGCCCTTTGTCATCGAGCAGCCCCCGGCGCTGCACGACGTGGTTCACGAACTCGGACGCCGCCTCATCGAGGACTCCGCCCGTCGAACGATCACAGGTGAAGGGCCGCGCCCGTCGAGGTCATCGCAATAGCCTCGCACGCACCACGATCCGGTCGCCGATCATCGGCCGCCGCGGCGCTTCACCCTGCTGGAGTACTAGCGTGAATGTCGTGCCGCATGACGACGACCACTGGACGAAGTACAACGGGACGCAGACCGGGCGGCCGGTGCGTCCTCTGCTCCGGGATGCCATGTCGATGGCGGGGCCGGGCGGTGGGCGTACCGCGATAGATCTGGGTTGCGGGGCCGGCATCGAGTCAAAGGCCCTGCTCGACGCGGGGTGGACCGTCCACGCGATCGATGGCGTTCCACTGATGGATTCCCATGAGCGGCTGACCGTGGACGTCCGGCACTTCGCGGAGCTGGATTCGCTGCCGGCGGCGGACCTCATCTACGCCGGATATTCGTTGCCCTATCAGCCGCCGGATTCGTTTCGCCGGGTGTGGACACTGATGCTGGAATCCCTACGACCGGGCGGCGTGCTCGCGGTGAATCTGTTCGGGGAGAACGATTCCTGGGCCGGTGACGAGAGCGAGACGTTCTTCAGCGCCGACGCCGCACGGGCGTTGTTCGACGGCTTCGATGTGCGGTATTGGGCCGAGGAAGACGAGGATGGGCCCGCGTTCGGCGGGTCCAAACACTGGCATGTCTTCGACGTGATCGCGGTGGCGCCGTTTTCTCCGTAGCGGTGGTTGCGGGGCGGGGACAGAATGTCCCGGTGACCCAGTCGCTGCCGCACACCGCCGAGTCCCTGGCCGAGGATCTGCGTGAGCTCGGCGTGCGGGCCGGTGATGTCCTGCTGCTGCACTCCTCGGCGCGGAGCATCGGTTATGTCGCCGGTGGGCCGCAGTCGATCGTGCAGGCGCTGCTCGACGTGCTCGGTCCGGGCGGGACGCTGGTGGTGCCGACGCACACGCCGGACAACAGCGACCCGGCCGGCTGGAGCAGGCCGCCGGTGCCCGGTTCCTGGCAGCCGGTGATCCGCGATCATCACCCGGGCTTCGATCCTGCGCGTACGCCGAGCCGATGGATGGGTGTGCTGCCCGAGACGGTGCGCACCTGGCCGGAGTCGCTGCGCAGCACGCACCCGCACGTCTCCTTCGCCGCGCTGGGCCCGCACGCGGCCGAGATCACCAGCGGTCACGATCTCGCGGACGGGTTCGGTGAGGCTTCCCCGCTTGGCGCTGTCTACCGGGCGGACGGCAAGGTGCTGCTGCTGGGCTGCGGCTTCGATCGCAACACCTCACTGCATCTCGCCGAGGCTCGCCAGGATCAACCCCCACAGATCAAGTTCGGTGCGTCCGTACGCGGTGACGACGGCAACGGCCACTGGATCACCTGGACCGGCACGGACACCGACACGTCCGACTTCACGACCCTCGGCGCGGCCTACGAAGCGACGGGGGCGCCGTCAACCGGTTCGATCGGCAACGCCCCCGCCGTACTCATGTCCCAGCGTGGCCTTGTCGACTTCGCCACCGACTGGATGCGTGCCAACCGGTAGTTCACGGACGGGCCAGCTCCATGGTGCCGATGCCCGCGACGGCGTCGACGTCGATCCGGTCGGAGCTCTTCTGCCAGCCCGGGCTCAGGAACGCCGCTTCCTTCGCGACACCGTCGTCGGTCCTGCCCTCGAAGGTGACCTGACCCGCGCCGCGGCGGGTGCGCAGGCGGACGGGGACGTCGCGCTCCGCGCGTACCTCAAAGGTATTGACGCCGCCGGACATGCGGATCGGCAGCGTGCCGTCGGGTTTGGGCAGGGTGAGGTCGATGCGGGTGGCGCCGCCGATCAGATCGACCCCCTCGATGACCGCGCCGGCCAGGTCGAACGTGCCCTGTTTGACGCCGCCGGTCATCGTCACCTGCCACCGGACGTCCTGGTTGAGCAGCACCTCCACCTGCTCCTGGCCGCGCTGGCCGCTGCGGTCGAGGAAGAGCCGTACCGCGCCGTCCTTGTTCGTGGTCCGGGGCAGCGCCGGGCCGTTTTCCGGGGTGGTGACCTGGTAGAGGTCGTCGCCCAGGTCAGCGGTGCGCACCTCGAGCTCGTTGGTCTCGGTGACGAGCTCGAAGCTGGCCTTGTCGCGGCCGTCGAGGGGTCCCGAGATCTTGAACGGCTTGAGGGCTGTCGGCGGGGCCTTTGATGGGGCCTTTGATGGGGCGGCTTCCGTTATCGGCTCGGTTTGCTGGTTATCGGCTATCACCGCTACGGCCGTGCCCGCAGCGCCGAGAAGGACAATCGCCAGAGTTATCCCCAGGGCGGCCCGCTTACCTGTGGACATCCGGGCGGATTCGGTCATCGGCTTCAGGGGGCGTGGGTTGTCCCGGCGGCGGGTAAGGGGATTGTCCGGGGTCAGGGCCGGCTCTTCTTCGACATAATGGTCCGCTGCCGGGCCCATCCGATGCGGGGCATCGGGCCAATAGTCGGAGATGGTGGGGATGGCCGGCGTGGGCGCCGGGCGTCGATACATGGCGTCGGGATCGTGGTCCACTGCGGACTCCCTGGCTGGCGGGCCACCGTTGACCGGTGCGCGCTCGCCCCGGACCCCGGCGGATGGGTCGTCAACCCTGAGTACGGAGCCGGAAGCTTTCCGGATCGATTGCCCCTTGCCAACGCCGGGATTTGCCTCGAATATATCTATCGCCCGCGATACTTAAATAAGCGCGGTTTGTTACCTAAACGGAGGGGCGAGGGTGTCCTCGGAGGATCGCGACAATTGGGTTCCCCCCACTCAGCACTTCCCGCCGATGCCCCCACCGAACGACCTGCCGACAATGATGCTGCCACGAGTCCCCCGGCGGCAGTATCAGAGCCGGGCACGCGTGGCAATCATCGGCGCCGGCCTTCTGGTCCTCTTCGCCGCGGGCGGCATCGCGCTCGCCCCGGACAACGACCCACCCCAGGCGCACTTCGTCACCATGGCGCCGATCCCGCTCGACCCCTCACCCACCACGGCCGAGGTGACGGATCCCGCTCCCACCTATCAGCCACCCAGGCGGGGAACACAACCCGCGCCACCGGCCACGGAAAAGGTGAGCAGCAAGACTCCGACCTCCCCCGCCCCCACCACCACTTCGGCGCCCGCAACCGTCGGCCCGAAGCTGGTGGTTGACACGACGATCGGCCTCGCCCCGGCCGACACCCCCGGCTCCCGGCTCAGGCACTGGGACTTCCAGGCCCGGATCAGCACGCTGACCTCGGCAAGCCCCGCCCAGGACCGCGCAGACTCGCGGTACATCGTCCGCAAGGGCGCGGCCGACGCCCGCTGCTTCTCCTTCGAGTCCGACAACTATCGCGGGCGCTTCCTGCGGCACCGCGACTACAAGCTCTACCTCGACCAGGTCGACGGCTCCGAGCTTTTCGCCGCGGACGCGACATTCTGCCCCGTCGATCGGCAAAACGACACATTCACGCTGCGTTCCAAGAACTACCCGGACCGCTCCATCGCCCGCCGCGGTGAGCTGCTGTATCTCACAAGAGCCGCCACCACCTTCACCGTCCAACCACCACTGTGAGTAATGGCCACCGGTGATCATGCCGCGCAGCTCGCCCGTGCGTTGCGATACCCTGACGCATTGTGAAGCTCAAGCTGAACAGGCGCCAGATCATCATCGGCGCGGCCGTCCTCCTCGTCCTGGTCTTCGCGCTGTTCGCCAGCAGAGCGAACAAAACCGACCCCCAGGGCGGCGTCCTCGACGACCCCGCCCGCACAGCGTGCACGAACTTCGCCGACGGCTACCCGGACGCCAAATCCAAAACCGCGCGCCTGGCTCTGGCCGACAAGGTTATGGAATCCACCGGCCAGACCGAGAACGACCTCATCGCCGACCGCGCCGCGGAGCTGGGCCGAGCAGCCAACGACGCCAACGCCGAGTGGAAGACCCGCGCTGACGCCCTCCGGGACGCTTGCACGGAAGCCGGCTGGAAAGCGGCCTGAGCAAAGCCGTACCGTTTTCGGTATTGTTCTGCCGTCACGCTCACGGGCGAAAGAGGCGTGAGTGACGTACCGCCAGGACCTCTGGGAGATCGCCGCGGAGAACCACGGCATCGTCGGCGCAGACGCCTTCCTCGAAAGCGACACCGTGCTGGGCATGTTCGATCTGGCACTGGTCAATCCGCCCAGGACGAAGCCGAGATCGCCGACGCCGTAGCGAAGCGCAACCATCGTCTCGCCGAAACTGAGCCGCCCTCCCGTTTCGGCTGAGTTCCGCCGACGCGTCAGAGCAGGTTGCCGTTGCAGGCCAGGCGGGCCTGGTCGTTCCATTGGGTGGCGTCGAGGGTGGCGGTGGTGGTGTGTTGCTGGTTGTCGTCGGTGCGGACGGCCAGGTGGACGGTGAGTTTTCTCAGGGGGAGGCCGGCGGCGCAGACGATGCGGATGTCGGCGTCGGCCTGGAGGGTTTCGCCGTGTTTGATCCAGCGTTGCTTTTCTACGCCTCGGATGGTCAGGCCGGGGCGGTCGACGCGGAGGTTGTGGACGTCGACCGGGAGGGGGCCGGCGTTGACGAGGGTGACTCGGCGGGTGAGGGCGGCGTCGGTGACGCGGTTGTTGACGACGATGGCGCCGACGCCGGCTTCGTAGGTTTGGGGGCCCGTGTCGGCGAGGACGAGGACCGAGATTTCGGCGTTGCGGGTTCGTTCGTGTTGCCACTCGTCCCAGGTGTGGGTGGCGGCTGCGCCCAGGAGGGTGCCGAGGGTGAGGACGGTGGCCGCGGCGAGCAGGGTGCGGGGGCGGTGGGTCGCGGGGGGCGGGCGGAGCTCGGCGGTGCGGTCCAGATCTATGTCACCCATGGCATCTAGAACGTACGGCACCCGGGCGTGGTGATGGGTGGCGAGTCAGCGCTGGGTGGCGGCTCTTGCCGTGCTGCCTCGTACGACCAGTTTCGGGGTTTCGCTCTGGACGCTCTGGCGTGCTGACGGGTCGGCTATGGCTTTCAGCAGGACCTCCGCGACCTGGGCGCCGAGGGCGTACGTGTCGCGGGACAGGCAGGTGAGTTGTGGGTGGACGATGCGGGTCAGCACGGAGTCGTCGAACGAGACTATGGAGAGCTCGTGCGGGACCCGCACGCCCAGCTCCAGGGCCACGCCCAGGCCTGCCGCGGCCATCAGGTCGCTGTCGTAGATGATCGCGCTGGGTGGGTCGCGGCGGGACAGCAGGGTGCGGGTGGCCGCCGCGCCCTGGGCGTCACTGAAGTCGGTGGGGACCGAGACGCCGGCGTCGAGGCCGCGGGAGATCGCGTGGTCGCGCAGGGCCGCCATGCGCTGGGCGGTGTGCCGGTAGACGGGCGGGCCGGCGACGTGGGCGATGTGGCGGTGACCGAGGGCGGCCAGGTAGTCGACGATCGTGATCATGGCTTCGCTGTCGTCGGCCCAGACGCTCGGGAGGGCGCCGTCGAGGCGGGGGCCGAGGGTGACGGCGGGGATGTTCAGCTCGTCGATCACGGTCAGGCGCGGGTCGTCGACCTGGAGGTCGACCAGGACCAGGCCGTCGACGCGGTGCTCGGAGGACCAGTCGCGGTAGAGGGCGATCTCGGCGGTGGTGTCGCGGACGAGCTGCATCTGCACGGCGAACGAGCGCGCGGACAGCGTCTCCTGCATGCCGTAGAGGACCTGCGTGTAGAACTGCTCGGAGCCCAGCGTGTGGGGGTCGCGGGCGAGGACGAGGCCGACCGCTCCGGCCTGGGAGCCGCCGAGGGCGCGAGCGGCACGGTGTGGCCGCCAGTTCATCTCGCGGGCGACCTCGACGATGCGGGCGCGGGTCTGCTCGCTGACGCCGGGGCGGCCGTTGAGCGCGAACGACACCGCGCCGGGGGACACGCCGACCCGCTTGGCGATGTCCGCGATTGTCGGACGGTTTCCCACGGCACTTCCCAGGAGCTATAGCGGTTTAGAGGGCGACCTTAACGCCGTACACCACTGATGTCTATCCATTGACTATATCGCTTTAGTTGCTCACGATGGCCCAACACCGACGTTTGGACAGCGCCCGCTCCCGGGGCCGCCGCTGGACGCCGACTCAAGGCAACCAGGAGCTGTAACCATGCGAATCAGAAGAGCGTCCGTCGCCGCGCTGGCGGTGCTGACCCTGGGTCTCACCGCTTGCGGTGGCGAGGACAGCAGCGAGGACAGCGGGAAGATCGAGGGCAAGGTGACCCTGCAGACCTGGGCCCTGACCCCGAAGTTCACCGACTATCTCAACGAGGTCATCGCCGGTTTCAAGGCGAAGTACCCCGGCACCGACGTGCAGCTGCTCGACCAGCCCGGCGACGGATACTCCGACAAGGTGCTCTCCCAGGCGGCCTCCAACTCGCTGCCCGACGTCGTGAACCTCCCGCCCGACTTCGCCCTGCCGCTCGCCCAGCAGGACCTGCTCGTCGACGTCAGCAAGGGCGGCGCCGACCTCAGCGCCACCTACGTGCAGGGCTCGATCGACGCGTACAAGTTCAAGGGCACCGACGGTGTGTACGGCTACCCGTGGTACCTCAACACCGACCTCGACTACTGGAACAAGGACAAGTTCGCCAAGTGCGGGCTGGACGCGACCAAGCCGCCGGCCACCACGCAGGAGCTGTTCGCCCAGGCCAAGGTCATGCACGATGCCTGCCCCGACGAGTTCCTGATGAGCCGCAAGCCGACCATCGTGGACTTCACGCTGGCCGGCATCCCGATCCTGAGCGAGGACGGCAAGAAGTTCGTCTTCAACACCGATCAGGCCGCCGCGCTCGTCGACCAGTACCGGGACGCGTTCAAGGCGGGTTACATGCCGCCGACCATGCTGAACAGCGACTACCTCGGCAACTCGAAGCTGTTCACCGAGGCCAAGGTCGCCTGGTCGACCGGCGGCGCGACCAGCCTCAACGACTTCCAGACGGACAACCCCTCGCTCAAGGGCAAGATCGCGGTCAGCAATGCGCTCGACACCCCGCCGCTGTTCGTGCAGGGTCTCAGCGTCTCCAAGAAGAGCAAGAACCTCGCCACGGCACGAGCGCTCGCCGAGTGGGTCACCAACGCCGACAATCAGAACAAGTTCGGCCACATCGTCAACGTCTTCCCGTCGACCACGGCGTCGGCCTCGGACGCGTACTTCTCGAAGGATGACGGCACCGAGATCGGCAAGGCGCGGGTGCTCGCGTTCGAGGAGCTCAAGACGGCGAAGAACCTGCAGCCGTACGAGGTCAACTCCGCCATGCAGACGATCCTCGACCAGCAGATCGCGCTCGCGGTCAAGGGTGACACGACGAGCAAGCAGGCGCTGGACGACGCCGTCACCAAGCTGAACCAGATGCTGGCGCGTCAGTAGAAACCGTGAAAGCACACCGCTGGTTCACCCCGTGGGTGCTGGTGCTGCCCGCCCTGCTCTGGCTGGGCGGGTTCAGCCTCTGGCCCTCGATCAACACGCTGCGGCTGTCGTTCACCGACGCCAAGCCGCTCGGTGGTGGCGCCGACTTCGTCGGGTTGCGCAACTACACCGACCTGCTCAACGACAGCCAGGTCTGGGACGCGTTGCTCAACAGCGTCGTCTACATGGCGATCTGCCTGCCGCTGCTCACCGCGCTGCCGTTGCTCATCGCGATCCTGGTGGAGAAGCCACTGCGCGGGATCGCGTTCTTCCGGACCGCGTTCTACACACCCGTCATCGCCTCGGCCGTCGTGGTCGGTCTCATCTGGACCTGGCTGCTCGACGACCGCGGCTTCATCAACAACGTCTCCCAGCGGCTGCACGTGATCCAGGAACCGCTGCCGTTCCTCACCGATCGCTGGCTGGTCATCATCAGCGCGGTCAGCCTCACGGTCTGGAAGGGGCTCGGCTACTACATGATCGTCTACCTGGCCGCGCTCGGGAACGTGCGCCAGGACCTGCACGAGGCGGCGATGATGGACGGCGCCGGCCCGATCCGGCGGTTCTGGAGCGTCACCGTTCCGGCCGTACGCAGCACGATCTTCCTGGTCTCGATCCTGGTCTGCGTCGCCGCGCTGCGGGTCTTCTCCGAGCTCTACATCCTGACCGGCGGCAAGGGCGGTCCCGGCGGGCAGGACTCGTCGCTGGTCATGCTGATCCAGCAGTACGCCCGTGGCTTCTACGGCGACCTCGGCTACGCGTCCGCGCTCAGCGTCCTGCTGTTCGTGGTCACGCTCATCCCGATGGTCGTGCTGGCCCGGATCAACAGCAGGGCGGACCGATGAAAATCAAGATTCTGCGGTACGCCCTCCTGCTGTTCGTCCTGCTCATCACCGTAGGACCGTTCCTGTGGGAGCTGTCCACGTCGTTGAAGAGCGGCTCGGAGGACATCTACACCTCGACCCCGAACCTGCTCCCCCAGCACCCGACGCTCGACAACTACAGCCGGGTGGCCGACGCGATCCCGGTGTTCCGCTACATCGGCAATTCGCTGATCGTGGCGGCGCTGGTGGTCGGGGGCAACATCGTGTTCTCGACGCTGGCCGGTTTCGCGATCGCGCGGCTGAAGTTCCGCGGGCGGGGCGTCGTGCTCGCGCTGTTCCTGGCGACCCTCGTGCTGCCCGGTGAGGTCACGATCATTTCGCAGTTCGTCACCGTACGCGACCTGGGGCTGGCCGACAGCCTGATCGGCGTGGCGCTCCCGATGATGATCGCCGCGCTGAACGTGCTGCTGCTCTACAACGCGTTCCGGGCGTTGCCGGAGGACATCGACCAGGCCGCGATCGTGGACGGCGCGAACGTGTGGCAACGGCTGACCCGGGTCTCGCTGCCGGCGGTCCGGGGCACCATCGCGGTCGTCGCGATCTTCTCGTTCATCGCCGCGTGGGACGACTTCCTCTGGCCGCTGATCGTGCTGACCTCGCCGGACAAGTTCACGCTGACCGTCGGGCTGCAGTACCTCTCGGGCACGTTCGCCAAGGATCAGCGGCTCGTCGCGGCGGGCACGATGATCGCCTTCCTGCCGATCGCGCTGTTCTTCGCGCTGCTGCAGCGCTACTTCTTCAAGGGAGTCGAAGAAGGCGGAGTAAAAGGCTGAGATCGGTCCGCCTTTATGAGTAGAAAGCACACTATGAGATTTGGCGTCAACTACACCCCGTCCACGGGCTGGTTCCACAGCTGGCTCGACTTCGAGCCCGACGACGTGCGGAGGGACTTCGCCGCGATCGCGTCCCTCGGCGTGGACCATGTCCGCGTGCTCCCGCTGTGGCCGCTGATCCAGCCCAACCGGGGCCTGATCCGGCCGCGGGGGCTGCGTGACGTGGCGACGGTCGTCGACATCGCCGCCGAGTTCGGGCTCGACGTCAACGTCGACGCGTTGCAGGGCCACCTCTCCAGCTTCGACTTCGTACCGTCGTGGCTGGAGAGCTGGCACCGCCGCAACATGTTCACCGACCCGGAGGTCGTGGACTCGACCGCGGACTACGTGAAGGCGCTGGCGGAGGCCGTCGCCGACCGGCCCAACCTGCTCGGCTTCACGCTCGGCAACGAGGTCAACCAGTTCGCCGCTGCCCCGCACCCGACGCCGCACCCGATCACGCCGGCCGAGGGCGACGCGTGGCTGAGCCGGCTGATCGAGGCGGCACGGGAAGGCCTGGGGACCAGCAACGCGCTGGTCACCCATGCCATGTACGACGCCGCCTGGTACGACGACACCCAGCCGTTCGGCCCGCGGCACGCCGTCGACCACGGTGACGCCACGATCGTGCACTCGTGGGTCTTCAACGGCACGGCCCAGGCGTACGGCGGCCTCGGCGCGGGCTCGGTCCGGCACGCCGAATACCTGACCCGGCTCGCCGCCGCCTGGCACACCGATCCCGCCCGCCCGGTGTGGTTGCAGGAGGTCGGCGCCCCCACCAATGTGATGGACGTGCAGGACACCCCCGGCTTCCTCGAGCAGACCCTGCGGCACGTCGCGAAGGTCGAGGGCCTCTACGGCATCACGTGGTGGTGCTCGCACGACGTGTCCCGCAGCCTGCTCGACTTCCCGGCCCTGGAGTACGACCTCGGCCTGTTCACCGCCGACGGCGCGATCAAGCCGACCGGTGAGCGCTTCAAGGCCATGATCGCGGAGCTGGCCAAGGCGGCCCCCGAGCCCGTTACCGAGACGCTCGTGCTGGACGACACCGTGCCGGGCTACCGCGCGGCGACGTCCCCCAGCGGTGATTTCAGCCGCGCGTGGCTGGCCGCGACCCCCGCGGACGGCCCCGGACCCAAGATCGCGCTCGCCTCCCAAGCAGTCAACTAGAAAGGCCCCCCGTGCACGACGACATCCCGTTGACCGTAGGACGCGCGACCCGTGTCCTGGCCGAACGCATCCTGCCCGCCGTGCACCCCGAACGGGTGCCCCTGGAGGTCACCGTGCACGCCCTGCCGGGCGAGCCGATCCCCGCGGCCGAGGGCCTCGCGCTGGACTACGAGCCGTACGAGGTCGGCACCCCGTGGGGCCCCGCCTGGAGCACGACCTGGTTCCACCTGCGCGCGGCGGTCCCGCCGGAGTGGGCCGGGCGCCGCGTGGAGGCCCTCATCGACCTGGGCTTCGACGTCAACATGCCGGGCTTCCAGTGCGAGGCGCTGGTCTACCGCCCGGACGGCACCCCGGTGAAGTCGATCAACCCGCGCAACCAGTGGGTCCCGGTCACCGGGGAGATCGCCGACCTCTACCTGGAGGCGGCGGCCAACCCGGTGCTGCTCGACTATCACCCGTTCCTGCCCACGCAGGAGGGCGACATCAAGACCTCGTCGCCGCGCCCGCTCTACACGACCCGGCGGATGGATCTCGCGCCGATCAACGACGACGTGTACGAGCTCGCCCTCGACATCGACGTCCTGCTCGATCTCCAGGCGCAGCTCCCCGAGTCGGGCCCGCGCCGGATGCGCGTGCTGCAGGCCCTGGACAACGCGCTCGACGTGCTCGACCTGCAGGACATCCCCGGCACGGCCGCCGCCTCCCGCGCCGAGCTACGTGACGTGCTCGACTCCCCCGCCGAGGCCAGCGCGCATCAGATCGCCGCGGTGGGCCACGCGCACATCGACTCGGCGTGGCTCTGGCCGCTGCGGGAGACGATCCGCAAGGTCGCGCGTACGGCGTCGAGCATGACCGAGCTGATCGACGACGACCCCGACTTCCGGTTCGGCATGTCGAGCGCCCAGCAGTACGCGTGGCTCAAGGAACACCGCCCCGAGGTCTACCAGCGCGTGGTGAAAGCGGTGCAGGAAGGCCGTTTCATCCCGCTCGGGGGCATGTGGGTCGAGAGCGACACGGTGATGCCCACGGGCGAGTCACTGGTCCGGCAGTTCTCCTACGGCCAGCGCTTCTTCC
The DNA here is from genome assembly GCF_016862215.1 of Winogradskya humida. Lineage (GTDB taxonomy): Bacteria > Actinomycetota > Actinomycetes > Mycobacteriales > Micromonosporaceae > Actinoplanes > Actinoplanes humidus. The sequence continues at coordinate 56,694 of NZ_BOMN01000028.1, forward strand.
GCGAGGAATTCGGTGTCGAGTGTCAGGGCGTGTGGTTGCCCGACAGCTTCGGTTACTCCCCCGCGTTGCCGCAGCTGATCCGCCGGGCCGGCTTCAAGTGGTTCTTCACGCAGAAGATCTCGTGGAACCAGGTGAACAAGTTCCCGCACCACACCTTCCTCTGGGAGGGCATCGACGGCTCCCGGGTCTTCACCCACTTCCCGCCGATGGACACCTACAACTCCCAGCTCTCCGGTGCGGAACTGGCCCGTGCGACCAGACAGTTCCGGGAGAACCGTACGGCGACCAGCTCCATCGCCCCGGTCGGCTGGGGTGACGGCGGTGGCGGCACCACGCGCGAGATGGCCGGCCGCGCCCGTCGCCTCGCCGACCTGGAAGGCAGCGCACAGGTCAGCTGGAAGCACCCGGACGACTTCTTCGCCGAGGCGGCCGCCGAGCTCCCGCATCCCCCGGTCTGGGTCGGCGAGCTCTACCTCGAACTGCACCGCGCAACCCTGACCAGCCAGCACAAGACCAAGCAGGGCAACCGCCGCAGCGAGCACCTGCTGATCGAGGCCGAGCTCTGGGCAGCCACGGCCGCGGTGCGCGCGGGCTTCGATTACCCGTACGCCGAGCTCGACAAGCTGTGGCAGGACGTGTTGCTGCACCAGTTCCACGACATCCTGCCCGGCACCTCGATCGCGTGGGTGCACCGCGAGGCCGTGGCGACGTACAAGCGGATCTGCGATTCGGCCCAGGAGATCACTCAGGCCGCACTGGCCACACTGGCCGGGGATGGCGCCGGAAGCCTCGTCTTCAACGCGGCTCCCTTCGCGCGCGACGGCATCCCGGCACTGGGCGCGGGCACACCTGTTGTTGACGCCGGCCAGGTCACGGCGACGCCGAGTGCGGGCGGCTACGTGCTGGACAACGGCATCGTCTCCGTGACGATCTCCGCCGAGGGTCTGATCACGTCGGCGATCGACCTGGCCACCGGGCGCGACGCGATCGCCCCGGGTCAGGCCGGCAACCTGCTGCAACTGCACCAGGACTTCCCGAACATGTGGGACGCCTGGGACGTTGACCGTTTCTACCGCAACCGCGTGACCGACCTGCGCGAGGTCGAGAACATGACGATCGAACAGGGCGCTTTCGGCGTACGCGTAAAGCTCGATCGGTCTTTCTCCAAGTCCCGCATCAGCCAGGTCCTGTCGCTGGCACCCGGCAGCCGGACCCTGCACGTGAGCCAGGACGCCGACTGGAACGAGACCGAGAAGTTCCTGAAGGTGGCGTTCCCGTTCGACATCCGCGCCGAGCACGTGGCCGCGGAGACCCAGTTCGGCTATCAGAAACGCGTGACGCACACGAACACCAGCTGGGAGGCGGCGAAGTTCGAGGCCTCCATGCACCGATTCGTCCAGATCGAGGACTCCGGTTTCGGCGCGGCACTGATCACGGACTCGACGTACGGCTACGACCTGACCCGGGACTCCACGCCGGAGCACGGCATCACCACCACCGTGCGCCTCTCCCTGCTCAGGGCTCCCCGCTTCCCCGACCCGCAGACCGACCAGGGCCCGCAGACCGCGGCGTTCGGGCTGGTCATCGGCGCGGACCTCGCCACGGCGACGGCGGAAGGCATCGCGCTCAACCTGCCCGCCCGCACCTCAACTCCGCCGACTGATAGTCCAGGCTTGGGTAGCGGCACGGCTCAGGGGGTGGAGCCGTTGGTGTCGCTGGCGAGCGAGGGACTGCTCATCTCCAGCGTCAAACTGGCCGACGATCGCAGCGGCGACCTCATCGTGCGGATCTACGAATCACTCGGGAACCGGGCGAACGGGACGCTGACCGTCAACTTCCCGGTCACCACGACGACCGAGGTCAGCCTGCTCGAACGTCCGGTGGGTGGCTCTTCGGAGGGAGCCAGCATCCCGCTGTCCCTGACCCCCTTCGAGGTACGGACACTGCGGCTGGCGCGCTGACACAACCGTTCTGCACCCGCAGCATCAGCACTGAGTAACCGAAGGGCAACCCAAAGCATTGCGCCAGAGTTGAAGGTGGATTGAGATTGGCTTGAGGAACCGGGCCGAAGTAGGCGGCATGACTGTCGCACACCTCATCGCCGTTCCCCCCGTCGTCATCGCCGGCCCCGGCCGCCTCGAGCACTCGCCGGAGTCGGCGGATGTCGAGTTCACCGTCGTGATCCCGTTCCACAACCCCGGCGCCGCCCTGCGCCGGGCTGTGGAGCGGATCACCGACGCCCTCTACGCCCAGGGCATCACGTTCGAGGTCCTCGCCGTCTCCGGCGGATCCACCGACGGCTCCGACCGCACGCTCGACGGCCTCGCCCGCACCCGGGTCGTGGTCCGCGACGACATCCGCGACCGCGGCGCCGCCCTGCAGGCCGGATTCGCCTCCTCCACCGGCACCTGGATCGGCTTCGTCGACGTCGACTCGGACGTCGAGGTCGACCCGTACGAGCTCGTCGAGTGCCTGCACCGCGCCCGCGAGGAAGCGTCCGTCCCGGCATGATCGACTGCACCGAGCTTTCCTCAGCGCCGGCGGCCCGCGGCCGTGACAGCGAGGGCCAGGAGAGCATGCCCAAGGAGACTCAGTCATGACGATGACGATCACAGCACCTGCCGCGTTGCGCGACATCCGGGAGATCCTGGATGCGCAGGCCATACAGCCCACGTTCCAGCCGGTGGTCTCGCTCAAGGACGGCGTCGTCAAGGCCTACGAGGCGCTGGCGCGCTTCGACGGGACCCGCTTCGAGAACCCGGTTGACGCCTTCGCCGCGGCGTCCAGCGTCGGCCTCGGGGTCGAGCTGGAGCTGCTCGCCGTCGAGCGGGCGTTCGAGTATCTCAACGAGATGCCCGCCGGGGCCTTCCTCAGCGCGAACCTGTCGGTGGAAGCGCTCCTGACCCCGCGGGTGCACGCCATGCTGCTGCGGCACGCCGACGCGGGGATCGCGATCGAGCTCACCGAACACGCCCAGGTGCACGACTATCCGGCGCTGATCGCGGTGACCGAACGGCTACGCGCGGCCGGCATCCTGATCGCGGTGGACGACACCGGCGCCGGGTTCGCGAGCCTCAGCCACATCCTGCAACTCCGGCCGGACATCATCAAACTCGACATCACCCTGACCAGGGGCATCGACACCGACCCTGTACGCGCCGCCCTGGCCCGCTCGCTCGTCGGCTTCGCCCAGGACATCGGCGCGGTACTCATCGCCGAGGGCATCGAGACCCGCCCCGAACACGACCGGCTGAAGAGCCTGCACGTCCAGCTCGGTCAGGGCTACTTCCTGGCCCGCCCCGGCCCGCTTCCGGACCGCGCCCTGATCACGACCGGCGCTAATCCTTACGAACCCGTGCGGGACGACCGATAGGAGCGGCGTCAATCAGCCGTCGTCCCCTGCAGCCCCACCCGGAGGTTTCGTGTCCAGGCCACGCGCGCTCGTCGTCGAGGACTCGCCGGAGTTCATGCTGCTCTGCCGGCATCTGCTCGAAAAAGAGGGCTTCGACGTCCTCGCCGTCACCGACGGCCGCGCAGCCGTCGAACAGGCCCAGTCCCAGAAACCCGACATCGCCATCCTCGACCTCGGCCTCCCCGACGTCGACGGCATCGAGGTCTGCCGCCAGATCCGGCAGTTCACCGACGCCTACATCATCATGGTCACCGGCCGCAGCGACGAACTCGACAAGGTCGTCGGACTCTCCGTAGGCGCCGACGACTACGTGACCAAACCCTTCTCCCCACGCGAGCTGGCCGCCCGCATCCAAGCGATGCGCCGCCGCCCCCGCACGTCGACCACCAGCACCCAGAGCGCGGCCATCCGCGAATACGGCGAGCTGCGCATCGACCCGGAAGTGCGCGAGGTAACCCTCGCCGGCGAAGTCCTCGAACTCACCAAAATCGAGTTCGGCATCCTCGACCTGCTCTCCTCAGCCCCCCGCCGCACCTTCACCCGCGGCCAGCTCCTGGAAGACGTCTGGGGCGACAACTGGTACGGCGACGACCACATCATCGACGTCCACGTAGGCAACCTGCGCAAGAAGCTCGGCGAGTCAGCATCTTCTCCCCGCCACATCCGCACCCTGCGCGGCGTCGGCTACCGCTTCGAACCCTCCCCCACGTCGTAACCCGCCCGCAGCCTCGACAAAGCGACCCGTCAGCATTCTGCTAGCGGGTCGTTCGATTGCTTTGCAGCTGCGGCCAGATTGTCCCGCATGTGGACATCTCCGCTGCCAACCTCAACGACCATTTGATGTTCCGGGACATGGTCGACGGTCTCGCCCCGATGCGTCAGCCGGTTGGCCGGCCGAGGAAACGGCCGTTGAAGCTGCACGGTGACAAAGGATATGGACCGGCAACGGCTACACCGGGCAGATTCAGTCGGTGGAAGCATCCGCCTCGACGAGTTCGGCGAATATCTCGGACGGCTTCTTCCAATCGAAGATCTTACGCGGCCGATCATTGATCTCCGCGGCGACCAGCGCGAGATAGTTGGGGTCCGAGGTGATCGGGACGCCGTTCGGAAAGAACTCCCGCACGATCCGGTTCAGGTTCTCGTTGCTGCCCCGCTCCCACGGGCTGTGCGGGTGCGCGAAGAACACCGGTAACCCGGTCGCGGTAACCGCAGCATGCCGAGCCATCTCCGCGCCGCAGTCCCAGGTCAACGACCTGCGAATCGACGCCGGCAAGCCATCGGTCGCGGCGATGACCGCGTCGGTCACGCTCAGCGAGTCCCGGCCGGTCAGCGGCACCAGGATCAAGAACCGTGACGTGCGTTCAACCAGCGTTGCCACGGCAGTCTTGCCGTTCTTGCCGATGACCAGATCGCCCTCCCAATGGCCCGGCACCGCCCGGCCCTGCACCTCAGCCGGGCGTTCGTCGAGGTAACGGGGCTCGCGGATCCGTGGCTGCGGCTCCGGACGAGGCCCGGACCGGCGTGCGGGACGACCGGTGCGGAGCTGGATCAGTTCCCGGGCCAGGGTCGAGACGGGCTGGGCGTAGACCCACTGGTAGATCGCTTCGTGTGACACCCGGCAAGCCTGATCGTCCGGAACCTGCTGCGGCAAGCGGCCCGCGATCGAGGCCGGTGACCAGCCCGAACGCAACCTGTCGGTCACCACCTGCCGCAACCGGGCTGACCGCTCGACCGCCAGGAGTTTCGGTCGCGCCCGGGAGACCGCCGCTGTCGTGGCGGCGGCCACTGCCCGGTAGCCGGCCCGGCCGCCATGACGCGCGACTTCCCGCGAGATGATCGATGGGTCACGGCCGATCAGAACGCCGATTTCCTTATACAGCAAGCCTTCCGCGAGTCCACGGGAGATCTCTTCGCGTTCGGTCAACGTCAGCATCACACGCACGGCGGGCATCCTGTCCCACCGAACCACCAAGATCAAATGCTACGACCGACCGAATTCGCCCCGGCCTGACCATCTGGGGCGCACAATCCGCGGCAGAGGAGCGCACCAACGCGTGGCGTCATCGGTGTGGTGCCCCGAGCGGGTCAGGTGTTGGTGGGCCAGTAGGCGGCTGCGTACCTTACCTGCCAGCGGTTGATGAAACGGGCCCAGTCAAACAGGTCACCGGCGGCACGCCTGCGGTCACCGTCGGCGTCAGCGTCGGCCTGCGTGGCGTTCGCCGCACGGAACAACTCACGAGCTGCCTCGATCCATCCGAGGTTGCCGTCCGGTGTCCGCGCCTCGGGGGAGTCGCGTCGCAGCCGGGCGGTATGGCCCAAGGCTTTCCCGAACGCGCGCCGGACCCGGTGCTCACGGCGGAACACTTCGGTTGCCGCGGAGTAGTTCCGGCGCCGCGTGGGATCACGTAGCCATGCCAATTCGACCGCCGTGAAGATTTCCAGCTGCGCGTATTTCATCCCTTAATGCTTCTCAAGAAGTTCCATGATCGGAAGGGGCAGGAGTGCCATTGTCGGATTGACATAGATCATAGGAACGCGAATGACAGATGGCGAGTATTTAGGTAGTCGAAAAATGGCGGCCAGCGGGGGGAACGATTGCCACACTGCGACGGCTATCCAAACGGCAGAGACGGGGCCTGAACGGGTAGGCGCCGCCTTTCGGTCCTGCACCACGCCGAGGAACGCATCTATGAACGGTGCGACCAGAAGGCCCCTTGGACGGCCAGACCACTACGAACGACTTAAACAGAAGACCCGGACCCAAATGTGAACGATCTCCAGTGAAACTTCTTCAGGCGAAGCGGTGGCGGCCCGGGCGGTGGCGGCCGTGGCCGTGGCCGAGGAGGCCGCGCTTGCGGGCCCAGAAGGCCGCGCCGGTGAGGGCCGCGAGGGCGCCTGCGTAATAGGCCAGGTCCTGGATGCCGCGGCCGGCGGCGGGTGGGGGGACCGAGCCGACGAGGCGGCGTACGTCTCCGGCGGGGGTTTCGCCGATTGCCAGGACGCTGGTGCCCGCGGAGAGGCGGCCGGTGCTGGTTTCGTCGACTTTGAGGACTGTGGTGTCTGTTGTGTCCGCTGAGGCGGCTGGGGTCGGGGCGGTGGTGCCCAGGACGAGGACTCGCAGGGCGCCGGACTGGTCGGCGGCGATCATGCGGTCGTCGCTGGAGCCGACGCGGAGCTGGATTGTCGAGCCGCCGCGGAAGCCCACTGCGTACACAGCCAGGCCGTCAGAGGTGTTGGATTCTGCTTGCCATTGGACGGTGAGGGCGTCGGCCGTGCCGCCGTAACCAGGGCCGTCCGCGAGCGCGGCGCCGGGTGCGAGCACCGTGCCGAGCGTGGCAGCGGCCAGCAGGAGCTGGCCTGACCTGCGGTAACGGGGGCTGATCACCTCTCCATGGTGCCACGCCCCGGAGCTGGTTGAGGGCTGTGGACAACCTGTCTGCAACCTATATCGGAGCTTGAAGCCGGCCTGAGGTTGCGTTGAGGTGGCGATCCGATCTCACCGGCATGACCGTGACGCAGCTCTTCGCCACCACCGCCGCCGCCGAGACCGGGGTCGCCCGTACGGCGCACCTGTTCGACGCCTCGCGGCTGTGGTCGCCGGCCGACCCGTCGGTGGAGCTGTCGGTGGTTGTGCCGTTCTACAACCCGGGTGCGGCGCTGCGGCCGACGGTCGAGCGGCTGATCGGGGCGCTGCGCACCGAGGGTGTCGCGTACGAGGTCATCGCGGTGTCGGACGGTTCGACGGACGGCTCGGAGCGCAGCCTCGACGGGCTGCCGGGGGTGCGGGTCGTGGCCGCGCCGGTCAATCAGGGCAAGGGCGCCGCTCTGCACCTCGGGTTCGCGTCGGCGCGGGGTTCCTGGATCGGCTTCGTCGACTCGGACGGCGACATCGACCCGGTGCACCTGATCGAGTACCTGCGGGTGGCCCGCGACGGCGACCTTCCCGGCGTGTACGCGGACAAGCGGCACTCGGCCTCCGACAGCGCGTCGTCGAAGTTCCGCAAGCTGGTGTCGATGTTCTACTCGACGCTCGTGACGATGCTCTTCGTACTCGGCATGCGCGACACCCAGACCGGCTGCAAGGTGTTGCGCCGCGACGTGCTGGCGACCCTGCTGCCCCGGATGCGCGAGCGTCGCTTCGCCTTCGACCTGGAGTTCTTCGTGGCGGCGAAGGCGGCGGGCATCAGTGGCTTCGTGGCTGCCCCGGTGCGGCTGGAGGAGCGGGTCGCGGGTTCGACGGTCACCTCGAAGGCCATCCTGCGTACCGTCAAGGACACGCTGGTCATCTTTGGTCGCCTGCACCTGACCCGGCAGTACCGTCCCGCCGTGATCGAGCTGATGGCCGACCTGCAGAAGAGCCGTCCGGCCCCGCTCGCCGCCGACTGGGCCGACGCGCTCGCCGCGTGACAGCTGCCGGCACCGACCACCAGGTCGACAGTTCGCGACGGTGTTCGAGCAGGCCGGCGGTGAGCAGGACGAGCAGGGACAGCAGCGACGCCGCGATGCCGAGCCGCAGCCAGCGCCAGGGCGTGTAGCGCAGATCAAGCTCTGAGTTTCCCGCTTCGACCGCCACGGTGCCGGCGACGGTTCGCCGGGTGGGCGCGCCGCCCGCGGACCAGCCGCTCGACCATTCCTCCGGGATCACCACCCAGCCCAGGGTTCCGGCCGCGATGTGCCAGCTCGTCGAGCTCGTACGCGTGATCCTGCCCGACGCTTCGGACGGCACGACGCCGCCCCCGGTTCCGTCGGGCAGCACCGCCTCGTTGCCGAGCTCACCGCCGGAGGCCAGCGCGGTCACGTCGTCATAGTCGCCGGAACGCGCCGAGACCACCCGGCCGGTGCCGGAGGACCGGACCCGGTACAGGACCATTTCATCGGTACGCAGGACAGGTTCCAGATCCCGCTGCTGATCGAGCCACGCGTACGCCTCCGCCTCCCGCTCCCGCGACAGCGCGACATACCGCACGCCGAGCGGGGCGACCAGCCGCCCGAAGACACCGTGACCGCCGTCCACCACGAGCCGCTGGATGTACGCCATCCGCCGCGACGACGAGTTGGTCCGCACCATCCCCAGCTCGACGGCGTCGCTGCTGAGCACGGGCCGCTGGAAGAACGCGCCGGCCGGCGTCCCCACCGTCCGCGACCCGGTGAACCCGAACGGCTGATACTCGTGCCACGGCAGGAACAGCACCGACTCGGTACCGGGCCCCATGATCTTGTCGGCGGCGTACCAGGACGCCGGGTAGTGACTGACCGTGACGCTGCCGCCGAGCCCCCAGAACAGGGACGGGGCCGTGCCCGCGTACCCGCCGCCGAGTGCGAGCAGCGCCGCCCCACAGGCCAGTCGCACTATCGCGGGGCGGAACGTCTGGAAGCAGAGCGAGGCGAGAGCCTCGGCGGTGACTCCGACGCCCACGGCGTACGCGATCATGGTCAGGGCGACCCATTTCTGCTGCTCGCGCATGGCCGCGAAGAGGGGGAGGTGGTTGAAGGCGAAGCGGTACGCACCGGCGAGCGGCCCCTCGATCCCGGCGCCGAGGAGCAGCCCGGTCACCGCCAGCGCGGTCAGCGGCGCACCGGCGACCGGGTCACGGCGGCACAGCCGGGCCAGCCCCGCGATCGCACCCAGCACCATCACCGTGCCCGCGGTGAAGCCCAGGGTCAGCTGCGGGCTGCTGTCAGCGGCGCCACGCCAGAAGCCCCGCAACGAGATCAGGGTGGTGAACAGGCCACCGGTGCCGGCGTGCGGGGCGTACACCTCGAGGTCGCCGGGGCCGACGCGGACGGTGAGGATCGCGCTCAGAACGACCACCACCGCGTACGCGTAGATGCAGGCCGCGCACGCGATCATGATCACGGTCCGGATGAGGTCCTGACGGCGGGGCCGGGGCAGCAGGGCCACCGCGAGAAAGCAGGTGCCGCCCAGCCACGCCGCGTGCGGTCCGACCGCCATGGCGAGGGCGTACCAGCCGGCGGGGCGTGCGGCGAACCACCGGCCGCGGCGACGGGCGCGGATCGCGGAGGCGAGCAGCCAGCAGAGCAGCGCCACCGAGAGCAGGAACGCTACGTGGCCCGCTTGAATGCGCTCGACCACGAACGGATTGCAGCACACGAACAGTGCTGCTGGATATCGTCGCCGACGGCCGCCGCCTGCCAGGGCTGAGATGCCGCCGGCCGCGAGCGGGAAGTAGCAGAGGACCAGGAGCCAGCCGGTCGCGCCGGAGCCGACGACTTCGCGCAGGGCGTGGGTCGCGAGGCGGTACGGGAGGGCGTCGAGGGCTGCCGGGTCGAGACCGTAGAGGCCGGGGGTGAGGGCCTGGTTCGGGCCCGCCACCCAGTCCAGGAGCAGTAGGTAGCCGTGCCGGGTCCAGGGCGCGATCACCGCGATGCCGGAGATCAGGCCGATCAGCGCCGACTCCGCCGTGAGCCGGGCCGCCGCGGCATCAATCCCGGGCAGCCTCTTGTGCCGCGGCACAAACCGGGGCCGCCGCGGCGGGGTGGTCACCTGCGGCGGCGCCGGGGCGCGTGGGCGGCTTGGATGACGGCCGCGACGAGGGCGGGCAGGGTGCCGCCCGGCGCTCCGGAGGTGTCCACCACGATTTCGGCGTGCCGGGCCGGGCGCTCGGCGAGCAGCCGGCGGTAGCGCTCCTGCTGGGCCCGTTGCTCCTCGAGGGCGCGTTCGGGCTTGCGGCGGTGGATCAGGTCGGCCGGGGCGTCCGGCAGGACCAGGACGTCCGGCGCGGGGACGAGGAGCTCGGCGACCCGGGCGGCACGCGAGCCGGGCCATGGGGATTCACGCAGGTCGTAGACCCAGCGGTCGGCGATCACCACACGCCGCCGGGCAACCGCGGGGGCGACCGTGCTCAGATAACGCCAGACGTACTCGCCGGCGTAGAACCAGGCCGCGGCCTGGCGTACCCGCGGATGATCCTGCCGTTTCTCCCCGGCGGGTGCGGTGGACGGCGCTGTCGAACCGACCCCGAGGAGGCGGCGTGCCAGGGCGACGCCGGGCAGGTTCCCGCGGGCCATGCCGAAATACGCCGAGCCGGTGGAAAAGCCGGAGCGCCGGAGCCGGTCGCTCAGACTGCCGGCGACCGTGGACTTGCCCGAGCCGTCCGTGCCGACCATCGCCACGACCACCCCGCGGGTGCGCAGGCCGAGCGGTCCGGCGGATCCGGCGGCGGGCAGGACGGCCCGGCGCTGGGCCCAGGTCGCTGCCACCACATCCGGTGCGAGACTTCGAGCAGCCAACCGTACGCGGGCCCGCGCCGGCAGCCCCGGATCTGCCTGAGCGCCACCGGCGATCGCCACGAGGTCCGCGGTGACCCGGGCGCCGAGCTGCTGGGTGAGCCGGCGGGCGAGCGCCTCGCGATGTTCGGGCAGCGCGGCCGACCAGGCGGCACGTGCCTCGGCGAGCCGGGCCGGGCCGGGGATGCGGCCGCGCAGCACCGGGCGTACGAGCAGATCGGCTGTTGCCGCGATACCGGTGAGCCGTTGCGCCGAGGGATCTGTGGTGGCTTCCGCGGCGGGGACGAGCAGCACGGGCCCGACGTAGAGGTCGCCGTACGTGATGTCGACGACCGCCAGGCCGGTGGGGGTGCCGATCGCGAGGCTGATGTGGCGCAGGCGGCGGGGATCGTGGGCATCGGCGACGCGGGCGCACGCGTAGCGGCGGGTGAGGGCGGCGACCGGGTCGTTCGGGGCGGGGCGGCCCGCGTACCAGATGTCCAGGTCCTTGGGTCCGTTGTCGGCCGCCCATTCCTGGGGCGCACCCGCCTCGCCCTGCCAGGCCCACCGCTCGCCGCTCTCGTCGAGCGCCTCGGTCAGGACCTTGAGCAGCTCGGCACGGCCGGTGGCGATGCCACTGGTGTCCTGCGACGCTTCCGGCGAATAGGTCATTTCCTCCCGATTATGAGCCTCAAGCGAGCGAGAGGGAGGCCGTTTCGGTAGGTAGGCGGCGGGCACCGCGGCGGTGGATGCCCCGGCGCGGGCGGTGGCCGAAGCCGGTGATCAGGGCCATCACGACCAGCAGCCCGGCGAGCGCCCACGGCAGGGCATCGCGGGGACCGTGCGCACTCGCGGCCGGGGGCAGACCACCCAGCAACGTACGCGAACCCGCGCCGGCCGAACGCCCACTGACCAGCACCGACGTCCCCGCCCGACCGGCCGCGGGCCCGAGCTCGACGACCAGGTGGACGGTCCCGTTCTCGTCGGCGCGGATCTCGCGCCAGGCGTCGCTGCCGATCCGGACCTTGGCGACCGACTTCTTGCGGAAGCCGATCGCGGTGACCTCCAGCTTGTTGCTGCCGTCGTGCCAGGTGGTGGTGAGGCCGGTGTTGCTCGAGTTGACGACGGTCTGCGGGGTGACCGGGCTGCGCAGCATCACGAACACCACCGCGGCGGTGGCCAGGAGGGCCAGCACGAGGACGATCCGCACGGGGCGCCGGACTGCGGTGGTGGGCGTTGTCATGTACCGATCATGCGGCCTGCCGGGGGCAATGTGACCGTGGGTGACAGAACCTTGCGGCGGAATTGAACAGTTCTTGAATCCGCGGCCGATAGGCATCCTCGTGACCAGCCCTACCGGCCGCCTCGTCGGTCTGCTCGCCAAGGGAGCCGCCCCGATCGCGGTCGCCGTGGCCGTGCAGAGCGCGGGCAACCTCGCCTTCCACTCGGTGGTCGGGCGGATGCTCGACCCCGACGCGTACGGTGCGCTCGGCGCGGTGCTGGCCGCCATGCTGATGCTCGGGGTGCCGCTGGGCGCGGTGCAGACCGCCGCTTCGGCACTGGTCGCCGAGCACGGCCCGGGCTGGGCCTCGGCACGCCGGACGCTGCGCTCGGTCGCGTTCTGGTCGCTGCCACCGGCGCTGGTCGTGCTGGCGTGCGCACCACTGCTGCGCGACTACTTCCATCTCGGTTCCCTGCTGGAGTCCGCGCAGCTCGCGCCGTACCTGGTAATCGCCGCAGTGACGGCCGCCGCGCGCGGGCTGCTGCTGGGTGACAAGAAGGTCGGCGCGGTCGCGATGACCTACTTCGTCGCCACCGCCGTACGCCTGGGCCTCGGTCTCGCGCTGGTGGTGCCGCTGGGTGTCGCCGGGGCGCTGGCCGCGACCGTGATCGGCGAGCTGGCCGCTCTGGCCATCACGCTGCGACCGTTGCGGCAGACCGACGCCGGTGTGGCCGGTTCCACGCTGCGGTTGAGCGCGGTCGCGCACGCGGGCTTCGCGGTGACCGGCCTGTTCCTGTTCTCCACGGTCGACCTGCTGCTCGCCCGGCACCACCTGATCGACGGGGCTTCCGGGGCCTATGTTGCGGCGGCGACCATCGCCAAGACCGTGCTCGCGCTGCCCGCCGGGATCATGGCCGCGGTCTTCCCACGCCTGCTGGCCGGATGGCTCAAGCCCGGACGCGGCAAGGTGCTGCTCAACGGCGCGATCGCGGTCGCCGGGCCGGCCGTGCTCGGTGGCCTGGTCATGGTCGCGGTCCCCACCCTGGTGCTGCGCATCCTCTACGGCGACGGCTATCTCGACGCCACCGGCCTGGTCCGGACCCTGGCGAGCGTGGCGGCGCTGACCTCGCTGGTGACCGTGCTGACCAACGCCGCGCTGGCCCGCCGCTCGTGGACCGTGGTCATCCCGTGGTTCGGCGCGGTCCTCGAGGTCGCGCTGATCGAGCTGTGGCACGGCTCCGCGATGCAGATCGCCGCGTGCTCGGCCGCCGCGCTGACCCCGACCCTGCTGCTCATGGTCCTGCTCGAAGGGCGGGCCTGGATCCGCTCTCCCCGTCCCGTCCCCTCTCGCCGCCCTTCGGACGGCTCGAAACCCGCCTTCGCGGCCTGACCCCCGGAGTTGTTGTGCGCATCCTTGTCCTGAACTGGCGCGACCTGGCCCACCCCGCGGCCGGCGGCGCCGAGGTCTACACCGAGCAGGTGCTGCGGCGCTGGGTTGCAGCGGGCCACGAGGTGACGCTGTTCGCCGCCGCGGTCGCCGGTCGCCCCGCGGTGGAGACGATCGACGGGTACAGGGTGATCCGCGCCGGGAGCCGGTTCACCGTCTACCGGGAAGCACGGCGCTGGTGGGACCGGTGCGGGCGGGGCAACTTCGACGTTGTCATCGACGAGACCAACACCGTGCCGTTCATGGCGCACGAGTGGGTCGACGACGGGACGCGTACGGTCGCGCTGGTCCACCAGACCTGCGAGGAGATCTGGCACCACAACGCCCCGCCGGTCGTGGCGCACCTCGGCCGGCTCGCCCTGGAACCACGCTGGCTGCACCGGCTCGCCGCGGCCCCGGTGCTCGCCGTCTCCGAGTCGACACGTGACGCGCTGGCCCGCTTCGGCGCGCAGGACGTCACCGTCGTGCCGGAGGGCTACGAGCCGCCTGCGCTGACCAGGCCCGTGGTCAAGGAGGAGCGGCCCACGGTGGTGTTCTGCGGGCGGATGGTCAGCTACAAGCGCCCGTGGGACGTGCTGCGCGCGGTTGCGATCGCCCGCCGCGAGATCCCGGACCTGCAGCTCTGGATGATCGGCGGCGGCCCGCTGCTGAACAAGCTGCGCGCCGCCCGGCCCGCCGGGGTCGAGTTCTTCGGACGGGTCAGCGAGGGCGTCAAGCACGATCTGATGGCCCGTGCCCACGTGCACGTGTCCACCAGCGTGCGGGAGGGCTGGGGCCTGGTGGTGACCGAGGCCGCCGCTCTGGGTACGCCGACCATCGCGTACGACGTCCCGGGCCTGCGCGACTCCACCCTCGCCGCCGGCGGTGTCGTCGTGCCACCGAGCCCCGACGCGCTGGCCCGCTGGCTGAGCGACCTGCTCCCCACGTGGCAGCGGCGCCCGTTCGCCCCCGTCCCGTTCGGCGGCGCCCACTCCTGGGACGACGTCGCCACCCAGTTGTTGTCCGCCGTCGACGAGCACGCCCGAGCAGCCTGAGGAATGGTGTCGTGAAGATCAGCTTTGTGGTGCCCACCCGCAACAACGCGCGTACGCTCGCCGCCTGCCTCGGCTCGCTGCGTAACCAGACGCACCCCGACGTCGAGGTGCTGGTCATCGACAACAGCTCCACCGACACCACCGTGGCGATCGGCGAGCGCTTCGCCGACCAGGTCGTGCAGTGGGGCCCGGAACGCAGCGCGCAGCGCAACCACGGCACCAAGTGCAGCACCGGCGACGTCGTGGTCTTCATCGACTCCGACATGGTCCTCGAACCGCACATCGCGACCGAGATCGAGGAGCAGTTCACCGCTCACCCCGAGATCGGCGCGCTGATCATCCCAGAGCGCTCGTTCGGCGAGGGCTTCCTGGCGAGCTGCCGGCAGCTGGAGAAGAGCCTCTACGTCGGCGACGCGGCCGTGGAATCCCCGCGCGCGTTCCGGCGCGAGCTGATCGAGGAGATCGGCGGCTGGGACGAGAACCTGACCGCCGCCGAGGACTGGGACCTCGCCGACCGGACCAAGGAGAAGACCGAGCTGGGCCGGGTCGCCGCGTACATCTGGCACGACGAGGGCCGGATCCAGCTGCGGGCGACCTTCGCGAAGAAGCGCTACTACGGCCGCTGGATCGACCAATATGTGAGCATGCATGACGATTCAAACAGCAAATTCACCCGCACAGCTTTGGTACGCAAACCAGGTGCCCTCCTGCGCCACCCCGTGCTGACAGCCGGGCTGGTCACCCTCAAGGCCACCGAAGCGGCCGGACTCCTCCTCGGCATCCGCGACAGCCGCACGTCCTCTGCCGGCAGCCGTACATGAGCCGGCGCATCGTGCACCTCATCGCCGAGTATTCCGCGCACGAGGCGATGGGGCGCACGGTCTCGGAAACGGCGTCTCGCGTGCCCGGAAGCCACTATCTGGTGACGTCCCGCGCGCACGACGGCGCCTCGGTCTTCGCGGGCGTCGACGAGCTCGGCGGTGCGGTGGCCAGCTTCCCTCTCGGGCGGACGGCCGCGCTGGCCGGCGTGCTCGCGCGGATCCAGCCCGACGTGGTTCACCTGCATGCCGGGGCGTTGGGGCCGTTGCAGGCGGCGATGGCGGTGCTGAAGCCGTATCGGACCGTGCTCACGGCGTACGCGTGGCCGACTGTTCCCGGTCCTGCGACCTGGCGCCGGGCCACCCTGGCCGAGATGCGCTCCTCGAACGTGCTGCAGGCGCGCGTCGCCCTGACCACCCTGCTCCCCGCCTCGCTCGCGACGGCCGCCCTGCACCGCGCGGGTGTGTCCACTGTGCTCACGCCGGACCCGCGGGTGGCGTCGCGGTTGAGCGGCCGGGCCGGCCTCACGGTCACCCGGCTGCCCTCCGGCGCGCCCACCGACGATCGCCGCGCCCACTTCGCGTCCACGGAACCGACCGTCGTCTTCGCAGGCCGCGCGGAAACCGTGCGGGGCCTCGACACCCTTCTCGCCGCCTGGCCACTGATCCGCGAGAAGGTGCCGGACGCGCGGCTGCGGCTGCTGCTGATCCCGCGTCCCGAACTGCCGGCGATCCTGGCCCGCGCCGACTCGATGGCCGGCGTCACCGTGGTCACCGAGCCGGTGCCGGACCTGCTGGCGGAGCTCGCCGAGGCCCAGATCGGCACATGGCCGTTCAAGTTCGACTACACGACGTCACCGCCCGCGATGGCCGTGGCCGAGGCGATGAGCGTCGGCCTGCCCGTGGTGGCCACCGACGTCGCCTGCGTCCGCGCCGTCCTCGAACCGGGCGTCAACGGCGTCGCGGTGCCCCCGGCGAACCCGGCCGCACTCGCCTACGCCATCGCTGAGCTGCTGCGGGACGAGGTGGGCTGGCGGCGCTACGCGGAAGCCGGACTGCGCTCCGTCCGGGACAACCTCGGCTGGGACCGGGCCGCCGCCGTGACCGCCGCCGCGTACTCATAGGTGGCTATGGCACCATGATCTTGTGGAGCCTCTGCAGCCGACAGACCCGACCACCATCGGCCGCTACCGCCTCACCGGGAGGCTCGGCGCCGGTGGCATGGGTAGCGTCTACCTCGGACTCTCCCCCGGCGGGCGCCCCGCCGCGGTCAAGGTGATCCACGAGAACTTCCAGAACAACGCCGAATCCCTCGCCCGCTTCCGCCGCGAAGTCGAAACCCTGCGCACCGTACGCAGTGCGTACACCGCCGCGCTGATCGACAGCGAGGTCGACCAGGCACCGTACTGGCTGGCCACCGAATACGTCCCCGGCCCGACCCTGCACGCCTCGGTCCTGGACAACGGCCCGTTCTCCACCGACGCCTGCTACGGCATGTTCGCCGCGCTGGCCGAAGGCCTCACCGACATCCACCAGCACGGCGTCTGCCACCGCGACCTCAAACCGCAGAACATCATCCTCGCCGCCACCGGCCCGCAGCTCATCGACTTCGGCATCGCCCGCGGCACCGAACAGACCGGGTTGACGCAGGTCGGCTATGCGGTCGGCACCCCCGGCTACACCGCCCCCGAGACCCTGACCACCAACACGGTCGGCCCCGCCGCGGACGTGTTCGCCCTCGGCGTCACCATCGGCTTCGTCGCCACCGCGCGGCCCCCGTTCGGCACGGGCACGTTCACCGCGATCAGCATGCGAACCATGGACGGCAAAATCGACCTCCCGGGCGTCGACCCCGGCCTCGCCGCCCTCATCCGCGCCTGCATCGCCGCCGACCCCACCCAGCGCCCCACCCCCGAAGCCATCATCGACGCCTGCCACCGCCGGGCCCCGGTCGCTCCACCCGCGCCGCGTGGCGCTGTTGCCGGCCGGACCAGCGTCATGCCCGCTCAGGGTGGCGGCACGGGCTCTCGTCCCGGCCAGCCGTTCCCGGGCCGCGCTGCCGCTCCCGGCCAGCCCGTTCCCGGCCAGGGCGTTCCCGGCCAGGGCGCTTACGGCCAGGGCGCTTACGGCCAGGCTGGTTCTGGTCCTGCTTCTGGGCAGAACGCTTACGGCCAGCCTGTTTCCGGGCAGGCCTACTCCGGATCCGCTTCCGGACAATTCCGGCAAGGTCAGCCTCCGTCCGGCCAGGCTCGCCCAGGTCAGGGCCAGCCGGGGCAGGGTCAGCCGGGGCAGGGCTTCGGCCAGCCCGGTCCGAACCAGCCGGGGCAGGGCCAGGCGGGCATGGGCCAGGCGGGCATGGGCCAGGCGGGCATGGGCCAGGCGGGCATGGGCCAGGCGGGGATGGGCCAGGCTGGCCGGCCGATGTCGGGGACTGCGCGGATGCCTGCGCAGGGTGGTGGGCGGGCGGCGGCTCCGGTCAGCGGGCAGTTCGGGACGGGTAAGGCTTCTGTCCCCGCGCCTGCGCCTTCGGGCCGCTTCAACACCACGACCAACTACGACCCCGAGCCGGCCTACAGCTCAGGCGGCGGCGGCTCGCGCGGCGGGTCGGGCGGTGGCTACCCGGGCGGCATCGACGACCGCTCCGATTCGACATCCCCGGGCGGCCGCTTCGGCCCCAAATCGGTAGCCCTGCTCAGCGGCCTGGGCGTCCTGATCCTCGTGCTCGTCGTGGTGATGCTGACCAAACTCGGCGGCGGCGACGACCCCGACCAGAACACGGCAGCAAACCTCCCCGCGGCAACATCCCCGACCCCCCGCGCCACCAAGACCACCAAAAAAGCCACCCCGACCAAAACCAAACCGACCCCGGAAAAGACCGAGGACGAAGACAAGGACGAGGACGAGCCGGACGAGGAAGAGCCGCCCACCAACGTCAGCAACGGCAAAAACCTCTCCATGAACGGCAGCGGCCTCTGCGCCGAAATGCCGAAGAACGCCGCTCCCCAGGCCAAGGTCAAGGTCGCCCACTGCAACGGCAGCGACGCCCAGAACTGGACCTACACCTCCTCGAACGGCCTACAGCAGGGCGACCTCTGCATGGACGCCGGCCAGGACAGCGCCAACGCCAACAACCGCACCCGAGTGGCCCCCTGCGACGAATCCCTCCCCCAGCAATTCAAACAGGACACCGACGGCACCCTCTACAACCCCGAAACCGGCCTCTGCCTCACCATCGGCGACGACGACCAGGGCTCCGGCATGGGCATGATCGACTGCAACGGCAGCCCCACCTGGACCCTCCCCGCCCCCAGCTGACCCCGCCCCCAGCTGACCCCGCTCGGGCAACTGTCGGCAGCATCGATTTCATCACCTCGGCTGTACCATAACCACGGGCACGAAGTTGCGCCGAAACGCGCAATGCCGCAACCTTCTGCAGCCTCAGGTGTCAAGCGCGGACCAATCACGTCTGACTGGGAAACATATGTTTTGCCGTCAGACACGATTCCCCAGACTTGACGAACTCTGCCGCAGAAAGTTGTCGCATTCCAACGCCCCGCGCAACATTTCGTCCTCAGTCCGGGGCGGTTAGTCCCAGCTGGTCTGCCATGCCCTGATGCCTTCGAGCGTCAGTAGCACTTGGCGGAGCCGGTGTCGGTGACTGCGGAGTCGGCTTCGAGGGGGTGGAAGCTCCAGGTGTAGGAGTCGGGGCTGAGTTCGAGGGCCAGGACGCCGTGGTGGTCGTAGTCGACGTATTCGCTGGCGGGGCGGCCTGCTGTTGAGACAGGGTTGCCCTGTTCGTCGTGGGTGTCGTCGTTGGGGGCGGGGCGGTAGTGGGCTTGGCCTCCGGTGCCTATGACGAATTGGCGGATGCCGTGGGGGTCGGGGGTGCCGTCGGGGTTGAGGGGGGCGAAGCGTTCGTAGTCGGCCTCGTGGCCTGACAGGACCAGGTCGACCTTGTAGTCGTAGAGGGTTTTGTAGAGGTCGGCGGCTCGGGGGTCGGGGCCGTTGATGCCTGTTGACCAGCGGGGGTGGTGCCAGGCGGCGAGGACGCATTTGGTCTTGTTGGCCTTGAGATCCTCGACCAGCCATTCCTGTTGCGGCGATCCGGTGCCGCAGCCGCCGGTGACCGCCGAGCAGTTCGAGTTGAGCACGAGCACGTGCCATTTTCCGGCCTTCTCCGACCAGTAGCCCCTCTTGTCCTTGATGCGGTTACCGAAGTACGCCGTGAACGTGTTGGCGTCCTGGATCTTGTATTCCTGGTTGCCGAAGACGGGGATCGTGCGGTTCAGCAGCCGCCCGTACGACGGACCGTAGATCGTTCTGTACGCGTCGGTCTTGGGGAGTTCGTACTGGAAGTCGCCGAGGCCGAGCAGGTAGGCCGGGTTGAGCGCCACCGCGAGGTCCGAGACCGACTTCTGCCGGCAGTGGTCTCCGTCCTCCTTGGCGGTCCTGGTCATGTCGGGGTCGGCCGGGTCGCAGTCCATGTCACCGACCGCGACCACCCGCACCGTCGCCGGTTGCGCGGTTCCGCAACGCACGAGCAGCAGCGCCACGATCACGATGATCACCGCGAACACCGCGATCACGATCCGCTTACGCCAGAACGAAAGCCGGAACGAAAGCCACGAAGAAAGCCGCGACGGAATTCGCGACGGAAGCCCTGACGAAGGCTGCGACGAAGGCTCCGGCGGAAGGTTCATCTGCGCCATAAGAGACCCCGCAGACGCGAGAGAGGCCGCACGGCAAACCGCGATATGAGCCGCGCAGCAAGATGAAAGAGCCGGCCGCGGCGACGATGGCGCATCCTCCAGGTGCCGGGGTGACCGGCGGGAAGGCTGACCAGGTACATGAAGGCGAGCGACCCGACCACACCAACAGGCAGCAGGTAGTACGCATACCGCGCGATCTTCGCCGGCGCATACCGCATCTGGAACGTCCCGCCGCCCGCCGGGAGTTTCCAGCCGGTCATCCAGCCCTGAACGGCGACCTTCTCAGCGCCGGGGACGCCGGTCAGCATCCAACCAGGGGCGGTGTTCTCGGCCAACGCGACCAGGGTGGGCGTGGACGAGGCGACCGTACCGTTGAACTGGGTCGGATTGAGCCTCTTCCAGTCCACTGTGGTCTTGGGCTCGGGGGTTGTCTGGCGGACCATGACGACCGCGTTCGGAGTGGCGAGCGGGCGGAGGCGTACACCCCGGTATTCAACCTGGGATTGTTTGGTGCCTTCGAGGTCGCGGAGGCCGTACAGATAAAGCCTGGTCTCGACCGCGTTGGGGTCCGGCGGGATCAGCGCCTGGTACGAGGTCCAGCCGTTGTAGGCGGCGACGTAGGGCAGGGTCCGGCACAGGTCCGGGCCGCGCAGGTAGAGGCAGAATTTGGGGTTCCGGACCGCGACGCTGCGGGCTTCGAGCGACAACTCGTAGAGCGAGGCCGCGCCGACGTCGCTGGCCTGGGAGCCGATGCAGGCCAGGTGGCGGACGGCTTTCAGGGTGTAGGTCGTTTCGCCGTCCGGGCCGATCTGGGACTCGGCGGCGAGCCCGGCCTGGTCGGAGGTCTCGTCGTCGTAGCGGAAGCAGTCCTCCAGCGGTTCGAACGGCGCCAGCACCGAGCCGGAGAGACCGCCGTCGACGCGCAGCTCATGCTCACCTGCGGTGACCTTCACGGTTGTCGACGGGATCTCAGGCGGCCAGATGGTCTTGGTGACGACCGGCTCCAGGGCGTCGATGCGCAGGTTGCGGTATTCGGCGACGGTTTTCGGCTTGAGCCGTTCGCCGACGTCGGCGTGCAGGATGACCTGGAGCTCGTCGGCGAGGCCGTCCATCGTGACGACCCGTTCGTACCAGGTCCATTTGTCGTCGAGGACCGGGCGGGAGGCGAGTTCGCAGCCGGCCGCACCGGCCTGCCAGAGACAGATCTGCGGGCGGGCGCCGGTGACGTGCCGGTATTGCAGGCGGATCCGGAAGACCTTGCCGGACGTGGCTTTGTTGATGACGACGCGGGTGCAGGCGGCGTGGTCGAGCGCGCTCAGGCGTACGGTGCCGCTGGTGATCTTCTGGGTCAGGCCGAGCATGGCCCAGGGGCGCGGTTCGTAGTTGTTGCAGTCGAAGACGTCGGAGTAGCCGGTGACGTCGGCGGGCTTCTTGGCGGCGGCGAAGAGGGTCAGTTTCGTCGCCGAGCCCACCTGGATGGCGGGCGTGGAGAGGCCGGCGGGCGCGTCGAGGGAGACGGTGCGCGTACCGCTGCGGATCGCGAGGATGTCCCGGCCGGCCGGCATCGGGACGACCAGGTCGGGACGGCTGGAGACGGCCTTGCCGTCGACCTTCACCACCGTGGGGTCGCGCAGGATGAGGCGGTTGCGGGCGGTGTCGACGTGGGGGTCGAGCACTGCCGCGGCCCGGGCGCGCTGGCCGACCGTGTAGGTGCCCGCGGCCATCTCGACGGTCGCGGTGGGTGAGCCCTTGTCGACCGCGGGCACCGGCCAGTGCACGACGTCGGGGGTGACCACCGCGGTCCGGTCCACCTGGGGACTGGTCGCGGCGACCGACGTGTCCACCCGGGCGGCCATCGCGGTGCGGGTGTCGACCGTGCCGATCGCGGCGGCGCTGGCCGCGGCCCGTGCGGGGGCGTCAAGGACCCGATCATAGGTACGCACGGTCTGGCTGATCCCGCCGTTGAACTCCCACAGGTCCAGCGTTCCGTCGATGTCGAGCTTCGAGCCCGGCACCTTGGCCATGGCGTCGGAGAGGATCCGGTCGTCGGCGAAGTACCGGTTCGGCAGCCCGCGCAGAAGGTCGTGGCGGATGATGACGCGGCTGACCCCGATCGCGTCGAGCAGCTTCGGCACGGGCTCCAGGTCACCCGCCAGCAATGCGGTCTCGACGGCGTGCACGTCGGCGCTGAATCCGGCCGAGTCACCGAAGTAGCCGTCCGGCTTGGGCTGCACGACGGGGTGCTCGATGAGGAGGTTCGCGATGCTGTCGACGCCGAAGAAGCCCCAGGTCGTGGGCATCTGGTAGTAGTCGTCGAGGGGCAGCACGAGGACCTTGCCGGGGCGGTCGTCGGCGTCGATGTGGGCCGCCATGTCCCACCACTCCTGCGCGACGCGGACGTGGGTGGAGGGCTGCGTCGGCCGCTCGTCCGGCATCACCCCACCCGTGTAGAGCGGATACGGGTACGCGAGGACGAGCAGCAGCGGCACCGCCGTCCCCGCGTACCCGATGCGCTGCATCCAGCCCGGCACCCGCGTCAGCGGCCACGTTCGCAGCCGCTGGGCCATGCCCTCGACCCCGATCGCGAGCATCACCCCGAAGAACGAGATGAGCAGCTGCCCGAGTTTGCTCATCGGCTCGCGGAACAGCCAGAAGCCCGGCGCGTGGATGTAGAGCCACAGGTTGATCTTGTTGACCGGCGGCCGCAGCCCCTTCGCCAGGAAGACGAAGATCAGGATGAGGAAGATCAGCCCGAACGCGACCCTGCGCAGCCGGCGCGGGGCGAGGATCGGGGCCAGGAACACCAGCGCGGGCAGCAGATAGCGGATCCAGATCCACCACGGGCGGTCCAGGTCCGAGGCGAACGGCAAATACTGCGGGCGGAACCACGCCCAGTTGGCGACCATCGTGAGGATGTTCGGCGGCAGGTTGTTGACCTGCGACCAGGACCAGTTCGTCGGGTCGGTGAACGTGGCGTTCGCGGCGGCGCCACCACCGCCGGTGAAGCTCTGCGCGAGTGGGACCAGCCAGTAGGCGTTCAGCAGCAGCGCCCACGGCGAGGCGAAAGCAAACCACTTCAACAACCGCCAGGCGGATTGCCGGCCGAGGACAAGTGCGGCAAGGAGCGGGGTTCCGCCGACAGCCCACGCGTACGCGACCACGAGCATCGGTGGATTGAAGGAGAGGAACGAGGTCGGCATCAACGCGAAGCCGGCGATCGGGGTGGGGATCCGGCGACCCTGCGCCACCCGCATCGCGATCGCGGTGATCAAGGCGACCGAGCCCACCGAGATGACGTTCAGCGGGTTTGGCAACCGGGTCAGGAAGAACCCGTTGAGCAGCCCGAACGCGCCGGCCGCGACGATCGCGAACTCGTTTTTCACAAACGCCCCGGCGAGGTACGCCACCCCGAAGCCGACGAGCCCGTAGATGCAGATGTAGAACAGCCACTGGGCGGAGTACTCGGTCAGCCCCACCGTCCGGCAGCACCAGATGAGAATGAACTCGAACGCCCGGACCATCGTGTAACCGGCCGATCCGGCACCGGTGGTCTGGTGGTTCCACGCCCAGTTCACCTCAGGCGCCCACCCCCGCCGGATGAACGCACCCATGTCCCCGGCCGCGATGAACGTCCCGGTCCGGAACCACCGGCTCACGATCAACGCATTGAGCGCCAGCACGATCAGGTACGGCCGCGCGGCCACCAGCGTCGGACGCGGAAAGGACGCGTCGAAGAGGAGGCGTCGCAGCAACCGCACCACGACCCCCTCCCGACCCGGCGGGAGCCGTCATTAGACCCCTTTGTCCTGATCGACCAGGGCGGCGCCATCCTGAGGCAGGACGGCGCCGCGGTGATCGCTCAGCCCACCCGCACGCCTACCGGGATGGAGTACTCGCTGCCCGAGATGCTCGTGCTCTGGACCGCCACGACCTGATACGTCGTGGGGCCTGTGGGCGTCGCCGGGTCGGTCCAGCCCTCTGTGGCCGCGCCGGCGACGAGGCCGATCCGGTCCATCAGGTGGATCTCGCCGGCTGCGGCGCTGTCGATGGCCGAGATGACCCGGGCGTACGCCGCTCCCGCCGGCGCCTGCGCGGTGAACGAGCTGGTGGTCCAGCGGTCCGTGGCGTCGACGGTGGCGGTGTTGGCGGTGAAGAGACGCGACGAGACCGCCGTGCCGGAGGCGTCGAGCCACACCACGCCGGTGCGAGCCTTACGCGCGGTCGCCTGGGCGCCGGCGCGATAGGAGGCGACCGCCGTGTACGTCTGGCCGGGCGTCACCGGGGTCATCGGGCCGTTCGCACCGATCTGCCCGGCCGCGCCCGCCGTGATCGCCAGCGACGAGGCACCGACGCCGGGTGCTGCCACGCCGGTCGTGCGGGAGACCGTCGACTTGGCGACGGCAGTCCACCCGCCGAGGCCCGTCTCGAGGGTGGCGGCTTCCTCGGACATCAGGTTGCCGGGGATCGTGACGCTGCCCACCGGCAGATCAGCGACCAGGGCGCCGGCGCGGTAGACGCGGTAGCCGACGACCGGGACCCCGCTGAGCGCGGTCGACTCACGCCAGGTCAGCGCGGCGCCTCCGGGCGTACGCACACCCGTCTCCACGACCGGGGACTCGGGGGTGCCCCGGCCGTACCGGTACGGGCCGACGATCACGCTGTCGGAGCGGTTCGCCGGATAGACGCCCGTGGGGTCGGTGAGAACCGTGCCGGTCGGAACGGTCTTGGCCGTACGCGAGCCGATCTGGATCCCGTACCAGGCACCGGACACCGCCGGAGAACCGGCGGCACCCGTGGCCACGTTGCCGTAGACGCCGTCGCCCTTACCGATCGAGAGCCCGACACCGACCGTCTCGAACGTGCCGCAACCCGTGCTGTAGCTGCTGGAGCCATCCGTGCCCGCGTTGCTGACCGTGTTCCCGGCGATCGTGTCGGCCACGCTCTTGGCCGCCTCATAGCAGCCGTAGACCAGCACACCGGACTCCGCGGGACTGTCGATCACGTTGTCGGAGATGACGTTGCCGCCACCCGACCAGAGCGTGTGGTTGGTGGTGTCCGAGGCGTCCACCGCACCGTCGACGCGGCCGGTGGTGCCGTCGGCGTCGAGATAGTCGGTGTAGGTGACGGTGATGCCCGCGCCGTAGGAGGCGGTGATGCGGTTGCCGCGTACGACGATGCGGGCCGGGTTGGTGACGTTCTTGTTGTTGCCGGTGGGCGTGTAACCGGCGTTGCTCTTGAGCACGATGTGGCCACCGGTGAAGACGTTGTCCGTGATCGTGGAGTCGGTCACCGCCTCCAGGTAGAGCGAGCCGTTGTCGTCCCGGTCGTAGCGGGCGAGCATCGCCGGGTCGGTGTAGACGACGTTGCGCGTGAACGTGAGCCCCCGCGCGTTCGTGAAGTCGAGGCTGTTGCCGCGCTCGGTGGCGTCGAACTGGTTGCCCGTCACCACCGTGTCGCTCGCGAAGCCACCTCCACCGATGTTGTCCTCGGCGCCCGACCCCGAACCGCCCAGGTTGTCGAACCGGTTGTCCAGGATCCGAACGCCGGTGGTGCTGTTCACCCACAGCTTGAAGTACTCGAGGTTGGTGAAGCGCACGTGCTCCACGGTCCACCGGTCGCCGGTCTTGATGCCACCGCCCGCGCTGTCGCCCGCGCCGTGGTCACATGTCGCCGAGGGAAGCACCGCGTCGCCGGTGAGACCCGCGCCCACCTTGCAGTTTCCGTTCACCGCGAGATCGGCGACGAGGTTGGTGCTGTTCGCGACGGTGGTGTCGTCCGGGCGTACGAGGAAGGAGTAGTTGAAGTTGGGGTGACTACCCGCGGCGATCGTCAGCGTGGTCGCGGTCATGCCGCTGCCCCGCAGGTTGACGTTCGGGGGCAGGCGCAGCGGCCTGGTCAGCGAGTAGACACCGGCCGGCAGGAAGACGGTCGCCGGCTGGGCCGAGGTCGCCCTTCCCGCCGCCGTGGCGATCGACGCGGTCAGGGCGGACCAGTCGTCCAGGCCGTTCCCGCGAGGAATCGTGGCCACGACGCATGACGGGTCGGCCGCGCAGTCCGCGGCGGTCAGCGTCGGGTCACCGAAGGCCGGGGTGAGCGAGTAACCGGCGGCCGCGGGGTTTGCGGCCTGGCCGGCGGAGGTGAAGACCACCTGGGTGGCAAGGGTGGAAAGCAGTGCCATACCTAGAACGGCGGAGCGGGGGGACTTCGGCAAATGCTTCTCCTATGACGGGCCCTGGACGCGGGCGCGGTGGGTGCCGGACCTGATGAAGCGGTCGGCGGCTTTGCGGAGGCGGTCGGTGTGACGCTCGGTGCACCAGGCGAAGGCCCAGCCGATGGCCACGAGTACGGCGGTGAGCGCGAGCAGGGTCAGCCAGTGCGCCGCCGTGGGTGCCCAGCGGTTGGTCACGGCCGGGGTCAGGAGGGCGGCGGTCATCGCGGCGATCGGGAGGTGGATCGCGTAGAGGGAGTACGACGATTCGGCGTACGCGGAGACTGCGGTGAGCACGCGCCCCGGCAGCCCGGACCAGGCGACGTCGCGGACGAGGACGATCAGCAGCAGTGTGGTCGTGCCGGCGAGCAGCAGCACGTTGCGTCCGCTGTAGCTCGCGTGGGTGGCGGCCATCGCGCCCGCGACCAGGACAACGGCGCCGGCGCGGGCCGTGGCCAGGTGTGCGGCGCTGCGGGCGTCGAGGAAGGCTCCGATCCGCGTGCGGAACATCGCCACCACCGCCCCCATCAGCCACACCGGCAGGTACATGAGCACCTTCGGTCCGACCAGTACGCAGATGGCGACGGCGAGGGCGCCGTTGAACAGGCGAGGGCCGAGTCCGTGGCCCTTCCAGGCGTACAGAGCGAGCGGGAAGATCGCGTAAAACGCGGCCTCGTAGGCAAGCGACCATAGTGAGGCATTTGTCCCGTACGTCGGCAGCGCGATGGTCTGCAGGAAAGCCAGGTTGCCCAGCGCTGTGCCGGCGTCGAGGCGTCCGGCCAGGTCACCCGCCGGCACCGTGTGGTGGTAGGCGATGTCACCCAGGTAGATGGAGGTGTGCGGGAGCAGCGCGAGGCCGAGGTGGTCCAGCAGCGCGGTGAGCGCGATCGCCGGGACCAGCACGATCCAGAGCCGGCTCAGCCGCGCGGTGACATAGGTCGACCAGCGGAAACGGTCCTGGCGGAAGCCGGAGAGCACGCTACCGCCGACCCAGTAGCCGCTCAGCACGAAGAAGACCACCACCGCGGCGGGCCCGAGCCCGGTCACCGTGTAGAGGATCTTGTTGAGCAGGCCGTCGGCCTCCGGCACGAACAGCAGGGTCCGCAGGTGGTAGATGACCACAAGGACCGCAGCGACCGTACGCAGTGCGTTCAGCGACCGGTGCGGGCCACGCCGCGGGGGTGCCGCGACGCCGTCAGGGGTGCGAACGGCGTGGGTCATCGAGCGCTTCCTCCGGGGGGATCGGCGTGGACCGGCTCGCCGCCGCCGGCCCCGGCTGCGGGCTGGTGGCGGAGGCCGATGAGGCCGAAGGGCAGGGCGAACCCGCTCAGCGCGAGGCCGATCAGGACCGCGTAGTAGACGAAGTCGGTGTGCCCGAGCGCGTGCGCGGGCCCGCAGATCGCGAACGTCGCCGCCGCCAGGCCGAGGGGCAGCCGCCAGATCCGGTCGGCCAGCGCCGTCAGCGCGAGCCGGCGGCGATGCCGGTGCCGGGTCTGCATGACTCACCCATCGGCGGAGACGGCCACGGCTTGAGGTTTACCGAATGCAACCAACTCGCTACCGGAAGCTGCCTCAGTCGATGACCGGGACGCCCGAGTCTCATGGCACGGACCTTCCCCCGAAGGGCCTGCTCCCCGAAAGGTCAGCGCATGGGATTTGCGGCACGCACGCTGGTCGAGGCGTTGCCCGGGCCGGCGGCGATCGTGGACACGGATGGTCGTGTCCTGGTCGCCAACGGCAGATGGGCGCCACCGTTGTCCCCCGAGGGTGCCGTGCTGGCCACGGCGTCGGGAAGCTGCCCGGCCCACGCATCGGGAAGCTGCCCGGCCCACGAGGAGCTGTTGTCCGCGGTCCGGACGATGACCCGCGCGGATCCGGCCACCGAGCTGCCGTGCAAGTGCGACGGGAGCATGCTGCGGGTCGCGTACCTGGAGAGTGACTGCGGTTCTCCGCGTCGGCTCGTAAGCGTGGAGCAGTCACGCTCGGAGGGCGACGGAGCAGCCGAGGCCAAGTCGCAGTTCCTGGCGCTGCTCGGGCACGAGATCCGGACCCCGGTCACCACCGTGGTCGCCACGATGGATCTGCTGCGTGCCCAGCACCTGCAGCAGGACGTCCGCGAGGTCGTCGACAACGTGCACCGCTCGGTGCACGCGCTGAAGACGCTCACCGACGACCTGCTCGACCTGGCCCGGCTCGAGACCGGCAGCCTGGAGGTCGAGCGCGGGCCGGTGGCGCTGCGCCCGGTGCTCGAAGGCGTCATCGAACCGCTCCAGCAGGAAGCCCGCAGCAAGCGGATCCTGCTGCTCGCCACGCCCGCACCGGACCTGCCCACGGCGGTGTTCGGCGACGTGGACCGGCTCCGCCAGGTGCTGACCTGCGTGGTCGGCAACGCCGTCAAGTTCACCGACTCCGGCGAGGTCGTGGTCACCGCCGCGCGCGACGGCTCGGACGCGTACCTGATAACGGTCGCCGACACCGGCCCCGGCATCGACGAGCCGGACCGCAGGCGGATCTTCGCGCCGTTCGTGCAGGCCGACTCGTCGGCGAACCGCCGGCACGAGGGCGCCGGGCTCGGGCTCGCGCTCGCCGCCCGGCTCGTCGCCTGCATGGGCGGCGCCATCGACGTGCTCTCCCAGCCTGGTGAGGGCTCCCAGTTCCGGATCCGGCTGCCCTACGAGCCCGTTCCGGAGCAGGCCGGCCGATCGGCTCCGGCACCGCTGGCCCGGCGCCGGGTGGCGGTCGTCGCCCCCTCGCCCCGCTCCGAGCAGGCAATGCTCTGGATGCTGATCGGCGCGGGCGCCGAACCCACGCCGGCCCGCTTCGCCGAGGTCACCGCGGGCGTGTCCGGAGTGGACACCGTGATCTGGTGCGACGACGCGCACGACCCGGAAGCGGTGAACCGGGCCGAGCTGGTCACGAAGGCGCTCGGCCCGAACGGGCGGGCGCTGATGATCAGCACCACCGACCCGCGCACCGGCCTGGTCCGTAAACCCGGCGTGCTGACCGCGCCCCTGGTGCTGGCCCGGCTGGTCGCGACGCTCAACCAGGAACGCACCGGCGTACGCGGCGCGCCCGTCACCGTCCCGAAGCTCGACGGCGGCCGGGTACTGCTCGCCGAGGACAACGACGTCAACCGGACCGTGTTCAAGCGGATGATCCAGCTGCTCGGCGTCGAGTGCGACACCGCGGCCGACGGCGCCGAGGCCGCGGAGAAGGTGCTGGGCGGGGCGGCGTACGACGTCGTCCTGATGGATCTTCAGATGCCCCGGATGGACGGGCTGGAAGCCACCCGGCACATCCGCGGCGCCGGCTCGCGGACGCCGATCCTGGCGCTCACCGCGACGGCGCTGCAGGGCGACAAGGAACGCTGTCTCGCCGCCGGGATGGACGGCCACCTCAGCAAGCCGATCACGCTGCCCGACCTGCGGGCAGCGCTGGAGCCCTACCTCACGAAACCCGAGGAAGAAGCCCAGGCGGACCCGGTCGACCTCAGCAAGCTGCACGAACTCGAGCAGCAGCTCGAGGACCGGGCACTGGTCGAGATCACCGTGAACACCTTCCTCGCGCAGCTCGACGGGCGGCGCACGGCGCTGGCCGACGCGCTGCGCAACCGGGACCACGACGCGCTGCGCGCCACCGCGCACACGCTGAAGTCGTCCAGCGCGCTGCTGGGGGCGGACCCGCTCGCCGAGGCGTGCGCACTGATCGAACGGAACGCGATCGCCGGTACCAGCGAGGAAGAGCTGGCCGGGCTGGTCGAGAGCGTGGAGAACGCGGTGGCCGGAACGGTCCGCGTGATGTCCGGCTACCTCGCCGGGGACGAAGGAGCACAGCGTGCCGCACAACTTTGAGACGCCGGCCGCCGCGATGGACGTGCACGCCGAACTGGCACGCGAGCGGCAGCGCAACGCCGAGCTCGAGCGCACCGTGCGCGAGCTCAGCCGCTCCGTCGCCGACCTCGAGGCCTTCTCCCGGGAGATCAGCCACGACCTGAAGGCGCCCCTCGCGGGCATCTGCGGGTACGCCCAGCTGCTCACCCACCTCGACGTCGGCTACCCGCGCCCGGACGACTACGACGACTTCGTCGCGGAGATCAACCGGGGCACCGACCGGATGACGCGGCTGATCGACGACGTGCTCGCGTACTCCACCGTGCGCGGGGCCGGCCTGCACCTGACGGCGATCGACCTGACCGCCCTGGTGGACGACGTGGTCGCCGATCGCGCCATGGAGCTGCCCCGCCCCGGCGTCGGTCCGCGACCGGTCCCGGACATCACCCGCGAGCCGCTGCCCCCGGTCCAGGGCGACCACGGCATGCTGCGGCGGCTGATGGAGAACCTGCTCGGCAACGCGGTGAAGTACGTGCGGCCCGGGGAGCCGGCGCGCGTACACATCGCGGCCGAGGTGGGCGAGGACGCCATGGTGCGGGTCGAGGTGACCGACCACGGTGTCGGTATCCCGGACGGGCAGCACGAGGCGATCTTCGGGGAGCTGCACCGGGCGCACCCGGACGCGTACCCGGGGACCGGTCTGGGCCTGACCATCTGCCGGCGGATCGTGGAACGGCTCGGCGGCAGCATCGGCGCCGACCCGGGTTTCCGCGGCGGCGCGCGGATCTGGTTCACCCTCCCGGTCGCCGTCGTCAGCGACCAGCTACCGGCGCTCAAGAGCTCCGCGCACTCCTGATCTTTCCCAGAACACGGCTTGAGACCGGCTTGAGACAGCGGGCCGATCTACCAGTCGAATTGCTCGAACGAGATGAGGCCAGATGAACATGAGGCGTTTGCTCACCCTGGTGGGCGCCGGAATGGTGGGCGTGGCGGCGACCGCCGTCGGCACGCCCATGGCGGCACTTGCGGCTCCCGCCGCACCGAAGAGCTGGAGCGTGGCCCGCGCGGCCGACGACGTGCACCAGATCAACGTGGCGTGGAAGGCCGTCGCCGACGCCGACCACTACGTCGTCGACGTGCTCGCGGACGACGTGGACACGGTGATCAGCGTGCCGGCCACGTCGCTGTCCTACGCGGTCGCCGCGCCGAACCCGTGCACCACCTACAAGATCAAGGTGGGTGCGGCCGACGCCGCCGGCAATACCGCGCTCACGAGCAGCTGGACCCTCAAGCCTCTCGCACCCGGATACGCAGCCGGCATGGTCACCGGTCGCGAGGACGACGGCACCACGGCCACAGCGTCGTGGAAGACACCGTCCTCCCCCGGCTACACCCCGGTGACCGGATACCACGTCGTCTTCACCCGCACCGCCGACAACGTCGTCCTGGTCGACACGACCAACCTCAACACGTCGTTCCGGTACGAGAACATCGACGCCTCCAAGACCTACAGCCTCTCGCTCACCGCGATCAACGACTTCGGTTCCTGTGTCACCGCCAAGGCCTCGATGAGCGCGTTCAAGCCGTCGAACCCGACCGACCTGGTCGTGCAGCGCCGCGCGGACACGCCGGGCACGGTCGAGGTCGTCTGGACCGCTCCGACCACCGGGCCGGCTCCGACGTACTACCTGGTCAACTATGGCGAGTCCAAGATCACCGGCTCGCTGAAGGTGGACGCGTCCGCCACGTCCGGGACGCTCAAGCTCGACACGGCCAAGAGCTGGATCATCGAGGTCAAGGCGTACAACGCGAACGGCGGCAGCGGCGCGGCGACCGGTTCCGTGCCGATCTGGACCGCGCAGGTCCCGGTCGCGACGCCGACGCCGGCCCCCACGGCGAGCACGCCGGCCACCGACGCCTCTTCCCCGGCGCCGGACCCGACGCAGACCACCACGACCACGACGGTCAGCACCGGCTCGGACCGCACCCCGCCGACCATCACCACGACGCTGTCGGCCAAGCCGAACAACGGCTGGTTCAAGACGCCGGTCACCGTGCACTTCACCTGTACCGACGAGGGTGGCGTGGCCAAGTGCCCCGACGACATCACCGCTGACAAGGACGGCCTGCTGCAGCGGTTCACCGGCACCGCCGTGGACGCCGCTGGCAACACCACGACCACCACGCTGATGCTGAGCGTCGACCAGATCGCGCCGACCATCTCGGCGACGGTCATCGGCACCAAGAACGCGGCCGGCTGGTACACCTCGGCGCCGACCATCCACTACACCTGCGCCGACAACCTGGCCCTGGCGACCTGCCCGGCCGACACCCCGGTCACGCTCAACGCGATCGCCCAGAAGGTCACCGGCACCGCTGCCGACAAGGGCGGCAACACGGCGACCGCCACGGTCACGCTGAACATCGACCAGGTCGCCCCGGTCATCAAGGCCACCATCATCGGTGAGCCGAACGCCGACGGCTGGTACAAGACCGCCCCGACCGTCCACTTCACCTGCACCGACGTGGGCTCCGGCGTCGCCGAGTGCCCCGCCGACCGGGTGCTGAACCTCGACAACTCCGGCCGCAAGGTCGTCGGCACCGTCACCGACGTGGCCGGCAACACCGCCACCGCCACGGTCGAGCTCAACCTCGACCAGGCCCGCCCGGTCATCACCGCGTCGATCATCGGTGACGCGAACGACAAGGGCTGGTACAAGACCGCCCCGACCGTCCACTTCACCTGCACCGACGACGGCGGCGCCGGCATCGCCAGCTGCCCCGCCGACAGCACCGTCCTCACCGACGGCATCGGCCAGGCCGTCACCGGCACCACGTTCGACCTGGCCGGCAACTCGGCCACCACCACCGTCAAGGTGAGCGTCGACCAGACCGCGCCGGTCATCACCGCCACGGTGTCGGGCGACGCCAACGCCGACGGCTGGTACAAGACCGCCCCGACCGTCCACTTCACCTGCACCGACGACGGTGGCGCCGGCATCGCCGACTGCCCCGCCGACGTACCGGTCACCGCCGACACCGCCGCCAAGCTGATCCTGGGCACCGCGGTCGACGCCGCCGGCAACACCGCCACCGCCTCCGCCACCGTCAACGTCGACCAGACCGCACCGGCCATCACCGCCGCGATCATCGGCGACGCCACCACCGACGGCTGGTTCAAGAAGGCCCCGACCGTCCACTTCACCTGCACCGACACGGGCTCCGGCCTGGCCACCTGCCCGTCCGACGCGACGGTCACCCAGGATGGCGCCAACCAGCGGATCACCGGCACGGCGGTCGACAAGGCCGGCAACGCCACCACCGCCGGTGTCACGGTCAGCGTCGACCTGGTCGGCCCCCAGATCAAGGCGACGGTCGACGGCACGAAGACCGACGCCGGCTGGTACACCGCCGCCCCGACCGTGAAGTTCACCTGCACGGACGACGGCTCCGCGGTCGCCACCTGCCCCGCCGACGTCACCGTCACCACCGAGGGCGCACAGATCAGCGTCCCGGGCATCGCCACCGACAAGGCCGGCAACAGCACCACCACCACGGTCAGCCTGAACGTCGACAAGACCGCCCCGGTCACCACGATCCTGGGCGCCGCCAGCGGCACCGCCTACGGCGCCGAGGCCACCCCGGCGGTGTCCTGCCGCACCACCGACACCGGCTCGGGCATCGCCACCGACGCCACCATCACCCACACCACCAACGACAAGGGCCTGCACACGATCCTCTGCGCCGGCGGCGTCGACAAGGCCGGCAACAAGGCCGCCCCGGTCACCGTCACCTACACGGTCGAGCCCACGGTCGCCTGGCTGATCCAGCTCACCCACCAGTACCTGCCCACCGCGAGCGCCGCGTCGCTCAAGGACTTCGACACCAACCTCAACAAGCACCAGTTCCTGGTCTACATCGCCCGGGTCCTGCTCGCCAGCATCGGCAAGAAGCCGGCCCTGACCCAGGCACAGTCAACGACGCTCATCTACTGGGCCTTCGTCCTCAACAAGAAGTTCTGATCCACCGCTAGCTGAAGCAGGGCCGGAGCTCACGAGCTCCGGCCCTGCCTGCTGTCCAGGCCGAGTGGGCCCGGTGGCCTGTCCAGGCCGAGTGGGCCCGGTGGCCTGTCCAGGCCGAGTGGGCCCGGTGGCCTGTCCAGGCC
>NZ_BOMN01000029.1 GCF_016862215.1 Winogradskya humida
GGGCCCGGTGGCCTGTCCAGGCCGAGTGGGCCCGGTGGCCTGTCCAGGCCGAGTGGGCCCGGTGGCCTGTCTAGGCCGAGTGGGCCCGGTGGCGCTCCAGGATGTCGGTCACCGTGGTGCGGAGTTGCTCGCTGGTGTCGGGGCCGAGGTGTTCGGTCAGTTTGCCCATTTCGGCGGTGACGTCGGCGTTGAAGGCCCGGGCCGCGGCGCGGCCGGCGTCCGTGAGGGTGGCCTGGAGGGCGCGGCGGTCGCCGGGGACGGGTGAGCGCTGGGCGAGGCCGAGTTTCTCGGTGCGGTCCATGAGGCCGGTGAGGGCGGCCTTCTCCACGCCGAACGTCTGTGCCAGCGCCGCCATGCCGCGTGGGCCGTCCAGCAGGCCGCAGAGGAGCTTCGCCTGGACGGGGGTCAAATTGTGCCGCTCGGCCGTGCGCCGGTAGATCCCGCGGATCAGCCGGGTGAGCTGGATCAACCCGGTGGCGAGGTCCTCGACAGGCCCGTCGGCGTCCGCGGCGCAATCGTGTGCGAGTTCCTCCACGGGAGATACATTACATGCCGCAGACAGTTAATGCCGCGTACAGTATGCTGCGTTAACTACTTGTCGTTCCAGCTGGGGAGAACTCTGATGGCGAAGCTTCTGGTAATCGTGGGCAGCACCCGCCCCACCCGCGCGGCCGACCGGGTGGTGCCGTGGGTCCTGGCCCAGGCGCAGGCCCAGGAGGGCTTCGACGTGGAGCTGGCCGACCTGCGCGAGTGGCCGCTGCCGATCTTCGGTGAGCACCCGGGCACCCTCGGCGACATCACCGACCCGACCTACTCCGACCCGCTCGTGCGCGCCTGGAACAAGAAGGTGAAAGAGGCGGACGCGTTCCTCATCGTCACCCCGGAGTACAACCACAGCGTCCCGGCCGTGCTGAAGAACGCGATCGACAGCGTGTGGCTGTCCTTCGGCTTCCGCAACAAGCCCGTCGCCACGGTCGGTTACAGCGCCGGCATCGGTGGCGGCATCCGCTCCATCGAGCACCTGGCTCAGATGTTCGTCGAGACGGAGGCCGTTCCCCTGCGCAACGCCACCGTGCTGCCGTTCGTCAACGACGCGTTCGACGACCAGGGCCAGCCGGTCAACCCGATGACCAGCGCCGCCCTGAAGATCATGCTCGACGACCTGACCTGGTGGACCGCGGCTCTCGACAAGGCCCGCGCCGGCGGCGAACTCGTCCCCGGCCAGCTCCGCGCCCGGGCCGCCCTCACCGCTCTCAAAAAAGCCTGAGGAAGACCCTGAGAGAGTCAGTGGTACCGGGGTACCACTGACTCCGCGGATTGCCTCCCGCGGTACCAAGGTCCGGGCGGTGCGGCTCCCTAGCGTTGATCCCAGGATCGAACGAGGGAGGCGGCACCATGATCGAGGTGCGGCAGGTTACGAAGAGGTACGGCACGAAGACCGTCGTCGACGCGCTCGACTTCACCGCGAAACCGGGGCAGGTGACCGGTTTTCTCGGGCCCAACGGCGCCGGGAAGTCGACCACCATGCGCATGATCATCGGCTTGGACGCGCCCACGAGCGGGTCCGTGACCGTGAACGGGAAGCGGTACGCCGAGCATTCCGCGCCGCTGCACGAGGTCGGGGCGCTGCTGGAGGCCAAGTCCGTGCATCCCGGGCGGAGTGCGTACAGCCATCTCTGGGGTCTGGCCCAGACGACCGGTATCCCGCGTCGCCGGGTGGATGAGGTCATCGAGCTGGCGGGTCTGACCTCTGTCGCCCGCAAGCGGGTCGGAGCGTTCTCCCTCGGGATGGGGCAGCGCCTGGGGATCGCCGCGGCGCTGCTCGGGGACCCGGCCGTGGTGATGCTCGACGAACCGGTCAACGGGCTGGACCCGGAGGGGGTGCTCTGGGTGCGCAACCTGCTCTCCGGGCTGGCAGCCGAGGGCCGTACGGTGATGCTCTCCTCGCATCTGATGGGTGAGACCGCGCTGATCGCCGATCATCTGGTGGTCATCGGACGGGGCAAACTGCTGGCCGACACGAGCGTCGAGGCGCTCGTGCAGCAGGCCGGCATCGGTGCCGGGATCCGCGTGGGCAGCGATGCGGCCGAGCGGCTCCGGCAGGTGCTGGCCGGCCCCGGGGTCAGCGTCGCCTCCAGCGCAGACGGCGAGCTCGAGGTCTCCGGGCTCAGCGCTCGCGAGGTCGGGGAGATCGCCAACCGGAACAACATCCCGCTGTACGAGCTGAGCTCCCGAGCCGTGTCCCTGGAGGAGGCGTTCATGGAGCTCACCCGGGACGCCGTCGAGTACGGAAAGGTCGCCGCCTGATGGCCACCCACGCTGCCACCCCGGTCCGCTACCGCCTCACCTTCCGCGGTGTGGTCGCCGGCGAATGGACCAAGTTCTGGTCACTGCGTTCCAGCTGGATCACGCTGGGCGTCTCGCTGCTGCTGCTCGTGGCGATCGGGGTGATCGCCGCCCTGACCTACACCCCCGGCGCGGCCGAGGCGCCCGGTCCGCCCGGCACGGACGCCTCCAACGCTGTCGGTCTGGCGCTGGCCGGTTCGACCTTCGCGTCGCTCGCCGTCGGCGTCCTCGGCGTGCTGATCGCCGCCGGCGAATACTCCACGGGCCTGATCCGGGCGACCATCGCCGCGATCCCCACGAGGCTGCCGCTGATCGGGGCGAAAACACTGATCTTCGGGGTGGTCGCGTTCCTGGTCACCGCCGTCGGTGCGGTGCTCGCCTTCGTCCTCGGCTCTCCCCTGATCAGCGGCGAGGCGATCGCCCTGGGGATCGGTGGCGACGGCGTGCTGCGCAGCCTGATCGGCGCGGGCCTCTACCTCGGGCTGGTCGGCGTCTTCGGGGTCGCGCTCGGGATGCTGCTGCGCTCCAGCGCCGGTGGCATCGCGGTGCTCGTCGGGCTGCTGCTCATCATCCCGGGTCTGACCGGCCTGCTGCCGGACTCGTGGGCCGACAACATCTCGCCCTACCTGCCCAGCAACGCCGGCGGCGCGGTCATGGCCCTGCACGAGTCGTCGGGTTCGTTAGGACCGTGGACGGGCCTGGCAGTCTTCGCCGGCTGGGTCGCCCTGGCCCTCGCGGGGGCGGCTTATCGGCTGGTCAAGACCGACGTCTGAGCCTGATCCGCGACAATGGTCCCGATGAGCACAACGCCGAGCGCGCAGGCCCGCCTGCTGGCCGTCCAAGGCTGGCTGCGCCGCGCCGACCAGCGCCACCGCTGGGTGCTCGACCTCGCCCTGATGGCCCTGGTCACCGCGACGAGCGTGCATGACCTGGTGTCGCCCGACTCCCGGGGGCCGTTCGAGAACATCCACCAGGCGGACCTGCCGATGTGGGCGCTCATCGCGCTGGTCGCCGGGATGATCCTGCCGCTGTGGTGGCGCCGCCGGGTGCCGATCGCCGCGTTCGGGGCCATCGCGGCGGTCTCGCTGGTGCAGTTCGGGTTCGGCGTCTGGCTCCAGACCGGGGTGAGCCTGCTCGTCGCGATCTACAGCGTGGCCGCGTACGGATCGCTGCGCGCACTCGCCTGGGCGTACGGCATCACGGCGGTCGAACTGAGCCTCGCCGTGTTCCTGCTGGTGCCGTTCGGAGAGCCGCTGGTCGGCCTGTTCCTGCTGCTCGGCACCACGGCGGGTGCGGCGTCGATCGGGCTGGTGGTGCGCACGCGGGGCGCGTACCTGAACGCCCTGGAAGATCGGGCGGCGCAGCTGGAGATCGAGCGGGACCAGCGGATCCGGCTCACCACCGCGACCGAGCGCTCCCGCGTGGCCCGGGAGATGCACGACATCGTGGGGCACAACCTCGCGGTCATGATCGGGCTCGCGGACGGCGCGGCGGTGCTCGCGGAGAGCCGTGGTGAACGCTCGGGCGAGCCGCTGCGGCTGATCGGCGAGACCGGCCGGCAGGCGCTGGGCGAGCTGCGCCGGGTGCTCGGCGTGCTGCGCAGCGAGCCCACCGACGAGGACGGCCTCAGCCCGCAACCCGGCCTCGCCGACCTGGACGACCTGATCGCCCGGGTGCGGGCGGCCGGCCCGGCGATCAGTTACCGCACCACCGGCGACGTGCGGGATCTCGGCGGCGGCGTCCAGCTGACGATCTACCGCATCGTCCAGGAGGCGCTGACCAACACCCTCAAGCACGCGGGTACGGACACCTCGGCCACGGTCCTGGTCGACGAGGACAATGGCTCGGTGCGGATCAGCGTGACGGACACCGGGTCGGCGTACCCCCAGGGGCCGGCCGGCGAACCGGGCCACGGCCTGGTCGGCATCCGCGAACGCGCGGGTCTCTACGGCGGCGAGGTCGTCGCCGGCCCCCGCGACCAGGGCGGCTGGCTGGTCGACGTGGTGCTGCACAACCGCCCCGCCCCGGAGGACCGATGACGACCGTCCTGATCGCCGACGACCAGCCGTTGCAGCGGATGGGCTTTCGGATGCTGCTGGAGGGCACGGCCGGCATGGACCCGGTCGGTGAGGCGGGCAACGGCGCCGAGGCCGTCCGGATGACCGCCGAGCTCCGGCCCGACGTGGTGCTGATGGACGTCCGCATGCCCGGCATGGACGGCATCGAGGCCACCCGCCGCATCACCGCCGCCGGTGACCGCACCCGGGTCCTCATCCTCACCACCTTCGACCTGGACGAATATGTGTACGCGGGCCTCCGCGCGGGCGCCAGCGGTTTCCTGCTCAAGGACGCCCGCCCCGACGAACTGCTCGCCGGCATCCGAGCCGTGGCAACCGGCGACGCCGTGGTCGCGCCGAGCCTCACCCGCCGGCTGATGAACGCGTACACAAAAAGCAAGCCGGCACCGGCCGGCCAAGGCCTGGAATCGCTCAGCGAACGCGAACTCGAGGTCCTGGTCGCCATCGGCCAGGGCTGGACCAACACCGAGATCGCCCAGCACTTCGTCCTGACCGAATCGACGGTGAAAAAACACGTCGGCCGCGTCCTGTCCAAAATCGAGGCCCGCGACCGCATCCAGGCCGTCATCTTCGCCTACGACAAAGGCCTCGTCGAACCGCGCTGAGCGGCGCATCACGTCTCCGCGCCGACCTGCACACCTTCGGGGCCGCTGAGGTCTTTCGGCACGTCACGAAGAAGGGGAACCAGCAATGGGTACCACCGCGGGTGAGCGCGAGCCAGGTGATCGAGAGTGGGGCTGTTCTCCATCAGGAACGTCGCATAATCCAGCCAATCCTCATGATTAGCTGCCGCCTCGATCTCCCTGCTGTGAAACAGTCCGACTTCGAGCACATCCCCCAACATCTCGCCGACAGCCAGGACCTGCGACCGTCGATCGCCCACGGCAGGCAGCGCCTTACCCTCGTAGAAATATGGCCGCAAGGAGGGATCCTCGTAGAAGAATCGCAGAATTCCATGGAGCAGCTCTATCGGTTGATGCGTACCGCTCAATCCCGCCATGGACCATTGCAGCCGCAGTTGCTTCAGGAGCTGCGTGGCCTGCCAACCGTTGAAAGCCAGGGACGCCAGGACACCGATCACTCCGACGACCGTAGCTATCAGAACCAGCATTGATCGTCACCTTCCCGCGCGCCACCCCACCCTTGAACCAATGCTGCGACGATAACCTGGCCGCAGGACTCATAGACCAGCTTCACAGTCGCGATGGCAGTCCGAATGCACCTGCCATTCCGCCTCAGGCGTTTCGTCTTCTGCTGGTCAGGGCGGCCGTGGCGGTCAGGAGCAGGCAGGCCGCGAGAGCTGTCAGCGCGACCACCGTAAGTCCGGGCCAGTGCGGGAGCGGGAAGGCCGACTTCGCGAGCGGGAGGGACCAGCCGGTCAGCTGCCACGTGAGCAGGGCGATGCCGGTCCCGGTGAGGACTGCGGCCACAACCAGCAGGGGGTACGCCCAGAGCGTCACCGCCCGCGATCCCGCCCGGCTCAACCCCTGCACCCGCAGCGCCGCAAGATCGGCCCGGTCGACCGTGCTGCCGAGGATCAGTGCGCCCGCCGCGAGCAGTGCGGCCAGGATCCCCGCGAGGAGCGCGAACTCGAGAGCGACCGCCGGACCCTCGTTGCCGAGCTGGGTGCGTACCTGTGATTGCCGGATGTCGGCGGTGATGGCGAGACCCGCGTCCTGAATTTTTACCTTGATGTCGGCCGGTGCCGAGGCCGAGAGCCAGACCTGTGCCCTGGCCGTGGTGTCCGGGTCGACGGCCAGCCGGTCGGCGTAATCGAGGTCGGTCAGCGTGCCCGTGGCGCCGAGGCCCGGGATCACCGGCAGCGTGGCTCGCGGGGTGATCGGGAAGGTGTTGCCGTCGAGGCCGGGCAGGGTCGGGCCGGGCGATCGGCCCGCGACGGCGACCGGCAGCGGGTAGGGCGTGTCGGCGGGCCGGACCAGTACGCCGTTCGGCAGACCCGCCAGGCCCTGCACACCGATCCGCAGACTGTCCGCGCCGACGGTCACCGAGCCGCCCTCGGAGCTGCGCCACGGTCCGAGGGCCTTGACCCCGGAGAGCTTCACCGTCAGCGTGCCCGCGGTGTCGAGGGTGCCGTAGCTCCCGACGATCTTCATGACGCTGAGCCGGCAGCCGTCGGTGCACGCCGAGACCCGTTCGCGGTAGGTGTGCGGGCCGGGGAGCATGCTGCCGACCGTCACCACCGAGTCGTCGAAGGTCACGCTCAGCCGGGGGCTCTGGCCCGCGGGGAAGCCTTCGGCGGTGACGTCGAGAACCACGTCGGCGCCGGTCAGGGTGATCGGCGGGGCGGATTGCGGGTGCAGGGCCGCGGCGACAGTCTTCGGGTCCGGGGCGCTGGCCGGCCAGGTGGGCACGGTGGCGAGGCGGGTGGTGTCGACGGCGAGGGCGGGCGTGTCCGGGAAGGACATCGCTGCCATGGCGTACGCCCCCGACGGGTCAGCCGTCCGCACCGCGGTGAGCAGTTGCCGGCGGGTGACGTCGGCGACGGTGAGGACGCGGTCGGCTCCGGTGCCGAGGCCCGCCTGGACCTCACGGTCACGGGCGGCCGTGCCGTTGGCGCAGGCGGCATACCCGGCGATCGCCACGGCGGCGGTGACGAGAGCGAACAACCGGGCCGCGCCGGGCCGCCGGGAGAGGTGGTATCCGGCGAGGGCGGCGCCGAGCCTGCCACGGCGCAGGGAGCGCGCGGCGTACCAGGAAGCGGCCGGGAGCAGCGCCCACGCGGCGAGCCGGGACAGGGCGATCAGGATCAGCGCCGCCGCGAACGTGCCGACCCCGGTCAGCGTCCCGCCGGAGACCGCGAGCTGCGCTCCGGCTCCGGCAGCGAGCAGGGCGAGGGCGATGTCGAGGACGATCGTGCCCGCCATCCCGTTTCCTCCGGCGGCGCGGCGGATCAGGGTGGCGGCCGGGGTACGGACGTGGCGCTGCGCAGCGACCCCGGCGGTGAGGGCGGCGGCCAGCGTGGCCAGCGGCGCGTACTTCAGGGAGGCCAGTCCCGGGTCCGCGCCGAGACCGGGGAAGCGTACGGCGGTGAGCGCGTTGACCAGGAGCTGACCCGCGAAACAGCCCGCGACGGACCCGGCCACGATCGCCACCAGGCTCTCGCCGGTCGCGAGCCACCAGCGCTGGCCCCGGCGGGCACCGCGCAGGGCGACCACGGCGAGTTCGGGGCGGCGGGTGTCCATGCCGGAGCTGACGGCCAGGAAGATGGTCAGGCACGCGAGCACGATCAGCGGCACGGCCAGCACCGGCACGATCAGGTGGGCCGACGAGCGTCCCGCGTCGATCCGGTCGAGCAGATCGGGCAGCCCGGTGCTGAGCGTGATCCCGCCGTTCCCCGCCTCGGTGGCGTCCTGGAGCGACGCGAGACCCGAGCGCAACGCGGGCAGGCTGTCCACGTCCAGCGCGTCCGGGCCGGCGATGCCGTCGATGAAGAGCTGGACGCTGCCGCGGTCCATCGCCACCATCGTGGGGTTGCCGACGAAGGCCGGCTCTCCGGGCCAGCCACCCGGGTCCGCGGCGAAGTAGCCGTGCGCTCCCCAGTAGGCGTCCCCCGGATCCGCGACGTGGTAGATGCCGGCGACGAAGAACTTCCTGCTAGCGCCCCGGGCCACGTACTTGCGCACTTCGGGGTTACTGACGTAGACGGCGTAGGAAAGGGTGATCGAGTCGCCGGCGTGCAGGCCGAGCCGGTCAGCGGTGTGCTCGCCGAGCACGAGGTCGCCCTCGGCGGCGAGGCAGCGGCCGCTGCGCATGACAAGGTGCTCGCAGGCCTGCTGGCGGAAGACGAATCTGGTCCGGAACTCCTCGTCGCGCTCGATGCCGATGGTCGCGTATTCGGCGGAGTACACGTAGGAGAAGCCGGGCAGGTCGACCAGTGCCGCTCCGGCTCCGCTGAACGTCACGTCCTGGACCGGGGCTGCCGCGACCCCGGCGTCGCGCTCGTCCTGCTGGACCGTGCTCATCTCGACGCTACGCTCGGCGGCGCTCGCCGTCGCGATCTGGCCGGCGGCCACGGCACGGTCAGCCGCGCGCAGGTAGGCGGGTGCCGCAACCACCGCGGCGACCCCGAGCAACGCCAGCAGCGCCACGGTGAACGCCTGCCCACGCCGGCTCCACGCCATGGACAGGACGAGCGCGATCATGAGCGGCTCCGGGCGGAGATCCAGGCGGTCAGGCCGAACAACCCGAGAGTTGCGGGGATCGCGGGCAGCCACGGGGGCGCGGCACCGGCGACGGGTACGGCCACCAGCGCCGCAATCAGTCCACCGAGGACGGATACGACGGCGAGGGCGGCCGGGACGGCGTACGAGATGGTGATCGCCGTACGCGACGGCAGGCCCTGCGCGCGCAGCGAGCGCAACCGATCGGTCTGAGGTCCGCGGTCGACAACGGCCGCGACTGCGGTCATCGCCGCCGCGAGCAGCACCGCCACCACGACCGTGAACAGCGCGAACCGTCCTGTGGCAGCCAGCCCCTGCCGCGAGTACCGCTCGGCGCGTGCCGTGGTGGTGTCCTCGCCCAGGACCGTCACGCCGGCTGCCTTCAACGCCGTGACTATGCCGGGATCGGCGTCCGCGGTGAGCCAGACCTGTGCCTCGCCCCGCAGCTCGGACTCGCCCGCGACCCGCCGGGCAGCGTCCAGGTCCGCGAGGATGCCGGTCGCGCCGACCACGGGCAGGCTCCGCGCGGTGCCGGTGACCTGGACCGGCAGGGGCTGCGTACCGACCCCGATGATGGCCGGGTCGGCCAGCCGCCAGACACTCGGCGCGTTACCGGCCAGCACGACCGGCAGCGGAAGCCGGCTGTCCGCGGCGTAGACCGAGTCGCCCGAGACCCCGTTCGGGCCCGGGTCGGGTGTCATGGACAGCCCAGCGGCCGTGGTGCCGATCGCCAGCGAGACGCCGGTGAAGTCGGTCCGCCACAGGGTGGGGTCGGCGAGCTGCGCGGCGCCCGCGATCGCGGTGTCCGGGCCGCGCTGGGCGAGGCCGCGGATGGTGACCGTGCCGGGGACGCGACGACCGTCCGGGGTCGACGGGCTGGTCAGCTGCCACCGGACCAGGCGGCAGCCCGGCGTCGCGGTGCAGCCCGGGACGGCCGCTTCGACCGTGTGCTCACCCGGCGCGGCCGCGGGGAACCGGACACGGGCGATGACACCCGTGGCCTCGTGCTGCACCAGCAGGGTCAGGTCGGCCGGGACCGCGCGGCCGTTGCGAACCGTCAGGCTGAGCGTCGTTCCGGTGATCAGCGGCAGGCTCGGCGCGGAGACGCCGTTGTTCTCCACCAGGACGAGCGGCGGGCTCGCCGACCGATCGACCAGGGCTGCCCGCGCCTGCTTCCCGCCCGGGTCGGCCCGGTGGACGGCCCACAGCAGGCTGGTCACGGTCGGGGCCTGGACGGTGAGAACGCGGGCGGCGCCCAGCTCCTGCGCGGCACGGCCGGCTCGATCGGTGCGTGCCACGGCGAACCCTCCGGCGGTGGTCGCGGCCAGCGCCACGGCGACGACGGCCAGCGCGAACACCCGGTCGGTGCCGGGCTGACGGGAGACCTGCACCGCGGTCAGGCCGGAGCGCAGCCGCCCGGCGCGCAGTGCCACCCCGCCGGCGCGATCCGCGACCAGGCCGAGCAGCCGGGCGAGCACCAGTCCTACGGCAAGTGCGACCAGGGCGGGGGCGACCGAGCCGACGCCGCTGTCCGGGCTGCCGGAACGCGCCTGCACCACCGCA
Source organism: Winogradskya humida (assembly GCF_016862215.1). Classification (GTDB taxonomy): domain Bacteria; phylum Actinomycetota; class Actinomycetes; order Mycobacteriales; family Micromonosporaceae; genus Actinoplanes; species Actinoplanes humidus. The sequence goes on from NZ_BOMN01000029.1 coordinate 10,169, forward strand.
CCCGCGGCCACCACGATCAGGGCCAGGTCGGCGACGTCCCCGCGCCAGTCGCGGCGGCCCACGCGCACCCGGCGCAACAGGACCGCGATCGGCCCCCGCGCGAGCACGAGGTCGACCAGCGCGAGCACCACCAGGGCGATCAGCATGGCCGCACCGACTGCGGCGGCTCCGAGACCAAGTGCAGAACCCAGCTCCGGGCGTACGGGTGCCCCGCCGGACAGCAGCCGAGCGGCCAGCACACCGAGGGGCGCACCGGCGATCGCCCCGCCGAGCAGCGGCAGCAGATGCTGGCCCAGCGCCAGGCGCAACACCCCGAACCGGGTGCCGCCACGAAGCTTGAGCAACGCCGCGTCGGCCCGGCGCTCGCGCCCGGTGTAGCGCCCGGCGAGCCCGGCCGTCAGCCAGCCGAGCACCAGCACCTGCCCGAGCGCGATCAGCACGCCGCGCCGGATCGTGCCCCGCTCGTCGTCGACGGCGTCGAGCAGGGGGCCGGTGGCGTTGTCCACCTTCGCGCCCGCGGCGGCCGAGGCGATGACCGGGCGCAGGTCGTACCCGTCGTCCCCACGCAGGGCGGCGACCGGCAGCGGCACCGTGTAGGTGACGTCGGCCTGCGCAAGGCGCGGATCCGTGAACGTGGCCGCCGATGTGTAAAGGGTGTCGCTTCCCGGTTCGTAGATGGCGACGACCCGCAGGCGTACGGGCTCGGTCAGCTCACTGCCGAGCTTCAGCTTCAGCCGTTGCGCACTCGCGACACCGACCGCCACCTCGCCGGCCCGCTGCGGGCAGGAGCCGGTCAGTCGCGCGGTCGAGCAGAAGTCGGCGCGGTAGACGAGCTTGTCGCGGCTCAGGCCGAGCACCGGATGTGCACCGGGAACGGGCAGCGCGGCCCGGGCGACCCCGGCGAACTCGTCGAGGGCCCGGGCCGGGTCACCGTTGATCGGGATCGAGCCGTGCAGGGTGACGGTGCGCTGCTCGGGTGGCGCGGACTCCACCACCGTGGTGGCGGCGCGGGTGGTGACGGTCAGGGCGTACCACGGCCCGGCGGCGGCCACGGCGGCGAGCAGAGCGGCGATGATCAACAAAGCGGCGGTCTGCGGAGTGCGGGCTCGGATCGCGTTGAAGACCTCTGAACTCATCGGGCTCCACATTGCCATTCGGTTAAGTCAGATCTTGACTTAACCGCGCCGGATAGTAAGTCTTCTTTTATGTCGATGCCTGTCGATGTCAATGAGGAGGCCTTGTGAGGCGATCCCTGACCGTTGCCCTGGTGACCGTGCTGGCCGCGGCCACCGCTGCCGCACCGGCCGAAGCACACCGCCGTGAGCTGGTGCTCGGCAGTTACTCGGCCGGCAACACCTCGTGGCAGCCGCTGCCGGCGACCTGGCTCGGCAAGGACAGCGGCACCGCCGCCGACGCCACGGTTGTCGTGGACCCGAGCCAGCCCCGGCAGCGCTACTCGGGGATCGGCTTCTCGCTCGACGAGACGAGCGTGTCCAACCTGTGGAAGCTCACACCCGCCGAGCGGGACCGGGCGATCCAGCTGCTCGTGGACCCGCGCACCGGCGCCGGGCTCGACCGTTTCCGCCTCACCATCGGCAGCCCCGACCTCATCGAGCATCTGCCGTTCTGGTCCTACGACGAGCTCCCCGCCGGGGTCAGCGACGATTTCCCGCTGCGGCACTTCTCCATCCAGCGCGACCTCGACCTGCACATCGTCGACACGGTCAAACTCATCCAGCGTTACAACCCGCGGGCCACGTTCTTCGCCTCGGCCTGGAGCGCGCCGGCGTGGATGAAGACGAACAACCGATTCACCGGCGAGGTCGCGTTGCTGCCCGGGAGCACGAGCTCCTACTACCAGGCCGGCAAGCTGCGCGACGACTGCATCGACGTATTCGCGCGGTACTACGTCAAATACCTGCAGGCGTACGCGAAGCAGGGAATCAGGATCGATGCTTTGACACTGCTCAATGAGCCGGGCATGGACGTCGTCTACCCGGCCATGGACATCACCGTGGCCCAGCAGCAGAAACTCTCCGTCGCGATCAAGCGGGAACTCGCCGCCGCGCGGCTTGGCACCGACCTCTATGTGCACGACTTCAATTTCTGGGACTGGCGGGACCCGAACAGCACCGCGACCAAGAACTACTACCGGATCTTCGATGACCCTAAGGCCCTGCGGGCGGCCGATGCCATAGCGTTTCACCCATACTGGGGCGACCCGGAGGTCATGCGGGACGCGTACGAGCAGTACGGCAAACCCGTGCACCTGACCGAGACCAGCGATCTGAGCCCGGCGACAATTCTCGACTATTTCCGGCTCGACGCGAGCTCGTATGTCATGTGGGCACAGACCACGGATCAGGACGGCGGCACGCTGCACTGGACCGACAAACGCGACAACAATGTGGACTGGGAAGAGGTCGGCCGCACCACCAAGTGGCCCGATCGCCTGGTCAAGGTCGACACCACGACCCGCACCTTCTCGGTGCGCGACGAGCTCTATGCGATGGGCCAGTTCGCCAAATACCTGACCCCCGATTTCGTACGCGTAGAGTCCGGCACCCCCGGCCACGGCATCAGCAACGTCGTATTCCGGGACCGCAACTCCTACGTCGCCGTGGTGGGCAACAGCAACCCGGATGCCGCCCGCGTCCGCGTCGTCGTAGCAGGGAAGTCGTTCGTCGCCGAGGTGCCTGCCGGGGCGTACGCCACCTATCGCTGGACCCAGAACCCGCCCACCGGGCACAGCCACCCGCCGGTCCTCACCGCGCCCGCGGAGGTCGTCGCCCAGCAGTACGGAACCACGACGTTCTCGTTGCGTGGCACCAGCCGGCTCTCCTACTACGCCGTCGACCTGCCCCCGGGCGTGAGCGTGGACGCCGCCACCGGGCTCGTCACACTGACCCCGGTCGCGGCGGGATCGCAGGACCTGACGTTCTACGCCACCGACGGCCGTGCGCGCGCCGAGGCCAAGGTGCACGTCACCGTGGAACCGCACGGGGCACCTGTGGGCGTACGCGTAGAAGCCGAGGCCTACACCGCGCAACACGGCTGGACGGACGGCGGGGCGAACTTCGTCGAGAACACCGCGTCCGCGAGCGGCGGCAAGAACGTGGGCTGGACCGCCGCGGGCAACTGGCTGCAGTTCCGGATCGACGTGGCGCAGCCCGGCCGCTACGAACTGGAACTGCGCGCCGCCAACGGATCCGGCTCCGACGCCGTCGATGCCGTCTCCTTCCGCGACGCGACCGGCGCCACCGGCACCACCCTTGCCACGCTCACCGTGCCGGCGACCGGGGGCTGGGCTTCCTACGAGTCGCTGCACACCACGGTCGAGCTGACCGCGGGCGACCAGCTCGTCACCGTCCACTGCGAGACCGGAGGCTTCAACCTCGACTACTTCCGGCTGTCGCCCCTCACAGACAGGTGAGGCAGTTCCAGGGGTCGTCGGAGCGCACGGCGGTGACGGGGCTCTTGTCCCGGGCGGGGGTAGATGACGTGGTCGTCGCCAGGAAAGCGATGCCCAGCACGGCAAGGACGGCGACGGCAAGGACGATCAGACGGGAACGCATCATGACTCCGGGTTCATCGGTGGGGTGACGACGCGCAGGGCGCCGAGGGTAAGACCGAGCTGGAACCTGTTCTCCACGCCGAGACGATCCATCAGCGCGCGCAGCATGTTGGTGACCGAACGAGGACTGATCGTCAGGATATCGGCGGCGGTCCGATCCGTGTGCCCCGTCGCGAGCAGGGCGATCAATGCGTGCTCGCGCTCCGAGAGCTGGATCGGTGCGACAAGTGCCTGCTGCCGGGTGACGGCGGAACTCCAGTGCCGGTCGAACAGGCCGGCCAGCGCGTCCATGACAGCGGGGCCGCTGAACTCGAAGTAGCCGCGCTCGAGGTCACGCGGATCGGCCGGGATCAACGCCACCCGCCGGTCCACCATGAGCATCCGCAGCGGCACGTCCTCGGAGTCGTAGCACTGGTAGGACGTGCCGTTGACCAGGTGGCTGCTGACATCCAGCCGGTCACCGTCGGCGAGCGGCGGGCGCAACAGCCGGCACCGGACGCCCCGGTCGAGCAGCGCCGCGTCCACCGGCGCCGCGGCCCGCGCCGATTCGGCGTCGGGCGACTGATCGGGGCTCATCGTCCAGAGCTCGTGAATGTCCTGCCCGACGACTTCAGCGAGACGCGTGCGGGCCGCTGCCCGGCTGGACAGGTAGCGCATGCCTTCCGCGAAGCGACCCGGCAGACCGGGAACGGTGGACGACGGCAGGGCCGCGGCGATACCGGAGAGGCGCAACCCGTTCATGACCTCCCGGTGGCTACGCACTCGCGAGTCCGGGTCGATCTGCCGCCGGTTGCGGGAGCGGAGCATGTCGATGACGGCGGCCGGGCGGCGCGCGGTCCAGATCCGGCTCACGGCACGCACATCCGTGGTGGAGACGGCGGCGCCGCATTCGCGCAGCTCGGCTAGGGCCTCAGCGGTGCGGCGGGCCGGCAGCCCGAGCTCGACCGCGAGGGTGCGCTCGGTGCGCGAGCCGAACGTCGTCAGGGTGCGGAAGACGAGATCAGCGTCGCTGGACAGTCCCCAGCGGACCAGGGACGGAACGGCGGCGCCCAGGGGTACCCGGGTACGCGTCACTCCATCGATTCTCATCGTGTTGGTCAACCCTCACCTCCGACGGACGGACCGGGAACGTTGGCCTTGCGGAGGAATCCGAGGGCAAGTCCGAGCTGGAAGCGATTGTCCACTCCGAGGCGATCCATGAGGTTACGCAGAATGTTCGTCACCGAGCGTGCGCTGATGCCGAGCTGCTCGGCCGCGGACACGTCGGTGCAGCCCTGCGCCAGCAGCGCGACCAGCGCACGCTCGCGGTCGGACAGGTTGATCTTCGGTTTCTGGGACATCGTGGGGATGCAATCACGGGCCGCCCGCGCCGGTCCAGCAATCCGGCGCCCGCTTCTGTTTCCCGCAATTTCCCCCCGACCACCCCCTCGGCCGTTGACCCCGTCGGCCGCCCTGCGCAATCTGGCTAGGGGCTCTTCGACCGGTGGGCCGGGCTCCGACATTCAGACGGGGGATGTCGGAAACCGGGCCACCGGTTTCGCCAAATTCGCACCTGATCATGGTCTTTCGGGGCGTAATGGTCGTCGTGATGAAAAAGTTCTTCGCCTTCCTCGCTGTCCTCGCCCTCCCGTTCGGCATAGCCGCGCCGGCCCGCGCCGGCACCGCGTCCCCGGCGGCCGTGACGCCGCCCTACCACGTGGTGCGGCCCGGCGAGACGATCAAGAAGATCGCCGACTTCTACGGAATCACCCCGAAGCAGCTGCGCGCGTGGAACGCGATCGTCAAGCCCAACCAGCCCAGCGTCGACGGCGTGCTGAACCTCGCGAAACCGCTGAGCCCGCTCACCGGGTGGCGCTCCTGGGTTGAGACCGTGACCCCAGGACAGGTCAACTGGGACCCGGCGAAGAACTGCCCGGTTCCGCCGGAGGACCTGCGCAAGGTCTGGGTCACGTACATCGACTTCTACGGGGTCGCCCACCCCGGCAGCATCGTCGTCAACAAGGCGATCGCGGCGCGGACCCAGAGCGTCTTCCTGGCGCTCTACCGGATGCGGTTCCGGATCCAGGGGATGAGCCCGATGACGATCAACGCGCCCTACATAACCGACTACGGCACCGTCACGGCCGGATACAGCTGCCGGCTGGTCGGCGGGACCAAGACCGTTTCCCAGCACGCGTACGGGCTGGCCATCGACGTCAACCCGGTGCAGAACCCGATGTACCGCGGGACCTACGTCGACTCGGGCACCCAGGTCACGTTCATGACGCGGTGGGCGTACCGAAGAGGCATGATGCATGCCGCCGGTGCGGTCCGGGCCTTCACCACCAACGGTTTCTACTGGGGCGGGCGCTGGCACACGCTGAAGGACTACATGCACTTCAGCCCGACCAACAAATGAGACCGGCCCGGCTCCCCGGTGCAGGGGTTCCGGGCCGGTCCACTCAGCCGATCACGGCAGCAGGAAGTTCTTCTGCGTCTGCGCGTTGAACACGTTCGTCCGGAACAGCTTGGCCAGATCGGTACGGATGTCCTTCAACTCCAGTACGTCGACACCCTTGTTGATGTCGTTGGAGTAGATGAAGCCGTTGTACCAGTACGCCGACCACGAACCACCGCTCACGAACTGCGTCGCCGAGATCGGGCCCCGCTCCCAGTAGGCCAGCTCCCTGGGCCGGGACGAGTTGGTGAAGTCCCAGACCGAGATGCCGCCCTGGTACCACGCCTGCACCATGATGTCGCGGCCAGGCACCGGGATCAGCGAGCCGTTGTGGGCCACGCAGTTCTCGGTCGCCGTGTTGGTTCGCGGGATCTTGAAGTAGCTGCGGAACTCCAGCGTGCGGTTGTTGCCGCGGCCCACGATGTCGTATACCGCGTCAGCGCCCCGGTTCGGCCCGATCTCCGGGTTGCAGGTGGCCTGGCCGCCGCCGCCGAGCTCGTCCGTGAAGACGATCTTGGTCGCGTTGTTGTTGAACGTCGCCGAGTGCCAGAAGGCGAAGTTCACGGTGTCACGTACGGTCGTGATGACCCGCGGCGCCGTCCGTACCGAGATGTCGAAGAGCACCCCGTCACCCATGCACGCACCCGCGGCGATGTTCTTGTCCGGGTACGCGGTGATGTCGTGGCAGCCGCTCGTCGCGGTGTGACCGGGTGCGCCCGGGTACGCGCCGTCCGGGAAGAGCACCGGCGCCGCGACCACGGCAGCGGCCGTGGGGTCGGCCTTCGGCACCTGGACGATCGAGATCTTGTCGTGCGGCAGGACGCAGTTGGGCTGATCCACCCCGGACGTGTTGTACGACGACACATACAGGTAGACGTTGGGGTCGCCGAACTTGCCGGGGATCAGCGTCTGGGTGTGCGAGCCGCAGTCCGTCTTGATCGACTTCAGGTAGACCGGCGTGAGCGGGTCGCTGATGTCGAAGATCTTGATGCCCTCCCAGCGCTCGCCGGGCTGCGCCGTGGTCGCCGCGACGTTGTCGCACGAGTCGTTGGTGCGCTGCGAGTCGGTGCCCAGGAAGAGCAGGTTCCCGCTGATCGAGATGTCGTTCTGCGAGCCCGGGCAGAGCACCTGAGCGGCAACGGTCGGCGTCTTCGGCTTGCTGATGTCATAGACGGCGAAACCGTTGTAATTGCCGCCGAATGCGTAGTGGCCCTTGAAGGCCCAGTCGGAGTTCGTCGTCGACGCGAACGGGCCGGTCTTCGGCAGATAGGCGACCTGTTTGAGGTTGGGCGTACTCACGATCTCGTCGACGCCGGGTGGCGTACCCGGATCGAGCGGGTCCTGCGCACTCGCGGGCGCCGTGAGCAGGGCAAGGCCGATCATGGCCGCACTGAGCACCGCCAGCCGTTTGACCTGCCGACCTCGTGGGGCAGAGTCCTTCATGAAGGCTCCTTCCGGTCCACGCACCGCTGCGGGCAGGATGATGTCACGTACGGTGCGTATTCACCTTCATCGCTACAGTAATGGCCGGGTGAAGTCCCGGGAACATTTGTTTACATCAATGCTATTTTTCTTCGGGAGGGGGCAATTCTTGATCTTTCGGGGTGGGAAGCGATGAACCGGACAGCGAAGTTCGCCGCCGCGGCCATGGCTCTGGCCGTGGCGATCTTCGTGGTCGTCGCGACGCGCTCGCAGGACCGGGAATCCGCCGCCGCACCGCGCCCCGCCGTCAGCTCGACACCGCCCCAGCGCGTCATCCTGCCGGGCCGGCCGGGCGAATCGGCCCGCGTCAGCGACTCCGACAAGATCAAGGCTCCGGGCGTCGCCACGTTCAACTCGATCGACACCGCGTTCACCCAGATGATGATCGTCCACCATGGACAGGCGGTCACCATGGCGGCGCTGGCACCCGGACGCGCCGGTGACAAGCAGCTCGCCCAGCTCGCCGCCCGGATCGGCGCGGCGCAGACCCCGGAGATCGCCTGGATGCAGGGCTGGCTGCGGGACCGCCGGCTACCCGCGAGCGACCCTTCGCACAACCACGCCACCATGCCGGGGATGCAGAGCGAGGCGGACATGGCAACGCTCGCCACGCTCGAGGGCACCGATTTCGACCGCAGGTTCGTGGCCATGATGACCAGCCATCACCAGGGCGCGATCCAGATGGCCAACGACGTTCTCCGCGGCGGCACCGACCTGCAACTCAACGAAATGGCGGGCGAGATGGCGATCGAGCAGGGCGGCGAGATAGCCCGGATGGCAGACCTCAACAGCTGAGCAACCCCGGCAGATCAACCACCGAATCGATCGTGTACGCCGGGACAGGCAGATCATCCCTGCCCAACTGATCCGCGTACTTGCCGGTCCGGACCTGCACCGAACGGGCGCCGCCGGCGTTGGCCATCGCGATGTCGGTGCTCCGGTCATCGCCCACCACCCATACCTCGGTGGCGTCCCCCGCCGCGAGTCGCAGGAAGTCCACGCTGGGCTTACCGAGCAGCCGCGCCTCGACTTCAGCGGCATATTCCACAGCAGCCACCACCGCACCCGTGTCGAGGTGGTCGCCGTCCGCGTTGCGGGTGTAGCGGCCGCGCTGCAGGGCGATCAGCTCGGCTCCGGCGCGGACGGCGCGGAAGGCCGCGTCCAGCAGGTCGAAAGTGAGAATCTCGTGGCAATCCCCGATGATCACGTGGGTGACGTCGGCGCTGGTCAGCGTGCAGAACGCGGCCAGGTCGCCGCGCACCGCCGCGTTGGCGAGCAGCAGCACCCGGGCAGACTCCCCGAGGTAGCGCTGCGCCGCGGTCACCGGGGTGAACACGTCACCCGGCGCGGCGGGAACGCCCCGGGCGCGGGCTCGGGCCAGCATGCTCGCGGCCGACTGCGAGTCGGTGTTGGTGAAGAAGCCCACCGCGAACCCACCCGCGCGCAGAGCCTCGACCGCCTCGGCGGCTCCCGCAACCGGCGCCTCCCGGTCGTACATGGTGCCGTCCAGGTCAAGCAGTACCAGCCGCACGCGCCGGCCCCCTCCGGTAGTGACGTTGCGTCGCTCACCATATCCAGCCACGGGATGCGGGACCTTGGTGCCGGCGGATAGGTTGTCGTATATGGAGCTGAAGAGCGTGCTGCGTCGTGCGCGGCTCTCGCTTGTCGCCTCCCTCTTCCTGGGCGCGCTCCTCGGTGGTCCCGCCCACTCGCCCGCGGTGGCCGCCGCCGCACAGCCCGCCTCACCGCTGGCTGCCTCTGCCGCTGCTTCCCTGGCATCCTCGCCGCTGGTCGCTTCCGACGGTGTCGCTGCCACCGATCACGCGCCGGTCGGCGGGCCGGCCTCGGTCACCGGGCTGTCCCTGGTCACCGGGCTCTCGTCGGCTGCCGGGCTCTCGTCGGTCAACGGGCTCGCATCGGCCGGCTTCCGGTCCGTTACCGGGCACGTCCCCACCTTCACGGGTTCTGATTCCCCCACCGGCTCTCCCACCATGGGTTCCGGGGCTGCAGCCGCTCCTGTGCGTGCGACTGCCGGCGTCTGGGCGGCCGCATCGGTCAGCACCGGGCCGGGTCTCGCCGCGATTTTCGCGTCTTTTGTTCTCGTTCTGCTCAGCGTTCCGGCAGCCCGTTCCCGGGCCGCCCGCCTGATCGGCCTGGTCAGCGGCGTTGTTGCCGGCCCACGGGCGCCGCCCGCCGCTGCCTGATCCTTCAGGCAGGGCCCCCGGTGCCGTCCCGCCCAGCGGAATGAATCCGGGGTCATCGATTAACGGCGCTCCTCGGTGGAAAAGGAACAGGACATGGATCTCGCCTTCCAGCTTCTCGGTGGCAACAGTGGACGGGTCGCGTTCATCTGGCTGACCCTGATCGTGCTCGCGTTCGTCGCGCTCGCCGGTCTGTCGATGCCTCGTGGCGTCCGGCGGCCCCGGCAGATCAGCGCGTGGCTCTCCGACTCGGCCACGAAGAAGCGTGCCGAGATGGAGCGCCGGGCCGCGGAGGCCCAGGAGGTCGTCCGGTATGCGGAGGAGATCTCCGTCGCCGCGCGCGGCGCCGCCGCCACCGCCGAGCGCCGCCGCGAGGACTGCCAGGAGGCCCAGGCCGGTGTCGAGCGCGCGTGGCAGTCATGGCAGGACGCCGACGCCGCCCTCGAGCGCGCCCGCCGCGCCACCGCCTACGCGCTGCCCGACACCGACAGCGACGCGGAGACCGACGACGACCGCGAGCAGGCCCTGCGCCGCGCCGCCCAGGCCGCCCACCGCCGCGGCGACCTCTCCGACGAGCAACTCCTCGACGCACTGACCCACCGCAACGGCTGGGACCCCACCCTGCAGCCGGTCGAGCAGGAGCTGATCCTGGCCCGCGCCACGGTCGACCACCGCTTCGCGACCTACCAGCGCGCGCTGAACACCGAGGACGCCGCCTGGCAGCTCGCCGACGTCGCCACGGCCGCCATCCGCACCCTGCGCGACGAGGTCAACCAGGCCCAGGCCCTGGCCGCCGCCGCCCGCGAGGCCCTCCCGGAGCAGGCCCGCGCAATCCTCGACAAGGCCGGCCTGACCCCCATCATCGTCACCACCCAGCGCATGACGACCGAGTCAGCGCCGGAGCGCTCCCGCGACGGCTCCCTGCTCGAATCCCTCACCAGCCGCCCCGCCGTCGAGCCCCCGATCGTCAACGCGATGGAAACGGTCTCTACCATGCCCATCCCCCGCCCGGCATCCGACAGCAGCGACACCACGGTCATCATGACGACCGCAGCCGCCGCAGCTGCAGCAGCCAAGCAGTCCGACACCACGGTCATCATGACGACCGCAGCCGCCGCAGCTGCAGCCAAGCAGTCCGAGGCCACGGCGGTGATGGTGACCGCCCAGGCCGCCTCCTCCACCCAGGCGGTCATGGCCCCGGCCCCCGCCCAGCGCAAGCCCTCCCCCCGCACCTACCGCTCCACCAAAACCACCCCGCTCCCCACTGCCAACGGCACACCGCAGCCGAGCAACGCCTCCGACACCACCCAGCTCGTCCGGACCACCGCCAAGACCCCGCACCCCGCCCTCCCCGACGCAGACGCCACCCAGCTCGTCCAAACTTCCTCGAGGCCCGCGCGGTCCGACGCAGACGCCACCCAGCTCGTGCGCGTTGCCTCGGAAGCCACCCAACTCGTCCAGGCCATCTCGAACCCCACCCCGTCCGCCCACTCCGAAGCAACCGCCGCCCAGCCCGCGCGGACCGATGCAGCCGCCTCCAACCTCGCGCAGACCGAAGCGGTCACCGCCCAGCCCGCGCGGACCGAAGCTGCCGCCTCCAAGCTCGCGCAGGCCGAAGCGGTCGCCGCCAAGCTCGCGCGGGCCGACGCGCAGGCCGGTGGCACGGACGCGGCGCAGGTCGTGCCGGCCGCGCGAAGTGGAGAGGCGACACAGCGCAGCGGAGAGGCGACACAGCGGGTCGTGACCAAGGTCCGCAGTGCCGAGACGAGCCAGGCCATCTCCGAGGGCGAGCCGGCAGCAACCGAGCCGACAGCCGCGAAGGACGCCCGCCAGGCCCCGGAAGGCCGCCCCACCCCAGAGGGCCGCCCCACCCCAGAGGGCCGCCCCACCCAGGAAGGCCGGCCCACCCAGGAAGGCCGGCCGACACCTGAGGGGCGCGCCGCGCGTTCCCGGCGTGAGCTGCCCGCCTGGGCCCAGCCGACCGGCGCCCGGCCGAGCATCGCGGGCGCACGCTGACCCGCATGCTTATCGCTCTGGTCACCTCGCGCGCGTTCCCGCAGCCACACTGGCATGACGACGACCTCGCCGTGCTCGCCGCGGAACTGACCTCGCGCGGCGCCACCGTCAAGACGGTGACCTGGGACGGTGGCGAACCGGTGGGCTGGACCTCGTACGACGCGGTGATGCTGCAGTCGCCGTGGAGCATGTGGACCCGGCCCCACGAGTTCGCCACCTGGCTGAAGGCGCGCGAGAACGACGGCACCCGCCTGCTCAATCCTGCCGACACGGTTCGGCTGGGCTCCGACAAGCGCTATCTTGCCCAGTTGGCTGCTGCGGGCGTACCCGTGGTGCCGTCGACTTTGATCGAAGAGCCCGACCCGGCACAGCTGCGTGAGCTCTTCCCCGCGCCCGACTCCCCCCGGCCGACGCTGGTGGCCAAACCCATCGCATCCGGTGGCGCCCTGGGCGCCCGCGAATTCACCATCGCGCAGCTTCCCGACCTGGTCGCCCACCTGCGCGCCCTGGGCCCGGCAATTGTCCAGCCCTACGTCACGGCCATCGACACCCACCGTGAGCTCGGCGTGGTCACCCTGGACGGCAGCATCTCGCACGCGATCACCAAGGCCCCGCTCCTGCGCCCGGACGAGCCGATCCGCGAACTGCACCCCGATCCGCAGCCCTACCCCGGCCTGACCGCCCAGCACGACCGGGTGATCCACCAGACCTACTCGGCCCTGCGAGCTCTACTGATCAACGAACCGCTTTCGGTACGCCTGGACTACGTCATCGATCCCGCATCCCCCAGCGGCCTCCTGCTCCTCGAAGCAGAACTCGTCGCCCCGGTGAAATTCCTCCCCCTCTTCCCCGCCGAATGCGCCAACCTCGCCGAAGCCATCCTCGCCCGCGCCGCCGCCTGACCCCCACCTCCGCACACCGCCCACTCCCCAGGCCACCTGACCACCCGCCTCCAGACCAGGCCGCGCTGACTCAGACAGGGCTGACTCAGACAGGGCTGACTCAGGGCAGGCTGAGTCAGGCAGGGCTGGTTTCGATCACTCGGCTGGCGAGGGCGGACAGGCGGCGTTGCTCGGGGTCGGTGAGACCGCTGACCAGGACGGCGACGTCCGCGCCGAAGTCGCGTTCGACCTCCTCGGCCAGCGCCCGCCCCCGATCGGTGAGAACGACCTCCACAGCCCGCCGGTCACGCTCCGAGGGAACCCGGGTGACGAGCCCCCGCGCGCTCGCACGATCCACCAGGCCCGTAATGCTCGATTTGTCCAGCTCAAGCAGTGCGGCCAGCTGATTGACCCCGGGCCGCCGGTCCCGCAGCACGCCCAGCAGCCGAACCTGTGTCATCGACAGGTCGTGGGCGGCGGCCCGCTTGGCCAGCGCCCCCTGCACCAGAAAAGTGAGCTGCGCCAGCCCGTCGACGATCCCCAGATCCTGTGACATGTCAGCCACCATACTTGATTTGGTTTGCGACCCCAACTACATTAGTTGGTGTCACAAACTAAACGAGGGGGTTCCCATGCACGCAGCCGTAGTCACTTCGTTCGACGAACCGCCGCACTACCAGGAGTTCGACCTCCCCCAGGTGCACGATCCCGACGTGGAGCTGGTCGACGTGCTCGCGGTCGGCCTGCACCCGAGGGTCCGCTCCGGCGCATCGGGCCGGCACTACACGAGCACCGGCGCCCTGCCGCTGATCCCCGGCATCGACGGCGTCGCCCGCCGCCCCGACGGCACCGTCGTCTACTTCGTCGCCGACGACGACCTCCCCGGTCCGATGGCAGAGCAGACCCTCATCGATGTACGCCGCACCGTGCCACTCCCACCCACCGCCCACATCCCGACGATCGCGGCAGCGATGAACCCCGCGATGTCCTCCTGGGTGGCCCTGCGCCGGCGCGTCCCCCTGCAGAAGGGCCAGAGCGTCCTGGTCCTCGGCGCAACGGGCAACGCCGGAGCCATGGCCGTCCAGGTCGCCAAACACCTCGGCGCCGGCCAGGTCATCGCAGCCGGCCGCACCAGCAGCAGCACCAGCAGGACCAGCAGCGACGGCAGTAGCTGGACCAGCACCGGCAGCAGCAGCGGCGGAGCCGGCACCGACGCCGGAGCCGTGCTGCCCCTGGACCCGGACGCGCTGGCCGAGGCCGCCAAGGATGTCGACATCGTCCTCGACTACCTCTGGGGCAAACCGGCCCAGGAAGCCATGACGCCGATCATCAAAGCCCGCGCGGACCGCAGCAAGGCCCTGGACTGGATCCAGATCGGCTCAGTCGCGGGCCCGACGATCGAGCTGCCGTCAGTGGTCCTGCGCTCGGCCAACTTCCGCATCCTCGGCAACGGCCAGGGCGCGGTCTCGACCCGTGGCTACCTCGCGGAGCTGCCCGCTCTGATCGACGAGCTCGCCGCCGGTTCCTTCGGCATCAAAACGCGTACGGTCCCGCTCTCCGAAGTGACCCAGGCCTGGCAGACCCCCGGAGCCCGCGATGAGCGGGTGGTGCTAATCCCGTGAGAAGGACCAGCTCACGCCGTCGGCACCGTCCCTGAGCTCGATGCCGGCGGCGGCCAGCGCGTCCCGGACGGCGTCGGCGATCGGGTAGTCGCGGCGGTCCCGGAGCTGGGAGCGGATGGCGAGGAGCGGCTGCACCAGCGGGCGGAACCGGTCGGCGGGGTCGATGACTCCGGTCGCGGCGACCTCCCCGAGACGTACGACCAGCGCCCGCAGCACGGCACGGGCCTGTCCGGCGCCGTCGTCCTCCTCGGTGTCGGAGCTCCAGGCGTGCACAGTGGACTCCAGGTCGAGGATGCAGCGGACCATCCCGGACGCGTCACGCCGGCGCAGTGCCTGGTCGAAACGGTGCTCGCACTCGGCGGCGACCTCCGACACCGTGGGCTGCGGTTCCACGACGGCGGTCCGCTGTTTCGGGATGGCGCGGGCGATCGTGCCGTGGTGGGCGAGGGCACGGAGCTCGGTCAGGGTCAGCGTGACACCGGCGGGGAAGACCGTGTTTCGGCCCTGTCTTCGTACGGTGAGAACTCCTCGACCCACCACCTGCACCGAGTCCTCGTCGGGGTTGAGGAAAACGGCGGTGTGCTCGTCGACCCCGATGATCGCGGCATCGTCCGGCAGGCTCTCCTCCATCCCGCGCAACCGCCGCTCGCCCAGGTAGCAGAAGCGGGTGTCGTGCGTGCCACCCTCGGCGTTGTCGTAGTGCGGGATGAGCGCGACCCGCAGGTCCAGGTGTTTCAGCAGGTCAAGGCCGTCGACCCAGTGCGGTGGCTCACCGGTTTTGTAGACCTCGTAGACCGGGACCGCCCATCTCCCCAGGGTCGCGGCCGCCGCGGAGGCGAACACCGTGACCTTCTGCCCGAGCCGGAACCGGTCGTGCAGGGCCTGTGCGGTCGAGCCGGACCAGGAGCGCATCGCGTACGTCGGGCTGCCCGGCCCGGAGAACAACCAGTCGGCGGAGCGGACCATCGCCAGCCCGCGGTCCCCGTCGCCACCATGATCAAGCCCCCTCAGCCCGGGGGCGGTGACGACGCGGAGCCCGACGCTGCGCTCGAAATACTGGCAGGCCTTGGCGGAGATCTCAGCGACGTTCTCCTGAAACCCGTACGGCGTCTCGATCAGGACGGCGGACGCGCCGGGGCCGAGCCGGGCGGCGATCGTGCGGTGAATGCTGACCATCGTCGGGCTGGTCTCGCCCGACCCCATGATTGCCAGAAACAAGCGAACCACCCTGAGTCGGGGGACATTCACGTCGTTCTTGTTGCCACATTATGGCAATTGCCGGATCATTGCCATGTGGATCTAGCCATGGTCGCGGTCGAGACCCTCCTGATCGGCGTGCACGACGGCCATCTCACCTACCGGGCCGCCGAGGAGAGCCTCGCCGACAACGAACACCCCGACGCGGCAGCCCGGCGCCTGGCCGGTTTCGGGCCGCCTTTCGGCCCGCCTTTCGGCCCGCCGGTGAACGGCCGGCTGATCCACTCGACCTCATGGCGCTTCGACGGCGGGCGCATCGTCCTCACCTATGCGGCGCTCCCCGATCCGGATCCGGCCACGGCACAGCGCTTCCCAGCTTTAGGGGCCACGACCGCGACGGGTACGGCCCTCAACCCGTCACCGCCGCACGTCGATCGGGCCGACGTGATCGCCCACGCCGCCCGCCACCTGGCATTCCTCCACCGGACCGATCCCGCCGTGGCCGAGGCGGCGCTCGAGCACCCACCCCTGTGGGCGCTGCTCGACGCGTACCAACCGGATGTTGCCGGCCCGGTGCGGCCCCTTCGCTGAAATTTCGCAGCAAAAGCTTGCAAACACTGGACAGTCTCTTGTGGGTTTCATCACAGAGGACCTAAGGTCCCCTCACGTCCTTCTCCGGAGAAAGAAGCCCCTCGATGCTGATGAAAGCGAGGCGGCGCAGCGTTCCACCGCGCCTGGCCGCCCTTGCCGTTATCCCCCTTGTCGCCGTCTCCCTCAACGCCACCCCGGCCCACGCCGCCCCCGCGCCTTTTGTCACCCGGGCCGGGCTCGATCCGGCACTCGTCGCCGGTCGTGGTGCTGCCGTGAACTTCGCCGAGCAGGAGGCGGAGAACGCCCGCTTCACCGGCACGCTCATCGGCCCGGACCGCAGCGCCTACTCCCTGCCCGCCGAGGCGTCCGGCCGCAAGGCGGTCCAGCTCGCCGCCGGCCAGTACGTCGAGTTCACCCTCCCCGCGGCCACCAATGCGATCACCGTCCGCTACTCCATTCCCGATGCGCAGGGTGGCGGCGGAATCACGGCACCGCTGACAGTCACCGCCGGACGTGACTCCCGCACGATGACGCTGACCTCGCAGTACTCGTATCTCTACAACCAGTACCCGTTCAGCAACGACCCGCAGACCGGTCTGCTGCACCCCGACTGGTGGATCACCGAGTGTGCATGCGTGCCCGCCGCCACCTCACCGGCGCCGGAGATCACCAAGCCGTTCCGCCCCATGCACTTCTACGACGAGCAGCGTCTTCTCCTCGGCAAGACCTACCGCGCGGGTTCGACCATTCGGCTCACCGCTTCTTCGCCGACCGTGATCGACCTGCTCGACTCCTCACTTGTATCGGCTCCCCATGTCGAGCTGGTCGCCGCCAATGTCCTGCTCTTCGGCGCCGACCCGACCGGCCGGCGCGATTCGGCGCCCGCATTCGACAAGGCGATCGCGTTCGCCCGTAAGGCCAAGCTCAAGGTCTACGTGCCACCCGGCACCTACCAGGTCAATCGGCACATCATCGTCGACGACGTGACCATCGAGGGCGCGGGTAACTGGTACACGATCATCAAGGGCCACCAGGTGACCCTCCCAACTCCGGCCCCGGACGGTTCGGTGCACACCGGGGTCGGCTTTTACGGCAAGGAAGGCGGCAGCAGCAACGTCCACCTCCGCGATTTCGCCATCGAGGGCGACGTGCGCGAACGGATCGACACCGACCAGGTCAACGGCGTCGGCGGCGCGCTCAGCAATTCCACGATCGAGGGCCTGCACATCCGGCACACCAAGGTCGGCATGTGGTTCGACGGCCCGATGGACAACCTGAGAATCAGCGGGAACATCATTGTCGACCAGATCGCCGACGGCCTGAACTTCCACACCGGCGTCACCAATTCCCTGGTACGCAACAACTTCGTGCGTAACAGCGGCGACGACGGCCTCGCCCTGTGGTCGGAGAAGACGGCGGATTCCGGCAACACGTTCGACCACAACACGGTGCAGACCCCGACCCTGGCCAACGGCATCGCCGTCTACGGCGGCACGGACAACACGATTTCCGCGAACCTGATCGCCGACCCGATCCGCGAGGGCAGCGGCCTGCACGTCGGTTCCCGCTTCGGCGCCGAACCGTTCGCCGGCGCCCTGACCATCAAGGACAATTCCGTCGTACGCGCGGGCACACTCGAACTGAACTGGAACATCGGCCTCGGCGCCATCTGGTTCTACGCCCTCGACGGCAGCATCAACGCCGACATCAGCGTCACCGGCGACCATTACCTCGACAGCACCTACAACGCCGTCCTGCTGGTCAGCGACTGGGGCGTGAAGGACCTCTACTCCATCAACGACGTAGCCTTCAAAAACCTCCACATCGACGGTACGGGCACCTCGGTCGTCAGCGCCCGCACAGCCGGCTCCGCCTCATTCGAAAACGTCGACGCCCGCAACGTAGGCGCGGTCGGCGTGAACAACTGCGGCTCCTTCCACTTCACCCCGGCCGGTTCCGAGTTCACCCTCACCGACCGCGGCAGAAACGACGGCGCCTGGCTCAGCCCGTACGTCCCCAACACCATCACCTGCAACGACCGCCCACCGGTCGTCCCCCCGCCCGCCCCGACTACCTGGCCTTAGCCCCAGCGCCGTAGACCAGCCTCGGCCCGTCCGCGCGCTGAGTAGTGCCGATCCTTTCCAGCCCAACGCGTTCGGCAACCCGCCACGACGCCACATTCCCGGGATGCACAATCGCGACAACTGGCAGGTCGGGCAGATCCCGGCCTGCCAGTCTCACGGCTTCCCGCGCCAGCACGCCGCATCTTAAGCTCGGTCGATGCGGACTCTGGGAGTTGCCATCGCGGGTTTCGGGTGGATGGGCCGGGTGCACACGCAGGCCTATCTGCGACTCCCCCACCATTTCCCCGATCTGTCGGTACGCCCGGAGCTGATCGCGGTGGCCGACGAAGTCCCCGGCCGTGCGGCAGAAGCAGCCACCACGTACGGATTCGCGAAGTCCACGCTGGACTGGCGAGAACTACTGACAGACCCGGCGATCGACGCGGTCAGCATCACCGCCCCGAATTTCCTGCACCGCGAACTCGGCGAGGCATTTGCCCGGGCCGGTAAACACATCTGGATCGAAAAGCCGGTCGGCCTGACCCGCGCCGACGCCCTCGCCGTGGCCGACGCCGCCAGTTCCACGGGCGTGACCGGCACGGTGGGCTTCAACTACCGCAACGCCCCCGCCGTCGACACCGCCCGCACCGTGATCGCCAAGGGCGGGATCGGCACGGTCACCCACGCGCGCTTCCGTTTCCTCAGCGATTACGCAGCCGACCCGTCAAGCGCCCTGACCTGGCGATACTCGCGCGAGCGCGGCGGCAACGGGGTGCTGGGAGACCTTGCCTCGCACGGCGTCGACCTGATCCGGCACCTCTTGGGCGACATCTCCGCGCTCGTAGCGGACACGGCCATCTTCATCACCGACCGTGCCATCCCCACCTCGGCGACCTCGGGCCACGCCCGCGCCGACGGCGGCACGCTGGGGCCGGTCGAGAACGAGGACTACGTGTCGGCCCAGCTGCGCCTCGCGTCAGGCGCCCGGGTGATCCTGGAGGCGAGCCGGGTCTCGGTCGCGGACCAGAACAACTACGGCTTCGAGATCCACGGTACGCAGGGTGCGCTCGCCTGGGACTACCGCCGCATGGGTGAACTCTCCCTCAGCACCGTCGGCACCGTCTTCGTAGGCCCGGGCGACGGCGCCTACGCAGCGTTCCAGCCCGGCGCCGCCAACCCCATGAGCTACGACGACCTCAAAGTCATCGAGGCCCGCCACTTCGTCCACTCGATCACCACCGGCACCCCGCACGGCGCCACCCTCACCGACGCCGTCCGCAGCGCCGAAGCCCTCGACGCCATGTCCCTCTCGGCCGCCACCGGAAACTGGGTGCCACTCCCCTGAGGTGACGTACTCGTCAGAGGACTCGCCGCGTACGTCACTCTTGCGGGTGAATGCCTTGAAGGCCCCTCCCGTTGTTGAATGAGATACCACATAGCTCCGGACCCTGGCGGAGGTCCATCACCGGGGAGTCGCTATGACCATGCTGTCCGACCAGAGCCTGCACCAGAGCCTGGTCAGCCGCATAGCAGCCGGGGATCCCATAGCCCTCCGCACGCTGTACGGCGCCCTGTGCGAGGCCGCCTACCGCGAGATCCAGCGCGTCCTCTCCCACCCCCACGACGTCGAAGCCGTCGTGCAGGCCACGTTCGTCGAGGTCTGGTGGCTGGCTCGCTACCACACGCAGAACGACGACATCCCCGCCTGGGTCACCGCGGTCGCCGCCCACCGGGCCGCCGAACGCCACCGGGTGGTCACCTCCGGCGCCCACCTCGAAGAAGAGGACAACCGCCTGATCCTCACCCGCATCCTGGGTTAGGCCCCTATTTTCGGTACGCCTTCCAGCGCGCTGAAGTACGCCTCCGCGATCACCGCATGCCCGGACCGGTTCGGATGAATCCGGTCCTCGGCCCAGTCCCGCGACGCCGTCGAACGCAGCACCTCATCAAACCCATCCTGGGTACGGACGGCAACGGCGTCGAACTCGGCCGCGCTGGGCACTGCCCTGTCGGGGTGGCTGCCGAAGGCGTGCCAGATGTCATTGATCCCGATCATGATCGACGTAACCGTCCCCATAGGGCGCGGCCGCGCCCCGACGGTCGCAGTCGGTGATGCTGTCGCCGATGAAGACAATGCGCTGTCCAGTAGTGAAAAGCATGTCGCCATTTTATTCACTGGCGCTGCTGTGCGGCATGGTGCAAGCTGTATCCATCGGCAGCGAACGACGCTGACGGGGACAGCCACCTTGAGGGGAGTTGAACGCCATGTCGCAGAACGGGTCGCAGCAGGATAAATGGTCCGTCGCGTCAGTCGATCAGTCTCTCGTCGAACAGTCCCTGGTCAGCGGATCGCTTGCCGGGGAGTCGCTCGTCTGGCGATCACTGCGAGGTCGCTCGCTGCGTGGCGTATCACTGCGAGGTCGCTCGCTGCAGGGCCGTGAGCTGGAGCGATGGTGCGGGTAGAGCAGATTTAGTCTGCTTCTGCGCCGCCCACCTCAGCCGAGGACGGGGCGGCTTTTTCGTACCCTACGGGTGTAGCTCAACGGTAGAGCACCGGCCTCCAAATCCGAAGGTTGCAGGTTCGATTCCTGTCACCCGTGCGCTTTGCTATTTGGTAATTAAACAGTGGATGGCACATGCCTGCCGCCGATTTTAATGGCGGCAGAATACGTCCGTGAGGCTGAGGTAGGTAGACCATCGGACTCTCGATCCGAAAGACCGGGTTCGACCCCCGGACGGACGACGCGGCTGTAGCACAACGGCAGTGCGCCGCCTTGCCATGGCGGATACCGGGGTTCGACTCCCCGCAGCCGCTCGCGATGCGAGCTAGTGCAATCTGGCAGCACGCCCGGCTCTGAACCGGGAGGTTGGGGGTTCGAGTCCTCCGCTCGCAGCAACATCTTGCCCGGGTAGCCCAACGGTAGAGGCGTCCGATTCAGGGTCGGAAGGTTGAGGGTTCGAATCCCCCTCCGGGTACATGTCGATGTAGCTCAATTGGTAGAGCATCCGCCTGTCGAGCGGAAGGTCGCGGGTTCGATCCCCGTCGTCGGCGCAAGGTCCCCATGGCGCAGCTGGACAGCGCGCGACGCTACGAACGTCGAGGCCGCAGGTTCGAATCCTGCTGGGGACACGTTTTGCAGGATTTCGCAGCTTCACCGGCGGGATTTCGCAAGCTTCACAGGGAGGAGCCAGCCGACAGCCGGCGCCGGCCACCGTCTCGAAAACGGTTGGGGCTCAACACCCGTGGCGGTTCGACCCCGCCCTCCTCCGCAAGGCAAGGCCCGCCTTTTCTGCAAGGCAAGACACAGCAAGCGCCGTTAGCTCAGTGGGTAGAGCGGCCGACTTTTAATCGGCTTGTCGCAGGTTCGAACCCTGCACGGCGTACTGCGGGACAGAGCAGCTCGGAGTGCTCGCGGGCCTCATAAGCCCGAGATCGCCGGTTCAAATCCGGCTCCCGCTCCCGTTCCGATGGCTCAGCTTGGTAGAGCGCCGTTTCGACAAGACGGAGGACCCTGGTTCAAATCCAGGTCGGAACACGAACGTCCCCCGAGGCGCGGTGGACGAACAGGTAGAGTCGCCCGGTTTTCACCCGGGAATTTGCGGGTTCAAGTCCCGTCCGCGCTACTCAACCCCGTGCCATCCACTGCAGACCCACTCGTCGCGCCTACTCGTCGCGCCAGCTGAAGCGCGGCGCGTAGCCCAGGTCGCGCCGAGCCTTGCCGATCGACAGCAACGTGTCGTTGACCCCGAGCTCACCGCGGATCTCGACCCCCGGGAACACCTCAGCGACCAACTCCGCGTTGGGCCGCGACATCACCGTGTCCGCATTGGCAATGATGTAGACCTCGGCGCCCGTCGCCGCGCTCTCCAAGGCCAGCCGCACCGCCTGCGCACCATCGCGAGCATCGATATATCCCCACAGATTCCACTTCCGCAACTGCGCATCGGCATCAAACGACGGGAACGCCGCATAATCGGCCGGCTCCATCACATTCGAGAACCGCAGCCCGATCATCTTCAACGTCGGATCCCACCGGCAGAGCTCACCGGCCATCCGCTCCTCCAGCGTCTTGACCAGCGAATACGTCGACTCAGGCCGCGGTGCGTACTCTTCGTCGACCGGAATGTAGGGCGGCGGAACATCAAACGGCAACCCCAGCACAGTCTCACTGGAAGCCCACACAATATTCCGTACGCCAGCCCGCCGAGCCGCCGTCACCACGTGGAAACTGGAGTTCATGTTGTTGCTGAACGTCACCTGATCAGGCGCGATCCCCGGAGCCGGAATCGCCGCAAGATGCACCAGCGCATCAACCCCGCTGTACCGCTCCTCCACCCCGTGCATGGCGTCGAGCACCTGCCCGTACTCCGTCAGATCAACGGGAACAAACACCGCCCCCGCCGCCGCCTCAGCCCCAGCCGGCTTCACCCGATCAAAAACAACAACATCCCATCCGTACGCCGCAAGCTCCGAAACCACCGCCCGCCCAAGCTTCCCCGCCCCACCCGTAACAACAACACGAGGCATGCCGCTCTCCCTTGGTCCCTGGTGATCTCCATCCCTATCCTGGCACGCCATGGACACCCCGCAATTCGTCATCACCGAGGTCCACGACATCCCCAACCGCGGGGGCCTCGTCGTCGTGGGCAGGTCCGTCGAATTCACCGGCATCCCCCGCTTACGTGACGCCGCCACCGGCCGGCCCATCCGCGTTCTCGGAGTCGACCACCCCACGCCCCGAACCCGCCTCACGGGCGAGACAATTTTGGTCGTCGATCGCGCTGACGGCGTACACGTAGGGGTAGGGCGAGTGTGGGTCCTCAGAAGGACCCGATTCGCGGTGGAAAGAACCGACCGGATCTCCGGTCGCCCCTGGCTCTTCGTCACCGGAATGACCACCATCGCCCGTTGACACTGCCGCGGCTATTCACGCGGGTGACGTACTGACGCTCAACTGAAAACGGCAGGCGCGACGTTCCCGCCACACCTGCCGCCGTCGGGGCTTACTTGGAGATGCGGCTCAGTTCCGCAATCGCCTGAGCGGCCTTGATGTACTTGTTGCCGGCGAGGTCGCCAACCGTCTTGATGTTGAACGCCTTCTGCAGCGCCTCACCGTCCGCGTCGCTGACCCCGGCCAGCGCGGTGACAGGAGCGTTGACCAGCTCGGCCAGCGGAGTGGACTCGTAGGCCTTGACCAGAGCAGCGTCGAGGTTCACGGAGATCGCCATTGCATGCGTTCCTCACTGTAGGGAACCACCGAGCGGACGCCCGGCGCGGGTGAGACCCTACCGTTACCCAACCGCAAAAGATCAAACACCTCAGTAGTAGTAGGCATGAGCGGTAGCCGGCGCCACCCCCGCCCGCCGATAAGCCCGCATGATCGCAACCACCACCTGGCCGAACAACCCCCGGTCCACACCCTCCGCGGCCCCCACGGCCTCACCGGCGGCATAGTCAAACAACAGGTCGCCGACAGGTCGCCCACTGCTATCTACCGGCCTGAACCTCTGCGCTTCAACCTCGAACGTCACGAAGCCGTGCCGCTGATCGGCCTCCCAGCGATAAAGCACCACCTCACCGCCCTGGTCACCTTCGGCCCAGATGCCGATCGAGGCGGTCATGGCCGGCACCGCCCACAGTTACCGAGCACCGTCAGTAGTCCTTCCGCTGGTAGCCGACCCCGTCCCGAGCCGCAGCTTCAGGATCCCACGTATAGCCGGCATCGTTCGTGGCGGTGTGCGCGCGGCCGTAGCTTGGATCGCCGGTGCTGGCCATGTACTCCGCCTCGAAGCGCTCGTGCCTGAGCAGATCGATATCGGCCGGGTGTGGGTTGCCGTCAGCGAGCCGCTGCCACGCCTCAGCCATACGTGGATTGGCATCGAAACGAGCCAGGGTGCTGTCCCCGTACAGGTCGAGTAAGTGTTCCTCGCGAAAAACATGATTTTTGATCAACGTGATGTCCTCAGGGCTGAATCCGTGTTCTCGCGCAGCCGCAGCGACCGCCGACAGCTCGTCGTCGCCGGCCCTGAACAACTCATAAGCTCGATCCGCCCACACATCCTCGAAGTCAATGTCGCCACGCGGACGCCGCAACTCGCCACCGGTCTGGCGGAGAGGGGAGGGGGCTTCCGAGGCGGCGTCTGCCGGATCGGAGCGGCTGAGCTTGTGGAGTGTCCGCTTGAGTCCATCCAGCACGCCGGTCAGTTCGTCGAGCTTTCCGGTCAGTCGGCGCAGGCTGTTGAGCAACGCTCGGACAAAGCCCTGGATGCGATCGAACCATTTGGCGACCAAGGCAGCCACCTGACCGATCACCACCGGGGTGGCAAGACCGAGAGTCAGGCCTTCCTCTGCCAGCCACTGAGGCAGACGGGCGGCAAGCGTGGCAACGAATTGCGCTATCAGATCGCGGACGATGCCCCGGACCAGACCGACAAGCAGTCCGGCACCTTCCACCGCGTAAGAGATGGCTTCGGATGCCTTAGCGATACCGCCGAGAACATTCAGGTGCAGGGCTGAATGCCCACGATATGCATCGCCGGAGGAACCAGACCATTCCGCTGTCTGCGATCGGACAGCGTCGGCGTATCGCTGCTGGGTGGCGATAGTGGCCGCGGCGACATTACGCCAGGTCGCGGCGTGGGCAGCGACCTCGTCTGGCTGGCCGGCCAGCCAGTCCAAGGCCTCCTGAAGCGGCCTGACATGCTCCATCAGCCAGCTCACGCCCCAGGCCACCAGCGATCCGAGCGGGTCGACAACCACACCGAGCACATCCAAGGTGCCGCCGACGCCACCCAGCGTGCCGTCAACCCAGCTGTTGTCATGGATGCCGTCGCTGATCTGCGCCGCGTCCTCGGCCAAACCGAGACCGGTGAACCAGGTTGTCGAGCTTTCCGCCTTCGCGGCCAGGGGGTTGTCGGTCATAGCGGCAGTTCGAGGCCCGGAACCACGGCTGACCGGAACCGTTGGGCACTACCGGAGTCGGCGCCCGTCATGGCAGAGGCTGTCGCGCGCAGGTTCAGCTCAGTCTCCCCGAGCGCATCCACCGCGTCACTCAGGACGTCGGTAGCGCCGCTGAACAAGGGGTTGAGCAGCGCAGGCAGGAATTGGCAAAGTTGGCCGTACGCCTCGCTGCCCATCGCAACCGTTGCCGCCGCATCCCGAGCCTGGGCCATGCCATCGGATGCTTCGCCGACCGAGCCCGCGTGCCGCAAGACCGTCTCAGCCGGAAACGCCATCCCCTCGCTCATCGACCCTCCTCACGCTCGGCCACATTCACCCACCGCCCTACCTCGTCAACGCCGTGTCGCGTGCCTCCCCGCAGCGCGACATCCATTGACATCCATCAGAAGAATACCGAAGACTGCTTTCTGTATCTGCCCCGTCACTTACCGCCACCGAACCTTCCAGACGGCAACGCGCCTCCAGAACCTGCGCGAGCCGGGCCTCACCAGGCCCAACTCCACCAACCGCGGAACGTCACATGTCGGCATCTCGTACACAGCGCACCCAAACCCATCGCGAGTCCTACCACCAGCGCCGACATTCCCCTGGAGCACCGGTGGAGACCACTCAGCGCGCCCGAACAACCGGGGGGATCACGTGGTAGGTAAGATGTCGGCCGTAGGCCCTCGTAGCTCAGGGGATAGAGCATCGGTTTCCTAAACCGTGTGTCGCAGGTTCGATTCCTGCCGGGGGCACCTGTGTGATGTCTCGGGACATCGGAATAGCCCGGACCTACGTTTTCGTAGGTCCGGGTTGTTTGTTTGTGGGCGTGGGGGCGGATGGCCGGACTCCGACGGTCACCGCTGGGTCTCCCGCTCTATCGAATACACCTCGGGTCGGGCTGTCTTGCGTAAACCTTGACCTGCCCTGCAGCCGGATCAGCGGCTGGTTGCGCTGCGATTGTGGCTCATTGCTGGGCGACGAACGCTGCCAGTCGTTCACTCACCGGGCTGACGTGTGGACGTGGCGGCCGGGTGTAATAGTCCGGTTTGACCTCGCGGAGCAGGTTCTCGCCGTCACGGCTCCACTCGAATTTCGGCCGCTTCAGCAGCCGCCGGAACACGATGGTCGCCTTCTCCGGGTCCTGCTCGGCCAGCCGCCGGAGCACCATTGGCTCCACGCTGTCGTCGTGCAGGTACTCCAGCGTGTGTTCACGCCACCGGCGGCGCCGCAGCAGGTCGGGGTTGGCGAACGCCTGCGCGACGAGGCCGAACTCGGCGTAGAAGCCGATCCCGTCTGTCTCGTCATAGATCAGCGCCACCGTGTCGGAGTCGACCATGGCCGGCGGCAACGTCACCGCGACTCCGGCGGGTGGTCCGTCGGGTTCCGGCCGGCCGAGGATCTCCTCCCGGCAAAACGCGTAGAAGGCGTTCAACCTGTCCTGCGCCTGCTCACCGGGGACCACGACGAGGTCGGCGCCGAAGAACCTGACGAACCGGTCCCGGTCGGCGCGCTGCTGCTTCCACGCCAGCGCCAGCTTGTCCGGGTTCCGGAACACCGCCTCCGGGGTCCGCAATGCCATGTCCATCGCCAACCCGTACGCGATATCCCGGTCAGCGGCGCGCAGCAGGGTGATCGGCCCGGACAGCATCCACTCGTCACCGACCGCGACCAGGCGGGCGATGAGGAAAGACCCGCGTGGCGTACGCCGGAAGATGCCAGGCCCCATGTTGGAACGCACCCGATAGGTCAGCTCGTCCACCAGGCTCTGCACCAGCAGCGCCGGACCATCACGGCGAAGCACCTCGAACGGGCCCTGCACGACGTCCCGCCAGCCCAGCAGCATCTCCCGCTCCGCCTCGGGCAACTGCGGGTTCGCCGCGACGAACTGCTCCACCACGGTGCGGCCGTTGACCAGCTTGTGCTCCAGCACGAAGCAGTCCCACAGCAGGATCAGCCGCTGCTCGTCGAGTTCCTCTGACCCGCTGCCGTACCGGTCGAGGAACTCGGACGCGGCACGGTCATACCTGGGCTGCTGGGAGAACGCCACCAGCTCGCCCTTGAGATTGCCCGCCCGTTCCAAAATTTCTGGATCAACCACCGGTGCTCCCGATCATGAATCCGATATGGATCGGCCAACCCTATCGACGGTTCTGACGGCTTCACTCGCGTGGGTGAAGCCGTCAGCTGTCGCGGAACGGGTCCCCGCCGATCGGCGCCTTACGAGACGCCTCAGGTGGACCAGTGGATCACCCAATCCCGTTCCCGCTGGGGTATCGGCTCGCCGTTGAGTGCGGCACTCATCGCCTCTGCGGCGTTTCTACCGTGCCCGCCGGCGTACTTCTTGTATGCCTCGTCGCACTCGATGTAGATGGCACCGTTGATCAGGTGGGTGCGTACGGCGAAGCCGGTCCTTTGCCGGATGCGGGCGCGGACGGCTTTGCGAAGCTGGCTCTGCTGGTCGCCGGGTACGCCGTGGATCTCGGCGCACCCGTGCCGGTCGATGACTGTGTCGGCAGCGAGTTGGGCGACCAGCGCGAGCCGGTCGTCGGGCTCCGGCTTTTCTTGTTGGGCGGGGGCGGCGGGGTCCGCGGAGTGGTTCCGGGCCGGCGGGGTGATTGTGAAGCTGCTCAATCGCCGGTTTGATCCGGCCTGGCCGGATGATGTTCCTGTGACCCTCGCCTGTGCGGCCGAGTTGCTGACGGTCCGTGATGTGGGGCGCGACCGCGCGGTGGCTGAGGCGCTCGCGGATGAGGTGGGCTGGTGGCTTCATCGTCAGGATGAGTTGATCACTCAGTTGCAGAGGCTGCTGGCCCAGCTGCAGCTCTACAAGTACGAGGACACGCGCGATTCCTCTGCTCTCTACCTCGCGACGGTGATGCTCGCCGACGTTGTCGTCCGGATGAGCCCCTCCGAAGTGACCGACAGGCGGGCCGAGGAGCTGGTGCTGGTGCTGGTGAAGCACTTCCGGGCCACCGGCGAGGTCGACAGCCTGGACCGCGCCGAGCAGGCCTGTCAGAAGTATCCGGCGGTGGGGGCGCTGTACCTTCCGCAGGTCCGGAAGATGCGGGGGCAGCCTGCCTAGGGCGGGCTTGACTATGACGCTGCGTCAACCCTCCATGCTGGCGGGCATGAGTGGTGAGGCGATTCGGGTTCATGGCCTGGAGAAGTCGTTCAAGGAGCTGCGTGTGTTGCGCGGCGTGGAGTTTGAGGTGGCGAAGGGGAGCATTTTTGCGTTGCTCGGGTCGAATGGGGCCGGGAAGACCACCGTGGTGAAGATTCTGGCCACCTTGGTGAAGGCGGATGGCGGGGCCGCGCAGGTCAACGGATTTGATGTCGGGATGCAGGCCGCGGAGGTTCGGAGGTCGATCAGTCTTACCGGGCAGTTTGCGGCGGTGGACGAGATTCTGACCGGGCGGGAGAATCTTGTTCTGGTTGCCAAGCTGCGGCATCTCGAGGGGCCGGGTGCGATCGCGGATGAGCTGCTGGGGCAGTTCTCGCTGAGTGAGGCCGGCGGGCGGCGGGTGGCGACCTATTCCGGGGGGATGCGGCGACGGCTGGACATCGCCATGAGCCTGATCGGGGAGCCGCCGGTTATTTTTCTGGATGAGCCGACCGCCGGGCTTGATCCGGAGGGGCGGATCGAGGTGTGGGCGGCGGTGAAGGAGCTCGCGAAGGGTGGCACGACCGTGCTGCTCACGACGCAGTATCTGGATGAGGCGGAGCAACTCGCCGACCGGATCGCGATCCTGCATGAGGGGCGGATCCTGGTGAACGGGACGCTGCAGGAGCTCAAGCGGTTGTTGCCGGCCGCCGAGGTGGAGTATGTCGAGAAGCAGCCGACGCTCGAGGATGTCTTTCTGAGCCTGGTGGGGAGCCGGAAATGATTCGGGACACCGCTACTCTGCTGAGTCGGTCGCTGCGCCATATCGCGCGCAGCCCGGACACCATCATCACGACTGCGATCATGCCGGTTGGCTTCATGCTGTTGTTCGTCTACGTGTTCGGGGGCGCGATCCGGACGGGGTCGGACTCGTACGTCAACTATCAGCTGCCCGGGATTCTGCTCATCACGATCGCGTCGGGGATCGCGTACACCGCCTATCGGTTGTTCCTGGATCTGCAGAGTGGGATCTTCGAGCGCTTCCAGTCGATGCCGATCGCGCGGTCCGCCGTGTTGTGGGCGCATGTGCTGACGTCGCTGGTCGCCAATCTGATCTCGCTGGTGGTCGTTGTCCTCGTTGCGCTGGTGATGGGGTTCCGGAGCGGGGCGAACTTCTGGGCGTGGCTCGGGGTTGCCGGGATTCTGGTGTTGTTCACGCTCGCGCTGACGTGGATCGCCGTGATTCCCGGGCTGACCGCGAAGTCGGTGGACGGCGCGAGCGCTTTCTCGTACCCGCTGATATTTCTGCCGTTCATCAGTTCGGCTTTTGTGCCCACCGATTCCATGCCCGGCCCGGTGCGTGCTTTCGCGGAGCATCAGCCGGCGACCGCTATCGTCAACACGATCCGGGATCTGTTCGCCCAGGAGCCCGTCGGTAATGGTGTCTGGATCGCCCTCGGGTGGTGCCTCGGCGTCCTCGTGGTCGCCTACGTGCTGGCTACCCTCACCTACCGCCGCAAGATCGCCTGACGAGCATGCTGACGATCAGCCAATTGGCGACCTACTCCGGCGTTACCGTGCGGGCGGTGCGGCACTACCACCAGATCGGACTGCTGCCCGAGCCGGAGCGGGATGCTTCCGGATATCGACGGTACGGGCCGACGGCGGTCCTGCGGCTCGTCAAGATCCGCACTCTCGCCGATGCCGGGGTGCCGCTGGCTCGGATCGCTCGGATGCTCGAAGCCGATGCGCCGGCCTTCGCCGAGGCGATCGCGCAGATCGATGATCAGCTGCGGAGCGAGATCGATCGGTTGGAGACCAGCCGTAAGCAGATCGCCCAGCTCACCAGTGGTGACGGCCTGACGCTCCCGCCGGAGGTGATCGGCTATCTCAATCGGCTCCGGGAGATCGGGGTGAAGGGGCGGGTATTGGAGGGTGAGCGGGACGGGTGGATCCTGATCACGGCTCGCTGGCCCGATCGCGTCCGCGAATGGATTCCGGCGAAATTCGAGGAGCTGAAGGACCCGAGGGTCGTGAAGCTCTACCAGATCCTCTCCACGATCGCTGACAGCACGGCGATCGACGAGCCACTTCTGGTGGAGGCCGCCGACATCATGGCTGAGCTCGCCGAGCAGGCGGCCGCTGCCGGGCACACTGACCTCGATCCGGATGCGAAGGACGAGCTGCCGTTCGATCTCCTGGACGCTCTCGCTGTGGAGTACGACCCGCGGGCGGCCCGGATGCGGGAACTCATGCGTGAGCGCGGCTGGGTCAGTTGGACCCGGATGGAGCGCGTGACGGAGTAGCTTCGAGCCATGGCCAGATTCACGGTGAGCTCGGAGGTGGGCGCACCCGCGACGAAGGTCTGGGACGCCCTGGTTGATTGGCCGCGGCACGGGGACTGGGTGCCGCTCACGCGCGTGTGGGTGACGACGGATCGGGCCGATGGGGTCGGGGCGGAGTTTGTCGGACGGACCGGGCTCGGGCCGGTCGCGTTCGACGATCCGATGCGGGTGGTCCGGTGGGAGCCGCCGGACGGCGACAAGCGGGGGCTGTGCGAGGTGGTGAAGGTCGGTCGCGTGTTGCACGGCCGGGCCTGGTTCTCGGTGACGCCCCTGCCCGGCGGCCGGTGCCAGGTCGTCTGGGACGAGGACGTGACGGTGACGCCGGTGCGGGTGACCCGGTTCGGTGCGCCGCTGTTGTCCCTGGTCGGCAAGGCGGGTTTCGTAATGATGCTGCGCGCGATGGCCCGTGAGGTCGAGGGCAAGTAGGCGCGCTCGGCGGCCACAAAAAGCGGACAATCAGCCCCGCTCGGCGGTCACCAGCTCGCGGACGGCGGGGGCTACCTCGGCGGCGAATTCCTCGATGGCGGAGGGGTCATCGGTGGCGAGGATGAAGGTGCTGATGCCGTGTTCGAGGGTGAGGCCGGCGAGGTCTTCGGCCCACTGTTCGGCCGGGCCGTCCAGGAATGAGCGGCCGAATTCGCTGAACGTGCCGTTGATGTTGAGCAGGCGGCGGACAGCGGCCGGTTCGCGGCCGGAGGCGAGCGCGCTGTCGTCGATATGCTTGTTGATCTCGGCGTAGTCGGCCGGGCCGCCCTTGAGGTACGAGAGCGACGGCAGCACCCCGTCGGCGGCCTTACCGATCAGGCGCAGCATCTTCGGCTTGTACGCGCCGACCCAGATGCTCATGTCGTGCGCCGGCGCCGGACCGCGCTTGAGACCGGATACCTGGTAGTACTCGCCATGAATGTTCACAGGGCCGACAGCGGAAGAATCCCATACCGCGCGGACAACCTTGATGGCCTCGCCCAGCGCCGCGACGGATTCGCCCGCGGTCAATCGGCGAGCACCCATAGCCTCGATGCCGTCCCAGAATGCGCCCGCTCCCAACGCCATTTCGATGCGGCCGCCGCTCAGCCTGTCCAGGCTCGCGTGACTACGGGCCAGCAGGGCCGGCTGCCGTAGCGGAAGGCTCAGGACGTTGCCACTCAAACGGATCCGGGACGTGAGCGCTGCGGCGTACGAAATCAAAGTCCAGGTGTCATGAAAGCGCGGCAGATAGGGGTGGTCCTGAAATGTCGCCAGGTCGAGCCCGGCCCGATCGGCGACCACGGCCAGCTCGACGGCCTGCTGCACCGGCTGGGCCGTGGGCGTGATGAACGTACCGAAAAGCAGGTCGTGGCCGTAGTCGGTCATCGCGTCTCCACAGTGATGTTGAAGTTGTCGCGGAAGAGGTTGTGCGGGTCGTAACGCAGTTTCAGCTCGCGCAGCCGCGCGAGAGTGGCCGGCGGGAATGCGGTTTCGAGCGCCGAAAGGTCGGTTTCGAAGCTCAGATAGAGGCCCTCGAAATGCCCGCTGAGCTCGGCCCATGCGGCATCAACCCGGCGCTTCGAGGAGCCCATCACGATGACCGAGAAATTCGCCGACCGATGGGCGTACGCGGTGGCGTCCGAAGGCACATCGCTGACCGCCCCGCCAACCGTGCGGATCTGGAACCAGTGCACCGCGCCGCTGTTCAGCAACGTGACCGCGGCTCGCGCGAATTCCGGCGTCAGGTGTTCGATCAGGCCCGAGCGTGAGGTCGGTTCGCCCGCGCCCTGGTGATAACCGTCGGCCGCGTTCGCCATGACTCCCGCGTACGGCGTGAGAATGACGTTCTGCTGATAGAGCGGCGCCACCGAGGCGATCGGCTGGAGCTGTTCGACGATCGTTTCGGGGTCGTCGTTGTCGACCACGGCCATCAATTGGGCGAAGGCGGGTTGTCCCGCGCGGGGTGGGCCCATGATGAGCTGGCCGCTGACGTCGCGCGGTGCGGCCTCGATTGCCCGGCCCCATTTGACCAGCAGATCGGCCTGGTTGTCGGCGGCCACCACGAGTTGCGCGAAACCGACGTTGCCGACCTCGTACACCTCGAATTCGAAAGAGGTCACGACGCCGAAATTGGCGCCGGCGCCTCGCACAGCCCAGAAGAGGTCCGCATTCTCGGTGGCTGAGGCGCGCACGATCGCGCCGTCGGCGAGGACCATTTCCACCGCGGTCAGATGGTCGATGGTGAGGCCGTGTTTACGGGCCAGCCAGCCGACGCCACCCGCCGTCGCGAGACCCCCGACGCCGACACCGCCGTAGTCGCCCGAACTCAGCGCCCAGCCGTACGGAAGCAGCGCCTGCGCCACGTCCGTCCAGCGTGCGCCCGGTCCGACCCGGATGAGGCGCCGCGACTCGTCGAGGATCTCGATCGTGTTCAGCGCCGCGACGCTGAGCACGATGCCACCGTCGTTTGTGGAGCGTCCGCTGACCCCGTGGCCGGCGCTGCGCAGGCTGAACGGCAGCTCAGGGTGCTCGCGGACGTAGGCGAGCGCGTCCACGACCCCGGCGGTCGTGCGCGGTCGCAGCACGAGGCCCGGGGCGCCGCCGCGCATGTAGGTCGAGCGGACCCGCGCGTAGTCCAGGTCACCGGGTTCGACGGCGGTTTCGGCGAGGCTCGCGGGGAGGGAGTCGTAGGCGATGCCGGGGCGGCGCTTTGCTCGTACTGAAGCGGGCCGGAAAACGGACGGCCCGGCGGCCTCCCGCAAGCTTCCCCACGACGTGAGCTCTGTTACACCCCGCACGAGGAACGTGTCCGCACCGAGCTTGAGAAGATCATCCGCGGTCAGCCCCGGCTCGATGATCAAAATCCGACGAACCTCGAGAGGGTCACGCCCGGCTTCTGCCGCGGCCTCATCAATTGTCTTGTACGCCGTGACGAGATCATCAACGTCCTCCGAGGCAGCAACCCAGCCATCCGCCGTACGCCCGGCAAGCTGCTCGTTACCGGTCAGCCAGACCGGGATCCGATGAGCCGGCAGCGGCCCGCGCTGGGCCTGCGGAACCCGGTGGTGCCTGCCGAGATGACGCAGCGGCCCGGCCTCCCCCGCATCCAGGACCCCCCGCACGATATCGGTCACCTCGTCGAGATGATCGCCACTGAGCCCGATGTTGAGCCGCCCGCCGGAGAGCAGGTCAAGGCTGGCCGCAGCGCGGGCCAGCACGGTGGGCTCCCGCTGCGACACGTCGAGGCCGATGACGGCGAGCCCGATCCTCTCGGTCCGCCCGGCTATCCAGGTCAGCAGCGTCCAGGGGTCTTCGGCGGACGCCGGGCCGTCGGAGATCGCCACGAGGTCGTAGCCCAGTTCCTCGGCCCGGATCGCCTCGGCCACCGTGGTGACCAGCGCGCCGAACCGTAGCGGGTGCTTCATCGCGGTAGCCCTCCACGAACCATGGTTGATGTGTCAACTCGTTGATACATCAACCGGCCGGTGATCTGCAAACAGACGTAATATTCAACGCGTGACCACGACCCCCGACGTCTCCGCCGCGTGGCAGGCGTACCAGCGCATGCGTGTGCTGCTGAACGGGCAGATCAACCGTGAGCTGGGCCGCTCCACCGGGCTGTCGGAGGCCGACTACGACATCCTGTTCTTCCTGGAGCAGTCCCAGGACAGCAGTGTGCGCTCCATCGCCCTGCGCTGCGGCCTGGCCTGGGAGAAATCCCGCCTGTCACACCAGCTGCGCCGGATGGAGCAGCGCGGGCTGATCGAAAAAGCCCCGGGCGCGGTGATCCACCTCACCGACAAGGGCCGCGAACAGATCGCCGCCGCGCGCGACTGCCACGAGGCCGCTGTCCGGCGATACTTCGGCGACGTCCTCTCCGCCGAGCAACTCGCCGCGCTCGCCACGATCTCCGACCAGGTCGTGGCCAGACTCACGCAGGATTCGCCGCACCATGCGCACTAAAGT
This sequence comes from Winogradskya humida, assembly GCF_016862215.1. Lineage (GTDB taxonomy): Bacteria > Actinomycetota > Actinomycetes > Mycobacteriales > Micromonosporaceae > Actinoplanes > Actinoplanes humidus. Next base: position 44,557 of record NZ_BOMN01000029.1, read on the forward strand.
CGAGATCATGCCCATTCTTCAGGTCATCGTGGCCAGTACGCGTCCCGGCCGCATCGGCCTCCCGATCGCCACCTGGGCGGCCGAGGCCGCATCCCAGGTCGGTGCATTCGACGTCGAGCTGGTCGACCTCGCGGAGTTCGACCTGCCCCTGCTCGACGAGCCCAACCACCCGCGGCTGCGCCAATACACGAAAGAGCACACGCTGCGCTGGAGCGAGACCATCGCCCGCGGCGACGCGTTCGTGATCGTGCACCCGGAGTACAACTACAGCTTCAACGCCACCATCAAGAACGCCATCGACTACCTGCACCAGGAATGGGCGGACAAGCCGGTCGCCTTCGTGAGCTACGGCGGCGTCTCCGCCGGCCTCCGCGCCACCCAGGCCCTCAAGCAGGTCGTCACGACCCTGCGCATGGTCCCCATCTTCGAAGCGGTCCCGATCCCCTTCGCCGGCCAGTTCCTCAACGACGAGGGCGAATTCGTCCCCAACGAGGTCATCACCGCAGGCATCGCCCCGATGGTGAACGAGCTGGCGCGACTGCACGGCGCGCTCTCCACGCTGCGTAAGTAACGGTCGCGGGGCGGCTGCTCGAAGCCGCCCCGTCCTCAGTAGCCCAGATCGGCGGCGAGGACCTTGAGTTTTTCGGGGAGGTCGATCTTCGGGACGGGGCGGGCCTGTTGGACCGCGCCGGTCTGGATCTTTTCCTGCCAGTCGCCGAGGCCTGCTACAAGCGGGCCGTGGTCGGCTTGGCCGTAGTCGACCATGGCGGGCTGGAAGTCGACGCCGAGGTAGGCGCAGATCTTCCTGGCCTCCGCTGCCGGGTCGCGGGTGAGGTCTTCGTAGCGGACCGTGTGGCCGCCCGGGAGGTTGTCGCGGGCCTCGCGCAGGGCGGTCAGGTATTTGGTGACGCTGGCGATCGCTTCCTCTTCCGTCTGCGCCGTCCGGGCTCGTTGCCAGGAGTCGAGGATGGAGGCGGGGTGGCGGAGGAGGTAGATGAATTTGGCGTCGGGGAAGGCCTGGCCGACTCGAGCCCACTGGAAGACCAGGTTGGGGGTCTTCTCGACCAGGATCTTCTTGCCGCTGTTCTGCAGGGCGCGGGTGAGGAGCCGGTCCCAGATCATGTTCTGCAGTTCGCGTTCGTTGAAGCCGAGGGCGTCCATCGCCTTCTGGGCGGCCGGGATCTCGAGTTTCACCCTGACGTGGGCGAGGTGCAGCTCGTGCGGGGCGTACACGTCGGTGTGGCTGTCGAGGATCATGCGGAGCAGGGTTGAGCCGGAGCGTACCGACGAGAAGATGAATGCCGGTGCGGAGAGGTCGCGGTGGGGGTTCGGGATCAGCCGGAGCTTGCCTTCGCGCCTGACGACCTGCATGCCGGTGCTGCGCGCTAAACGGACATTAACCCTTTTTCGCCATGCCATGAAAGTTGACCCTAGGGGTCGACTTTGTGGAGAAGAAATCCAGATGCTGTGGGATTCCTAGGAGTTCACTCGAAACGGGCGGGGTCTCCGGCGCCGATCCTCAGGATCTCGGGTTCGCCTTCGGAGAGGTCGACGACGGTGGTCGGCACGGTGCCGCACTCTCCGGAGTCGATGACCGCGTCGAGTGAGTGGTCGAGGCGTTCCTTGATCTCCCAGCCCTGGGTCAGCGGCTCCTCCTCGCCGGGCAGGAGCAGCGTGCTGGACAGCAGCGGTTCCCCCAGCTCGGCGAGGATCGCCTGCGTTACCGCGTGCTCCGGGATGCGTACACCCACGGTCTTCTTCTTGGGGTGCAGCAGGCGCCGGGGCACCTCGCGGGTGGCCGGCAGGATGAACGTGTAACTGCCCGGCGTCGACGCCTTGACCAGCCGGAACACCGCGTTGCTGATCTGCACGAACTGGCCTAGCTGGGCGAAGTCGCGGCAGACCAGGGTGAAGTGGTGGCCGCTGCCGAGATGGCGGATGTCGCGGATCCGGTCGAGCCCTCCGGCGTTGCCGATCCGGCATCCGAGCGCGTAACAGCTGTCCGTCGGGTACGCGATCAGCCCGTCGTCCTGCAGGATCCCCACGACCTGGTTGATCGCTCGGGGCTGCGGGTTGTCCGGGTGCACGTCGAAGTACTTAGCCACCTGATGAGACTAGGGGGTGATCGCTGACGACGCGGGCGCGCGCCAGCAAGATCACGCCCAGTGCCGCAGCCAGCGCGCTGCAGCCGGCGACCATTGCGCCGGCCGAGCCGCCGGTGACCCGCTCGCCCAGCAGGATGAGGCCGATCGCGGCGGCGGCCACGGGGTTGGCGAGGGTGCCGACGGCCAGCGGCGCGCCCAGGCCGTCGCGGTAGGAGCGCTGGGAGAAGAGCAGCCCCGCGCAGGCCAGCACCACGATGGCCACGACGGTGACGATCCCGAGGACCCCGATGCCGTCGCCGGTCAGATTCACCACGAAGGTCTGGGTCAGCGCCGACGAGACGCCGAACGCGATGCCTCCCGCGGCCGCGGCCCAAAGACCGGACGCGCTCCAGGCGCCCAGCGCGGTCAGGGCGGCGGCGGTGATCAATAGCAGCCCGATGAGCTGGGCACCGCTGAGGACGCCCACACCGGCCGAGCCCGCGAGCGCGAGGATTCCGCCGAGCCCGAGAACGGTCATGGCGATGCCGTGCCACTCGATGTGGGTGACGGCGCGGCGGGCGAGCACCGCGCCCACGGGCACGGCGAGCACGAGGGTCAGCACACCGAACGGCTGGACCAGGGACAACGGCCCGAAGCGGAGGGCGCCGACGTGCAGCAGCGCACCGAGGCCGTTCAACGCGATCGCCGCCCACCAGACGGGCAGGCGCAGGAGGGTCCCGAGGTGTTTGTCGGCTACGCGTTCCTGCAGGACCGCCGCGGCCGCATACGCCACCGCAGAGGTGACGCAGAGCAGGACCGCGACGACAACCCCCATGAATTCGACCGTACGCGCGGACGGTTACCCGGCGCGTCCTCCCTGTGCGGTAGTCCCGTCGGCGCCCGGCTACCACGGAAGCAGTACTCGACGCGTACGGGTAGCCTTGCGATCTCGGACCGCGACCGGGGGGAATCGGTGTGAGAGGGCTGCGCAGGCGCTGCGAACAACGCCTCGCGGGGCTGGCGATCCCCACTCCGTTCGATCTGGACGCTTTTGCGGCTGTTGTCGCCGCACACCGCAAACGTCCGCTGACTCTGCGGCCGATGCCCGGCCTCGGTATCGGCGCGCCGTGTGGATTGTGGATCTCCCTGGCGGAGGCCGACTACGTCTTCTACGACCCGGGCACGTCACGCCTGCACGCGGAGCACATCGTGCTGCACGAGCTCGCCCACATGCTCAGCGAGCACAGCACCGGCCTCGACCTCGCCGGTGGCGCGCTGGGCCGGCTCGTTCCCGACCTCGACCCGAAAACCGTCGAACGCATCCTCGGGCGGGTCAGCTACACGACCGCCCAGGAGCGGGAGGCCGAGATGCTCGCCTCCATGATCCGCGCCCGTGCCGCGTCACCCGCCCGCAACGGCGGCGACTCCCTCGGCCGCCTGGCCGAAGTATTGAAGTTCCGCCCGTGACCGGTCCGCTCAGCGTGACCCTGCTGGTCCTGCTGTGGGGTACGGCGCTGGTCCGGGTCCCGACCCTGTGGCGCGACGCGCAGCAGCGGGCGATGTGGGCGACGATCGCGCTGCTCGCGCTGGTCAAGACGGTGGCCCTGCCCGGCGTCAACGACTGGCTCGGCACCTGGATCCCACACCCGGAGAAATCTCCCCAGCTGCTGGGCGTCGCCGCCGGCTTCTTCCTGCTGCGCTTCATCCTCCTGATCAACGGCGAAAAAGCCCGGTGGGAACAGGTCGTGCTGCCCGTTGCGGTGATCATCGTTCTGGTGCCGTTGCCGGGTACGCATCCCGCGTACTGGGTCGTGCTGAACGGCTACGTGGTCAGCGTGCTGACGATCTCCGGGGCCATCGTCTGGCGGGTGAGCCGCCCGGCGCCGCCCGGTCTGCTGCGGCTGGGGCTGCGGGCGATCGCGGTCGGCGTACTGATCATCGCGTCCTACGGGGTCGTCAAGACCAGCCTCATCGTCGCGCACGGGCTGGGCATCCCGGTCACCTTCGATCCGATCCAGCCGCAGGCCGACGCCATCCGCGCCCTCGGCACGATCCTCGCGGTGGGCGGCGCCGCTGTCCCGGCTACGAGCAGGCTAAGGACGGTGGTCGGCGAATACCGGTCGCTGTGGGCACTGCGTCCACTGTGGCGCGTCATGCGTCGTACGTTTCCCGAGGTCATTCTCTTCTCCCGGCGCCGGGCCCTGGTCGAGCTGAGCGGGGTCGAGGCGGTGCAGCTCCGGGTCTACCGGCGGGTCATCGAAATCCGCGACGGGATGCTGACGCTGCGCGATTATCTGCCCGCGGACGGCCTGCACTCGGCGGCCGCGTTCCTGGGCGCCCAGGCGACCCCGGCGTTGGTCGAGGCCTGCGGAATCGCGCTCGCCCTGGAGCGCCACCGCCACGGCTCGCAGGCCCTGGAAACCGGCGCACGCTGGACGGACACCAGCACGGCCGGCGAACTGGGCGAGGAGATCGCCTGGCTCAGCGCGGTCAGCGCGGCCTACCGGGACAACCGGCCGGCGCAATTCACGCGTGCGGCGTCAGCCTGATTCTTTTTTGCGGTCGCGTTCCAGCTCCCACACCTTGCGGACCAGCTCGCCGATCGTGTCGCGACTGCTCTGCGACACATCCGCCGCCCGCAACGCTATCTCGGTGACTTTGGCGTCTCGCAGGGTCCGGAGCAACTCAAGCTGACCGTCGACCTTGCGCGCCTCGTCGTCATCCAGGAAATACGCGACGGGTACGCCGAAAAAGGCCGCCAATCCCCGCAGGTGCTGAATCGTGGGGTTGTCCCGCCGCCCCGTGCGCAGTTGCCAGATATACGTGTGGGAAATGGCGATCCCCTGGTCACGCCGGATCGCTTCGGCCACCGCCATGTAGCTGATCTCGGTCTGACCGGCTCCACGCACCTGCCGGAAGAGCTGGTCCAGTTTGGCCGCGATGGAGATGTCGGAGCCCACCGGTTCCCCTCTCCCCCATGCCGTGCCGCACCGCTCACCCCGGGCGGCGCCGCTCGCAGTCCCTGTTTCCGGACTGCCTGCCGGCGGCGCCGCAATTTTCCGATCGTACCGATGTAGCACGGCCGCCACGTCGATGCCCATGAGCAACCAACTGGGCTGCACATCCCCCGATGTGCGCATCAACGAACGACCGTAAACTCAGATTTACGAAGCTCGACGTGAGCGTAAACGATGGACAGTCGTCACTCAACCCATCGATAGGATCGTTTGCATGACGGACATCGTGGAGAGTGCGGAAACCTCAACCCTGCTCGACGAGCTGACCCGGATGACGGGGCGCGAAGATCCCTACCCCCGCTATCACCGGCTCCAGGAGATTTCCCCGCTGGTCCGCGCCGAGGACGGCGCCCTGGTGGCCACCCGCTACGCCGACTGCGCCGCGATAACCCGCGACCCACGCCTCGGCCACGTGCCGTCCCACATGCTCGACTTCGTCAGCCCCGGCTGGAACGACCACCCGGCCCTGCGCCAGCTCTTCACCAGCATCCTGACCATCAACCCGCCGGACCACACCCGCCTGCGCCGCCTGGTCAGCTCCTCCTTCACCGCCCGCCGCGTCCAGGCCCTGCGCCCCACGATCACCCGGATGGTCGACGACCTCCTCGACGGGATGTCCGGCGACACCGACTTCATCACCGCGTTCGCCTTCCCCCTGCCGGTCAACGTCATCGGCGAGCTCCTCGGCATCCCGCCCGCCGACCGGGCCCAGTTCCAGCACCTGGTCCGCGACTGGACCCAGGTTCTCGAGCAGATCAACCCGGCCGTGCTCGAAACCGCTGATCCGGCGGCGGCGACGATCCGGGCGTACCTGTCGGACCTGGCCGCGGACCGGCGTGCCGCACCGCGGGACGACCTCATCAGTGCCCTGGTCCTGGCCGAGGAGGACGGCGAGAAACTCACCGAGGACGAGCTGCTCACCATGGCGGGCCTGCTGTTCGCCGCCGGTTTCGAGACCACGACCAACCTGCTGGCCAACAGCCTGATGGCGCTGCTGCACAACCCGGACCAGCTCGCCCTGCTCCGCAACAAGCCGGAGATCGCCCGGGAAGCCGTCGACGAGCTCCTGCGCTACGACACCCCCGTGCAGCTCCTGACCCGCGTCGCCTGGGAGGACGTCGAGATCGCCGGCATCCCGATCTCCGGCGGCGACCGCATCGTCGCCTACCTCGGCGCCGGCAACCGCGACCCGCAACGCTTCCCCGACCCGGACCGCCTCGACCTCACCCGACCGGACAACGGCCCGCTCTCGTTCGGGGGCGGCATCCATTACTGCCTGGGCGCACCGCTGGCCCGCATGGAGGCGGAGATCGCCTTGCCCGCGCTGGTCCGGCGCTTCCCGGAGCTCCGGCTCGCCGGAGATCCCGTCCGCCGGAACAGCCTCACGCTGCGCGGTTACACCAGCCTGCCGGTGAACACCGGCTCCTGAGAGCAAGACAGATGCCGGCCGGGGTACGCCCTGGAGCGGGATCGGTGGCCGGCGGCGCTTCGACGACTGAAAACGTCGGAAAATAGGAGCGCCGCTGCGAATTCCACGGGGGAAGAACTCGCAACGGCGTCCTTGAAAGAGTATCGATCGGGGCGGTTGTTGTCCATCCGTACCGTCGATCATGAAGCTCGATCCGAAGCGGCGGCGGTGGATGGCCGGTCGGCCGAGGTCAGCGAGGTGCTGATCGGGGCAAGCGGTTCTAGTCGGACACTCCGACGGCCGGTGCCTCGGCGCTGCGGGACAGCAGCTTCTTGCGCTGCTTGACCGGGAGGCGGTCGACGTAGAGCAGGCCGTCCAGGTGGTCGGTCTCGTGCTGGAGGCAGCGCGCGAGCAGGCCCGTTCCGTCGATGCGGACGGGTTCGCCGTGCATGTCGACGCCGGTCACGTAGGAGGTGACCGGGCGGCCGACGTCGGCTCGCACCCCGGGGACGGAGAGGCAGCCTTCGCTGTCGACCTCGAGGCCGCGGTCGTCGGGCAGGTGCAGGACCGGGTTGACGACGTGCGCGACCACGTGGGTCTCCGTCTCGTCCGGGCAGTCGACCACGAAGACCCGGGCGTCCACGCCGATCTGGTTGGCGGCGAGTCCCACCCCCTCGGCGGCGGCCATGCTGGCGAACATGTCCGCGATCAGCTGCTCCAGGGCATCGTCGAAGACTGTCACTTCGGCGCAGCGCCGGTGGAGCACCGGATTGCCGTAACGGGTTATCGGTCGTGGGGTTCCTGCCCGGGTCTGCACGGCCCCATTCTAGTTTTCGGCTGCACCACCGTCGGAGTCTGCTTCCGAGGTGTCGCGACGTGCGGCACGGGAGGCGGCGCCGGCGGCCGTGCTCACCCAGTTCGCCGCCTTGCCGGCCTGCGATCCGGCCCAGTCGCCGAGGTCGGCAGCCCCGCCGCCGACCCTGCGGGCCAGGGTGACGAGCGGGTCCTGGGAGTTGCGGAACGTCTCGCGGTAATGGGCGGCGGCCGCCTTCACGTCCGCCGTCACCGAGGCGTTGCCGTCGGAGTCGCGGCGGTCGTAGTCGCCACCGAGGATGCGGGCGTAGTCGCCTGAATCCACCCACTTGCGCAGCTCGGCCGCGCGGGCCACCGGAACCGGGACGCTGGTCCAGGCGGTCATACCGATCTTGTGGAAGCTGTCGCGCAGGTCGCCGCCGCCCTCGTACTCCGCTGCCTGCTCGAGGAACGCCGCGGTGTCGATCTGCGAGAGGTCGCCGCCGCCCGCCATCTTCATCAGCAACCGGATCGAGGCCGCCGGGTCCTGATCGGCGAGCAGACCCGCCCGGTCCGCGGATAGTTCGGCCTTGCGCCACCATTCGTACATGGCGGCGATGATGGCGCGCAGGGCGATCACGCCGACGGGGATCCAGCTGACATTGGTGGCCCAGCGGGTCAGGATCATCATGATCGTCTGGTAGACGGCGTGGCCGCTGCGGACGTGGCCGATCTCGTGGCCGAGCAGCGCCCGGAGCTCGTCGTCGTCGAGCTTCTCCACCGCGGCCGTCGAGATCACGATGAACGGCTTGTCCATGCCGATCGCCTGGCTGTGGATCGCGGGGTTCTGGGCTACGAACAGCTCGGGCAGCTCGGCGATGTCCAGCGTCGTGGCGGCCTCGGTGAACCGCTGGTAGACCCGCGGGTACTGCCGGTGGTCGACGCGGACCGCACCGGCCAGGTACTGCAGCCGGAAACCGCGCTCGTTCCACATCCCGAAGAACGCCCGGACGACGTCGTCGAAGCCCCGCAGCTCGCGCAGCGCGGTGAGCGCGCCCCGATCCGCGGGGTGTTCCCAGGCACGCGAACTGATACCGGTCAGCGTCACCCGCTGCCGAACAGGCTGGCTCATGGCTGCTCCCTCACATGATGATTGACCCCAAGAGCGTCACCGCCGGGCCTGCCTCCGCGCATCGGCTCCTGGCCCGAACTACCGCCCGCGCCCTGCGACTTTCGGCCGACCCCCGCGGGTCACGGAAGACCTCAGCCTGAGGTGTTTTTGAGGTACGCCCGGACTTGTTACGATCTTGTTACGCGACCATGCTCGGGGCATGCGGATAGCAGGTGCCCCCATCTCCTGGGGCGTGAGCGAGGTTCCCGGCTGGGGCTACCAGCTGCCCGTCGAGCAGGTGCTGAGCGACATGCGTGACGTGGGCCTGAGCGCCACGGAGTTCGGCCCCGACGGCTTCCTGCCCCACGACGACATTCTCGGCGAATACGGCCTGCGGGCGGTCGGCGGTTTCATCCCGGTCGTACTGCACGAGGGCGACCCGGAAGTGGACCTGAACCGTTTTGTGCGAGCAAAGGCGGACACCGTTGTCCTCGCCGCCTCCACCGGGCTGGACGGCTACGACACCCGCCCGGTTCTGGACGACGCCGGCTGGAAACGCCTGCTCTCCAATCTGGACAGACTCGCCGAAGCAGCCCGGTCCAAAGGCCTGACCGCTGTGCTGCACCCGCACGTCGGCACGATGATCGAGCGCCCGGATGACGTGCAACGCGTCCTGGACGGCTCGGAAATCCCCCTGTGCCTCGACACCGGCCACCTCCTGATCGGCGGCACCGACCCGGCCGAGCTCGCCGAACGGGCCGGCCAGCGCATCGCGCACGTCCACGCGAAGGACGTCGACGCAACGCTCGCCACCGAGGTCCGCGAGGGACGGCGTGCCTTCACGGATGCGGTGCGGGCAGGCATGTTCCGGCCGATCGGCGACGGAGATGTCGACTTCGAGCGGGTCGTGGCCGCCCTGCGGAAGCACGGCTACGACGGCTGGTGGGTTCTGGAGCAGGACACCATTCTGGCTGCCGAACCCACTGACGAAGGCCCGATCGCAGATGTACGCCGTAGCGCCGCCCGCCTCCTCGAACTCTGAACCTAATTTCGCGACAGTTCCGTGGCACGGCGCAACAGAGCTCGTTGTTCCGCCGGCGAAGGAGCAACGGCGGCGGCCTGTTCATAGAGCGAGACCGCGCGCCATCGATCGCCGGCCCGCGCGGTCATGTCCGCTTCGGCTGCCAGCGCGAGCGGATATCCGTCCAGCCCACCGCCGACGCGAGCGGATTCGAGCATTGCCAGGCCTGTTGCGGGGCTTTGGGCGTACCCATAGGCGACCGCTCGATTGAGCAGCACCACGGGTGACGGAACGACGGTGGCCAACCGGTCATAGAGCGCGGCGATTCGCGTCCAATCCGTCTTTTCGGCAACGTGACAGGCAGCGATGCTCGCTTGCAACGCATAGGGACCGTCCGTGGACGGCAGTATCCGCAGTGCCTCGGTTATGGCGTCCAGATCCCATCGGGCCCGGTCCTGCTCCGCCAGCGTCAGCAGATTTCCGTCGGCGTCACGCCGCGCAGCCCGTCGCGAATGTTGCAACAGGAAAAGCGCGAGCAGCCCGTCGACTTCGCTGTCGGACATCAGTTGCGCGAGCAGCCGGGTCAGGCGAATCGCCTCGTCGGCGAACGCGGGTTCGCCATCGGCGTCATAGCCGCGGCTGAACAGTAGGTAAAGCACCGCGAAAACGCTGGGGAGCCGCTCGTTCAGCGCCGGTCCCGATGGCACCCGGTAAGGGATCCGGGCCTGCGCGATTTTGTCCTTCGCCCGCGTCAGGCGGCGGGTCATGGTTGATTCGGTGACCAGGAACGCCCGCGCGATATCCGCCGCGGGCATTCCTGCCACCGTTCTCAGGGTCAGCGCGACCCGGGCCTCCAGCGAGAGCGCGGGATGGCAGCACGTGAAGATCAGCCGGAGCCGGTCGTCGTGCGCCGGTGCGGGCGGGTCGAGCGGCAAACTGGCGAGTTCGCTCAGCTTGCGGCGTTCGAGGTTCGCCCGTCGCAGCGCATCGATGGCTCGATTGCGCGCGACGGTCATCAGCCAGCCACCCGGATTGTTCGGTACGCCCTCCGCCGGCCACCGCTCAAGGGCCAGGGCCAGCGCCTCCTGCGCGCAGTCCTCGGCCAGATCCCAGTCGCCGGTCACCCGGATCAGCGTCGCCACGATCCGCGTGTGCGACTCCCGGCTGGCCGCGGCGACAACGACGTCGACGGGCGTACCCATAGGTGATCAGTCCTGGTGGAACGGGCGGAGTTCGATGCGGCCGGCGTAGGCCATGGAGTGGTTCCGGGCCACCTCGATCGCCTCGTCCAGGTCGGCGCATTCGAGGATGTCGAAGCCCACGATCACCTCTTTGGTCTCGGCGAACGGGCCGTCGGTCAGGAGCAGCTCGCCACCGCGCACCCGCACCGTGGTGGCCGAGGACGGCGGGACGAGCTGATTGCCGGTCAGGCGGCGGCCGGCCTTGTCGTTCTCGTCGACCCAGGTGTCGATGTCGGGAACCAGGGATTCGTCGGTCTCCGGCTCGGTGTCGGTGCAGACGAACATCATGTACTTCATGGCTCTGGGTTCCTCTCGCGGATGTTCCATCAAGGTGTTCTCACCGGAGTGACGATCGAGGGACGCGCTATCGGACAGCTTCGCTCAGAAAAGCTTAAAAAAAATCGGCAAGGCGGACGGGCCGAAGCGGATCGGGCCGGTCAGCGTGCCCCGGGCCCGCTGGATCAGGTGGCAGGCGCGGCGCAGATCGTGGCGCGGCACCGCGGTCAGGCGCCGCTCCGCATTCTCCCCGTCCAGGTCGGGTCGGCTGCCAGGACAGCATTCTCCCCGTCCGGGTCGGCCGCCAGGACAGCGCGGATTCTGCTGTGGACGGCGTCGCCCCGGCCCTCGTGTCGTCGATCACTTCCAGCGGTTTCCCGCTACGCGGTTGGCGATGCCGACACAGGCGATTCGGGCACCGGTCGACAGGTCCGTAACGAACGTCACAATCAGCATTCCCGCGAACCACCCACAGCCTGCTCGATCTTCGGCAACGCAGCAGCGCGGGGATCTCCGCTCCAGCGCCGCGCGCACCGACTCCGTGGACCTCGGCAGCGCCTCCACGATCAAGAAGGTGCGGCCGCTGGCACGCGTACACACTGAGAGGTTTTCAAGGCATTTGGCCGTCTATGACGATAGGTTTTTCGGCGCCGTCCAGACGATCTTGGAAGCTCGGCGTTATGATTGACGTCGCGTCGGCTTTCCGGCGCAGCCCCGGGTCGAGGGGCGCTGCGACGGACGGGTCCGCGAGATCCGGACCGCCACGCTCGGCCCGACGGTCACTACTTCAAGGGCGCCTCCTGACGAGGGGGTGCCCTTCTTCATGTCCAACTTTGATGCGGATCGTCTGCAGAAGCTCAACGGTCTCGACTTCGCGGTTGCCGACCTGAACCTCGCGGCCTTCGGCCGGCACCAGATGCGTCTGGCCGAGGTCGAGATGCCGGGCCTGATGTCCGTGCGCGAAGAGTTCCGTGCGGCGCAGCCGCTGCGCGGTGCCCGGATCGCCGGCTCGCTGCACATGACCATCCAGACCGCCGTGCTGATCGAGACGCTGACCGCGCTCGGCGCCGACGTCCGCTGGGTCTCCTGCAACATCTTCTCGACCCAGGACGAGGCCGCCGCGGCGGTTGTCGTCGGCCCCGAGGGCACCGTCGAGGCGCCCACCGGTGTGCCGGTCTACGCCTGGAAGGGCGAGACGCTGGAGGAGTACTGGTGGTGCACCGAGCAGCTGTTCAAGTTCGCTGACGGCCAGGGCCCCAACATGATCCTGGACGACGGCGGCGACGCCACGCTGCTCGTGCACAAGGGCCTCGAGTTCGAGAAGGCCGGCGCGGTCCCCGCGACCACCGCCGAGGACAGCCACGAATACTCGATCATCCTCGACACCCTGCGTGCCAGCCTGGCGTCGGACAAGGGCCGGTTCACCAAGATCGCCGGCGAGATCCGCGGCGTCACCGAGGAGACCACCACCGGTGTGGCCCGCCTCTACAAGTTCGCCAAGGCCGGCGACCTGCTCTTCCCGGCGATCAACGTCAACGACTCGGTCACCAAGAGCAAGTTCGACAACAAGTACGGCATCCGCCACTCGCTGGTCGACGGTCTCAACCGCGCCACCGACGTCATGATCGGTGGCAAGCTCGCCATCGTCTGTGGCTACGGCGACGTCGGCAAGGGCTCCGCCGAGACGCTGCGCGGCCAGGGCGCCCGGGTCATCGTCACCGAGGTCGACCCGATCTGCGCACTGCAGGCCGCCATGGACGGCATGCAGGTCGCCCCGATCGAGGACTTCGTCTCCCAGGCGGACCTCTTCATCACCACCACCGGTGGCACCGACATCATCACGCCCGAGCACATGGCCGCGATGAAGCACAACGCCATCGTCGCCAACGTCGGTCACTTCGACGACGAGATCGACATGGCCGGCCTGGCCAAGGTCCCCGGCATCGAAAAGGTCGAGGTCAAGCCGCAGGTGCACGAGTGGCGCTTCCCGGACGGTCACGCCGTCCTGGTGCTCTCCGAGGGCCGCCTCATGAACCTGGGCAACGCCACCGGTCACCCGAGCTTCGTCATGTCGAACTCCTTCACCAACCAGGTGATCGCGCAGATCGAGCTCTGGACCAAGCCCGGTGAGTACGACAACCAGGTCTACGTCCTCCCGAAGCACCTCGACGAGAAGGTCGCGCGTCTGCACCTCGACGCGCTCGGCGTGAAGCTCACCGAGCTCACCAAGAAGCAGGCCGAATACCTCGGCGTGGCAGTCGAAGGCCCGTACAAGCCGGACCACTACCGCTACTGATCGATTCCCGCTGGGGCCGTTCTCAGGAACGGCCCCACCGGGCGATCCGATCCAGCAGTTCCCGGCCGAGCGGGTTGTCTTCCTCGAAAATCGCAGTCTGAAAAACGTGGACCATGTCCTCGTAGATCTCCACTCGCACCTCGGTCCCGGCAGCGTCAGCCTTCTCCGCGAACCGCAGCGTGTCATCCCGCAGCGCCTCGGCCCCGCCGACGGCCATCACCAGCGGCGGCAGCCCCGAAAGATCCCCGTAGAGCGGTGACTGGGGAGCCTCGTCCGCCGCCGCACCGCCCAGATATTGGCCGATCAGGTGCGTGAGCAACTCCCGCCCCACCGGATCCCGCGGCGAATCGTCAACCGAGCCCCCGGTAATGGCCAGATCAGTCACGGCGGACCAGGTCATCACCCCCGCCGGCAACTCCTCGCCGTCCGCCTTCAACCGCAGAAGCGCCCCCAGCGCCAGCGCACCCCCGGACGATTCGGCCAGCACGTACACAGGCCCAGCCAGATTTCGGTACGCCGTCAGCACGTCTTCCAACGCAGCGGGGTAAGGATCGCCCGGCGCAAGCCGGTAATGCACCACGAACACGGGGCGCCCCGTCGCCTTCGAGAACAGATAGGCGGCCCGGTTCATCAACGGCGGATTCCGGTGCTCGAACCCGCCGCCGTGCACATACAGAAGAGGCCCGGCCCCAGGCGCCGCGTTCTCGGCGGTGACCAGCACGCCACCGGGAACAGCAACAGCCTCGACCGGGATCTCGAAGGAAAGCCCCCCAAAATCGGGAACCGTGGCGCCTCTCGGCATGGGGACAACAGTGACGACCATGGCGAGATCTAATCAAACCCCGCCGTGCGCCTCGCGATACTGCTGGTTGAGGCGCTCCGCCTCCTCGAGCTGATCCTCGAGAATAATGATCCGGCAGGCCGCCTCCAGGGCAGTCCCCTGATCGACCATCTCCCGGGCCCGCGCAGCAAGCCGCAACTGGTACCGCGAGTAGCGACGATGCCCACCCGCCGACCGGAACGGCGCGAACAGCTTCGCCTCCCCGAGCCGACGCAGAAAGTCAGGCGTCGTGCCCACGATCTCCGCAGCACGACCCATCGTGTACGCCGGATAGTTTTCGTCCCCGAACATGTCATCGGGTTGACCCATGTCACCTCCACGACGAGGACCCCGGCGCTCACGCGCCGGGGTCCGAGGGTTGCGGACTAAAACACCATCTGCCGACGTTTTCGCCGGGTTGTCGTTTCCGCACCGGCCCTGAAACACAGGCCCAGGCGCGAGGATCGCGTATGCGTGACCGGAGACCACCTTTCGTTCGATGGAAACTGCGGTGTCCGCGCCAAACCGAAAAAACCAGCAGGCCGCGGGCGATCCAACGGTGTCCGCCCTCCCTTTCCTCAACTTGCATTACCTGAACTCACCAACTCGCAAGGCAACTCCCCGGCGCCGGAGCCCCACGCAACTTCATGGCCCCAACACGTTCGAACAACCGCCTTACCCCCAGAACACTAACCACCCCCCGCCAAGAAAGCTAGTACCCCCAACCCAGCTTTTCTCGGCGTGTCCGCCAGCAAACCTCACCAACCATCCAGAGTCACCCGCAATCTCCCGCAAAGACAGCCACCGAGTGGTAGATGAGTGAAGCTCAGATTCACGTGAAGGACCCTCGCAAGCGCCCTACGTTCAAAGAACGATGAAGGTGCGCCTCGAAAGGCGGCAGCGACTCCGCCTCGTAAGCACGATCGCCGGCCTCACCATCGGCACCGGAGTCGTGCTCTGGTCACCGATGATCTTCTACCGCATCCTCGGCCGCGCCATGCCCTGGCAGGACCTCGCCGACGTCGGCCAGGCCTACGGCGGCGCTTCCGCCCTGCTCTCCGCCGCCGCGCTCTGCGGCATCGGATTCTCACTCATCCTGCAGTCGCGACAGCTCCGGCAGGAGCTGACCAGCCTGGACAAGCAGCGCCACTTCGAGCTCATCAAGCTCGCGCTGGACAACCCGGAGTTCTTCGAGGTCATCGACATCGGCCAGGTAACCGGCCCGCGCGACCGCTTGAAGGTCTACGCCAACCTGATGATGAACTACTGGCTCGCCATGTGGGAGCTGGGCGAGATAGGCGAGGCCGAGTTGCGCAACCTGACCAGAAATTTGTTCAAGGGCGACCTCGCGCGGACCTGGTGGCAGCAACAGCAAGGGACCTGGATGACGGTTCGCACCCGACGCCGGCGCCGGTTCATCGCGATCGCCGACGAGGAGTGGACGGCGGCGAACACCACAGCCTCACAGAGGGCAGAACAGCGGCCAGAACTGCCGCGCGGGGAAACCACGCGGCAGCAGCCGGGCAGGAAGCGCCGTAGGGCGGCCTTTTCGCTCGCTCTTCTGGGGGCCGGCGCAGCGGCCCATGTCTATCGGCGGCGGGCTAGGCGAGGGCGCTCAACTCATCGTCCTTGACGGCCGCGATGAACGTGGCGAAGGCTGCGGCATCAAACGTCAGCACTGCGGCGCGCGGGTTCTTCGAATCCCTCACGTATACGTAGCCATTGTCGCCATCAGCGACTTCGACGCAGTTGCCGCTGACAGCTGACCTTGCGCTTTTGCGCCATTGAAGAACAGCAGGGCCGAAGTCATTCATAGCATGCACTCCCGGTCAGTAAGTCGTCGAACGTTGCCATTCATCAACTTACGGACACAGGTTCTTGTAATTGGGTAAAAGGTCACAATCACTACTCAATTAGGCTTCCGATCAGGCGGAGGTCTCGGGAGGAGGCGCCGACGGAGATGGTGTAGGTGCCGGGGATGGTGTGCCAGGTGCCGTTTTGCCAGTGTTGGAAGCTTCGGGCGGCGAGGGTTGTGGTGATTCGCTGGGATTGGCCTGGGGATAGCTGGACCTTGGCGAAGCCGCGGAGGTTGCGTGGGGGTTCTCCTGCGGCGGGGGGCTGCTGGACGTAGACCTGGGCGACCTCGGCGCCGGGGCGTTTGCCGGTGTTGGTGATTGTGTATTGGACCTGGATGCTGCCGTTCTTGGCGGGTGACAGGCGGAGGTCTGAGTACGCGAAGGTGGTGTAGGAGAGGCCGAAGCCGAATTCGAAGAGGGGCTGGACCGCCTGGGTGTCGTACCAGCGGTAGCCCACTGACAGGCCTTCGGAGTAGTTGCCGCCGGGGAAACGGGCGGGGTCGGCAGCCGGCGCGTCGGCGAGGGAGACGGGGAACGTCACCGGGAGTTTGGCGGAGAAGTTGACGGTGCCGTAGAGGAGGTTGGCCAGGGCATGGCCGTATTCCTGGCCGGGGAACCAGGTTTCGATGATGGCTCGGACGGAGGCGGACCAGGGCATGGTGACCGCGGAGCCGCTGTTGACCACGACGATCGTGTTGGGGTTGGCGGCGGCGACATCCTGGACCAGGCGGTTCTGGGCTTCGGGGAGGTTGATGTCGGGGAGGTCGGCGCCTTCGGTGCCGAAGCGGCCGACGACCACCACGGCCAGGTCGGCGGTGGCGGCTACTCGGACGGCGTCGTTGTGGAGGTCCTGGCCGGGTTGGAGCCAGCCGAGGGTGAGCACCGCGTTGCCGGTGAACTGGGCGTATTCGACGGTGACCGGGACCGGTTTGCCGGCGGTCAACGTGATCGAGCCCGTTGTGGTGCGGGCCTTGTGTTCGGCCCAGCCGGTGTCGATGACCGTTTTGTCCCCCACGCGCAGCCGGGCGCCGTCGGTGTTGCTCAGCGAGAAGCGGTAGACGCCAGAGACTGACGGGGTGATCGTGGTGGTGGAGCGGGCCGACCACTGCGACTTGCGGCCGGTGCCGGGGTCGCCGCCACGCCAGCTGCCGTCGAGCACCTTGTCGGTTCGGGAGCTAAAAACCGCGCTCAAGCCAGTACCCGTAAAGAAGTTTGTCCGGAATGTCGAAAAGACCGGCGGGAAGGCACCGTCCGCACGCACCGTGCCGGGCTGGTAGGTCGTCGAGGGGTCCCGCTCCTTGATGCCCTGGTACGGCGAGACCACGTACTCCGGATCGACCCGAGCGCTCCCACCCCCCTGGCTGAGCACGCTGGTCTCACCGCCGTTGCCGATCACCGCGATCGAGCCGGTTTGGGCAGCGTCGAGTGGCAGCAGGTTGCCGGCGTTCTTGAGCAGGACGCTGCCCTGTTCGGCGACCTGCCGGGCGATCGCCGCGTTGGCGGTGCTGGTGACCCGGGTGTCGAGGGTGCCGGTCGGGGGGTTGTCGAACAGGCCCTGGCGGAACATCGAGGTCAGGATGCGGCGGGCGGACTCGTCGACGTTGATCGTGGAGTCCGTCAGGGGCTTGCCGAAGTACTTGTCGCCCGGCATCTCCATGTCGAGGCCGTTGCTGGCCGAAGCCTCCGTCGAGTGGGTGGCGTCCCAGTCCGAGGTGATGAAGCCGTCGAAGCCGAACTCGTCGTGCAGGATCTTCTCCTGCAGCTCACTGTTCTCGCAGGGGAAGGTGCCGTTGACCGGGTTGTAGCCGCACATGACCGAGCCGACGCCGGCGTTGATCGCGTCCTCGAACGCGGGGAGGTAGATCTCGCGCATCGTGCGCTCGTCGATCCGCGCGTCGCTGCCGGGAGTGTTGCGCCTGGTCTCCTGGTTGTAGACCGCATAGTGCTTGACCTGCGCGATAGGGCCCTGGGACCGAATTCCGGCGATCTCCGCGGCGGCCGACTGGCCGGCCAGGTAGGGGTCCTCGCCGAGCGACTCGAAGGCCCGGCCCCAGCGGGGGTCACGGACGATGTTGATCGTGGGGGCCAGGACCACGTTGGCGCCTTTGGCCCATTCCTCGGCGCCGAGGACCTTGCCGTACGCGGTCATCAGCGCCGGGTCCCAGGAAGCGGCCGCCGCGACGGGTGCGGGGAGCTGGGTGACACCGGTCAGGCTCCCGCCGACGCCTGCCGGGCCGTCCTGCAGGTGCAGCGGCGGGATGCCGAGCCGGGGGATGCCGTCGACGCAGCCGACGTACCCACAGGCTTTGCCGCCGTGCATGAGGGTCAGCTTCTCGGCGCGGGTCATCTTCGCGAGCAGGGCTTCCACGCGCTGATCCATGGACGGCGACGAGGAGCTGCCGCCCAGGCCGACGAGCGCCCCGCAGACGAGCACGCCCGCGAGCGCCATCCGTACCAATCGCATCGAAACTCCCTGTTCTGCCGGGCAACAGCGGGACAGAGTATCCCCGTCCGGGAGAATGAACCGGTGAGTGTCGAGACGACGTTGCTGTTCATCCTCGCAGGCGTGGCGGTGGTGGTGGCGATCCGGTGGATCGCCGACCGCACCGGGCTGCCTGCCGCCGCCCTTCTGACCCTCATCGGCATCCTGTACGCGGTGCTACCGGGGCCGAACATCGAACTTGAACCGGTGGTGGTGCTGACCCTTGTCCTCCCGCCGCTGCTCTACAACGCGGCCCTGGACTCCTCGCTGCTGGACATCCGGCGCAACCTGCGTACCGTAATCAGCCTTTCTGTCGTATTGGTCGTGGTCACGGCCCTGCTGATCGGTCTGGGCTTCTCGCTCTGGGTCGCCGGTGCCACGATGGCCGCCGGGGTGGCCCTGGGCGCCGCGGTCGCCCCGCCCGACCCGGTCGCCGCGCTCGCCGTGGGCAAAAAAGTGGGGTTGCCGCACAACATCGTGACCCTGATCCAGGGCGAGGGGCTGCTCAACGACGCCACCGCCCTGACCCTGCTGACCGTCGCGGTGAATGTCGCGTCGAGTGGCCACTTCTCGTTCGGTCACACCGTGCTCGAGTTCTTCGTCTCCGCGGGCGGCGGTGTCATCGCGGGCATCGTGGTCGCGTACGCCAACCGCGCCTCCCGTCCCATCCAGCGTGACCCGCTGATCGCGAACGCCATCTCGCTGTCGACGCCGTTCCTCGCGTACGTCATCGCCGAGGAGGTGCACGTCTCCGGTGTGCTGGCGGTGGTCGTGGCGGGCCTGATCGTCGGGCACGACACCCCGCGGCTGAGCTCCGGTGCGAGCCGGCTGCAGGTGGCCGCGGTCTGGCGACTGGTCGACTTCCTCCTGGAGGGCCTGGTCTTCCTGCTCATCGGGCAGCAGTTGCCGCGGGTCATCGACGGGCTCTCGGAGTACAAGACCTCGACCATCGTGATCGCCGTATCGATCACGGTCGGCGTGGTGCTGCTGCTGCGGCCGCTCTTCCTGCTCGTGACCCAGAAGCTGCCGGCGTCGATGCATGCCCGGCTGGGTGGCGACCCGGAGGAGAACGCCATCAAACGGGACCGCGCGCTGAACGGCCGCGAGATCACGGCGCTGAGCTGGGCCGGCACCCGGGGCGTCATCACGCTGGCCGCGGTCTTCATCATCCCGGCGAAAACCGACGACGGGGCGAACTTCCCCGACCTGGACCTCCTGCTGTTCTGCGCGTTCGTCGTGGTGCTGGTGACCCTGGTCGGTCAGGGCCTCACGTTCGCCCCGCTGGTGCGGATGCTGGGTCTGCGCGCCAACAAGTCGGACAAGGCGCGGCAGCGCAACGAGGCTCGTTCGGCCTCGGTGCGGGCGGCGATGGACCGGCTCGAGGAGATCCAGCAGGACGAGCACGACGACGCCGACGACCAGGCCATCGAGACGATGCGCAAGCAGCTGAACCACCGGCTCGAGCGCTATCTGCGCCGCATCGACCTGCTCGACCAGTCGGATTCCGACGAGGTGCCGGTGTCGCCGCAGTACGAAGCGGCTCTACGGGTACGCCGGGCCGTGATCGACGCCCAGCGCGAGGAGCTGATCCGCTGGCGTGACGCGGGCACGCTCGACGACGAGGGCCTTCGCGTCCTCGAACGCGAGCTGGACCACGAGGAACGGCTCCTGCCGGACCGTCCGAGGGCGTAGGAGGGGCAGGGCATGGCACGCGGAGAAATCGAGAAGCTGGCCATGCCCGTGCCCGCCGCGCTCTCCCGGGAGCGCCGCATCGCCGGCTTCGTCGCCGTCGGTGCGGGGCTGCCCGCGCTGACCCTGCTGCTCAAGATCGGCACCGGGCTGACGCTGACCAACGACATCCTGGTCTTCCTGGCCGCCGTGGTCGGCGTCGCCCTGATCGGCGGCCTGTGGCCCGCGCTGCTCGCCGCGGTCACCGGTTCGCTGGTCCTGAACTGGTTCTTCACCCCGCCGTTCCACACGTTCACCATCGCCGAGAGCGGCAACCTGCTCGCCCTGGCGATCTTCGTGCTGGTCGCGCTCGCGGTGAGCTGGGTGGTGGACACCGCCGCGCGGCGGACCAGGCAGGCCGCGCAGGCCGGCGCCGACGCGCGGATCCTGGCCGACGTCGCGGGCAGCGTCCTGCGCGGTGCCCGGCCGCTGATCGCGCTGATGGAACGGCTGCGCGAGACGTTCACCCTGCGATCGGTGACGCTGCTCGAGAACGGCACCGAGGTGGCAAAGGTGGGCGAGGACGGGCCGGGCGAGGCGGACGACGTGGTGAAGGTGGACGACGCCCTGGTCATGCTGCTGCGCGGGCACCCGCTCAAGCCGCCCGACCGGCGCATCGTGGAGGCGTTCGCCGCCCAGGCCGCGGTCGCGCTGCGTCAGGAAAGACTCGCGGCCGAGGCCGCCACGGCAAAACCGCTGGCCGAGGCGGATCGGATGCGCACGGCGTTGCTCGCTGCCGTGAGCCACGATCTGCGTACGCCGTTAGCGTCCGCAAAAGCAGCAGTCGCCAGCCTCCGCAGCGACGACGTGCACTTCGACGACAAAGACCGCGCGGAACTGCTGCTGACCGCCGACGAATCGCTCGACCGGCTGACCCGGCTCGTCACGAACCTGCTCGACATGAGCCGGCTGCAGGCGGGGGCGCTCGGCGTGACCCTGCTCGCGATCGGCGCCGAGGAGATCGTGCCCCGCGCGCTGGACGAGCTGGGCCCGGCCGGGCGTACGGTGCGGACCCGCATCCCGGACGATCTGCCGGCGCTGCTCGCCGACCCCGGCCTGCTGGAACGCGTCCTGGTGAACCTGATCGGCAACGCCCTGCGCTACAGCCCGGCCGGACGCCCGCCGATGATCACCGCGAGCGCCAGGGGCGGCACGATCGAGCTGCGCGTCATCGACCACGGCCGTGGCATCCCCGAGGACCGCTGGGACGAGGTCTTCCTGCCGTTCCAGCGGCTCGGCGACCGGGACAACCACACCGGGGTCGGGCTGGGGCTGGCGCTCGCGCGGGGGCTGACCGAGGCGATGGGCGGGACACTGCTCCCGGAGGAGACACCCGGCGGCGGCCTGACGATGGTGCTCTCGCTGCCGTCCGGCACGCTGGACGGATGATCGGTTTCCTGCACACCGCGCCCGTCCATGTCGACACGTTCGAACGGCTGCTCGGCGAACTGGGGCCGGGCGTGGCGAGCGTTCATGTCGTCGATGAGTCGCTGCTCGCCGATTCAGCGCGGCCCGGGGTCGACGACAGGTTGCTCGCGCGGCTCCACGAGGTTGCCGATGCGGGAGCGAAGCTGATCGTCTGCACGTGTTCGACGTTGAGCGGGCGCGCCGAGCAGTTGGGGGACGCTGTGGGCGTACCGGTGTTGCGGGTTGATCGCCCTATGGCCGACGCCGCGGTCGCAGCGGGACCCAGGATCGGGGTGGTCTTCGCGGTCGAGTCGACGCTGGCGCCGACCCGCGAGCTGCTGGACCGTCCCGGCGTCGAGATCGTCGAGGCGCCCTGCCTGGCTGCATGGTCACTCTTCCAGGCCAACGACCTCGACGGGTACGCCCGGAGCGTCGCCGCCTGCGCCCGAGCCCTCGACGTGGACGTGATCGTGCTGGCCCAGGCGAGCATGGCCCCTGCCGAGATTTTGCTCGCGGATCTTGGAAAACCCGTCCTGACCTCGCCCCGGGCCGCGGTGCGGGAGGCCCTTCTCCGCTACACACTTGTGTAGTAAATTGCACATGTGAGTAGCCCGACGGATCTGACCGCCCGCGCCCGCATCCGGGAAGCGGCGCTGACCCTCTTCGCCGCGAAGGGGATCGACGGCGCGACGATCCGCGACATCGCCCAGGAAGCCGGGGTCTCCTCCGGGCTGCTCCGGCACCACTTCGGCTCCAAGGAGGGGCTGCGCGACGCCTGCGACGACTACGTCATGGCCGAGCTCGCGCGGGTCCGGGCCCCCTACCTCGCCGGCAACCAGACGCTCGGGGCGCAGGCGATGAGCAACGCGCTCAACAGCGTGCCGCTCCGGCTGCAGAACTACGTGGTCCGCTCGACCATGGACGGCACCCCGGCGGGGGCGCAAATGTTCGAGCGCAACGTCGACGAGGCCGAGACCTGGCTGGCCCAATCAGACATCAAAACCGACGACCCGCGGGCCTACTGCGCGGTGCTCGTCTCCCTGCAGATGGGCATGTTCCTGATGCGGGACCGCATCTCCGCCACCATCGGCGCCGACACGCACGAACAGGTCGGGCAGGCCCGGATGCTCAAGGCCGCCGTCGACATCTTCGCGCAGCCGCTGCTGCCCCCCGACATGGCCGCCGACGCCCGCGCGGCGCTCGACCGGCTCATCACCGCTCAGGAGTAACCGCCATGCTCATCACCGCTCAGGAGTAACCGCCATGACGGAAGCGATCGGTGTCACGGGGCTCGTGAAGAGCTTCGGGCGTACCCAGGTGCTCAATGGTCTTGATCTGCACGTCGAGGCCGGCGAGGTGCACGGCTTCCTCGGGCCCAACGGCGCCGGGAAGTCCACCACGATCCGGATCCTGCTCGGCCTGATGCGCAGGAGCGGCGGCGACGTGCGACTGCTCGGCGGCGACCCCTGGTCGGACGCGACCGCGCTGCACCGGCGGTTGGCGTACGTTCCGGGCGACGTCACGCTCTGGCCCACGCTCACCGGCGGCGAGGTGATCGACCTGCTCGGCCAGCTGCGTGGCGGCCTCAACCGCAGACGCCGCGACGAACTGCTCGACCGCTTCGACCTCGACCCCCGCAAGAAGGCCAGGACCTACTCCAAGGGCAACCGGCAGAAGGTCGCCCTGGTCGCGGCGCTCGCCTCGGACGCCGAGCTGCTGATCCTCGACGAGCCCACCTCCGGCCTGGACCCGCTGATGGAGGAGGTGTTCCGCCAGGTTGTCCTCGAGGAGCACCGGCGCGGCGGACGGACCGTGCTGCTCTCCAGCCACATCCTCACCGAGGTCGAGGCGCTCTGCCACCGCCTGACGATCATCCGCGAGGGCCGCACGGTCGAGACCGGCACCCTCGCCTCGCTGCGCCACCTCACCCGGACCACCATCGACGCCGAACTCGTCGGTGCCGTCAACGGCCTCGGCACCCTGCCCGGCGTGCACGACCTGCGCGTCGACGACCACCACGTGACGTTCGATGTGGACACCGAAACGCTCGAACCCGCCCTGCGCAAGCTCATCGACGCCGGCGTCCGCAGCCTGACCAGCAAACCACCCACGCTCGAAGAGCTCTTCCTCCGGCAGTACGCGCGATGACCGGCACCGGCACCCTCATCCGGCTCATTCTGCGCCGCGACCGCGTCCTGCTACCCCTCTGGGCGATCCTGGTGGCCCTGATCCCCGCCGGCTACGCCAGCTCCTTCAAGGGCCTCTTCCCCACCGCCGCCGACCTGGCCGGATACGCCCGGGTCAGCATGTCCAGCCCCGGCTTCATCGCGCTCTACGGCCCGCTGCGCGGCGACAGCCTCGGCGAGATCGTCGCGTGGCGAGCCGGCTTCTTCCCCGTGATCATCGGCCTCATCAGCCTGCTCACCGTCATCCGCCACACCCGCACCGAGGAGGAGGCGGGCCGCACGGAACTGATCGGCTCGGGCATCGTCGGCCGGCACGCCGCTTTCGCCGCAGCATTGATCACCACCGTCGGCGCCAACCTCGTGCTCTTCGCCATCATCAGCGTGACGATGATCGGCCAGGGCCAGCCGGTCGGCGGGTCGGTGCTGCTGGGGTTGTCGTTCGCGTTGTCCGGCTGCGTTTTCGCTGCTCTCGGCGCGGTCACCGCTCAGCTCTCCGGGTCGGCGCGCACCGCCCGGTCCATCGCGATCGTCGTGCTGGGGGTGGCCTTTGTGCTGCGGCTCGCCGGCGATGTGGACACTGGCGTCTCGTGGCTGTCGTGGGTCTCGCCTATCGGGTGGGTTCAGCACGTTTTTGCGTACGGTGAGAATGACGTCTTGCCGCTTCTCCTGGCGCTCCTTCTTGTTGCCGGTCTGGTTGTCCTGGGCAGCGTGCTGGTGTCCCGCCGCGACGTCGGCGAAGGGCTGATCGCCGCGCGGCCCGGCCCCGCCACCGGCACCATCAGCGGCCCGATCGGCCTGGCCTGGCGATTGCACCGCGGCGTCCTGACCGGCTGGATCCTGGGCTTCGCCGCCCTCGGCCTCGTCTTCGGCGGCGTCGCATCGAGCATCGCCGACCTCGCCGCCGACAACTCCGACCTCGCCGCCATCTTGCGACGCCTCGGCGGCAACAGCTTCCTCGTCGGCATGATCGCCGTCCTCGGCCTGATCGCCGCCGCCTACGGCGTCCAGGCCGCCCTGCGCCTCCGCGACGAAGAAGCCACCGGCCACACCGAAGCGATCCTGGCGACCCCCGTTGGCCGGCTGCGCTGGCTGGCCAGTCATGTGGTGTTCTCGCTACTCGGTCCGGCTGCCGCTCTGCTGGTCGGCGGTCTGCTCTGCGGGCTCACCGCGGGAGGCCATCAGCTGGCTACGGTCCTCGGCGCGGCTGCTGCTCAGCTCCCGGCGGTGTGGGTGCTGACTGCGCTGACGGTTCTGCTCTTCGGGGCGTTTCCCCGGCAGGCGTCGGCGGCTTGGGGCGCGGTTGCGGCCTGCTTCCTGATCCTGATGATGGGGGCGGTGCTGGGGCTGGACCAGTGGGTCCTGGACCTCTCCCCGTTCACCCACGTCGGCCACGGCCTGTCCGCCACACCATTTGTCACCCTCACCGCGATCGCGGCGGTCCTGGCAACGGCCGGCACGCTCGCCTTCCGCCACCGCGACATCCCCTCGGCCTAGTGTCCTGAGTCGGTAGTTGCTTGTCAGTGCGGTCCGGGTGGATCACCGCTTTCCCTAACCACCCACCGGCCGCGCCCGAGTTGTCGCAGTCCATGCCGCGAGGCTGAATGTTGCGCCGGACACCGGGATACGAGAACTTTCTGCGGTGCTGCTCCTCAAATCCGGTCAATCACGTCTGACGGAAGAAAGTATGCTTCATGGCCAGACGTGATTGGCCCACGCTTGACACCTGACGCCGCAGAAGATTGCGGCATAGCCGGTTTCGGCGCAACTTCGTGCCTTTGGCCAGATCCTGCTGCCCTCGCCGCCCACCGCAAACGGATCAAAGACTCAAACCACGCTAGATTCCCCCGCGACTGGACTCTGCCGCGGCCCGGAGTCTCGCTGCGGCCCGAAGTTTCGCCGCAGGCTTTACCGCGAGCTTGACTCCGCCGCGGGCCGGACCCTGCCGCGGGCTAGATTTCGCGGCGTCGGCGGAGGACGTGGTAGGCGACTGCGGTGGCAGCCGCCGCGGCGACGATGACCGTGGCGGCTACCGGGTGGAGATCCTTGGAGAGGCTCGGGGCGCGGTCCGGTCCCACCGCCCAGAGGACCAGCGCGGCGAGGTAGGCCGCCGTGAGACCGCCCGCCCACCAGCGCAGCGCCCGGAGCCGGGCATTACGCAGCACGCCGTCAAGATCCTTGATGACAGACGGCCTCCAGGTTGATGCCGTGCGGATCGAGCACGAACCCACCGAAGTAGTCAGCGTGATACTCCGGATGAACAGCCGGCGCCAGCAGGTCCTTGGCCCCGGCAGCGAGGGCCGCCTCATAGAAGGCAGCGACGTCCGAACGACTGTCGACAGTGAAGGCCACGTGCATGTTGGTCCCGACCGTGCCACCGTCGATCAGCCAGAAGTAGGGCTTCACGTCTGCCAACCCGAAGCCCGTCATCGCAGTCGGCTGGTTCGGCGTGGCATTCGGCGGAATCTCCAACATCTTGGTGATCCCGACACTCGCCAGCACCGGCTCATAAAACGCCACAGCGGCAGCCAGATCCGGCACGGCAACGTTGAGGTGATCAATCCTGGACCCAGAACGGTCAAGCGTCATACCACTAGATTGCCCACCATTGCGGACACCGAGTGACCGCTATCCGCCCGACACACCTAACGCTGCCTGCCGAGCCGAGGCTTACGCCCAGAACCGATGGGCACCACCCGTGCAGTGACCTGGTCCGGCTCGATCGCGGTGTAGTTGGCGGCTCTCAGCTCAAGGACAGCGCTGGTCGGATCCCGGCGAATGGCCGCACGAAGTCGTAGTGCAGGAGCTGGGCGCGCCCGAGCCTACGCAGTTCGGTTCCGAGCACGACCTTGCCATCCGGTCGTTCGATCACGCCTGCTATCAAAAAGTCTGCTTTGACCGTAGCGCGGCGCCGGCAATCCCGCGATCCGCCGACAGG
Organism: Winogradskya humida; assembly: GCF_016862215.1. Taxonomy (GTDB): domain Bacteria; phylum Actinomycetota; class Actinomycetes; order Mycobacteriales; family Micromonosporaceae; genus Actinoplanes; species Actinoplanes humidus. Next base: position 71,217 of record NZ_BOMN01000029.1, read on the forward strand.
CCCACTGCCGGCCACTGACGCACAAGACCGCTGTTCAACATGGCGACAGCCGCTCGGGCCGGAGACTTTGTCCTGTTTCGGACAGCGCATCCGCATCGGTTGTCAGAGCAGGGAGATCTCGGCCAGGCCGGTGATTTCGAGGAGGCGGCGGATGTGCGTGGGACCTGGACGAGGGCCAGTTGGTAACGGTCAGACCTGGGTGAATCCGATCTCCAGTAGTCCGGCTGCGGCGCGGTAGTCCGCGGCGCGGTGGTCCAGGGAGAGAGACCAGTGGTGGCCTACGCCGGAGGCGCTCCAGGCGTCGACCCATTCTCCTGGGTCACGGCCGAAGTCGACGCGGCTGGTGGTGTTGCCGATGGCCAGCAGGGGGCCGGGGACGACCGTTCCCTCCGCGGCGATGAAGGACAGGGAGCCGTCGCGGTCCTGGCCGAGGCCGAGCAGGGTGACCGGGCCGGGGCGGACGTCGAATTCGACGCTGACTCCCCAGCCTCGTTTGCCGTGGTAGACGCCGAGGCCGCGCAGGAGGGGCTCGCGGGAGCTGACGGCGAGGTGGGCCGGGCCGTCGTGGCCCATTTCGACGACGTTGTCCTCGAAGTTGAGGGCTTGGAGCTCGCAGAAGGAGCCGCCCGCCCCTACCGCCGCGGTGGCGAGCTGCGCCACGGTGGTGCGCAGCTCGTATTCGCCGGTGGTGGGGATGCCTCGGGCGGTGAGCAGGGAGGCGCCGAGGATCATGCCGGCGCCGAGGCGTTCGTGTTGTTCGCCGTCGAGGCCGCGGTGGTAGTAGGCGAGGCTGTCGAGGTCGAAGTCGGCGACGAGGCGGTCCAGGCCTACCGATACGCGGGCGCCCCACGCGAAGTCGTCCTCGTTGACCGTGTCGTCGAGGGTGAAGATCTTGCGGACTTCCTGCATCCGGTCGCTGACTTCGGCGTCGGTGACCTTCTCCACGCGTACGCGCAGATCGTCGAATTCCAGGACCTCGACGTGTGAACCGAAGGTCGCGGGCAGCAGGGTGAGGTCCGTGGAGACGTCGAGCATTCCGGGGTAGAGGTGGCCCATCAGGCCGTGCCGTGCGTGCCGTAATGCCGCGCGGACGTGGGCGGCCCGGATCCATTGGCCGATGCGTTCCCAGGCGGATTCCTGGCGCAGCCAGCCGGAGACCGAGCGGAACGGGATGCCGGCTCGGCGGAACGTGTTGCCCATTTCCGGGACGGGGCACTGGCCGCAGTAGGCGAGCCATTCGCCGGTGCCGAAGGTGGCGTGGTCCATCTTCTCGGTCGGCTGCAGATCGATGATCAGTACGGGGGTGTTGGTCCGTTGCGCGATCGGCAGCACCATCGAGGCGGTCAGATAGGTGGCCAGGAAGACGACGATGAGGTCGCAGTCGGCGAGGCGGAGTTTCTCAGCGGCGACCGCACCTTCCTGGGCGTCCGAGATGAAACCGGCGTCGATGACATCGGCGTCCATCTCCTGGAACCGCTGCGACACGTAGGCCGCAGATTCCTGAAGTTGCGGAAGCAGATTGGGGAACTGCGGCCAATAGGTGCCGAGTCCCCCGGCGACCAGTCCGACGCGGGGCTTACTCAACGGAACCTCCCAGGAGAACGACGTGCAGATTGCGGGGGCCGTGGACCCCTTCGACGCGGTTGAGTTCGATGTCGCTGGTCGCCGACGGGCCGCTGATCCAGGTGAGCGGGCGGCGCGGGTCCAGGCGGGCGATGGCGTCCGGCACCGAGGCCACGATCTGGTCCGGACGTACGACGCAGATGTGCAGGTCGGGCAGGAGCGAGATGCGGCGCCGGCCCTGGTCCGGGGAGCCGTCGAGGACGATCGTGCCGGTCTCGGCGATGGCCACGGTGGAGGCGGTCAGCACGGCCTCGGCCTGGTATTCGTCGTCGACGATCGTGGCACCGGACGGCACCCAGGAGGGGTCGAGGCCGGGGGGCAGCACGAGCCGCCCGGGATTCAGGGAGGCAACGACGCCGGCCACGTCGTCGCTGCGGTGCACCACCGCCTTGTAGTCGACGAGCCGGTCGATGAGCAGCTCGATGTCGGGCTCCTGGCCGGCGGCCGGGCGGTAGTCCCGGGTGACCTCGGGCACGGCGGTGTCACCGAGGGCGGCCTTGATGCGGCCGAGGATCAGCTCGCGGCTGCTCATCGCTTGGCCCACCAGTCGCGGAACGTCTCCGCCGGCGGTTCGGGAAGGTCGCGGGAGGCCGTCCAGCCGTTCAGGGGCGGGGGCAGCTTCTTCGCATGTCTGCTCAGCTTCGCGGCATGCTGCGCGCGGGTGTAGAGCGCAGGATGATCCATTGTGTACGCCACAGCGCCGAACGCCGCCTTCTCCGCACGCGGGTGCGGCACCTCGTTGCGCAGGTGCACCAGGATCGACGGGATATCGATCTTCACCGGGCACGCGTCGAAGCACGCACCACACAGCGACGACGCGTACGGCAGCGAGGCGTTGTCCTCCACCCCCGTGAGCTGCGGCGACAGGATCGCACCGATCGGCCCCGGATACACCGACCCGTAGGCATGCCCGCCCGTCCGCTCGTACACCGGGCACACGTTGAGGCACGCCGAGCACCGGATGCAGTGCAGCGCCTGCCGCCCCACCTCGTCGGCGAGCACCGCCGTGCGCCCGTTGTCGAGCAGCACCAGGTGGAAGTTCTGCGGCCCGTCGCCGGGGGTGACCCCGGTCCACATCGAGGTGTACGGGTTCATCCGCTCCCCCGTCGACGCCCGCGGCAGCAGCTGGAGGAAGACTTCAAGATCACGCCAGGTCGGCACGAGCTTCTCGATGCCCATCACGGTGATCAGGGTTTCCGGCAGCGTCAGGCACATCCGCCCGTTGCCCTCGGACTCGAGCACGGCCAGCGTCCCGGTCTCGGCGATCGCGAAGTTGGCCCCCGAGACCGCGACCTTGGTGCTGAGGAACGTCTCACGCAGGTAGCGCCGGGCCGCCCCGGCCAGCTCGGCGGGTTCGTCGGTCAGCGCCGGGTCCACGCCGGGCATCTCGCGCAGGAAGATCTCGCGGATCTCCGCGCGGTTGCGGTGGATCGCCGGGACCAGGATGTGGCTGGGTTTGTCGTTCCCGAGCTGCACGATGAGCTCGGCGAGGTCGGTCTCTACGGCGGCGATCCCGGCCGCTTCGAGGGCCTCGTTGAGCCCGATCTCCTGGGTCGCCATCGACTTGACCTTGATGACCCGGTCGTGCCCGGTGGCCTTCACCAGGTCGGTGACGATCTCGTTGGCCTCGTTGGCGTCGGCGGCCCAGTGCACGACGCCGCCGGCCGCGGTGACGTTCGCCTCGAGCTGGTCGAGCAGCTCGGGCAGGCGGGCCATGGTGTTGGCCTTCAGCGTCGAGCCAGCCTCGCGCAGCTCCTGCCAGTCGGGCAGCTCACCGATCACCGCACCGGACTTGCGCCGGATCGTGGTGGTGGCGTGCCCGAGGTTGCGGCGCAGCTGTCCGTCCTGCAGCGCCTTGTGGGCTGCCGCCGGGAACGGTTCATCGCCACGCAGGTTGCCCACCCCACGCGGCGCGGTCGTCGGCATTCCGAGAAACGTGGTCATCAGCTCTCCTCCGACGAGGACGACGTGGAGGCGAGGATCTCCGCGAGATGGACCGTACGCACGCCCGAGTCGAGCCGGGACAGCCCGCCGCCGATGTGCATGAGGCACGACGAGTCGCCCGCCGTGCAGACCTCGGCGCCGGTTTCGAGGACGTGACCCATCTTGTCGGCGAGCATCGCGGTCGAGGTGTCGGCGTTCTTGATCGCGAACGTGCCGCCGAACCCGCAGCACTGGTCCGCGTCGGGCAGGTCGACCAGGTCGATCCCTCGCACGTTGCGCAGCAGCCGCAGTGGCTTGTCCCCCACCCGCAGCATCCGCAGGGAGTGACAGGTCGGGTGGTACGTGACCCGGTGCGGGTAGTACGCGCCCACATCCTCGATGCCGAGCACGTCGACGAGCAGCTCGGACAGCTCGTACGTCTTCGAGCCGACATCCTCCGCCCGTGCGGCGAGTCCCGCGTCGCCGGCGTTGCGGGCCACCATCGCGTGCTGGTGTCGCACCGAGCCGACGCAGGACCCGGACGGCGCCACGATCACGTCGTAGGGGGCGAAGGTGCGCACGTGGCGGCGTACCAACGGCAGAGCTTGATCCTGATATCCGGTGTTGACGTGCATCTGGCCGCAACATGTCTGGCCGGGCGGGAAAACCACTTCGTGGCCCAGCCGCTCGAGCAGCTGGACGGTGGCCTTCGCCGCCGCCGGGAACATGGTGTCGGCCAGGCACGTGACGAACAGGGCGATGCGCACGTCAGCCTCCCCACCGGCGCTCGACTGCCTGCCACGCTGCCTCGTCGCCGCGCGGCTCGTAACGCACGATGTGCTGAGTCTGCCGCACCAGGGCCCGCAACGCGCGCAGGTCTCCGCTGATCGCGCCGGCCGCGCGAGCCTGGACCAGAACGTTGCCGAGCGCCGTAGCCTCGACCGGGCCGGCGAGGACGGGCAGGCCACAGGCATCGGCGGTGAGCTGGCAGAGCAGTTCGTTCCGCGCGCCACCCCCGACCACGTGCACGGCGCTGACCGATTTTCCCGACAGATCCGAAGCCTGCCGAATCGCCTTCCGATGCGCGAGCGCCAAGCTGTCCACAATGCATCGGACAGTCTCCACGCGCGTCAATTCTCGTCCGATTTGTCCCGCCACCCGTCGCGCCATGTCCCCCGGCGCCAGAAAGATCGGGTCATCGAGGTCAACTACCAGGGCGCGGGGTTCGAGGTCACTCGCCGCCGCCAACAAATCAGAAATGTCGGAGTCGGGCCACTCTCGGAGACACTCCTGCAAAGGCCACAATCCCATGACGTTCCGGAGATATCGAATTTTTCCGTCGACGCCGCCCTCGTTCGTGAAGTTGGCCAGGCGCGAAGCCTCGGTCAGCACCGGAGCGTCGAGTTCAACCCCGACCAAAGACCAGGTCCCACACGATATGTACGCGAAATCGTCGTCACCCGCCGGCACCCCGACAACCGCCGAAGCCGTGTCGTGCGACCCGACCGCGATCACCTCCGGCGTCCCGATCCCGACCGATGGCAGCACCGGCCCGATCACCGAACCCGGCGCCCGGAGCGGCGCGAACAGGCCGGGCTCGATCCCCACGCGCTTCATCAGCCCGGTGGCCCATTCCCCCGAGCGCAGATCGAGGAGCTGGGTCGTCGAGGCATTGGTGACCTCCGCCCCCGCGACCCCGGTCAGCCAGTAGGCGAGCAGGTCCGGGATCAGCAGCATCCGCCGCGCGGCGCTCAGCTGGGGCGACCCGGCGGCCGCCACCAGCTGGTAGATCGTGTTGAACGGCAGCTTCTGCAGCCCCGTCGCGCCGTAGAGCTCCGGCTCGGGGATGAGCCGGCCGACCTGCGCCGCGATGCCGTCGGTCCGCGCGTCCCGGTAGTGGATCGGGTTGCCGAGCAGCGCCCCGCTCTCGTCCAGCAGGCCGTAGTCCACGGCCCACGAGTCGATGCCGATCGCGTCGACCGGCCCGGCCCTGCGCAGTCCTTCGAGGACACCGCGGTACAGCGCGAGGATGTCCCAGTGCAGCGTGCCGCCGACGCTCACCGGCTCGTTGACGAACCGGTGCGCCTCGGTCAGCGTGAGTTCGCCGGGCCCGACCTCGCCGACCATGACGCGCCCACTGGAAGCGCCGAGATCGACGGCGGCGAAACGGGCCGCCCCGCCTGAGGCCGCCTTTGCAGCCGCCGCAACCCCCGTCACCGCAGGAACGCAGCCGCGACGCCCGCGTCCACCGGGACGTGCAGGCCGGTCGTGTGGGACAGCTCGCCCCCGGTCAGCACGAAGACCGCGTTGGCCACGTGCTCGGGCAGCACCTCGCGCTTGAGCAGCGTGCGCTGGGCGTAGAACTCGCCGAGCTTCTCCTCCGGCACGCCGTAGACCGCGGCACGCTGCGCACCCCAGCCGCCGGCGAAGATGCCCGAGCCACGGACCACGCCGTCCGGGTTGACCCCGTTGACCTTGATCCCGTAGGCGCCGAGCTCCGCGGCGAGCAGCCGGACCTGGTGCGCCTGATCCGCCTTCGCAGCGCCGTACGCCACGTTGTTCGGGCCGGCGAACAGCGAATTCTTGCTGGAGATGTAGACGATGTCGCCGCCCATCCCCTGTGCGATCAGCACCTTGGCGGTCGCCTTGGAGACCAGGAACGAGCCCTTGGCCATCACGTCGTGCTGCAGGTCCCAGTCGCCCTCGGTGGTCTCCAGCAGCGGCTTCGAGATGGAGAGCCCGGCGTTGTTCACGACGAGGTCGATACCGCCGAAGGCGAGCACGGCGTCGCGTACGGCGGCAGCCACCGCTTCTTCGGAGGTCACGTCGGCCTCGACCGCGACGGCGGCGTCAGGCCCGCCGATCTCAGCCGCGACCTCGGTGGCGCCCGCGAGGTTACGGTCGGCGACGATCACGACGGCCCCCTCGGCGGCGAGCCGCAGCGCGATCGCCCGGCCGATGCCCGAGCCACCCCCGGTGACCAGCGCGATCCGGGTGGCGAGCGGCTTCGGCTTCGGCATCCGCTGCAGCTTCGCCTCCTCGAGCGCCCAGTATTCGATCCGGAACTTCTCGGACTCGTCGATCGGCGCGTACGTGGAGACCGCCTCGGCGCCGTGCATCACGTTGATGGCGTTGACGTAGAACTCGCCGGCCACCCGCGCGGTCTGCTTGTTGGCACCGAAGCTGAACATGCCCACGCCGGGGATCAGGACGATCGCCGGGTCCGCGCCGCGCATCGCCGGGCTCTCGGGCGTGGCGTGCCGCTCGTAGTAGCCGCGGTAGTCGTCGCGGTAGGCCGCGTGCAACTCCTTCAACCGCGCTTCGACTTCTTCCAGCGGTGCGTCGGGCGCGGTGTCAAGGACCAGAGGCTTCACTTTGGTACGCAGGAAGTGGTCAGGACACGACGTCCCCAGCGCCGCCAGCTCGGGCATCCGCTCGCGAGCCACGTAATCGAGCACGACCGGCGAGTCGGTGTAGTGGCCGACCTGCGCCCGGTCGGTCGACGCGAGCCCCCGCACGATCGGGAAAAGCGCCGCGGCCCGCTCGCGCCGGACGTCCTCGGCGAGCGGCTCGTGCGCCAGCGCACCGAACGGCTCTGCCCGCCCGTGCTCCGCCAGATAGGCCGCGGCGGTGTTGATGATCTCCAGCGACCGTGCCTCGCACTCCTCGCTGGTCGTGCCCCACGCGGTGATCCCGTGCCCACCGAGGATGACGCCGATGGCCTGCGGGTTGGCCCGCTGCACGGCGGCGATGTCGAGGCCGAGCTGGAAACCGGGCCGGCGCCACGGCACCCACAGCACCTTGTCGCCGAAGATCTCCTTGGTCAGCGCGGGCCCGTCGGCGGCGGTGGCCAGCGCGATGCCCGCGTCGGGGTGCAGGTGGTCCACGTGCGGCGCGTCGACCAGGCCGTGCATCGCCGTGTCGATCGACGGGGCGGCACCGCCCCGGCCGTGCAGGCAGTAGTCGAACGCGGCGACCATCTCGTCCTCGCGCTCGACGCCGGGGTAGACACCGGCCAGCGCGCGGAGCCGGTCGAGGCGCAGCACCGCGAGGCCGGATTCCTTCAGCGTGCCGAGGTCACCGCCGGAACCCTTCACCCAGACCAGCTCGGTGGGCTCGTTGGTGACGGGGTCGGTCTCCGTCGCCTTGGCCGAGGTGTTGCCGCCCGCGTAGTTCGTGGTGCGGGGGTCCGCTCCGAGCCGGTTGCTGCGGCCGAGAAGATCGCTGACTGCCGGGTTCGCCATGAGTGTCCTTCACGTCGCCTTCGTGAAACGTTTCACAGATTGCGAGCAGGTTACGGCCGCAACATGCGCGGGGTCAATAGCCCGGCGGGTAAACGATGGGTTCTGAAACGTTCTTAGTAGGACCTAGCGCGGGCCACCGTGGAAGCCCGTGCGACCAGCTCCGGCACGAACGTCAGCTGCTGGTGCTCGTGCGCCGGATTTGTCGCTTCGTCGAGCACCAGACCGGCGGCGGCGCGGCCCAGCTCCTGACGCGGCTGGCGCACCGATGTCAGCGGCACCGCGGCAGCCGCGGCGAACTCGATGTCGTCGAAGCCCACGATCGCCAGCTCTTCCGGAATCCGCAGGCCGGCGCCGATCGCCTGCTGGAGCAGCCCCAGGGCGAGAAGGTCGTTGGCGCAGAACGCGGCGGTCGGGCGGCGCCGCGCGGGCAGCCCGGCCAGCCGCTCCCCCGCGGACCGGCCCTCCGCGACGGTCATCTCGGAGGTCGGCAGATACGTCAGGTCGTCGGGCTTCATCCCCAGCTCGGCCCAGACCTGGCGAGCGCCTTCGAGCCGCTCGCGCACCTGCCCGATGCTCTCCGGGCCACCGATCACCGCCACCCGGGTGTGCCCCTGCTCGACCAGGTGCTCGACCGCGATCCGGCCACCCAGAACGTCATCCACGGCCACCGAGCAGAACGCGCCGCCCTCGCCGACCCGGTCGACGATGACGACCGGGATGCCGCGCTTGGCGATGTCGGCGAGGTGCCGCGCGCCGGGGTCGACCGGGGTGATCAGGATGCCCTGGACCCGCTGCTGCATCAGCCGGTCGAGGTGCACCTCCTCGCGGCCGGAGCGCCCGTTGCTGTTGCAGATGAACAGCGAGAGGTCCGAGTCCTCCGCCGCCATCTCGATGCCCGCGGCCACGTCGTGGAAGAACGGGTTACTGCCTTCGAGCATCACGTACGCGAGGGTGCGGCTCGTTCCCGCGCGAAGCTGCCGGGCCGACTCGTTGCGGACGAACCCGAGCTCGGCCATCGCCCGCTCGACGCGCTCGCGAGTCGCCGGGCTGACGACCTCCGGACGGTTCATGACGTTCGAGACGGTGCCCAGCGAGACGCCCGCGGATGCGGCCACGTCCTTGACCGACGGGCTCCTGCCAATCGCCACTGTGCCCCCTTTGAAACGTTGAAGTCGCATCGTACGCGACCCATTAGCACCGCCAGGTCCGTGTTTCAGCAAGGTTTCTAATTGAGCCTTGACATGTGTGATCGCAGCCACCTACTTTCGTCACATCGGCGTCTGAAACATTTCAACCCGCCCCAGAATCTTTTCCTCTGTTTCCGCTGCGGGCAAGCAAGGAGGTGGCCGTGAGCGCGTTGCTCCAAGTCCGCGACGTGAGCAAGTCATTCGGCGCGGTGGCTGCCGTCCAGGGAGTCAGTTTCGCCCTCGAGTCCGGCGAGGCGCACGCGCTCGTCGGCGAGAACGGCGCCGGCAAGTCCACCATCGTCAAGATGCTCGCCGGGGTGCACCGGCCCGACACCGGCACGCTGCTGGTCGACGGCGAGGAGGTCACCTTCACCGGCCCGGCCGACGCCAAGGCAGCCGGCATCGCCGTCATCTATCAGGAGCCGACGCTCTTTCCCGACCTGTCCGTCGCCGAGAACATCGCGATGGGCAACCAGCCGCTGACCCGGCTGCGCCAGATCGACCGCAGGACGATGAACGCGAACGCCACGCGGCTGTTCGCGCGGCTCGGCGTGCAGATCGATCCGACCCGCCCGGCGCGGGGCCTCTCCATCGCCGACCAGCAGCTCGTCGAGATCGCGAAGGCGCTGTCGAGCCAGGCCCGCGTACTCATCATGGATGAACCGACCGCGGCCCTGAGCGGTGTCGAGGTTGACCGGCTCTTCGCGGTCACCCGGGCGCTGCGTGACGAGGGCGCGGCGATCATGTTCATCTCGCACCGGTTCGAGGAGATCACCGCGCTCTGCCAGCGCGTCACGATCATGCGCGACGGCAAGCACGTCTGCACCGAGCCGGTCAGCGAGCTGAGCGTCGACGACATGATCCGGCGGATGGTCGGGCGCGACCTGAGCGCGCTCTACCCCAAGCAGGACGCCACGATCGGCGAGAACGTGCTCCGGGTGGAGGGGCTCAGCCGCGCGGGCGTCTTCCGCGACATCAGCTTCGAGGTCAGGGCCGGCGAGATCGTCGCCCTGGCGGGGCTCGTCGGGGCCGGCCGCTCCGAGGTCATGCAGGCCGTGTTCGGCGTCGACAAGTACGACAGCGGCACGGTCACGTTCCTCGGCAAGAAGCTCAAGGGCGGCAACCCCCGCGCGTCGATGGCGGCGGGCATGGGCCTGGTCCCCGAGGACCGCCGCCAGCAGGGCCTGGTCATGGAGCTCTCCATCGAGCGCAACGTGACGCTGCCCCGATCCCGGGCGCTGGCGAAACTCGGGCTGCTCTTCGGCGGTTCCGAGCGCCGTGAGGCCGCCGAGTGGACGAAGCAGTTGCAGACCAAGTTCGGCCGGCTCTCCGACCCGGTCGGCACGCTCTCCGGCGGCAACCAGCAGAAGGTCGTGCTCGCCAAGTGGCTGGCCACCGGCCCCAAGCTGCTGATCGTCGACGAGCCCACCCGCGGCATCGACGTCGGCACGAAGGCCGAGGTGCACAGGCTGCTGTCGTCCCTGGCGGCGCGCGGGCTCGCCGTCGTCATGGTCTCCTCCGAGCTCCCCGAGGTGCTCGGCATGGCGGACCGCATCGTCGTCCTGCGCGAGGGCCACATCGCCGCCCAGCTGACCAGAGAAGAAGCCACCGAGGAGAGCGTCATGTACGCGGCAATGGGTGCGGCATGATCGCCTGCACCGAACTTCACCTGGCTGAAGCTCGCGACGGCCGCGACTGTGAGGGCCAGAAGAGCATGCCTAAGGGGGCTCGAGCATAGTGGCCGCCGTCGCTACGCATTCACCCGCGAAGAAGGTGTTCAGCGGGCTGGTCAAGACCCGCGAGCTGGGCATCATCGTCGCCCTCGCGGCACTGATCATCTACACGACCGCGAGCCAGCCGCGGTTCCTGTCCGCGCAGAGCATCCGGGACATCCTGCTCAACACGTCGATCCTCGCGGTGATGGCCGCCGGGCAGGCCGTCGTGGTGATCACCCGCAACATCGATCTCTCGGTCGGCTCGGTGCTCGGCATCAGCGCGTTCACGGTCGCCTCGATGATGAGCGACAACCCTGGCCTGCCGATGATCGTGGCGCTGCTGGTCGGCCTCGCCGTCGGCGCGATCGCCGGGCTGCTCAACGGCGTCCTGGTCCGCTACGGCCGGGTGCCGGCGCTGGTGGTCACGCTCGGCACGATGTACATCTTCCGCGGCCTCATCTACTCGTGGGCCGGCGGCGACCAGGTCAACGCCGACGAGCTGCCCGGGCACTTCCTGCAGTTCGCGAACGACTCGATCCTGGGCATCCCGTGGCTGGTGCTGATCGCACTGGTCGTGGTCGGCGGCGTCTCGCTGATGATGCGCAACTACCGGGTCGGCCGCGAGCTGTACGCGATGGGCTCCAGCCCCGGCGCCGCGGAGCTGGCCGGTATCAAGGTCGCCCGCAACATGCTCGCCGCGTTCATCATCAGTGGCGCGCTCGCCGGGCTCGCCGGGGTGCTCTTCGCCTCCCGCTTCGGCACGATCGACGCCTCGGCCGGCAACGGCTACGAACTCAACGTCGTCGCCGCGGTCGTGGTCGGCGGGGTGGCCGTCTCGGGCGGCAGCGGCACGGTCTGGGGCGCGGGCCTCGGCGCGCTGCTGCTGACCGTCATCGGCAGCGCCCTGACCGTGCTGGACATCAACCAGTTCTGGCAGCAGGCCATCGTCGGCGCGCTGATCGTCCTCGCGATCTGCGCCGACCGGATCGTCGCGGTCCGCATCGCCCGCTCGCTGCGAAAGAGGGATTCCCATGTCTGATGCCACAGCGAACCCTCGCAGCCTCAAGGACGGCCTCGGCAGGCTGGCGACCTGGGACGGCATCATCATCCTGCTGACCGTCGTGGTGATCGTCGCGGCGTCGCTCGGGGTTTCCAACTTCGGCACGAGCCGTAACTTCACGTTCCTGATCCTCGACCTGATGCCGATCGTGCTGGTCGCGCTGCCGATGACGCTGATCATCGTGACCGGCGAGATCGACCTGTCGGTGGCGAGCATCCTCGGCCTGGCCAGCTCGCTGATGGGCTGGTTCTGGAACAACGGGCTCTCCATCGAGATGATCATCCCGCTCGTGATCGTGATCGGCGCGGTGCTCGGCGCGATCAACGGCTTCCTGGTCAACGCGCTGGGCCTGCCGTCGCTCGCGGTCACGATCGGCACCCTCGCGCTCTACCGCGGCCTCGCGTTCGTGGTGCTCGGCGACGGCGCGGTGGCGGACTTCCCGTTCGACTACACCGGCTGGGTCACCGGCACGATCGGTGGCGGCTCCGTCCCGAACGTCCTGATCCCGATCGTGGCGCTCGCCATCGTCTTCGGCATCGTGCTGCACGCGACGCCGTTCGGCCGCTCGCTCTACGCGATCGGTGCCAACGACCAGGCCGCGCACTTCGCCGGCATCCGGGTGGCCAGGACCAAATTCTGGCTGTACGTCGCGAGCGGCGCGGTCTCTGCCCTCGTCGGCATCCTGTGGACCCTGCGCTACTCCAGCGCCCGTGCCGACAACGGTTCGGGGCTCGAACTGGCCGTGGTCGCGGCGGTGCTGCTCGGCGGTGTATCGATCTTCGGCGGTAAAGGCAACCTGCCGGGCGTACTCGCCGGGGTGGTCCTGCTCGCCGCCCTGCAGAACGCCCTCCGCCTGCAGGACGTCTCCGGCCAGGCTCTCAACATCGTGACCGGGACGCTGCTCGTGCTCTCCGTTCTTCTGCCCAATGTCGTGTCCTCGATCCGCACCTCGCGGCAAAGGCGAAAAGTCCGCCAAGCCGCAGCCAGCTGAATTTCCCCCCGTCCATAGGAGTCAGCCATGTTCCGTTCCCACCGACGACTACTGACAGCCACCAGCGCCTCACTTCTCGTCCTCGGTCTCTCTGCCTGTGGCGGGGGCACCACCAAGGACAGCGCGGAGAGCACCGGCGGCGGCGCGGCCCAGCCCGGCGCGTCCGCCAACCCGAACGCCGAGACCAAGGCCGGCCTGAAGATCGCGTTCCTGCCGAAGCAGCTCAACAACCCCTACACCGACGTCGAGACCGGCGGCGGCAAGGTGGCGGTCGGCGAGCTCAAGGGCGAGTACAAGCTTGTCGGCCCGAACGACGCCAGCGCCTCCTCGCAGGTCAGCTATATCAACACGCTGATCCAGCAGCAGCAGGACGTCATCGTGGTCGCGGCGAACGACCCCAACGCGGTCTGCCCGTCGCTCAACCAGGCTCGCCAGGCCGGCATCAAGGTCGTCTCGTTCGACTCCGACGCCTCCAAGGACTGCCGCGACGCGTTCATCAACCAGGCCACCACCCAGGGCATCGGCGAGAGCCTGACCAAGATGGCGAGTGAGCTGGCCGGCGGCGAGGGCGACATCGCGATCCTCTCGGCCACCCCCAACGCCACGAACCAGAACGCCTGGATCGACGTCATGAAGAAGGAACTGGCCAAGCCTGAATACAGCAAGCTGAAGCTGGTCAAGACGGCGTACGGCAACGACGACGACCAGAAGTCGTTCCAGGAGGCACAGGGGCTGCTCCAGTCGTACCCCAATCTCAAGGTGATCGTCTCCCCGACCACCGTGGGCATCGCCGCGGCCTCGCGCTACGTCAGCTCCTCGAACTACAAGGGCAAGGTCGCGATCACCGGCCTCGGCCTGCCGAACCAGATGCGCCAGTACGTCAAGGACGGCACCGTCAAGAAGTTCGCGCTCTGGAACCCGGCCGACATCGGCTACCTGGCCGCCTTCACCGGCGCCGCGCTCGCCTCCGGCCAGATCACCGGCGCCGAGGGTGAGAAGTTCAAGGCCGGCAAGCTCGGCGAATACACGATCGGTGCCGCCGGCGAGATCGTCCTCGGCCCGCCCACCGAGTTCACCGCCGAGAACATCGACCAGTTCAACTTCTGATTCACATGCCCCGCTACTGCTTCCAACTCCAGGTCCGTACGGACCGCTTGGAGGAGTACGTAGAGCGGCACAAAGCCGTGTGGCCCGAGATGCAGGACGCACTTCGGGCCACCGGCTGGCGCAACTACTCCCTCTTCCTGCGCCCCGACGGCCTGCTCATCGGTTACGTCGAGGCTGACAACCTGGCCGAGTCCGAGGCCGCCATGGCCGCAACGGACGTCAACACCCGCTGGCAGGCGGAGATGGCCCCGTTCTTCGCGGGCACCACCCCCGACGACGGCTTCCCCCTGCTGACCGAGGTCTTCCACCTCACCGAACCGGAAGAAGCGTGACACCATGACCGACCTCGCCGCCGTCAAGCGCGCCCTCACCGCACAGCGGGTCGAGACCCCGTCCTGGGCGTTCGGCAACTCGGGCACCCGCTTCAAGGTCTTCACCCAGGCGGGCGTCCCGCGCACCCCCCAGGAGAAGATCGCCGACGCCGCCGTCGTGCATCGGTACACGGGTGTCGCCCCGACGGTCGCGCTGCACATCCCTTGGGACAAAGTGGACGACTATTCGGCGCTCACGGCGTACGCGAAGAGTCTGGGTGTTGGCATCGGGGCGATCAACACCAACGTCTTCCAGGACGACGACTACAAACTCGGCTCGGTCACCAACCCCGACCCGGCCGTGCGCCGCAAGGCCACCGATCACCTGCTGGAAGCCATCGACATCATGGACGCGACCGGTTCCCGCGACCTGAAACTGTGGTTCTCCGACGGCATCAACTACCCCGGCCAGGACGACCTCACCAACCGCCAGGACCGTTTGGCCGCGGCCCTCCAGGAAACGTACGCCCGCCTCGGCGACGACCAGCGGATCCTGCTCGAATACAAGCTCTTCGAGCCGGCCTTCTACGCCACGGACATCCCGGACTGGGGCACGTCCTACGCCCACTGCCTCGAGCTGGGCCCCAAGGCCACGGTCTGCATCGACACCGGCCACCACGCCCCCGGCACCAACATCGAGTTCATCGTCGCGTTCCTCCTGCGCCAGAAGAAGCTCGGCGCCTTCGACTTCAACAGCCGCTTCTACGCCGACGACGACCTGATGGCGGGTGCCGCGGACCCGTTCCAGCTGTTCCGCATCATGTACGAGATCGTCCGCGGCGGCGCGCTCGACCCGGCGTACGGCATCAACTTCATGCTCGACCAGTGCCACAACATCGAAGCGAAGATCCCCGCGATCATCCGCTCGATCCTCAACATCCAGGAAGCCACCGCCAAGGCCCTCCTGGTCGACCGCGACGCCCTGACGAAGGCCCAGAACGACGGCGACGTCCTCGAAGCCAACGCCGTCATCATGGACGCCTACAACACGGACGTCCGGCCGCTGCTCGCCGAGGTCCGCACGGACCTGGGCCTCGACCCGGACCCGGTCGCCGCCTACAAGCGCAGCGGCTACCAGGAAAAGATCGTCGCCGACCGCGTCGGCGGCGAACAGGCCGGCTGGGGCGCCTGACATCGGCCTCGGTTTGAACTCCTGGCCAAAAACGTGGCATTAATAATACGTTTCTGGGGTGACTGGCCAGGAGTTCAAACCGGACCGCGGCGCCTTCTGGGACGACCTTGCATCTCCCTGGAGCCACTCTCCGAGTCCGACAAGGCGAACGTCAGCGCCTCCCTGCTCAACGGCGAACATCCCGACCCCACGGCGCTGGCAGAATTCCTGCACAACGTCCGCGAGGGCGACGCGCCCAGCGGGCTTTGCGCATAGCAGGGGCGGATGATGGTGTCGTGTTTTTCCGGTATCGCCCGGACGGGGTCGCGCGCC
Organism: Winogradskya humida; assembly: GCF_016862215.1. Classification (GTDB taxonomy): domain Bacteria; phylum Actinomycetota; class Actinomycetes; order Mycobacteriales; family Micromonosporaceae; genus Actinoplanes; species Actinoplanes humidus. The sequence goes on from NZ_BOMN01000029.1 coordinate 86,882, forward strand.
TGGTGGATCGGGCCGGACCATGGGTCGGTGAACACGGGGAAAGTTCTGATCGCAGCTCTTCTACTGGCCGGCGCTGCTGGTTGCGGGCCCGGTGAGCCGGTCGCCGCGACGACGCCATCACCCTCGCCTGCGGCCACCACCTCGGTGCCCGTCACCGAACCGACCACCGCGCCGCCCACGACGGCATCGCCGACGCCCCCGCCGCTTGAGGACAGCCATGCCGCCGACACCGATTCCGGCTATCTCTGGATCCGCTCCGGCGGGCAGCTCTACATCGTCCAACCGTGGACCACAACCATTCGCGGTGGGCGCGGCTACTCGGCGATCTTCCTGGTCGACGACGGCTTCCGCAAAGGTGTCGTGGGTGCGTTCCTGCCGGGTGCGAAGTTCCAGGTGAACGGCAAGACCCGCTCATTCACCATCGTGGAGAACCATAACCTCAACGCCATGCCGATCAGCCTGCACTGACGCGGGGGGCCGGGGCATAGGAAGACCATGCGGCCAGCGCGCCGTCGGCGATGGCGGTGAGTTCCTTGAAGTCGGCGCCGTCGCGGGCCTGGAGGGAGAGCGCGTTCAGCACGGCGTTGTAGAAGGCGCTCATCGCCTCGATGTTCGTCGCGGGCGGCAGGTCACCGTCAGTGACTCCCTTATGGAGACGGTCGCGGATCAACTCGTGGCAGTTTTTGCGCAGGACGGTCAGGAAGTCCTGCACTCCCGGTTCCGAGCAGTTCATGCCGGTCAGCACAACCATGCAGCCGTGCGGGCGGCCCGGCTCGGTGTAGTTCGCGGCGTTGTCGTGGAGCATCGCGGAGATCGAGGCGTGCGCGGTCGGCTGTTCGGCCAGCGCGCGGCGCGTCAGCGAGCCGAAAGTGTCGCCGTAGAGGATCACCGCCTCGCGGAACAGCGCCTCCTTACTGCCGAACGCGGCGTAGAGGCTGGGTGAGCCGATACCCATCGCGGTGGTCAGGTCGGTCATCGAGGCGCACTCGTAACCGCCGCGCCAGAAGACGAACATCGCCTCCCGCAGTGCTGCCTCCCGGTCGAAGGAGCGGGGACGCCCTCGCGGTGACATGGCCCACCTTTCTCTACCGATCGACACAGAATCCTTGACGGGCCGATTCTACGTACCCAATTCTGTGCTGACCGACACAGAAACGGGGTTCGCTCATGAGTGCACTGAAGGGCAAGACCGCCCTGATCACCGGTGGCAGCCGGGGCATCGGTGCCGAGGCGGCACTAATGCTGGCCGAGCAGGGCGCCGACGTCGCGTTCACCTACGTCAGCTCCCGGCAGCAGGCCGACGAACTTGTCGGCCGGATCGCCGGGACCGGCGCCCGCGGGCTGGCGATCCAGGCCGACAGCATCGACCCCGCCGCCGTCACCAGTGCCGTCGAGCGCGCCGCGGAGGCGTTCGGGCAGGTGGACATCCTGGTCAACAACGCAGCGGCGACACTCTTCGGCCCGATCGGAACCATGAGCGTCGACGACATCGACCGGGTGCTGGCCATCAACGTCCGGTCGACCATCGTCGCCGTCCAAGCTGCCCTCGGACACATGCCGGACGGCGGGCGGATCATCACCGTCGGCAGCAACGTCGCAGACCGGATGCCCTTCCTGGGTGGCGCTCTCTACGCGGCGAGCAAGTCGGCGCTGCAGGGGCTCAACCGGGGGCTCGCCCGCGAGCTCGGGCCGCGCAACATCACTGCAGTCGTCGTTCAGCCCGGCCCCACCGACACCGACGGCAACCCCGCGGACGCACCGCACGCCGCCCAGGCCATCGCCCATATCGCCCTCGGGCGCTACGGGCAGTCGGCGGACATCGCGGCCATGATCGCCTACCTCGCAGGCGAGGGCGGGCGGCACGTCACCGGAACCACGATCACTATCGACGGCGGCCTCAACGCCTGACCTGGAGGCGCTTCGTGTCCTGACCCGGTGGCAGCCCGTAGAAGCGGCGGTATTCGCGGTTGAATTGCGTCGCGCTCGCGTACCCCACCGATTGGGCGACCTCGGCCGCGCTTCCCTCGCCGGCCATCATGCGGCGCCGCGCTTCCTGCAACCGGAGCTGTTTCTGGAACCGCATCGGGCTCATGCCCGTCGCAGCCTTGAAGTGCCGGTGCAGGGTCGCGGGGCTCATGTGGGCGACCGCCGCGATGCCGTCGATGGCCAGCGGCTCGTCATAGTGGGTGACGATCCACGCGGCGGCCTCGCGGATCCGGGCCGCCGCGGTGTCGGTGCGCGACCATTGCCGCAGCGCCGGGCCGAGTGGGCCCGCCAGCAGCCGGTAGAGGATCTCGCCCTCGACGCGGCCGGCCAGTGCACCGATGTCCTGCGGCGCATCCAGCAGGCAGACCCAGCGGGTGACCGCGTCGACGATCTCCGGCGTCATCGGGGCCGTGGTGCGCACCTCGCCGTCGGACGTGACCTTGTCGCCCATCTCCAGGATCGAGCCGGCCAGGACCTGACTGTCGAGGTGGAGCACCACCGACCGGTACGGCACCCGCTCGAAGATCGCGCTGACCGGCGTGGCCAGGGAGTTCAGGAACATCTCGCCGCCTCGGGTGACCCAGCTGCGTTCGCCGGAGACGCTGCGTTTGGCGCCGGCGACGGTGAAGCAGATCATCGGGACGTACTGCTGGTCGCTGGGGGCGATGGACTCGTCGAGGGCGACCAGGGTCTGGCGGGGGACGGCGGTTTCGCCCCAGATTCCGACGTGGTGCCGGTTCACGGCTTCGGCAAGGCGTTCGAGCATGCGGCGCTCCCTGAGAGGATCAGGCAATCCTATGCGAGTCAGAACCCATGACGGTGACCGGCCACGTTCGTAGCGTTGGGCTCATGAACAAACGCGATCTAGGAACACAAGGCCTCAGCGTGGGCGCCATCGGCCTCGGCACGATGGGCATGACCATGGCGTACGGCGCCGGCGACGAAGAAGGCGGAACAGCCACGATCCGTCGCGCGTACGAGCTCGGCGTCACCCTCATCGACACCGCCGAGCTCTACGGCGGCGGCACCGGCAGCAACGAGCAGCTGGTCGGCCGGGCGGTGAAGGGCTTCCGCGACGACATCGTGATCGCCACCAAGTTCGGCTTCGACCTGAGCGACCCGGCCAACGTCGGCGTCGGCCTGGACAGCCGCCCGTCCCACATCCGCGAGGTCACCGAGAACAGCCTGCGCTACCTGGGCACGGACCACATCGACGTCCTCTACCAGCACCGCGTGGACCCCGACGTCCCGATCGAGGACGTCGCGGGCACGATCGGTGAGCTCATCGCCGAGGGCAAGGTCCGCTACTTCGGCCTCAGCGAGGCGGGCCCGGACATCATCCGCCGGGCCCACGCCGTACACCCCGTCTCGGTCCTTCAGACTGAATACTCCGTCTTCGAACGCGCGGTCGAGGCCGACGTCCTCCCGGTCGTCCGCGAGCTCGGCATCGGCTTCGTGCCCTACTCCCCGCTCGGCCGCGGCTTCCTGACCAGCACGGTCAAGCCGGCCACCGAATACCCGGCGGACGACATGCGCAGCTGGGACGACCGCTGGCAGCCCGGCAACTACGAGAAGAACCTGGCCGCGGTCCAGCAGCTGACCACCCTCGCGGAGAGCAAGGGCATCGCGGTCACCCAGCTCGCCCTCGCCTGGCTCCTCGCCCAGGGTCCCCACATCGTCCCGATCCCCGGCACCCGAAGCCCCGCCCGCCTCGCCGAAAACGTCGCCGCCGCCGACGTCACCCTCACCCCCGACGACCTCACCCGCATCCAGCAGATCCTCCCCCACGGCGCCGCCGGCTCCCGCTACCCCGAAGCCATGCTCCCCTCCTGGTAACCGAACCCCGCACCATCAAAATCACCACAGAGGTCCGCGCGTGGCTGCGAACCCTGCGACAGACCGACCCGGAGAACTACCGGCCGGTCAATGCGACGGAGGGGCGAGCAATGAGGCCTTCCAGGTAACGGCCGTTGACGTTGGGTGACGGTTTTGTTCGGGTCGCGCGGCCGCGTTCGATATGCGGGATCGAGGGCTGCCGTGGTGATCCGGCCGGTGGTCCAGGGTCCCGGCGTGGTTGTGGTGTTTGTCGATTCTCGGGGGTCGACTGCGGGTGTCGGCCCGGTGTGTGGCATCCCGGCCGGCGGTCAGGGTGTGGCTTTCGGGGTTGCCTGCTGGGTAACGGCCCAGCGGCCGGGTTCGGGTCGTGGTCGCGAGGCGTCCGGTGTTCGGTGTCCTTGGATGCGGGCGGTGTGGCGTTGTAGGCGGAACCCGTGGTGGCGTAGGTCGCCTGGCGTGTGCTGCTCTGTATGAAGTCGGCTTCCTTTCATCTCTCGTTGGGGGCTGTGGATATCGTCTAGTCATTTGTCAGCAGGCGGTGCCGTATTTGACTCGCCAGCGGTTGGTGAAACGGCCCCAGTCGAACAGGTCGCCGGTGGCGCGTCTGCGGTCACGCTCGTATGCGGCGTCGGCTTGAGCCCGGCTGGTGTTCGCGTCGCGGAACAACGCACGTGCGGCCTCGATCCACATGATTTTGCCGTCCGCTGTCCGGGCGTCGGGAGAGTCGCGGCGCAGCCGGGCGGCATGACCTAGTGCTTTTCCGAAAGCCCGCCGGACCCGGTGCTCACGCCGGAACTCCTCGGTTGCTGGGGAGTAGTTTCGGCGTCGGGTCGGGTCACGAATCCACGCCAATTCGACTGTGGTAAAGATTTCCAGCTGAGCGAATGTCATCCCTTGATCCTTCTCAGCGGGGACCTTGATCGGAAGGGCGGGTGTGCCTTTATCGTATTGAGGGATATCACATGGGACTGAATGGCGAATGGTGAATATCGGGATAGCCGCGAGGTGGTGAATGGATTTCGGGAGGGCGATGATTGCCGGGCCGGCACGTCATGGTTTGCCGTTTTGAGCAGGCTGTTACTCCGTCCACCGGCTACGTCGGAGGGTGGTGTCGTATTCTCGGGACGGTCACCGAACGCACGCAGACCCTTACGCGGAATGGGCGGCTGGGGCTGACGCAGCGGCAGGTGGCTGATCTCATGGGGGTGACGCCCGGGCGGGTCAGTCAGATCGAGAACGGCGATCTCGATGTGAACGAGGTCGCCACGCTCAGCCGTTACGCGCAGGCGCTGGGTGCCAAGATGTGGATCATCTTCGCCTATGGCAACGACCTGCGACAGATCGCCTGAGAAGCCCCACTCAACCGGCGACCACTCGGGTGAGCAGGGCGATGAGCTGGGATTGTTCGGCGGGGGTCAGGGCGGCGGTGAGGGTGGCGTTGGCCTGATTGCCGAGGTGGGTGGTGCGGGTCAGGGTTGCCTGGCCCGCTGGGGTGAGGGTGATGGAGTTCTTGCGACGGTCGACCGGGGATGGGGTGCGGTCGATCAGGTCGTCGCCGTGCAGGTCCTGGATGATGGCGACCATGTCTTTGGGATCGACTCGCAGGGTTCGGGCGAGGTCGGCCTGGGAGAGCGGGCCCAGCTCGGCGACCGTGGCGAGGACTGCGTGGTGCATCATTCGCAGGCCTTCGGCGGCGAGGGCTTCGGTGACGAGGCGGTGGCCTCGGGCGGCCGCCCGGCCCAGTAGCCAGCTTGGCAGGACTCGGATGCTGTGTGGGGCGTACGGGACGTCGGTCACGGCCGTAGCCTAGCTAAACCGTTGGGATATCCCAACGAGTTATATTAGCCTGGCGGGCATGCGGAGAGTGCGTTATTACGAGCACGGCGGGCCGGAAGTGCTGACGGTGGAGCAGGCAGCGGATCCGGTGCCAGGTCAGGGCGAGTTGACCGTACGCCCGGAGTCCATCGGCGTCACCCTCCCCGCCGTACGCATGGTGCGGGACCCCAAGAGCCCGCTCCCCGGAGTGCTCGGCGGGGAAGTCGCCGGCGAGGTGCTCGCGGTCGGTGAAGGCGTCACGGGGTTTTCCGTCGGGGATCGGGTGGTGTCCCTGCCCTTCACCGGCTCATATGCCGAGCTGGTCGTCGTCCCCGCCGTGATGACGACCCACCTTCCGCAGGGCAGCAGCGCCTCACAAGCCGTCGCACTCGTCCGTAGTGGACACGTGGCGCTGGCGGCGTTGAGCGTCGCGAACGTAAAGCCGGAAGAATCGGTGCTGGTCACCGCGGCGGCCGGCGGGGTGGGGCACCTCGCTGTGCAGTTGGCCAAGCTGCAGGGCGTACCCAGAGTGGTTGCGGCAGTTGGTGATCTCGCCAAGGGTGACTTTCTCCGCGAGCTGGGGGCCGACGAAGTTGTCAGGTATGGCGATGACGTGCAGGTGGATGTGGTGCTCGACGGGGCCGGTGGGGAGTTGCTCGGCACCGCGCTGAAAGCGGTCCGGCCCGGTGGGCGGCTGGTCTTCTTCAACTCGGGCGGTGGGACGATCGACGCGTCCGACCTGCTGGGCGGCGCGAAGACCGTGACCGGTATGGCCGTCCGGCACTTCGCCGCCGCCCATCGGGACCTCTACGACCAGCACCACGATCTGCTCTGGAAGCTCGCCCGGGACGGCCGGCTTCGGCCCGCGGTCCACGCCGAGCTGCCGCTGGGCGACGCTGCCGAGGCCCACCGCATCATTGAGACGCGGCGGAACCTCGGCAAGGTCGTCCTCAAGCCTTAGCAGTGGGTGGCGGCTCGGCGGCGCCGGTCATGATGGCGACCGCGTCGGACATGCTGTGGCTCTTCGGGGTGATGACCGTGGCGCGGCGGCCGAGGCGCTGGATGTGGATGCGGTCGGCGACTTCGAAGACATGGGGCATGTTGTGGCTGATCAGGATGACCGGGAGGCCCTTGTCGCGGACGTCGCGGATCAGTTGCAGGACCCGGTTTCCCTCTTTGACGCCGAGGGCGGCGGTGGGTTCGTCGAGGATGACGACCTTGCTGCCGAAGGCCGCGGAGCGGGCCACCGCGACCGCTTGGCGCTGGCCGCCGGAGAGCGACTCCACCGCCTGGCCGATGTTCTGCAGGGTGCCGATGCCCAGCTCCGACATGTGCCGCCGGGCCTCCGCGCGCATGTGGCCGCGGTCGAGCATCCGGAAGACGCTGCCGAGCACGCCGGGTTTGCGTTGTTCGCGGCCGAGGAACAGGTTGTCGGCGATGTCGAGGCCGGGGGCGACGGCGAGGGTCTGGTAGACGGTTTCGATGCCGGCCTCGCGGGCCTCCATCGGATTGCGGAACGTCACCCGTTCGCCGTCGAGGTAGATCTCGCCCTCGTCCGGGACGATGGCGCCGGAGAGTGCCTTGATCAGGCTGGATTTGCCGGCGCCGTTGTCGCCGATGACCGCGAGGATCTCACCGGGGTAGAGCTCGAGATCGCTGCCGTTGATGGCGACGACCCGCCCGTACCGTTTGGTCAGGCCACGCGCTTCCAGGACGGGAGTCGTCATCAGGTTTTCACCTTCCTGATCCACTGGTCGAGAGAAACGGCGACGAGCACCAGGAGGCCGATCGCGAAGCCTTGCCAGACGACTTCGACGCCGCCGAGCTGGAGGCCGTTGCGGAAGACGCCGACGATGAGGGCGCCGATCAGGGTGCCGAGGACGCTGCCCCGGCCGCCGAAGAGGCTGGTGCCGCCGAGGACGACGGCCGTGATGGAGTCGAGGTTGTAGTCGGTGCCGACGTTGGGGCTGGCCGAGGCGAGGCGGCCGATCAGGATCCAGCCGCCGACGGCGTAGAGCAGACCCGCGATCGTGTAGACCGAGAACAACACGCGACTGGTACGGATACCCGCGAGCCGGGCAGCCTCGATGTCGTCGCCCGTCGCGTACACGTGCTTGCCCCATGCGGTCCTGCTCAGGGCATAGAAGAAGAGCCCGAACAGCAGCAACATGAAGATCGAGCCGTACGTGAGCCGGAAGCCGCCGATCGGGATGGAGTTGCCGGTCCACGTCATGATCGAGGGCATGTCCGAGCCGCGGACCGTCTCGCTGTTGGAGATCACCGAGTTCAGTGAGAAGAACATCGTCAGCGTGCCGAGCGTGACGATGAACGGTGGCAGCTTGATCCGGGTTACCAGGAAGCCGTTGAGCGCGCCCATGGCCGTGCCGAAGGCGAGACCGAACAGCAGTGCAAGCACGCCGGGCAGCCCGGCCCGGGTGCAGAAAACCGCCATCAGGATCGAGGAGAAGACCGCGATGGCGCCCGCCGAGAGATCGATACCGGCGGTCAGGATCACCAGCGTCTGGCCGAGGGCGAGCACGGCGATGACGGTGACCTGCGCGAGGACGAGTGAGAGGTTGGCGGCGGAGAAGAAGCGGACGTTGACGATCGAGAACGCGATGATCGCCACGATCAGGACGGCCAGCGGCCCGAGGACCGGGTTGCCGTGCAGGATGTGCTGGACGCGCAGGCCGAACGAGTCGTTCCTGGCGACGTCGAAGTCGGTGGCGGTCTCGGTGGCAGTTGCCATGCTCAGCCCCAGCAGTTCTGCGTGCCCCACGTGGAATCCTTGGCTTCCACGCCGGCCTGCGGGTCGTCGGTGATCAGGGTGGTGCCGGTATCGATGAAGTCCTTACCGGCCGTGGCCTGCGGTTTCGAGCCGTCCTTGGCGAACTTCGCGATCGCCTCGATGCCCATGCTCGCCATCTTCAGCGGGAACTGCATCGACGTCGCGCCGATGACGCCCTTCTTGACGTTCTCGACCCCGGGGCAGCCACCGTCGATGGAGACGATGACCGTGTCCTTGTCCCGCCCGGCGGCCTTGAGCGCCTGGTACGCGCCGGCCGCCGCGGGTTCGTTGATCGTGTAGACGAGGTTGATCGACGGGTCCTTCTGCAGCAGGTTCTCCATCGCCGTACGCCCGCCGTCCTCCGCGCCGTCGGTGACGTCGTGTCCGGCGATCCGCGGGTCGCTCTCGTCACCGATCTTGTTGGCGTCGCCGACCGGGATGCCGAACCCGTCGAGGAATCCCTGGTCCCGCTTGACGTCCACGGAGACCTGGTTGGCGTTGAGGTCCAGCATGGCGATCTTCGCCGTCCGGCCGTCCTTCGCGAACTTCGCCTTCGCCCACTGCCCGATGAGCTTCCCGGCCTGGTAGTTGTCGGTCGCGAAGGTGGCGTCGGCCGCGTCCGGCGGGTCGGTCGGCGTGTCCAGGGCGATGACGAGCATGCCCCGCTCATGGGCGAGGTCGATCGACGGGACGATCGCCTTGGAATCGTTGGGAGTGATCAGAAAACCTTTGGCACCGTACGACGACAGGTTCTCGATCGCCAGCACCTGCGCCTCGTTGTCGCCGTCCTGCTTGCCCGCGAACGACTGCAGTTCGAGACCCTGCTGGCCGGCTTCGCGCTGGGCGCCCTTCTTCATCGTCACGAAGAACGGGTTTGTGTCCGTCTTGGTGATGAGGCCGACGACCGGTTCGCCCGTCCCGCCGCCGCATGCCGCCGCGGTGCCCACCACCAGCACCCCGACGACCACTGCCGGGCCGAGTCGCCCGCCCCGGGGCACGATCCATTGCCGCATGTCCCCTCCAAACCGATTTAGCACAAATCGAGAGACAACGTTGTCTTGCAGTAGACGTCGCCATGCATCGACTGTCAACAATAAGTTTCCGGCAGATTGCGTACAGTGATCATTGGGAGGTCTGTCGTGGGGCGGCCCACCATGAACGATGTCGCCCGGAACGCGGGCGTGAGCCTGAAAACCGTGTCCCGGGTGGTGAACGGCGAGACCACAGTGGACCCCGGGCTCGCCGCGCGGGTGCGGGCGGCCGTTGCCGCGCTGGGATACCGGCCGAACCTCGGTGCCAGCATGCTGCGGCGCAACGATCGGCGTACCCGGATGATCGGGGTCCTGCTCACCGACCTGGCCGGACCGTTCTCCGCGGCGGTGCATCGCGCTGTTGAGGACGAGGCCCGCGCGCGTGGCGTACATGTGCTCGGTGGCAGCACCGACGACGACCCGCAGCGGGCGCAGGACCTGGTGGAGGCGTTCGCCCGGCGGCACGTGGACGGGGTGATCCTGACGGCTCCGGCGGTGGTGGACCTGCCGAGCGTCGTCATCGACCGCGAGGCCGGGATCGGTCAGGGGATGCGCCATCTGAGGAACCACGGGCATCGGCGAATTGTGTTTGTGGAGCGGGAGGTTCACGCGGTGTTCGCGCTGCCGGATCCGCCCACTGCGATTCTCGCCGGGAGCACGTCGGTCACGATCGAGGTGGTCCGGGCGCTGCGCGAGCGCGGGCTGCGGGACCGGGTGGCGTTGGTCGGGCTTGGTGACTTTCCCACGGCTGACCTGCTCGAACCCGCGGTCACCGTGGTGGCTCAGGATCCTGCCGCGACAGGCCGGGCGGCCGCGGGGGCACTCTTCGAGCAGATCGATGGGGGTACGCAGGGAGCGCGGGCGATCAGCATCCCTACAACGCTGATCGCCCGCGGTTCCGGGGAGATCCGGCCTGCTACGGGAAGCTGACCACGTTCACCGGCACGGTCTCGGCACCCTGTGCGGCGTCGCCGGTCTGGTTGACGACGTGGTCGATCGTGCCCTTGCCGCCGAGCGAGACGGTCAGCAGATCGTGCAGCTTGACGCCGTCGGTCACCGGCACCTCGAAGCCGTGCTCCGCGTGGATGCTCTCGTCGGCGGTGAAGTTGCAGTAGCTGCCCAGGCCCCACGCCTCGTGGTTCTTGACGGTGTCCGCGACCTTGTATGCCGCGTACCCCTTGGCGTCGGCGCGCCAGGCGTCCTGGCTCGGCGGGTCGTACGGCATCTCGTTCTGCAGGAAGATCGTCCGGCCGTTCTCGCCGTTCCAGACGACGTTGTCCTTCTGGTAGTGCTCGACGAAGAGCCCGTACCCGGTGACGTCGTCGCCGTTGACGACGAGGCCCGAGTCGGCGGGGTTCTCGGTCCAGCCCGCGCCGGCGCCGTGGTCGGCACGCCACGCCCAGATGTGGTCGATGACCGTGTCGTCGCTGTTCACCAGCAGGCTGTTCGTCGCCTTGCCGGGCCCGGCGCCACCGATCCGGAAGAACACGTCCTGCACGGAAACCGGGTTGGCCGCGTGGTCCGCCGAGGCTCCATCTTCGCCGATGACCAGCAGGTTCTCCGAGTTGGCGGTACCCGCGTCGAACAGCACACCGGCGATCTTCACGCCGTCCACGTCGGAGACCTGCATCGGGGTCACGCCGTTGTCGGGAATGATCGTGGCGTAGCCGATGCCGAGCACCACCGTGTCCGGCCGCGTCACCTTGATCGTGTCGTCGACGTGGTAGACGCCCGGGGTGAGCAGCAGGTTCAGGCCCTGCTCCAGCGCGGCGTTGATGGTGGCCGCCGAATCACCCGGCTTCGCCACGTAGAACTCGCTCAGCGGCAGGCTCTTACCCGGCGTGTTGCCGTTCGCCCAGCTCACGCCGGAAGAGTCGTGCGCCAGGTCGGGGACGAACACGCCGCCGTCGTAGAGGTAGGGCTTCTCGCGGGTGACCGGCGAGGTCGGCAGCACGGTGTACGGCGGGTTCGGGAAGCTCTGGGCCGGGGCGCCCTTCACCCCCGAGAACGTCATGTTCCAGACGCCGTTCTCGTTCGACTTGATCTCGCTGTTACGGGTGAACCACTGCTGCTGCGAGTACGGCTGCTGGGCCCCGCTGATCCGCGAGTCGGCGATGTAGCCGCCGGACGCCCAGCCGTACCCGTCAGGGGCGAGGTTGAGGTCTCCATGCACATCCATGCGGCGGAACGGCGCGGCCTGCGCCACCGCCCAGCGGTCCGCACCCGAGACGGGAGTGATCGACAGGTTCTCCGCCGACCGCCAGAAGTTCTGGGTGGCGTTGCCGTCGAACCAGCCCGCGTCAACCGTGAGGTCGCCGTTGATCTGGACGTCATCGGGATTCTGCCCGAGACCGAGCACCGACGTGTAGAACCCGACCTGGATGTTCAGGCCGTTGTAGGTGCCCGGCTCGAAGGCGAGCACGTAGCGGTCCGTACCGAACTGGTTGGACTCCTGCTTCTTGAAGATCTCGTCGGCCTTCGCCTGGATGTCCGTGGCGGCCATCGACGGGTCGAAGACGATCACGTTCGAGCCGAGATCACCGCCGGCCTGTACTTCCTGCTCGGCCGCATCGGCATGCAGCACGGTGACCGCGGCGTAACCGCCGACCACTGTGGCGACCACGGCTCCGAGCGCGCTTAAGCGCTTCTTCTTCACAGCGTTTGCTCCTAGCGAGGGGGGATTTGCCGCGGGGCGTTCGGGGAAACGTCACCGCGGCCACGTCCGACGCTAGGACGATCTTCTCGGCGACCGGTCGTTTTGTCGCCAAAGTGCATAGAAAACTGCCCCGCAGACTTCCGTCCGCGGGGCAGCTCACATTTCTGTTATCGGTGCCGTCAGGGGAAGTTGACCACGTTCACGGGAACGGTGTCGGTGCCCTGAGCAGGGCCGCCGGTGTTGTTGACGACGTGGTCGATGACGCCCTGGCCGCCCAGGGACACCGTGAACACGTTGTGCAGCTTCACGCCGCTGTTCACCGGAACCTCGAAGCCACGGTCCGAGTGCACCGCCGGGTTCACGTTGAAGTAGCAGTAGCTGCCCATCGCCCACGCCTCGTGGCTGGTCACCGAGTCGGCGACCTTGTACGCGGCGTAGCCGTTGGCACCCGAGCGCCAGGTGGCGTTGTTCGGCGGGTCGTACGGCTGCTCGTTCTGCAGGAAGTACGTACGGCCGCCGTTACCGTTCCACTGGACCTCGTACTTCTGGTAGTGCTCGACGAACAGGCCGTACGCGGTGACGTTCTGACCGTTCACGATCAGGCCGCTGTCAGCGGTGTTGATCGTCCAGCCGTACGTGCCGGCGTTGCCGTGGTCGGCGCGCCACGCCCAGATGTGGTCGATGATCGTGTTGTTGCTGTTCACCAGCAGGCTGTTCGTGGCCTTACCGGCGATCGAGCCGCCGATCCGGAAGAACACGTCCTGCACGGTGGTCGGGTTGGCAGCGTGGTTCGCGCTGCTGCCGTTCGGGCCGATCACCAGCAGGTTCGCCGAGTTCGTGGTGCCGGCGTCGAAGAGCAGACCGGCGATCTTCACGCCGTCCACATCGGCCACCTGCAACGGCGTGACGCCGCCGTCCGGGATGATCGTCGCGTAGCCGAGGCCGAGCACGACGGTGTTCGCCCGGGTCACGTTGATCGTCTGGTTGACGTGGTAGACACCCGGCTGGAAGAGCAGGTTGAGCCCCTGCGCCAGCGCCTGGTTGATCGTCGCGGCGCTGTCACCGGGCTTGGCGACGTAGAACTGCGTCAGCGGCAGCGCGGTGCCCGGCGTGTTGCCGTTCGCCCAGGTGACCCCGGACGCGTTGGTCTGCAGGTTCGGCACGAACACCTGGTAGGCACCGCCGGCCTGGAACAGGTACGGCTTCTCCCGGATGACCGGCGTGGTGGCGATCGTGGTGTACGGCGGGTTCGGGAAGCTGGTTGCCGGAGCGCCCTGCACACCGACGAACGTCTGGTTCCACACCGCGTTCAGCGACGAGCCGATCGTGCTGTTGCGGGTGAACCACTGCTGCTGCGAGTACTGCTGCTCCGAGCCGCTGATCCGCGAGTCGGCGATGTAGCCGCCGGAGGCCCAGCCGTACCCTGCGGGGGCGAGGTTGAGGTCGCCGTGGATGTCCATCCGCCGGAACGGCGCGGCCTGCGAGACGGCCCACCGGTCCGCCCCGGAAACGGGGTAGAGCGACAGGTTCTCCACCGAGCGCCAGAAGTTCTGCGTCGCGTTGCCCTGGAACCAGCCCGCGTCGACGGTGATGTCACCGTTGATCCGGGTGTCCTGCGGGTTCTGCCCGAGCCCCAGCACCGAGGTGTAGAAGCCGACCTGGATGTTCAGGCCGTTGTAGGTGCCCGGCTTGAACGCCAGCACGTAGCGCTCGGTGCCGAACTGGTTCGACTCCTGCTGCCGGAAGATCGTGTCGGCCTGGCTCTGGATCGACGCCGCTGACTGCGACGGGTCGAACACGATCACGTTCGCGCCGAGGCTGCCACCCGGAGGCACGGTCGGCCCGGTGGGCGGCGGCGTGGTCGGGTCGGTCGCGGTGCCACCGAAGACCTTGAATTCCCAGAGCGAGTATCCGTACGCCGTGGCGCGCGCTGTGCCGTACATGCGCACGTAGCGGGCGGTCGCGTTCACGGTGACACTCTGGACACCGGCCTGCCCCGCGATCGCCGCGGTGGCGTCGGACCAGGTGCTGCCGTTCGCCGAGGTCTGAATCTTGAAGGACGTCGCGTACGCGGCCTCCCAGTTCAACTCGACGCGGTTGATCGCCGAGCTCGTACCGAGGTCGACCTGCAGCCAGCTCGGGTCGACGAATGCGGACGCCCAGCGCGTACCTGTATTGCCGTCGGTCGCGGCGGCCGCGGGGAACGCACCCTCGTTCTCGAACGACGAAGCGGTGGTGGGCTTGCCCTGCGACAGCAGGGTCTCAGCGGCGTGCGCACTCAGTGTGGTCATAGCGCCGAATGCGGCGACCACCGCGACGACCAGGCCGCCGGCAGCGCCGAGGCGCCACCGCCGGCGAGGTCGGGGGATGGTGGTGGGGACGGTCATGACTTCTCCTTTACGGAGGTACGGACGCGCGGGGACGCGGCCGGGAGCAGGGGAAGCTCCACCCGGCGAGCGATCTTCGGAGAGCGCTCACCCGGTTCCTGTGGACGCTAAGTTCGTTACGCCGATGTGTCAAAGGTTCGGCCACGCTGTTACGCGCGGCCCACGGAACCGGTTCCGCCACCCCGGGGAGGCCTGGTTAATCCATAACTTGATCTCGATGCGTCGCGGCCGCTCCCGGCACCGCCTAAGACCGTTGCTGAGCTGCCAGAACAGCACTTTCGACCGGTGCCGGCACGGCACATCGCGAGGCGCTGGGCAAGCCCTGATAACGCATTTCCGGTTCCGGAACCTGGCGCCGGAATCCACAGCTCCAAGCAGGACGGTCATTTCTGACTTTTAGGGCACCCCCGTCCTACAGTGGCAGCATGCGCCTGACCCTCACCACCGACACCCACCTCCCCAAGCGAGCGCGCGACCTCCCGGCAGCCCTCTGGTCAGCCATCGACTCAGCGGACGTGGCCATCCACGCCGGCGACTGGGTGGACGTGGCGACGCTGGACGCTCTCGAGGCCCGGTCCCGGCGCCTGATCGCCTGCTACGGCAACAACGACGGCGCTGCCTTACGCGCCCGACTCCCAGAGATCGCCCGCGCGGAACTCGACGGCGTCCGCCTGGCCGTCATCCATGAGACCGGCGATGCGAAGGGCCGCCCCGCCCGCTGCGACGCCCTCTTCCCGGACATCGACGTCCTGATCTTCGGCCACTCCCACATCCCCTGGGACACCAAAACCCCACGAGGACTCCGCCTCCTCAACCCCGGCAGCCCCACCGACCGCCGCCGCCAGCCCTCCTGCACCTACATGACGGCAACGATCGAGTCAGGCTCCGTCCTCGACGTCGAACTCCACAATCTGCCGGCTCGTTAGATCAACATGATGAGAAGGACAACCCTCTTTGCAGGGCGAGCGTGGTGTGCCGTTCTTGCAGTGGCGGCGCTGACGTCCGGCTGCGGGTCCAAGAACGACAGCATCGGCAACCAGACGTTGTCCCCGGGCGAGACCTGGTCGGCGCAACGCGAACAGGCGAAATCAATTCTGGCGACCTATCCCGGCCGGCCCTCCCCGAACATGTACGCCGGCGCAGCCCTTCTGTCGGCGACGGCAGATCCGGCCACGACACGGATCTCGGTCACTTTCACCGGCGCGCGAGGGTCTGCCAGCACGGCGTGTGGCGCCGACTATGCGGGTGAAGCTGTGGAATCGGCCACGGTCGTCGTGGTGCTTGTTCTGGAGCAGCACAATTCCTACGGCGGGGTTTGCACCATGGAAGGCACGACCCGCACCGCCACTCTGAATCTGGCCCGGCCGCTCGGCAACAGGGAATTGCTCGATCTGCAGGCCCAGGTAGTCCCGGTCCGCACCGCCTATGTGCCGGACTGAGGCAGTTCAGTCCGGGATGGACGTTCTGGGGGGTTTCGATCAGCTCGACCCGATGACCGGCTTCGGCCTGCTGGCCCGGCCGAATCCTGAGAAGGATCTAACGCAAAGATCTTCTTCCGAGAACCCGGGACACCATGACGCCCGCCGCCGCGCCCACTCCGATCCACGCAGCGTTCTGCAGGACCGACGATCGTGGATGCACCGAGGCACGGTCCAACGGTCCGCCGGGCATCACGTGCCTCACCCCCAGTAACGGCGCCCGAGCGGCCCGCCGAACAGTCCCGCTGCGGTCAGCCGCAGATGCGCCTCGGTGAGCGCACCGATCTCCCACATCATCTGCCAGTGAGACACGATCAGGTTGAGATAGATGTGCTGGCGGTACCAGGCAACGTCGACCGGGTCCCCGATAGATCCCCAGCATTCAAGGAAAGTCTCGTCGTCGAGCGCCATGCGCAACAGTTCGGTGTGCAGCCCACGGATCGACTGCTCTCGAGCCGCCTTGGATTCGCGTCTTTGCATGTGCAGGGACACGGCAACGCCGCCCAGGGCGAGCACAGAAAGAACCGCGGACGCAGCGCCGTAGGTCTGACCGACATCGCTCAGCGTTCCCCAGTCGACGCGCTCCCCAGCCGGCAACCGCGACAGGGCGAATGGAGAGAGGAGTACGGCGCCCAACGCGCCGAGGATGGCAAGCACGATCAGCGCGAGCGTTGCAGTGCGCAACATGGCAGCCCGCAACGAACGCCCAACGATCGCACCCGAGCGGTTCACCGGTCGTCGTGCTCTTCGGCGGTAGCAACCTCCCGCGCAAAGAACTCCTCGAACTCTTCGCTGCTGTCATAGATATCCCGGAGAGATGCGCGGCACCGGGCGATCGCTGCGGGCTCGACGAACTTCGCCGCCCCGCAAGGCGCACCGTCGGCGCCATAGTCAACTACATAGCCTGCGAGATCGCCCAGAATCAATAACTCAGGAATGGTGCCGTACTTCTGCTCGGCGGGAGCTGTGACGGCGGGCTGGGCGATTCTAATTCGCTCGCCCGCTTTGGCTCGAACGCGGAGAACGTGCAGCTCCCACCGCAGGTATTCGCTTACCGGAAAATCGACAACGCGCACCCGGTAGAAGCGGGACCCCTGTTGGGCAAGACTCGTGTAGTAGGCCGTCAAATCGGGAAGATCGGCTTCTGCCGTCTCGACTGCTTCGTCCCACCGGCCGGCGACGAATGACTCCCAGCTCTTGTTGCCGGGTTCCCGAAAGTACTGCGCTCGTTCGGACTTCCAGATGTCTCCGGCAAGATCAGCCGAGACCACCGTGAAGTCGGCGATGTACTCCTTGAGCGGAAGATACTCTGTGACAACAGCGTCGAGTAGCGGCGACATGGACTCAGTCTAGGCATCGGGGATGTCAAGCTTAGCCGCGATCAACATGCTGCGGGGAATAATTACGAGGCGCTCATCCGAGCCGATCGCGACTCCATCGGGCAGACGTCCCATGTAGTCGGCGGTGTACTCACGCCCGATCAATGCGATGTCGCGTTCTCCAACTCCCAGACATCAGGACAGGTAGGCCCAGCGCTGGTCGCCCCCAGTTCCAATGCCGACTTGCCCAGGCGTCGGACCAATCGGGCGCTCGGGTCGGCTTCCCACGGTCGTGACATCGAGATCTCCGATCCGCATAGGATTCGGCACTCAGTGTAATCGCGTCCCGGCGGTTTCCCGCCCGTCGGATTTCCAGATAGAGGCGATATCGGAGTGGCGGGGTGTTGGTCTTGCACGCACGCAGAAGGAAGGGCCCGGAGGTCCGTTTTGGAGCGCCAGCTCCTTGGATCTCCGGGCCCGGCCTCGACGGGAGTTGCGGTCTGTACCCCGCACGGACCTACGACATCTTCAGCCTTTAATGCCTTTTAGAGCTTCAGATTCCGAGATCGACGCTGGGGTAGAGGGGGAAGGCGCCGAGCATTTCGTTGGCCTGCTTGCTGACTCGGTCGGCGATGGCCGGGTCGAGGTCGAATTTGGCCTTGCTGGCGCCGGGTTTGGTGCTGGAGAGGACCGTGTGCATGAGGTCGGCGATCTGGTCCATTTCGGCGGTGCCGAGGCCTCGGCTGGTGAGGGCCGGGGTGCCGACTCGGATGCCGGAGGTGTACCAGGCGCCGTTGGGGTCCTGGGGGATGGAGTTGCGGTTTGTCACGATGCCGCTGTCGAGGAGGGCCTGCTCGGCCTGGCGGCCGGTGAGGCCATACTTGTCGACGTCGACGAGGACTAGGTGGTTGTCGGTGCCGCCGCTGACCAGGGTGGCTCCGCGGTTGAGGAGGCCGGTGGCGAGGGCCTGGCTGTTGTCGACGATGCGCTGGGCGTAGCCGGCGAATTCGGGGCGGCGGGCTTCGGCGAAGGCGATTGCCTTGGCGGCCATGACGTGAGCGAGGGGGCCGCCGAGGACCATGGGGCAGCCGCGGTCGACCTGGTCGGCGAGCTCGGGCTGGGCGAAGACCGCGCCGCCGCGGGGGCCGCGGAGGCTCTTGTGCGTGGTGGTCGTCACGATGTGGGCGTGGGGGATCGGGTTGAAGTCGCCCGTGAAGACCTTGCCCGCGACCAGGCCGGCGAAGTGGGCCATGTCGACCATGAACGTGGCGCCGACCTCGTCGGCGATCTCGCGCATCGTGGCGAAGTTCACCTTGCGGGGGTACGCGGAGTAGCCGCCGACGATGACCGCGGGCTTGAACTCCTTGGCGGTTTCGCGCAGGGCGGCGTAGTCGATCTGGCCGGTTGCCGCGTCGACGCCGTAGGAGCGCTGGTCGAACATTTTGCCGGAGATGTTCGGGCGGAAGCCGTGGGTGAGGTGACCGCCGGCGTCGAGGCTCATGCCCAGCATGCGCTGGTTGCCGAATGCGGCGCGCAGCTCGGCCCACTCGG
This sequence comes from Winogradskya humida, assembly GCF_016862215.1. GTDB lineage: Bacteria > Actinomycetota > Actinomycetes > Mycobacteriales > Micromonosporaceae > Actinoplanes > Actinoplanes humidus. Next base: position 105,729 of record NZ_BOMN01000029.1, read on the forward strand.
CGTCGGTCAGGTCGTTGATCTGACGCTTCTCGAACTTCTTGAGGTACGGCACCTCGACCCGGTCGGCCAGGATCGCCCAGTACGCGACGAGGTTGGCGTCGATGCCGGAGTGCGGCTGAACGTACGCGTACGGCGCGTCGAACAGGGCCTTCGCATGCTCGACGGCGATCGACTCGACGGTGTCGACGTTCTGGCAGCCGGCGTAGAAGCGGCGGCCGATGGTGCCCTCGGCGTACTTGTCGGAGAGCCAGTTGCCCATCGCGAGGAGCACCGCGGGGGACGCGTAGTTCTCGGAAGCGATCAGTTTGAGGGACTCGCGCTGGTCGTGCAGCTCCTTCGCGATCGCGTCGGCGATGCGGGGGTCGACGTCGCGGACGACATCAAGGGCCGCGCGAAAGGCGGTCGATTCGGCGTTGAGCTCAGACATGGGGCCTCCCTATCACAGGTGAAGAGGCCCAGGCGCACGGCAGTTCACCCACTACTTGGGTGAGTCACCCACTACTTGGGTGAGGCCGCTCCCCGATGGTCATCCATCCGAACGCGCCAGTCACGGCCCACGGGCCAGCATACCGGCTATTACCCTGTCGCTCGTGAACGGCGTACAGATCTTGCTCATCGTCGGGGCCGGCATCGTCATCACCGCGGTCGCCCACCGGCGCAATCTGCAGCCCGGCCTGATCGTGGTGACATTGGCCGCAGCGGCGAGTTTTCTGCCCGGCATGCCGCGGCTCGAGCTCGAGAGCGAGGTGATGCTGGCCCTCGTGGTGCCGCCGTTGCTCTACTCGGCGACCCGGGGCGCGTCGTTCACCGCGTTCGGCCAGAACCTGCGCGCGATCATCAACCTGGGTGTGCTGCTGGTGCTGGGCACCGCGGCGGCGCTCGGGTTCCTGTCATCGTGGCTGCTGCCCACGATCGGCCTGGCCGCGGCGTTCGTCCTGGGCTCGGTGCTGGCACCGCCGGACACCATCACCACCGTGTCGCACGGCGAGGAGCTGGGGCTACCCCGCCGGGTCACCACGATCCTCACCGGCGAGAGCCTGGTCAACGACGCGACGGCGCTGACGCTCTTCACGATCGCGATCGGCGCGGTCAGCGGTGTGCACGCGAGCTGGGGCTCGGGCATCCGCGACTTCTTCTACAACGCCGGGGTGGGGCTGGCGATCGGTGCGGGTCTGGCCCTCATCACCCTCTGGGTACGCCGGATCCTGCGCAACCCGACCCTCGAAACCACCCTGGCCCTGCTGGTTCCGTTCACGGCATTCCTGCTCGCCGAACAGGTCCACGCCTCGGGCATCCTCGCCGTGGTCATGGCGGCGTTCTCGATCAGCATCAACACGTCACTGGACCCGCGGCACCAGTATCCGGGGGCGTACCGGACCCGCCTGCAGGAAGAGTCGTTCTGGCCGGTCATCGACTTCCTTCTGGAAACGTTCGTGTTCGCCTACATCGGCCTGCAACTCCGATTCGTCCTCGACGACCTCCGGCAATCAGAAGACCCAGGCCTCAGCCGTACGCTCATAGCGGCCGCGGTCCTCCTCCTCGCAGCAATCGTCATCAGAATCGCCGGCGTCTACGCCCTCTTCGGCCGCTGGCGCCTCAACGACCTCCTCAACAAACGCCGCCTGGCCCGCGACCCCGAATTCGCCCGCCGCCTCGAAGAACACCGCACCCGCCGCACCCGCGGTCGCAAACGCCTCGACACCCCACTGGGTGCCCCGAGCACCCGCGAAACCCTCGTCGTGAGCTGGACCGGTATGCGCGGAATCCTCACCCTGGCCGCCGCCGCAGGCATTCCGGAAACCACCGATTCCGGCGCGGAGTTCCCCGGCAGATCCGCCATCCAGGCCATCGCCCTCATCGTCACCCTCGGAACCCTCCTCATCCAGGGCACCACGATCCGCTTCCTGGTGAATTGGCTTCGATTGGACGTACGCGAAGAGCGCGAACAGTCCGCCGCCATGCGCCAGCACGCCAAGGACCTCGTCAACGCAGCCGCCACCGGCACCTCCGACGACGACTACGACAAACAACGAACAGCCCTCAGCCACGCAGTCACCGAAGGCACCGTCGACGAAGAAACCGCCAGATCCCTCATCAACGAAATCGACCTCCGCCAAGCCGCCCGCCACACCCTCACCTGACACCAAAGTGTCGTACACCTGTGCGATTATGGTCTCTGAGGAGGAGAAACAGTGAGCGGACTCCCGATGCACCCCCACCACCTCGGGCATACCATCGACGCCATGCCTGCGGAGCTCGATCAGCGAGTCGCTCTCGTGACCCTGCTGCGGCAACCCGGGGTCAAATGGGCCGACGTCACGGCCGAGCTGCTCGACAACGGCAGCGCGGTCGAGGTGCTGAACCGGCAGTTCGGCATTGGCGACACCCTCTTCCACGACAAGGCGGCACTCGACCGCGCTCTGACGGAGGCTGCCGCTCTCGTCGACGGGTGGGTGTCGGGCGGCATCGGTGTCCACTCACTCTTCGATGTCAGCTACCCCACGAGGCTGCGTGACGTTCATCAGGCGCCGCCATTGCTGTTCAGCCAAGGGACTCTGGCGCCCGACCGGCGGGCCGTTGCCGTAGTGGGAACCCGCAAGCCGACCGAGCGCGGAGCTCAGATGGCCGGCTGGATCGCGGGCGCACTGGCTGGGGACGGCATCACCGTCGTCTCAGGCCTCGCGGCGGGCATCGACACCGCAGCGCACACTGCCGCTCTGACAGCGGGCGGGCGGACAGTTGCGGTCATCGGCACCGGGATAACCCGCTATTACCCCGCCGAGAACCGTGCGCTCCAACGACGGATCGCGGCCGAGGGCCTGGTCATCAGCCAGTTCTGGCCCGACGCGGCCCCCACCAAGTTCTCATTTCCGATGCGGAATGCCGTAATGAGCGGCTACTCGGCGGCGACCGTCGTCGTGGAGGCCGAGTATCGAAGCGGCGCCCGGATGCAGGCACGGCTCGCATTGGAGCATGGCCGGCCAGTTGTACTCCCGGACGAATTGCTCGTGCATGACTGGGCACGCGACTACGCGACCAGGCCAGGCGTCCACGTCGTCCGCGACCCCGACGAGCTGGTGACGGTGGTCAACGAGATCGTTCGGCAGATACCCGACAGCCTTGGTGAATTCGTGTCCTGACTGACGATCGCTACTACTCTTCGTGTGACATACTTGTCGCATGCCTAGCTGTCAACCTGACAGTGCCGCGCATCGAGCCGCCCGGGTTGCACAGCAACGTGCGTTCCTCCGAAATCCTTTCCCTGCCGGCGGACATATCTGCCAGGTGTGCCGGGGAGCCTGCGGTGCCGGATGGACACTTGCCGTCCGACCCTCCGTGAATGCCCAGATCAATCTGCGCGCGCTCGGCAGCTCGTTTCTGAGCACCCACCACCGATGCTTCGCTGCCGCGTTAGGTGGCCCGTTCACCCACATCGCCACGGTTCCCTCCACGCGAGGGCGACGGGGACAGCATCCGCTCTACACGATCCTGGCCGGCGGTGTGCGGTTGCCGCACGTGCTCGCCACCGCAAACGATCGATATCCCGCCGACGACAGACAGTTCCATCCGGACAGATTCGCGGTGGACAGCCACTCCCTCGACGGTGTTCCTCGGGTGCTGGTCATCGACGACACCTGGACGACGGGAGCGAGAGTTCAGTCGCTCGCATTCGCGCTGAAGGCCGCAGGTGCGGTCAAGGTGGGGGCGGTCGTGCTCGGCAGGCACGTCAATCCCGCCGACGGTGTCAGATATGAGCACTACAGGTTATTCAACGAACGCCTTCGCAAAGCACCCGAGTTCGATGAGAGTCGCTGCTCAATGGGTGATGCCGGCGGTGAGGGCTTGGCCGGTGGGGGTTTGGTAGTAGAGGACTGAGCGGCCGGTGCGGCGGCGGTGGAGGAGGCCGGCGTTGAGGAGGATGCGGAGGTGGTTGCCGACTGCGCCGAGGGGCAGCCCGGTGACGGCGACGAGGTGGGTGGTGCTCAGCGGGGTGGCCAGGTGGGTGAGGATGGCGGCTCGGCCTGGGCCGAGGAGGCGGGCGAGGGCGTCCGGGGGCTTGGGGCTGTGGGGGACGAGGGCGCCGGAGCAGGGGTAGATCAGGGAGTAGCGGTGCGGGGGGCCGAAGCCGGCCCAGCCTCGGGCGGTGGTGGAGGGGATGAAGAGCAGGTGGGCGCCGGTGAGGTCGCGGGGTGGGTGGGCGTGGGCGTTGATCTGGAGGCGGCCTTCGCCGAGCCAGCGCAGGTCGTGGCGCAGGCCGTCCAGCGCTGAGGCCCAGCCGCCGGTGCTGAGGGACTGGGTGCGGGCGACGATGTCGGCTTCGAGGATGCGGGCGCGGCGGGGCCAGTCCGGGCGTACGGTCCGGTTCCAGATCCAGGTCATGATGTCGGCGATGCGGTCGGCGAGGTCGGGGATCCGCAGTTCGGCGGGTTCCTCCCCGCCGAGGCAATAGGCAAGATCAGCAAGCAGAACCTCTTGAGGGGTACGCCGTAAGCGCCCCACCTCCGCAGCGAAGTCCCCGGTCGACGGCGTGGTGAGGAAGTCAGCGATCCAGCCCGGCGCCTTCGCCGCGCGCGCGAAGCCGGCCGCAACAGGGTCCGCCGCGATCAGCGAGCGAAAGTCGGCCCGTGCGGCAGCGACATCGGTGATCTGCCCCGGCGCGGGCCGCCCACCCAGCAGAACCAGCAGCGCACCCACGGTCTCGCTGAGCGCTGACACCGCGAACCGGCTACGCGCAAGCACGTCCGCATCGATCAGCCAGACCCCCATGGTTTCGCCTCCCCGCGAAACTGTACGGCCCGGGCAGCCCGGCCATCGACACTCTGGCCGTGCGTACCTACCGCGAGTTGTTCCGTGTCCCCGAGTTCGCCACGTTGTTCACCTATTCCGCGTTGCAGGTCGCGGCGACCACGTTGGGCAGCCTCGCGCTCGGCACACTCGTCTACGACCGGACGGGTTCGCCGCTGCTCTCCGCGCTGAGCATGTTCGGGTCGTCGTTCGCCCAGGTGATCGGGGCGACGATGCTGCTCTCGATCGCCGACCGGGTGCCTCCCCGGGCGGCGGTAACGCTGATCGGTGTCACCTTCGGGCTGAGCAACCTGGCGCTCGCCCTGCCGGGGATGCCGCTGGCCGCCGCGTTCGCGATCATCTTCGGCACCGGCCTGGTCGCGTCGGTCGGTGCCGGCGTCCGCTGGGGTCTGCTCGGCGAGATCCTGCCCCCGGAGGGCTATCTGCTCGGCCGTTCCCTGTTCAACATCTCGGTCGGGACAATGCAGATCATCGGGTACGCCGTCGGCGGCTTGCTCGTCGTGCTGCTCTCCCCCAGGATCGCCCTGGTCATCGGCGGCCTGCTCTGCCTCACCGGCGCAACCGTCGCCCGGCTCGGCCTGACCCGGCGGCCACCCCGCGCGACCGGCCGCCCCTCGGTCCGGGCGACCTGGCAGGTCAATCGTCAGCTCTGGGCAACCCCGGCACGGCGGACCATCTTCCTGGCCCTCTGGGTGCCGAACGGCCTGGTCGTGGGAGCCGAAGCCCTCTTTGTTCCGTACGCCCGAAGCCACGCCGCCGCCCTCTTCATCGCGGCCGCGCTGGGCATGCTCGTCGGCGATCTGACCGCCGGCCGCCTGATCCCGCCCCGGCTCCGCCCCCGCTTCGTGACGCCCCTGCGACTGCTGCTCGCCGCGCCGTACCTGCTGTTCGCGCTTCCCCTCGACGCACCCGTGGCGGTGATCCTGGTGGCGGTCGCGTCGGCCGGCTACGGGGCGGGTCTGCTGTTGCAGGAACGACTGCTCGCCATCACCGGCCCGGAGATCAGGGGTCAGGCGCTGGGCCTGCAGAGCTCCGGAACCATGGCCATGCAGGCAGTCGGCGCGACGCTCGCCGGGCTCGTGGCGCAGCACCTGCCGGCCGGCGCCGCGATCGCCGCGATGGGTGCGGCGTCCTTGCTGGTCAGCATGGCGCTGACGCGGCCGCTGCGGGATCACTCAGTCCAGCGCGGCAGCCTTGCGGAGCAGCACTGACCGTTCGCGCTCGTTGGCGCACAGGCGGGCGGCCAGCTCCAGTTCGGCGCGGGCTTCCGGTCGCCGGTCGAGACGGGTGAGCAGCTCACCGCGTACCGTCGGAAGTAAATGCGACCCGGGAAGCCGGTCGGTGGCGATCAGCTCGTCCACGATGGCCAGGGCTTGCGCCGGACCGGTGGCCATGGCCACGGCGACCGCCCGGTTGAGCTCGACCACCGGAGAGGGCGCGACCCGGCCGAGCGCCTCGTAGAGCACCACGATCCGGTCCCAATCGGTTGCCTCGACCGAGGGTGCCGACGCGTGGACCGCGGCGATCGCAGCCTGCAGACCGTAGGGCCCGAGCCCACGAGGTGACGCCTTGGCCAGCGAGTCCAGCCCACGACGGATCGCCGACAGGTCCCACCGCCGCCGGTCCTGATCCTCCAGCAGGACCGGCGAACCGTCGGGGGCGGTCCGGGCCGGGAAGCGCGCGGCCGTCAGCTCGCACAGAGCGAGCAGCCCGTGCACCTCCGGCTCGGCCGGCTGCAGCGCGGCCAGCGTGCGGGCCAGCCTGATCGCCTCGTACGCGACCTCGGGTCGCACCAGCCGATCCCCCGACGTGGCCGTCGACCCCTCCGTGAAGATCACGTAGATGACGCTGAGCACCCCACCCAGCCGCTGCCGCCGCTCCCCGACCGGCGGCAATTCGAACGGCACCCCGGCCGCCGCGATCGTCTTCTTCCCCCGGGTGATCCGCGCCTGCACGGTCGGCACGGACACCAGGAACGCCCGGGCGATCTCCTCACTGGACAGACCGGCCACCACGCGCAGGGTCAACGCCACCCGGGCCTCGGGCGACAGCACCGGATGACAGCTGATGAACATCAACGCCAGCACGTCGTCGTCGATCCGGTCCGGGTCGGCTTCCACATCTTCTTCGATGGGCGCGGCCGCTATCAGCGCGTACCGGTCCTGCAGGGCGACCCGGCGGCGGATCGCGTCGATCGCCCGGCGCCGGGCAGTGGCCATCAGCCAACCCGCCGGGTTCGTCGGAGCCTCGACCGCCCACGACACCAGCGCCTCGGCCACCGCCTCCTGCGCCGCGTCCTCCGCCAGCCCGAAATCCCCGGTGAACCGGGTCAGCGCAGCAACGATCCGCGCCGACTCGATCCGCCAGACAGCCTCGACATCGACCGCACCCATCAGGCGCCGATCTCCGGAACCTCATCCTCGCCGGGCACACGCCGAACCTCGATCTTGGCCCCGCGCGCCACCGGCACCCGCTTGGCCCACTCCACGGCCTCTTCCTTCGAGGAGACGTCCACCAGGAAGAAGCCCCCGAACAGCTCCTTGGTCTCCCCGTACGGCCCGTCGGTCACCACCGGCACCTCGCCGCCGAAGTCGACCACCACACCCTTGCGAGCGTCATCAAGCCCCTCAGCCCCGACATAGACGCCGGCCTTGACCAGATCCTCGATGAACTGCCCGGTAGTCGTCATCAGCTCCTCGATGTTCGCCATCATCGCCGCGTTCGACTCGTCGGTCCCCCGCATGATCAGCATGTACTTCGACATCGCCATCTCCTCATCCAGCAGAACCGCCACCCGGCCCTCGCCCCCACACGTCGAACGAGCCAAGGCCAGATCGACACGCCCTTCCAAGAAAATTCTCACCGGGATGCGCGGGGTGACAAGCTGTCGAGGATGTAGTCGAGGCCGGTGGTGAAGATGACTTCCTGCCGGTCAGCGGCATGCGGGACGTGCGCCTCCCGCACCACGCGGATGAATCGCGGGTATCGGCCGCTCTTCTCGATCGAGTCCATGTAGGGGCCGAGGACGCGACCCCACTCCTGGTCATCGAGGCCGGCCCGTTGCAGGGCCTGCTGCTCGGCCAGTTCCCGGATGGCGAAGCCGCGGACGAAGGCATGCAGGATCTCGCTGGCGACGAGCATCTCGTCGATGGTGAGCTCCAGGTCGTCCAGGGCGGTCAGGCCGTACTCGACCCAGGCGAGGGAGTTCGGTCCGAAGTTGGGCCGTCCCGCTGCGACGCCGGCCATCCAGGGATGTCGCAGGATGGACCCGCGGATGCGGTGCGCCAGCGCGGTGAGGTCGCTGCGCCAGTCACCGCCCGGTGGTGGCGGTGGGCCGTCCTCGCCCTCGACCCAGTCGACCATCAGATCGTAGATCTCGTCCTTGCTGCCGACATAGCCGTACAGCGATGCCGTCCCGACCTCCAGCGCTGTCGCCATCTTGCGCATCGACACCGCCTCGAGCCCCTCGGCGTCGGCGAGGGCGACACCGGCTGCGGCTATCTGCCGCCGGCTTGTCGACGGGGCCGGCCCCTTGGTGGCACGCTCCGCGCGAGCCCAGACGAGCTCACGCGGCCGAGATGAGCCTTTCTGGCGTTCCGTCGGCAATGTCACTCCCCGCTTGCAAAGGTGTTGTCGAGACGTACATTAATCCACGTACTCCGAACGGTGTTCGGAGAAGAGAGAGGGAGACCGCCATGGCACTTCACGACCAGCCGGCCTACATCATCAAGATGCGCGCCAAGCCCGGACTCGGCGACAAGCTGTTCGAGCTCGCCACCGCCGGCATGCAGAAATCGGGATCCTCCGACCGGTTCATCATCGCCCGCGAGGACGACGACCCGGACGTGCTGTGGAACATGGAGGTGTTCAAGTCCGAGGAGGCCAAGGCCGGCTACGAGGACAGCCCCCTCGCGGACGAACTCCGCGATGAGATCATCGGGCTGCTGGCCGAGCCGCCGATGCGCGTCGCCGTTCACCCGTACTCCGCCGCACCGGTCGCCTGAACTCCGCATGCCGGCAGCCCGCCGCGGTAGCTTCGCGGCGGGCCGTGTCCTCGCACGTCATGGGGGTCGTGCCGACGGTCAGGAAACTGTGTCGGGGCGGGTGAGGAGGGTTTTGTACCAGTCGGCGTCGGGGGAGTTCGTGGCCGGGAAGTTGGCCAGGGGGTCGGTGGCGAGGGAGGCGGAGTCGAAGTCCCAGGCTCGGGCGGTGAGGCCGGACTGGCGGGCGGAGATGATGAAGGATTTGTTCGAGGCGGTGGCGGCCCAGAAGAGGGCGCCGTCCTTGAGCTCGGTGGTGTCGCCGGACTGGTATTCGACGAAGGCCAGTTGGGTGTAGCGGATGCGGGCGGCCGCGGGCGCGCGGTCGGTGGTCGCGGTGAGGGTGCCGGGCGAGACCGTGACCGTACGGCCTGCCGTGCCGGCCGTGGTGGTGGGGAAGCGGGCGTCCGTGGTGGTGGCGTGGGCTCCCCAGGTGATGGTGGAGGCGCCGGCCGTGGCTTTCCAGTCCCAGTTCTGGGAGCTGTTCTGGCTCTGGTGGATCTCGCGGAAGGCGGTGCCGGCCGGGTCGGTGAAGGCGACCGTGGGGAGCACGCCGGTGTCGTACTTCGCGGAGGCCGACCAGGTGATCTCGCCGGCAGCGTCCAGGTGGCCGATGCGGGACCAGAGGTTGGTGCCGGTCGGGGCCTGGTGCACCTCGACGAGGGTGCCGTCGTTGTTGAGGGCCACGGCGGGGTTCTTGCCGGTGTCGTATCGGCCGTGGCGCTGCCAGGTCAGGTGGCCGTCCGTGCCGTAGGTGCCGGTCCAGTACCAGAGGACGCCGGAGCCGTTGTCGTGGACTTCGACGATCCGGCCGGCGGCGTTGATCGCGATCGCCGGGTTGCTGCCGGTGTCGCGTTTGTAGCCGGTGCGGGCCGTGGCGCTGCCGGAGAGCACGGTCAGGACGCGGCCGCGCAGGGAGCCGATCGCGGGCAGCGCGCCGGGAGTGTCCAGCGAGCGGATGAGGCGGGTGCCGAAGACGTCCGCGAGCTGCTGGTTCAGGGCGCCGAGATTGCCCGTCGCCGCCGTGGCCCGGGTGGTCAGGTCATCCTTGAGGTCCAGCATGACGGTGATCGGGGACGCTGCGGGGTGCGCCGCCGACCACGTGTTCACCGTGGTCAGCCAGTCGCCCAGGTGGTCGCCGGCCGGGTTGCCACCGGCGTGGTCGACCTGGTCACCTGCGGAGTTGTGGCCGATCCGGTAGTCGCCGGCGCTCGCGTAGTCGCCGCTCCAGATGTCGAATTCGAGGAACCGTACGCCCGAGTCGAGCTGGTGCGGGATCGAGCCGCGGGTGCCGGCGATGTTGCCCGAGTACGAGTTGTGCGTCGCCCGCGAAACCGCTGAGGCGAACGGCAGATCATCAAGCGGGGCGGCGTTGGCGGCGGCCGGGACGGCGATGAGCGCTGCACTGAGGAGCGCCGCACCCATCCGGCGGAGATCGGTCATGCGGTCGACCCTAGAAGCTATCGCCGCACATCGATATAAGCGGAATCGAACGAGAAATGAACGTCAGACCCGGAAACGCTCCGCCACCGTACGCAGCTCGCCCGCGACCCGGTTCAGCTGACTGACCGCGTCATCGGCCTCGACCAGCGTGCTGCTGGTCAGCTCCGCCGACTGCGCGACGCCGTTGATGTTGGCGGCGATGGTGGAGCTACCACCGGCTGCCTCGCCGATGCTGCGGCTCATCTCCGCGGTCGTGGCGGTCTGCTCCTCGACCGCGGAGGCGATGGTGACCTGGTAGTCGTTGATGCGCTGGATGATCTGGGAGATCTCGCCGATCGCCTCGACCGCGCTGGAGGTGTCCGCCTGGATCGTCTCGACCCGGCGGGAGATGTCCTCGGTGGCCCGGGCGGTCTCCTGGGCGAGATCCTTGACCTCGGAGGCGACCACGGCGAAGCCCTTGCCGGCATCGCCCGCGCGAGCGGCCTCGATGGTCGCGTTGAGGGCGAGCAGGTTGGTCTGCTCGGCGATCGCGGTGATCACCTTGACCACGTCGCCGATCTCCGCGGAGGACGTGCCGAGCTTCGCGACCGTCTCGTTGGTGCTCTGGGCGACGCCCACCGCGCTCGAGGCGACCTGGGCCGCGTTGTTGGCGTTCTGAGCGATCTCGCGGATCGAGGCGCCCATCTCGTCGCTGCCGGCGGCCACCGACTGGACAGAGCCGGAGACGTCGCCGGCAGCTCCGGCCACCAGACCGGCCTGGGCAGCGGCCTCGCGGGCGCTTTCGCCGATGCGGACGGTGATGCTGGTCAGTTGCTGGGTGCTGGTGCCGAGGTCATGGGCTCCCCCGGTGAGCTGGGCGACGGTGGAGCGCAGGCCTTCGCGGGCCTGGTTGACGGCGACCGCCATCCGGCCGAGCTCGTCGCGCGAGCGGACCTGCGCGGCGATGGTGAGGTCGCTGTCCGCAACCGCGCCGAGCGCCGCCGCCACCGTGGCGAGCTGCCGTTTGATGACCGCGACCACGAACGCGGTGAGGGCGGCGGCGAGCAGCACACCCGCGACGAGGGCGACGATGATGAACCAACGGGACGAGGTCGCGGAACTGGCAGCCCTGGCGGCCAGGGCATCGGCCTCGGTGTCCTCGGACTTCTGCAGGTCGGCGACGGACTTGTTGACGGCTTCCTCGGATGCGGTGAGCTGAGGGAGTTGCTGGTCCGCCGCGGGCATCGTGAAGGTGGACGGGGCCGATTCGCCGAAGAGCAGCACGTTGCGCAGCACCCGATAGGTGTTCATCGCGGTGGTGAAGTCGGTCAGGCTCTTGAGCCGGGTCGGCGAGTCCGCGGCGATTGCCTGATATTGGGTCACGGCGGCGTCGACCTTCGCGTCCGCGGCGGTCGTGTCGTCGCGGCCCTCCTTCTTCGCGGCAGCATCCGCGCCGAGCTGGAAGATGAGCATGCCGCGGAACATGTCGGAGATGCCGCCGCGCATCTCGGCGACCTGCTGGAGGCTGTCGACATGGTCGGCTTTCATGATCGCGAGGTCGTTGCGCAGGTCATTGACCCGGTACAGGGCGATGATGCCGACCACGATCGCCACCACGCCCATGGCCATCGCCGGCATAGCGCTTTTGACGACCATGCTCCGGTCGGCCAGCCAGCCGACGCCGGGAGGCCGGTTGACGGTTACCTGAACGCGACTGCTCGACTGGGCCTTGGGCACGTTCCGATCATCCCGCCCGGGCGGGATGAACTCAGGCGAAACGACAAAGACGGTCAGCGCACCACGAAGTGGATCACTTCGGCGTCACCGACCTGCCAGCCCTCCACCACGAGCGCCACATAACGGGCCTGAGCTGCGAGGGGACCGTATTCGAGCCCGTCCGGGGAGCTGTCGATCCGGTGCGGGCGCTGCTCACCGCGCTCCGACCAGGCCACCCGCACGTCGCTGATGGCGTGGACCGCGCCGAGGTCGACGACCATCCGCCCGCTCTCGCCGGGACGCCAGGATGTGCGCGGGTCGCCGTCGACGGCGTTCTCCGGGGAAGTCATCCCCGCGGGAAGCGGCGAGGTGGGGAACGTGGTCCGGCCCCGGGAAAGGTCGGCGACGGGGGTGATCGGCACGTCGGGGACGGTCACGGTGCGTGATTTTCCGGCGGGTACGCGAACGGTGGAAGACCATTTGCCACAACGCAGAGTGACCACCGCGCGGGTCTTCGGGGGTGCCGTCACGGTGACCCGGTGCGAATCGGCCACCTGGAACGTCGTCCCCGCCGGGGGGTTGCCCTCGGTCCGGAAGCGCGGCGGCTCGACCCGGGCGCTGGCGGCGTCGAGGCTCACCGGCCACTCCAGTCCGTCCTTGGTCACCATCTGGGTGCCGACGTAGAGCCATTGCCGGGACGGGAGCCGCACGGTCACGTCGACGGCCGGGTGGGGTGTCAGGTTGAAGATGCTCAGGAAGCCGTCGGCGTCGCTGACCGACAGCCCCTTGGCGGCCGGCATCGGGCGGGCCGCGGACCGGGCGAGGTCGCGGCCTCCGCCCGAATAGCCCTCGATGATCGGCGCCGGCGCGCTGACGCCGGTCGCGGAGACCGTGATCTTGCCCTTGCCGCCGTGCGTGACGAGCCCCGCACGCCCGTCGATGTTCACCCAGCGCGACACCGTCCGTGTCTCCGGCAGGACCGCGGCGTCGGTCCAGGTGACGGCGTCGGTCGAGGTCTGGATGACGAACTTCTTGCCGTACGCGGACTCCCACGTGATCCGGACCCCGGCGACCTTCACGGGCGATCCGAGGTCGACGGCGAGCCAGCTGTCCTCGCGGGTCCGTTCCTCGCGGTTCACGGCCCAGCGGGTCTCCGGGTTGCCGTCGGTGGCGTTGCGTGCCGGATACCAGACGTCCTCCGACGACGCGATCGGCATCGCACCCTGGGCCAGGTCGGCGCCGCGCACGTCGAGCACCCGCAGCGTCCAGATCGAGTAGCCGTACTCGGTGGCGGGCTCACGGCCGAGCATCCGGACATAGCGGGCCACCCGCGGGGTGAACGTGATGTCGCTGCCGTCGATCTGGTCGGTCAGCTCGGCCTTGCCACCCGCGTAGGTGAAGGTGCGGTAGCCGTCGAGACCTGGAACGCCGGGCACGCTCAGGTTGAACAGGGACAGGCTGCCCTCGCCGCTCAGGCCGGTGCTCGCGTAGACAACCGTGCCGGTCGGCAGCGTGGTGAAGCCCGCGTAACCGTCGTCCACGGCGAGCACGGTCGCGGTCGCGTGGGTGCCGTCGCGATTCTTCTGGTACGCCTTCGTCCAGCGCTGCGTCGCGATGACGTCCGCGGGCAGGAACACCGGGTCCCGGCTGTCGACGAGCCAGTTGTCGTGCCCCGGCTGCCAGAGGAAGCGGACGAAGCCCGGCTTGGTGACAGCGCCCGCGAACGCCGCCTGGTTCTGGTGCGCGAGGAGACCGATGTCCTCGCCGAAGTCGCGGGTGCCCCGGGCGTTGGCGAAGAACTGCTGCACGGAGACCGGCTGCACCGGCGCGGCCCGCAACCGATGGAAGAGGTACGCAACGGCGAGCTCGGCGCGCGCCTCGGGCTCGTACTTCTCCTGGTCGCTGAGCTTGGTCAGCCGGTACTTCGGCTCGTAACGCACATAGTGCAGCAGCCGCTCGGCGAGCTCCGCCTCGGCGCGGGCGGCGTCCCGGTCGCCCTGGACCTGGGCGAGGTACGCGAGCGGCAGCACGTCGCGGCCGTACAGGTGATAGCGGTCGGCGGCCATCGGCAGGACCGGCTCGCCGGCATCGCTGGCCAGCAGCCGCAGGGTCCGCCACAGCTGATCGCCGTTGGGCTGGTGGATCAGCACCTGGGGCAGCGGCTGCTTCGCCACCAGGAAGTGGATGGCCGCGCGCCCCGCCGTGCGCCAGAGCTCGGCCTGCGCATACGGATCCGCGGACCCGTTGTGCTCCACGATGAAACTGTCGTGCAGGTTGCGCGCGGTCAGCAGCTGGTCGATGCGTTCCCCGTCGACCACCGCCGGGTTGGCGCGGTCCGCGACGGGCAGGCCGCTCGCGTTGGCCCGCCAGAGCAGGAAACGGTCACGCCAGTCCGGCGCCGAGGCGTTGTCACCGGCCCAGGCGAGACCCGGTGCGAGGGCCTGCGCGTAGACACCCATGTCGGCGAGCTTGGTGTCGCCCTTCCACGCGCCGGTGATGCCGTTGGGGCTGCGGCCGTCGCTGAGGGGGTCGTCACGGGTGCCCAGGGCGTACGCGTAAGCAGCCTGCCCCTCGGCGATCGCCTGCACGTTGGCGCGGGTGGCCGGGTCGAGGTCCTTCCAGAGCAGCCGGGCCGCGAGCACGAAGTAGAGCTCGAACGTCGAGTCCCAGAACAGCTGTTTGCCCCACTCGGTGCCACCGACGATCCGGTTGGTCGCCGAGTAGCGCTGGATCGTAGCGACCGTCCTGGCCCGCAACGTGTCAGCGTCGATGCCGGTCGACCGCGCGTCGTAGTCGTCGAGACCGAGCAGGACGGCGTTGCCGAGCACGACGGTGAACCGGAAGTCGGCGGCCCGGTATGCCCCGATCGAGGTATCCCACTGCTGCTCGACCCACTGGGTGTGCACGTGCAACAGCTGCCGGTAGATATCGGCGACCGGGTCCTTCGCGGCGGGAGCGGCCGGAGCGGCCGCCGCCGATCCGGCCGGCAGAGCCGCAACGGCGCTGGTCATGCCGGTGAGGCCGGCCAGCGTGAGGACGCTGCGGCGGGACATCGGCAACAAGGGGACCTCCCCGGCGGATCAGGATGGCCTAGACAGGCTTCACTTCAGCGCCAAAGCCTGTCAAATCAACCTTTGATCACATCGCCTACTCTCGCAGCGTGGACACCCTGGACGTCATTCTCACTGTGGCAAAGATCGCCGTCGCTTTGCTGTGGTGGGTGATGTCGGTCATGCAACTGGTCCGGGCCCGCCGGACACCGGGCCCGGACGTCGTGTGGCGCGGCAACCTGCTCCCCGAGGGCAGGCTGATGGCGTACGCGGGGTTCTTCTTCTCGGGTTTCTGGACGCTCTACGTGATCTACGACTTCGTCGAGAACAACACCGTCCAGCTGGCCCTGATGATCGGCGGGATCGCGATGATCGGTGCCGGCATCGTGATGTTCAGCGTCCGTAACCGCCGCATCAAGGCGCGTGCGGCGGCTACGGACTGATCAACGGCCCGCGTACGTGCGGACGTAGTCGAACGTGCCGGTGGCGCCGGTGGTGTTCATCGAGACCAGGCCGATCTTCAACGGTCCACCGCGGGGGAAGGACCAGGCGCCGCCCCACTCCCAGGTGATGCCGTCGGTGCTGGACGCCATGCGGATGTCGTTGGCGTTGTTCGCCGCGTCGTAGTGGTACGCGAGCCGCAGCCATTCGGTGGGCGTCGCCGGGCCGCCGAACATCGGGCCGGAGAAGACCTGACCGGTCGAGACCCGGGTGTGCTCCTTGGTGAACTCGGTGGTCTGCTGCACCGCTGCCGGCCCGTACGTCGTCAGTGGCAGCACCGAGTGGACCAGTTTCACGAACTTGTCGTCGGTCTCGTAGAGCACCAGACCGGCCTGCTGGTTGCCACGCGTGCCGTCGAACGTCAACTTGGTCTCCACCAGGAAGTCCCCGGCCGGCGCGTCGCGAGTGAGCACCGACGCCGAGTTGTCGCCCTGATACAGCTCGGCACCCTGGGTCGGCCAGACCAGTGCACCGCCGCTGACCGTCGCGCCCGGATTGCCCCGGACCCAGCTCCAGCCCGGACCAACTGCCAAGCCATTGAATTCATCCGAGTACGCCGTGAGCGCCGCGCCCACAACCGGATCGTTGACGCGCCTCGTAACCGGGCGGTAGAGCGGCGCCGCACCGAGATTGTCGACGTCAGCGGCCCCCGAGCGGGAGACCGCACCGATCCGCCCGGACGTGTACCCCGCCGGCACGGTGACGTTCACCGAGGCGACCGCGTCGTGCAGCCGATCCGCGGAAACCTCGGCGTAGAGGACGTTCCCGCGCTTCTCGATCACCACGGAATGCCACGAGTTGTAGTTGAAGTTGGCCGGCAGCGCCGCTCTGGTAACCGAAGACCCCACCGTGACAACAAACTGCTGGGTGGCACTGTCGAGCACGGCGGTGATCTGCCGGACGCCCGACTGCCACACGATGCCGGCCGACTGGCCACGCACATCGCCCTCGACACGGACGTCGCCGCTGACCGTCGCATTGCTCAGGACCGTGGACGGCGTTGACGTGGTCAGGTGACCGTCCACGAGGGACCAGTTGGTGCCGAAGCCGGCGGTCGAGCCGAACGTGCTGCCGACCGTCCAGGTGGTCACCGGCGCGGTCTGCGGGCCTGCGGACGGCCCGGCTCCCGCGTTCACCACGGGCCAGCCGCCGATCCAGTCGAGCCGGTCGATCAGCATCGGGCGGCGGGTCAGGTTCAGCGTGGCGCCGTTGGCCCCGGTGATCGGCGGGAAGTCCGGGTTCGTCTCCGCGATCCCGTGGTAGACGAGCCAGTCCTGGCCGGCCAGGTCCGTGGTGATCGAGTTGTGGCCCGGTCCCACCCAGCCGTTGCCGTTGGCCGCGACGACGATGCCGTCCTTGCTGGTGGCGTCGAGCAGGTTCAGGCCGCTCGGGCTGGTGAACGGGCCGGTCGGCGACGTGGCTCGCCCGACCTTCGTGACGTATCCGCTGAACGCGCCGTCACAGCAGCCGCCATCGGAATAGAACAGGTAGTAGTAGCCGCCGCGGTGCACGACGAAGCCACCCTCCGCGCGGCGTCCGCGGGCGATGGTGGTGACCTCGCCGGTGAGAGCGGTCGCCGTGTCGTTCATCCGGGACACGCAGATCGTGTCGTAGCTGCCCCAGTAGAGGTAGTACGAGCCGTCGGTGTCCTGGAACATCGCCTGGTCGATGGTCCCGCTCGGGCAGCCGCTCCCGTTGGCCACGATCTGGCCGCGGTCGGTCCACGGCCCCGCCGGGTTCGCGCTGGTGACCAGGCCGATGCCACCGGTGGAGAGCGAGTACGTCAGGTGGTACTCGTTGTTGAAGTACCGGATGTCGGGGGCCCACTGCCGCGCGGCGGCCGGCCACCAGGACGGCTTGGCGGTCAGCGCGAAGACATCACCGGCGTACGTCCAGTGGACCAGGTCGGTGGAGCTCAGGGTCGGCAGGATGTGCTCACCGGTCTCCCCCGCGCTGTTGAAGATCGGGTTCGTGGTGCCGTACGCGTACCACTTGCCGTCCTTCGCCTTGATGGTCGCGGGGTCGGGGAACGTGTCGACCGTGCCGGCGGTGACGGGGTTCGCATAGGTGGCTGCCCGCGGAGAGGCCGAGGCCGGGGACGCCACGAGAACCAGGAGTAGGGACAGCAGGGCGGGGGTTTTACGCATCCGTGCGTTTCCTCCACTAGAAAGCCGCTATCGAGCGACAGTGCGGAAGCCCGTGTTTCCCGTCGAGGAATCGGGGGTGTTCGACGAGCGGGCAGCGTTGCGATACCGATTGCAGTACGAGTCGTGACACAGGTACGAGCCGCCGCGGATCACGCGCGCGGTGCCGAGCGCCGGTCCCTGGGGATCCTCCACAGGGGACTGCGAGTAGTAGACGGGTGAGAACCAGTCGGCACACCATTCCCAGACGTTGCCGATCGGCTGGTAGAGGCCATAGCCGTTGGGGTCGTAACTGCGGGCCGGCGCGGTGGTGAGCCAGCCGTCCTCGGCGGTGTTGCCGACCGGGAAATCGCCCTGCCAGATGTTGCAGGCCCATTCCTGCGGCAACTCGTCACCCCATGGGTACCGCTGCGATTCCCGGCCGCCCCGAGCCGCGCATTCCCATTCGGCCTCGGTGGGCAGCCGGCGCCCGGCCCAGGTGCAGTAGGCCTGCGCGTCGTTCCAGCTCACGTGGACGACGGGGTGGTCGTCGAGCGCCGCCGAGGACGGGCCGTCGGGATGGGCCCAGTCCGCGCCGGTCACGCCGAGCCACCAGGGGGTGCCACCCATCCGGCCGACGACCTGGGACGGGTCGGAGACGGCGAGGTGGAAGACCGCGGACCAGCCGAACTGCTCGGCCTCGGTGCGATATCCGGTGGCCTCGGTGAAAGCTCGGAAATCGGCGACGGTCACGGTGGTGGCGTCGATGTCGAACCCGTTGAGGCGTACGGGATGGAGCGGCTGCTCGCCGTCCGGGCGTACCCCGTCGGATTGGGCATCACCCATCACAAACGTCTGGCCGGGCACCGAAGCCTGCGCAATCCGATGCTGCCCGCGCTCTTCGATCCTGGTTATGGGCAGCGCCGCATGCGGAGTGGAGGGTGAACAACAGGAACTCATAGCCCCACCGGCTTAGGTTGCGACGCGTGCGGCTTGTCCTGCAAACGCGCCTGTTCCCGCCACATCTGCCGGGCGAGATCGTCACGGATCCTGGCGTAGGAAGGGTCGTGGTAGACGTTGTGCAGTTCGGCCGGGTCGGCGGCGAGATCGTAGAGCTCCCATTCGCCGGGATAGGTGAAATCGCCGGTGCCCGGGATGCCGAGCCCGTCGTTGTAGAAGTAGATGAGTTTGTAGCGATCGGTGCGGAATCCGTAATGCGCCGGCGCCTTGTGGAACACGTCGTCGTGCTCCCAGTAGCGGTAATACATTCCGGTCGCCGGAGCCGAGGCGGGCGTGCCGAGCAGGTCGGGCCAGAAACTGCGGCCCTGCATGCGCGGGTGCGGTGCGACGCCGGCCGCTTCCAGGATGGTCTGCGCCCAGTCGACGTTCGTGACGATGTCGGTGATCGGCGCGCCCGGCTCGATGCGCGCGGGGTAGCTGAGCACCAGGGGCATGCGCAGCGACTCCTCGTACATGAAGCGCTTGTCGAACCAGCCGTGATCGCCGAGGAAGAAGCCCTGGTCGGAGGCGTACATGAGCAGGGTATCGGCGAGGTCGCCCCGCTCGCGCAGCCGGTCGGTGACCCGGCCGACGTTCTCGTCGACGGCGGTGACGCAGCGCAGGTAGTCGGCCATGAACCGCTGGTACTTCCACAGCGCCTCGGCCTCGTAGTCCAGCCCGGGCGGCGGATCGGTCTTGAGGTCGTCGCGGGTGAGGTGCTCGGCGATGCGCATGGCGGCGCGGCGGGCGGACGACGTACGGGTCGCGTAATCGTCGTCGAAGGTCGCCGGCACCGGGATCGGGCCGGTGAAGAGATCCAGGTGGCGTGGGTGCGGCACCCAGGGGCGGTGCGGGGCCTTGTGATAGATCAGTACGCACCAAGGGTCGTCACCGTCGATCGAATCCACCCAGTTCAGGGCCAGGTCCGTGATGATGTCCGTGGTGTAGCCGGGCACCGTGCGCAGGCCGTCCGCCGACAGCAACCGCGGATCGTTGTACTCGCCCTGCTCGATCAGCACGTCCCAGTAGTCGAAGTGCTGCGGGTCGTGCCCGGGGCCGTCACCCATGTGCCACTTGCCGACCATCGCCGTGCGGTAACCCGCCTGTTTGAGCAGCGAGACGAAGGTCGGCTGGCCGGCGTCGATCGGGGTGACCAGCGTGGTCACGCCGTTGACATGGCTGTACGTGCCGGTGAGGATGCTGGCCCGGCTGGGCGAGCAGAGCGAGTTCGTCGCGAAGCAGTTGTCGAACCGGCGGCCGAGGCTCGCGATCTCGTCGATCCGCGGCGTGGCGTTCAGGACCGACCCGTACGTCCCGATCGCGTGCGCCGCGTGATCGTCCGTGAGGATCATCGCGATGTTCGGCCGCCTGGTGGTCACTGGTAGGACGCCTCATCCAGGCCGCTCTGGGTCGGGTCATGGTCGACCTGGCCGATGTCGTACATGGACGTCATCCAGTGGTAGAAGCGGTCGTCCCGCTCGACGAGCAGCGTGTAGAGGCGCTTGAGCATGCGGCTGCGGACCGGCTCCATCTCCGGGTGGTGGTAGATGTTGAGCAGCTCGTCGGGATCGTTGCGCAGGTCGTAGAGCTCGTTCGTGGAGTCCGGGTTGACGACCAGCTTGTAGCGGTCCTCGCGGAGCATCCGCTGCGGATACGGGAAGTGATGGCCGTGGAATTCGCCGACGATGTCCTGCTGCCATTCCGGGTGCTCGCCGCGGAGCAGCGGCAGCAGGCTGCGGGAGTCCACCGCCTGGTCGGTGGGCAGGCCGGCCAGGTCGAGGATGGTCGCGGTGCAGTCCAGAAGGCTGACGAATTCGGTACGCACCTGAGCGGGCGCGCCGGGGACACGCACGATGCCCGGCGTCCGGTAGATGTCCTCGTACATCGCCGGGCCCTTGTCGTGCAGCCGGTGCGAACCGGTGAACTCGCCGTGGTCACACGTGAAGAAGACCGTCGTCTCGTCGCGCAGACCGAGCTCGTCCATGACGGCGAGGATCCGGCCGATCTGCTCGTCGATCAGCGTCACATAACCCCAGTAGACCGCGATGAGCTTGCGGGTGACCTCGATCGGCATCGTGTCGAACGTCCAGTGCGCGCTGTAGTTGCGCTGCACGGGCGGCTTGCCCTCGAACGTCTCCGCGATCGACTTCGGCAGCTCGACCGTCGCCGGGTCGATCAGGTCGAAGTACTCGTCCGGCACGATGTAGGGCAGGTGCGGGCCGAAGAAATGCGTCGCCAGGTAGAACGGCTTGCCCTCGGCTGCGTAGCGGCGCATCAGCTCGATGGTCCGGGTGGCCAGGTAGTACTCGAACGTCGCCTCGACAGGTTGGTGCAGGCGGGCCGCGAGCAGGTTGCCGGGTCCGCCGTTGGGGAGCGTGCCGCGGATGCGATCGCTGATCTCGTACGCCGGAAGGTCGTTCTCCTTCAGGTACGCGAGATAGTCGGGGTTGTCGACGGGGTTGTGCCAGCCGGGCAGCGTCGGCCCGTCGAACCCGTAGTCCGCAGCGGTCTTCTCCGTCCCGGCATGCCACTTGCCGACGAGCCCGGCGTTCCAGCCGTTCTCCTTCAGCGCCTCGGGGAAGGTGAACGTCCCCTCCGGCAGGTCCTCCAGGTAACCGACGTTGCGCTCGTGGTTGGCCAGCACCTTGTGCCGGAACGGCGCCTGCCCGGTGAGCAGGCTCGCGCGCGACGGCGTACAGATCGCGGTCGGGGTGTACCAGCGATCGAAGCGGGTGCCGGTGCGGGCGAGCTCGTCCAGGTTCGGGGTGCGGGCGAGGCTGTTCCCGTAGGCCCCGAGCGTGTCGACCCGGTGCTGGTCGGTCATCAGGAAGAGAAGGTTCACGCGGCTGCCTTCGTGAACGCGTCGCCCAGGTAGTAGGTGGCCGGGTCGGGGTTCTCCTTGAGCTTGCCCGCGCCGACGAAGTAGTCGCCCATGCCGGTGAGCCACTTGGCCGCCGTACCGTCAGCGTTGTAGCCGTCAATGGTCTTGCTGTCGAGCATCTCGCTGTTGGCAGCGTCCGCCTTCACCGCGGCCTCGTCCTGCTTGAGCATCGCCGCGACCAGCTTCACCGTCTGGTCCGGGTTGGCCTTGCGGTAGTCCATCGCCTCGCGCAGCACCTGCACGACCTTCGTGGCCTTGGCGGTGTCCTTGGCGGCGTCGTTGGAGGCCACGAACGCGGTCGGGAACGAGACCTTGTCGGCGAAGTCGGCGTCCTTGGCGAGCTCGACGAGGTCCGGCTTCTTCGCCTTGATGTTGTTGAGCAGCGGGTACCAGATGCCGGCCGCGTCGATAGCGCCGGAGCCGAACGCGGAGACGATGGTCGCGGCGTCCATCGGCACGCGCTGGATGTCGTTGTTGGTGAGCCCGGCCTTCTGCAGCGCCAGGGTGAGGATCATGTCGCCGGAGGTGCCCTCGGGCACGCCCACCTTCTTGCCCTTGAGCTGGCTGAGGTCGGTGATGCCGGCCTTCGCGATGACCCGGTCGGCGTTGCCCAGCGAGTTCAGCGCGACGATCTTCGCCTTGCCTGACGCGGGCAGCCAGACCGCGCCGGGGCCGATGTAGCCGAAGTCGAGGTCGCCCGCGTTCAGCGCGGTGACCTGCAGCGGGCCGTTGGTGAACACCTTCGTGCTGACCTCGAGGCCGTGCTTGGCCCAGAGCTTCTGGTCGTTCGCGACCGCCAGCAGGCTCGTGCCGTTGTAGTCACCGATGTAGCCGAAGTTGACCTTCGTGGTTCCACCGCTGGAACCCTTGTCATCGTCGCCGCAGGCTGCGAGCAGGGTCGTGGACGCTATGAGGGCGACAAAAGAGCGACGGTTCATGCGGGGGTCTCCTGGTGGTAGACGGCGTTCCAGACGCGATTGCGCAGGGCCGTGAAGGCGGGGCTGAGCCGGAGCTCGTCATTGCGGGGGTAGGGCAGATCCACGTCGATGACCTCGACGACACGACCCGGGCGGGCCGCCATCACGACGACCCGGTTGGCCAGGAACACCGCCTCGTCGACGTCGTGGGTGATGAAGACGACCGTGCGCTTCTCCTGGCTCCAGGTGTCGAGGAGCTGGTCCTGCAGGCGTACGCGGGTCAGCGCGTCGACCGCCCCGAACGGCTCGTCCATCAGCAGGATCGAGGGGTTCACGGCGTACGCACGGGCGATGGCGACGCGTTGCTTCATGCCACCGGACAGCATCTTGGGCAGCGCGTCGGCGAACTGGGTGAGCCCGACCAGCTCGATGAAGTGCTCGGCGATGCGGCGGCGTTCCTCGCGCCCGACGCCCTTGGTCCTGAGGCCGAACTCCACGTTCTTGCGGACGGTGAGCCACGGGAACAGCGCGTACTGCTGGAAGATGACGCCGCGATCGGGCCCGGGGCCGTTGATCGCCTTGCCGTCGAGCAGCGCCCGCCCGCTTGTCGGGGTCTCGAGACCGGCGAGGATGTTCATCAGCGTGGTCTTGCCGCAGCCGGACGGGCCGACGATGGTGACGAACTCGTTGTCCGCCAGCTCCAGCGACACGTCACCGAGCGCCGTGAACGTCTCGCCCTTGAGCGGGAAGCTCTTGTGGATCCGGTCGATGGTGATCATCGGCGTTCCTGCCATCCGGTGAGCTTTGTTTCGGCGAGCAGGAGGATCCGGTCCATCAGCAGGCCCAGGATGCCGATCGTGATCAGGCCGACGAAGATCGTGGGGAGGTCGTAGTAGAGCTGCGCGCTCTGCATCCGGTAGCCGAGGCCCTGCTGCGCGGCGATCAGCTCGGCGGCGACCAGGGTGGCCCAGGACGAGCCGAGCCCGACCCGCATGCCGACGAGGATGAACGGGCTCGACGCGGGAACGACGACCCGGGCGAAGATGACCCGGTCGTTCGCGCCGAGCACCCGGGCCGCGTTGATCAGCGTCTTGTCCACGTTGACCACGCCCTGGAACGTCGCGATGACGCAGGCAAGGAACGACGCCAGGAAGATGACGAAGATCTTCGGGGTCTCGCCGATGCCCATCAGCACGATCGCAAGCGGGATGATCGCCAGCGGCGGGATGGTCCGGAAGAACTGCACCCACGGCTCGACCAGGCCGCGGACCGTGCCGTACCACCCCATCAGGAAGCCGACCGGGACGGCGAGGGCGACGCCGAGCACGAAGCCGCTCAGCACCCGGGTCAGGCTGGCCACGATGTCCTCGCCCAGCGTGCCGTCGGCGATCAGCTCGCCGTAGCGCTTCAGCACCTCGGGCGGGGCGGGGATGTCGAAGCCGGCGAGCGACAACGCCCACCAGACGCCGATGCCGGCGACGATCGAGATCGCGTTGAGCAGCAACGTGCGGTTCTTCTTCTTGGGAACCCCGGCCCGCTGTTGTGGGGGACTTTCGACGAGCGTCGTCACTGCATGCTCCCTGCGGCTTCCGGATATCCCGCCAGCAGCGGGGATGGCTTGAACAGGGCCGCGATCGCACCGAGGGCGCCGTCGTCGTCGCCGAGCCGGGCGGCCCGGATGCGCGGCCGGTCACCGCCGGCCGGGACGAGCTCCGCCTCGACGATCGCGCCGGCCCGGGCGACGATGCCGGGCGCGGCCCGCACCAGCCGCCCGCCGATCACGATCTGCTCGGGGTTGAGGATCAGCGCGGCGTCGGCCAGCACCCGCCCGACTGCCGTGGCCACCCGTTCGATTGTCGTTATCGCGGTGCTGTCGCCGTTGGCCAACGCGGCGGAAAGGTCCTCGATCGTGGCGAGCCGGCAGGCCCGCAGCACCGCCGGGACCGAGGCGACGGTCTCCAGGCAGCCGCGCTTGCCGCAGCGGCACACGTCCCCGGAGCGGTCAGCGGTGATGTGCCCGAACTCCCCCGCGACACCGAAGCGCCCGGCGACCAGTCGCCCGCCGACGACCAGTCCCCCGCCGATGCCGTCGGAGAGCCGGACATACAGGACGTCGCGTACGTCGTCGCCGCCCGCGATCGCCTCGGCCAGCGCCGCGAAGCGGGTGTTGTTGTCGACCAGCACGGGCGCGGCGAACCGGCGGCTGAACGCGTCGGAGACGATCCCGGACTGCGCGCTGCCGGCCGGCTGGGGACCCGCAAGGCCCACCCCGACACCCTGCAGCGCCAGATAGGTGACACCGGATTCGCGGCCCATCCGCTCGATCAGCGCGAACGCGGCGGCCAGCCGGTCGGCCCACGGGGTCTCGGCGGCGTACGAGCTCACGCCCCGCGCGATGATCTCGTGCGAAGCGTCCGCGACCGCCACCCGGACCCGGTTGTGCCCCAGGTCGACACCCATGAACTGGCCCGAGTGCGGGTCCAGCGCCAGCAGCTCCGCCGGACGCCCGCTGCCGGCCCGCGCCTGCGCGTCGGTGTTCACCACCACGATCGCGCCGCGGGCGAGCAGCTCGCCGGTGATCTCCGAAAGGGTGGTCCGGGAGAGGCCGACCCGGGTCGCGATCTGGGCCCGGCTCAGCGCGCCGCGATCGCGCAGCAGGGACAGGACGCGCTCCTCATGAGCGCGCCTGACCAGCGCATGTACGCCTACGGTGCCCGACACGACGCAACGGTAGGACCGCCAGAATTTTTCCGTCAACACTCCGGCAGAATTATCTCTACTTCGCAGCTAGGAAAACTGCGCTCGAAACATGCCGTTAACCTGGGAGTCTTCGCCCGGCACCAGCGCGAGCTTTTTTCGTGGCAGGTTCCGGAACAAGGATTGCTTGCGTGTTAACTGATGCATCGAAGAGGATGGCGGTACGTCCCCACCAGCGGCGATCCCCTAGCGCTCGGCGTCGGCCACCCGTCCCGGCCGGCGCCGCGCGTAAGCCGGGGACAACTTGTCCGTGGATAGGTGAGGCCTTAATCCGGGGTCGTCGGGCGCCCAGTCTTGAGTCATGACAGACACCCACTCGCCCGTTCGTTTCTAGGATCGTCTCGTGGACCGCGCCCAGCTAGCCGACTTCCTGCGTACGCGCCGGGAGGCCCTGCAACCCGAGGACGTCGGGCTGCCCCGGGGGCCCCGGCGGCGTACAGGTGGCCTACGCCGCGAAGAGGTTGCCGCGCTCACCGGCATGTCGGCCGACTACTACAGCCGGATCGAACAGCAGCGCGGGCCGACACCCTCCGAGCCGATGCTCGCCGCGATCGCGCGTGGCCTGCACCTCTCGCTGGACGAGCGGGACCACCTGTTCCGCCTTGCCGGGCATGCCACGCCGAAGCGGGCGCCGCGCTCCGAGCACATCAACCCGGGGATCATGCGCATCCTCGACCGGCTGCAGGACACCCCCGCCCAGGTGCTGAGCAGCCTCGGCGAGACGTTGAGCCAGACCCGGCCGGCGATCGCGCTGCTCGGCGATGACGCCCGGTGGACCGGGAAGGCCCGCAGCATGGTCTACCGCTGGTACACCGAGCCCGAGTCACGGCTGATCTACCCGGAGCGGGACCACCCGATGCACAGCCGGATCTTCACCGCGCAGCTGCGGATCACCTACACCCAGGAGGGCAAGGGCTCCCGGGCCGCGGTCATCGTCGACGAGCTGCTCGACCTGAGCCCCGAATTCCGCCAGGTCTGGGCCGCGCACGACGTCAGCGCCACCCATCTCGACGCCAAGCGGATCGCGCACGCGCAGCTCGGCGAGATCGAGGTGCACTGCCAGACCCTGGTCGACCCCGGCCAGTCCCAGGTCCTCCTGGTCTTCACCGCCGTGCCCGGCAGCGAGAGCTACGAGAAGCTCCAGCTGCTCTCCGCGGTCGTCTGATTTTCCCGCCAACACCTTTCAAGGGAGCACCATGTCCTCAATCGCCCTGATCACCGGTGGCAACCGCGGCCTCGGCCGCGCCACGGCCCTCGCCCTCGCGACGGCCGGGGTCGACGTGATCATCACCTACCGCACCAACGCCACGGAGGCCGCCGAGCTCGTCGACGAGGTCAAAGGGCTCGGCCGGGTCGCCGTGGCCCTGCGCCTCGACACCCGCGAGGTGGAGACGTTCGACGCCTTCGCCGACGCCCTGCGCAGCACTCTGCACGACACCTGGAACCGCGACACCTTCGACCACCTCGTCAACAACGCCGGCGTCGGACTGGCCGGCATGGTCGCCGACACCACGGTCGAGGTCTTCGACGAGCTGTTCGGGGTGCACGTCCGCGGCGTCTTCTTCCTGACCCAGAAGCTGCTGCCGCTGATCGCGGACAACGGCCGGATCGTCAACTTCTCCACAGGTCTGGCACGCTTCGTCAACAACGGGCCGTGGGCGGCGTACGGCGCGGCGAAGGGGGCCGTCGAGGTCTTCACGCGCTATCTGGCACAGGAGGTCGCGCCGCGCGGCATCACCGCCAACGTGATCGCCCCCGGGCCGATCGGCACCGGCTTCGGTGGCGGCGCACTGCAGAACGAGCAGGTCAGCGAACACCTCGGCGGGCTGACCGCGATGGGGCGGATCGGCCGGCCCGAGGAGATCGGCGGCCTGGTCGCGACCCTGCTCACCGGGAACACCGGCTGGGTCACCGCGCAGCGCATCGAGGCCTCGGGCGGAATGCTGCTCTGAGGCGGACAATCGCCATATGTATGTGATCAGGGAGAAGTTCTTCTCGATCGGCGACGACTTCGATGTGCTCGACGAGCACGGCACGAAGCTGTACCGGGTCGACGGCAAGGTGTTCAGCGTCCGGGACAAGGTCGTGATCGAGGACCCGTCCGGCGAAGAGGTCGCGAGCGTGCACCGGCATCTGGTCGCGCTCCGGCCGACGTACGAGATCAAGATCGGCGGCGAGACGGCCGCCGAGGTCCGCAAGAAGCTCTTCACCCCGTTCCGGGACAAGTTCACCATCGACGTCCCCGGCCCGGACGACCTGGAGATGAAGGGCAACCTCCTCGACCACGAGTACGTCATCGAGCTCGGCGGCGAGGAGGTCGCCGCGGTCTCGAAGCGCTGGCTGACGATCCGCGACACGTACGCCGTGCAGATCTCAGCCGGCGTGGAGCCGCTGCTGATCATCGGCTCGGTCCTGGCCCTCGACCTGGCCCTCGAGCGCGAGGAGAAGAAGAAGGAAGAAAAAGAGAAGAAGAACGAGGACTAGATCCACGCCGTGTGGGCAGTCACTCAAAGTGACTCATACTTTCGGCTAGTCTTTGCTCGCCCGCTCGGCTAATGTCTTGGTAACCGAACGGCCGAGTACGCGTCGGCGACGGTGGTCGCATCGATCACCGTCGACGGCGAGCCAATAGTGACACCCCGCCCGACCGGGCCTGGCGATTTCGCCGGGCCGGCTCTCCGGACAGGTGCCAGGGAGGACCACGACATGACTGTTACCCAGTCGACCACGGTTACGAACACGAAGACGTCGAAGATCAGCGAGGCGTCCGCGGACAGCGCCGCCGATCTTCTGAACGCGATGGCCGCGATGCCGGCCGGGCACCCGTCCCGCGCTTCCCTGCGCGACCGGGCGATCGAGGCCTGGCTGCCGCTCGCCCGCCACCTCGCCCACCGCTACTCCGGCCGCGGCGAACCCACCGACGACCTGTTCCAGACCGCCACCGTCGGCCTC
>NZ_BOMN01000030.1 GCF_016862215.1 Winogradskya humida
GATGAATGGCCCACCCCTTTCAGGGGTGGGCCATTCTGCGTTTCAGCGTGGTTATAGTTCAGCGTGGTTGTTGAGGCCGGACCCGGCGTATCGGGGCCGGCCTTTTTGCGTCTGGTGCTCGGGCTCGCGTGGGGGCTGTGTAGCGGGTCGGGGCATCGGGTAATAGGTGGGCATGATTGTCCGGGTGCTCAGGGTCGGCTCGGTGGCTGCGGTGCTGGCGGTTGCGGGGTGTTCTGCGGTGGATGATGGGGGACGGGACTGGAATCCCGATCATCAGCCGGGATACGTGGCGCCCGGGCGTGAGGGTGCTACGCCGGTGCCGACCTGGCCGGGGAGTGGGTCGGGGCTGGGGTTGCCCGGGGTGGGGCAGGGGGAGCCTAGCCAGCCCGATCATGAGGTTCGGGGCGGCTCGGGGTATGCGGCTTCGCCTGCTGTGTTCCAGCTGATCAACGGGTCCGATGTGGTGCGGGTGAGCGTCGGTGATCTCGGTGGGGATCTGTTCAGCGTTTCCACGCCGGCTGAGTCCCGGGTTGTTCCGGCGGTGTCCGTTGACGGGAACACCGTGGTGGCCGGGTTGCGGGACAGCGGGGTTGGTGGGCCCGCGATCGTGAACGTTGTGCTGGCCACGGATGTTCGGTGGCAGGTGCGGTTGTCGGGTGGGGCCAGTGACGAGGCTGTGGATCTGACCGGTGGGGCTGGGGGCGATGTTGAGCTCACGGCGGGGACCAGCCGGGCGGAGGTGTTTCTGCCTGCGGCTTCCGGGACTCAGAGCGTGACGATGAGCGGGGGCGCCGGGCGGCTCCTCGTGCATCTCGGTGGGAACGCGCCGGTGCGGGTCGCTGCTCGTAATGGGGCGGCTGACGTGACGATCGACGGGCAGACGCGGAACGGCGTACCCGGCGGATCGGTGTTCACCCCGGCCGGGTGGGATACGGCGAAGGACCGATTCGATGTGGACGCCACCGCGGGTGTTTCCGATCTGTCCGTGGGACGGAGCTAGGGCTTCAAGCGGTCGCCGAGGAGTTCCTCCGAGCGGTCCCACAGGCCGCGGGCGAGATCGGCGTCGAATGCCTGCTTGTTGGCCGGCTTGGCGACCTTGCTCTTGTAGTAGTACGCGCCGGACTGCCAGTCGCGTCCCGGCGTCCCCTCGGAGAGCCACACGATCTGTTCGGCGCCCTGGTCAGGGGTGCGGAGCAGGATGCGCCGGCCGATCGGGTTGCTGCCGATGGCCACGACCAGGCGGATGATCGGGTTCGTGGTGTCCGAGCCGAAGTTCGTGGCGACGTTGCCGGGGTAGAACGACGCAGCCGAGAGACCCAGAGCGTGGTAGCGGCGGTGGAGTTCGGTGGTGAAGAGGATGTTCTCCAACTTCGCCGCTCCGTACGCGCGGGATGCTTCGAAGTTCTTGTCGTTGTCGAGGTCGTCCAGGTCGATCGTGCCGGAGAAGCGGACGGTGCTCGAGGTCTGCAGCACCGATGCGCGCGATGCGATGAGCGTGTCGAGGAGCAGGCGGGTCAGCAGGTATGGCGCGAGGTGGTTGATCTGGAACGTCATCTCGAAGCCGTCGACGGTTTTCGGCTTGCCGCCGAAGACGCCGCCCGCATTGTTGGCCAGCACGTCGATGCGGGGATAGGCGGACTTGAGCTCTGCTGCCAGCCGGGTGACGTCGTCCAGGCGGGTGAAGTCCGCGACGTAGCTGTCGACGCCGAGCTCCGTGGCGACCGCGCGGGTCTTTTCGGGTGAGCGGCCGACGACCACAACGGTGTGGCCGTCCCGATGGAGTCTGCGCGCTGCGGCCGCGCCGATGCCGTCGCTCGCGCCGGTGATGACGATGACCTTCATGGCGTACTCCTCAATCGGTACTGGGTTTCGTTCGTGAGACACGGTACCACTTTAGGGTTGTAGTACCGTGAGGTCATGACCATGAACCGCAGCGGGGGTGGTGCGCGGGCCCGGGCGCGTCAGGCGATGCAGGCCCAGGTGGCCGACATCGTCATGGATCTGGTGCTCGAGCGAGGCTACGAGGAGACGACGGTGGAGGACATCTGCGCGGCCGCCGAGATCTCGCGCAGCACGTTCTTCCGCTACTTCCCGTCGAAGGAGGCTGCCCTGTTCGGGGCGTCGGCCGATGCCGGGGAGCGGCTGCTCGAGGCGCTCGTTGCCCGGCCCGAGGGGGAGACGGCGTGGGTTGCGATGCGGCGCGCGCTCGATCCGCTCATCGAGCAGTACGCCGCGCATGACGAGCGGGTGCGGCGTCTTACCCGGCTCGTCGTGACGACGCCGGTGCTGGCCGCGAGCCATCGGGAGAAGAACGGGCGGTGGCAGGAGTTGCTGCGGCCCGAGATCGCGCGACGGCTCGGGATTGACCCGGAGGACGCCTCTGATCCCGCCGCCGGTGCCGTGATCGCTGCCGCGCTGGGTTGTGTCGAGGCGACGCTGATCGCGTGGACATCGAGCGATCACGAGCAGGAGCTCGGCAAGATCCTCGATCGGGCGATGGGGGCTGTCGGGGCCTAGGCAGCGGGGTCGCCGAGGACCTTGCCGGGGTTGAAGAGGTTCAGGGGGTCGAGGGTCTGCTTGAGCGCCTGCTGCATGGCGAGGACGCCGGGCTCCTGCTCCTGGCGCAGGCCGGCGCGTTTGAGCAGGCCGACGCCGTGTTCGCCGGTGACGGTGCCGCCCATGTCGATCGCGGCGGTCAGCATCTCCTCGAATGCTGCCTGGGCCGCGGTGTGGGCGGCGTCGTCACCTGCGGGCGTACGGATCAAGGGGTGCAGGTTGCCGTCGCCCGCGTGAGCGATGGTCGCGATGGCGACCTGGTGGCGGGAGGCGATGTCCTCGATGGCGGCGAGCATCCGGGGCACGGCTGAGCGGGGCACGCAGATGTCCTCGGTGAGGACCGGGCCGAGTCGTTCGAGGGCGGGGTAGGCGAGGCGGCGGGCCGAGAACAGGGCCTCTGCCTCGAACTCGTCGGTGGACTGCTCCGCCCATTCGGCTCCGGCGTCGCGGAAACACTGGGCGAGCGCTGCTGCCTCGTCGTCGCCTGCTTTGCCGGGAGTGTCGATCTGAGCCAGCAGCAGCGCCTCCGCGGTCGCTGACAGGCCGAGGTGTTTCCACTCCTCGACCGCCTTGAGGCACGCTTTGTCCAGCAACTCCAGCGCGGTGGGGAGCAGACCGAGGCGGGTGGTCGCGGCCACCGCGTTGCCCGCGGCCACGATGCTGCCGAAGGCGCCGACCACCGTACGCGGAGACTCCGCCCTTGCCGGACGCAGCCGCAGCGTGATCTCGGTCAGGACGCCGAGGGTGCCTTCCGAGCCGACGAACAGCCCGACCATGTCGTAGCCGGCGACGCCCTTGGTGGTCCGGTGACCGAGCCGGACCGCGGTGCCGTAAGCGCCGGCCGGGCCACCGACCACGGCTTCGAGGCCGAGCACATAGTCGCGGGTCACGCCGTACTTGAGGCAGCAGAGACCGCCGGCGTTGGTCGACGCGTTGCCGCCGATCGTCGACCAGGGGGCACTCGCAGGGTCGGGCGGATACCAGAGGCCGTGCTCGGCGACCGCGGCCTTGAGGTCGTTGTTGACGACGCCGGGCTGCACGACGGCGATCATGTTGTCGGGGTCGATCTCGAGGATGCGGTTCATCTTCGACAGGTCGAGGACCAGGCAGCCGTCGACCGCGTTCGCGCCGCCGGAGAGCCCGGTTCCCGCGCCTCGGGTGACCACCGGGATGCCCCTGGTCGCGCACTCGGCGACGACCGCCTGGACCTCTGCCGTGCTGCGGGGGCGGACCGCCGCGAGGGCCTTGCCGACCGGCGCCCATTCGGCGTCGTCGTGGCTGAGCGAGTCGAGCACGTCGGTGTCGGTGACGAAGTCCAGGCCGGGCAGGGCCGCGGCGAGCGGATTGGTTGTCACAGCGCGCTCGCGAACGTACTGATCGCCTGGCTGACCTCGTCGGCCTGGTCGATGTTCATGGCGTGACCGCAGTCCTCGAGGATCAGGGCCTCAGCCAGGTCGTTGAGGGCGGCGGCGTCGGTGGCGTGGGCCCAGGGCCAGAGCTGGCTGTCGTGGCCGGCGAGGAACAGCGACGGCACCGAGATGCGGGCGATCACGTCGCGCCAGTCCTGGTTGGCGTGGTCCTGCAGCAGCGCCGCCATCGGTCGCCAGTCGGCGTTCTTGGGCGGGCGGCCCAGCGCCTCGACGAGCCTGGGAAGTCGCTCGGCGGTCGTCTCGAAGGACAGGCCCTTACCGGTGAGGGGTACGCCGTCGGCGAAGAAGGTGCCGGCGTTGTCAGCGGTCAGCCCGTAGAAGCCGTGCTCCCACCCGGCCTCGTTGATCAGGCGCGGGGTCTGGTCGACGGTGACGATGCCGGCGAGCCGGTCGGCGCCGAACAGGTCGTAGTAGGCCCAGATCGTGCTGGCGCCCATCGAACCGCCGACGAGCACGACGCGCTGCAGGTCGAGGGCGTCGAGGAAGTCGTGCAGGTCCTTGCCGTGCCGGGACAGCCGCCAGCCCCACGCGGGGGTCTCGGAGTCGCCGTGCCCGCGCCGGTCGAGCGCCAGCACCCGGTAGCCGTCCTTGACCAGGGCCAGGCGCTGCAACTCCCAGCTGTCGACGGAGGCGGTGAACCCGGGGATCAGCACGATCACCGGGCCACCGCCCTCGTCGGTGTAGTGCAGGGTCACTCCGTCGTTGGTGGTGAACGTCGACATACCCCTGACACTACGACTTCGGAATCGTCAGCCGATCAGGAACTGTCCGGGGGTCAATGCCCGGTTTGTGATGCGTACGTCGCCCATCCAGCCGTAGAAGCCCTGGCTGTAGCCGAGGTTGTACGAGGTGGCGCCGAGCACGAACGGCAGGCCGAGGGTGGCGATGCCGTGGGACGGCTGGGCGGGGTTGCGGGCGATCTTCGAGCCGTCCACGTAGACGATCGTGCGGCTGCCGTTGTTGACGACGGCGACGTGCATCCAGCGGCCGGTGGGCAGGGCGTGGCTCCACGAGGTCGGGCTGGCGTCCTCGACCGACGGGTAGACGACGTACTGCAGGAAGCGTTCCGACGACAGGTTGAGGCTGCACGTCGGCTCGTTCGGGTCGTAGCCGTTGGTCTTGCCGGCGTCACCCATCCGGCCTTCCCAGCTGAAGATTCCCATCCAGGCATGGTCGCCCTCGAACGGCTCGGGCAGCTTCAGGAAGACCTCGATCGTGTAGCCGCCGAGGAACTTCATACTGTTCAAGGGGGCGGCTTCGGACGTACGCAGAATTGCTCCGTGGTCCGGGTTCTTCCCGCCGTCGAAGTGGAGACTGGCGTGGGCGGGCTGTGCGTCGTGGTGTTCCGCCGAGACAGCGAGCACGTCCTGACCGCTGTTCGCCAGGCGGCGTACAAAGAGATCGTTGTTGTGACCGCTCAGGTCCCGCACTTTGGAGCCGTCGGTGACCGCCTGGCCGGAGCCGTCGAACCGCCAGTAGGCGACCGTGTCACGGCTGACGACCGCCGAGGCCGGCCGGGCCGGGGGCAGCACCGGCGGGGCGAAACCCGCGAACCGCTCGTCGAAGTCGATCGCGAGGCTGAACCGGTCGGTGGGGCCGGTGAGCTCGAGGGTTTCCTTCTCCAGCGGGGTACGCGTGTCGTCGCGCTTGCTGAGGAACCACGGCGAGAACGTCTCGACGTCGATCACATTGCGCGCGAGGTCGAAGTTGTAGAGCCGGATCATCGCGGCGCCGCCGTAGTAGCGGTCCTGGTAGTTCGTGATGTGCACATGGACGTCATGGCCGGCGTCGTTCTTGAGCACCGTGCGCCCGGGCGGCCAGTAGTGGCCGTTGAGCGTGAGGAAGATCTGGTCGTGGCTCTTGATGAGCTTGTCCCAGAGCCGCTGGCCGTTGCCGGAGAGCGAGGCGTTGCCCGCGTCGTCGGAGTAGGCGAGGTCGTGGGTGGTCACGATCGCGGGGAGCTTCGGGTACTTCTTGAGGACACCGTCGGCCCAGGCCAGCCCGGCGTCGGAGATGCGCCAGTCGAGGGCCAGGATGAGCCACTTACGGTTGCCGGCTTCGAGCACGTGCGCGCTGTTGTAACCGTCGGCTGAGGAGCCCGCGTACGTCGGCATCTTGGCGAAACGGGCCGGACCGAAAGCCTTCAGGTACGCCGTGGAGCCCCGCTGGTCGTCGGTGCTGCCGTTCACGTCGTGGTTGCCGGCGAGCACGCTGTACGGGAGCTTGCCGTCGATGCGCCGGAACGTCTCGCTGGCGAGCTTGATCTCGGCGTCGGTGCCGTGCTCGGTGACGTCGCCGAGGTGCGTCATGAACGCGACGTCGCGTTCCTCGGTGAGATAGCGGAAGGTCTCGCGCAGGGGTGCCGGGTCGGCGCTGTCCGCGTCGAAGAGGTACTGCGTGTCCGGCAGCACGGCGAGTGCGAAACGGCTGTCTTCTGCCTTGGTCTTGGCCTTGGCCTTGTCTTTGGCGGCCGCTTCGGTTGCCGGGAGGGCGGGCACGGCCGCGGCTACGAGGGGGGCGGCAACGGCCGCGCGGAGTAGGTTACGTCGATCCACGAAGATCACTTTTGCCTGGTCATGGGCAACACCGAGGAGACATCAGGCGAAGAGGGAGCGAACAGCGTTCTTGTCGCCGTGAGTTCCCTTTCCGGACACGAACTCGTTCTCTGCCGGGAGCGGACCGCCGATCATTCTCAGCCCATGCGAATCGCCCTGGTGACGGAGTCCTTCCTGCCGGACGTCAACGGGGTCGCCCACTCAGTGCTGAGGGCGGCCGAACACCTCGCGCAGCGTGGCCATGAACCGATGGTGGTGGCCCCGCGTGCCTCGACCGGACCTACGCCCCAGCTGCCCTGGCCGGTGGTGCGTATCCCCTCGCTGCCGATGCCCGGTTACCCCCAGATCCGGCTCGGGCTGCCGACGCCCGCGCTGAGCTCCGCACTGCGTGCGCACGGCACCGACGTTGTGCATCTCGCGAGCCCGTTCGTGCTCGGGGCATGGGGTGCGGCCGCTGCCCGGTCGCTGAAGCTGCCGTCGGTCGCCGTCTATCAGACCGATGTCGCGGCGTACGCGCGTGCCTACAAGGTCGGCATGACGGAAGCCGCCGCGTGGGCGTGGATCCGGACCGTGCACAACTCGGCGTTCCGCACGCTGGCGCCCTCGACGGAGTCTGTCGCCGCGCTCGACACGCACGGCGTGCGGCGGGTGCATCTGTGGCGACGCGGCGTCGACGACGTGCGGTTCCATCCACGCAAGCGCAATGCGGGGATCCGGCGCGCGCTGGCTCCGAACGGAGAGACACTGGTCGGGTTCGTGGGGCGGCTCGCGGTGGAGAAGCAGGTCGAGTTGCTGGCGGAGACTTCGCGCATTCCGGGCGTACGGCTGGTGGTGGTGGGTGATGGTCCCCATGCCGCTACGTTGCGACGGGCTTTGCCGGGTGCTGTGTTTCTGGGGGCGCGGCACGGGGAGCAGTTGGCCCGGATCTACGCGAGCCTGGATGTCTTTGCGCACACCGGGCCGTATGAGACGTTCGGGCAGGCGATCCAGGAGGCCATGGCTAGCGGGTTGCCGGTGGTCGCGCCGGCTGCGGGTGGGCCGCTTGATCTCGTGCAGGAGGGGCGGACCGGGCATCTTGTCCCGCCGTTCCGGGCTGCGGGCTTCACGGCCGCGGTTGCCGGGCTGGTCGCGGATCCGGAACGACGGGCGCTCTTCGGTGCCGCCGGGCGCGTCGCCATCGAGGGCCGCACCTGGGCCGCCGTCGGCGACGAGTTGATCGGCCATTACGAGGCCGCGATGACGAGGAATCTGGTGGCCGCATGAGGATTGTCAGGTTGGCGAACTTCATTACCGAGCGGTCCGGGGGGTTGCGGACGGCGTTGCGGGAGTTGGGGATCGGGTATCAGCGGGCTGGGCATGAGGCCGTGCTTGTTTATCCGGGGGCTCGGTACAGCGAGGTGGAGACCGAGCAGGGGCTGGTCATCACGCTGCCGGGGCCTGAGGTGCCGCGGATGGGTGGGTATCGGGTGCTGCTTGATCGGGCCCGGGTCATGGACACGCTGCGGGGGCTGCGGCCGGACCATCTTGAGGTCTCCGATCGGAGCACGTTGCGGTGGGTCGGGCGGTGGGCTCGGGGGTGCGGGGTGCCGTCCATGATGGTGTCGCACGAGAGTCTGGACGGGTTGCTGCGGATCTTCGGGGGTGGGCGGTCGCGGTGGGTCGCTGATCGGCTCAATGCGCGTAGTGCGGCGTCGTTCGATCGGATTGTGGCTACCACGGGGTGGGCTGCTGCGGAGTTCGAGCGGGTGGGGGTTCGCGACGTGGTGCGCGTACCCCTCGGAGTGGACCTTGAGGTTTTCTCGCCGGGACGGCACGACCCGGCGCTGCGGCAGCGGTGGGCGGCCCCCGGGGATGTCCTGCTCGTGCATTGCGGGAGGTTGTCGGCGGAGAAACGGCCGCAGTTGTCTGTTCAGACTTTGGCTGCGTTGCGGGCAAAGGGGGTTCCAGCTGTTTTGGTGGTGGCCGGGGGTGGGCCTTTGCGGTCCGTTTTGCAGGCTGAGGCGGCCTCGCTGGGGTTGCCAGTGCGGTTCCTCGGGCATTTGCGTGATCGGGATGAGCTTGCCGATCTGCTTGCCACGGCTGACGTCGCTGTTGCTCCTGGGCCGATCGAGACGTTCGGGCTGGGTGCGTTGGAAGCTCTGGCCAGTGGTACGCCCGCTGTGGTCAATTCCGCGAGTGCGCTTCCCGAGGTGATCGGGGATGCGGGGTTGGCCGCCAGTGACGGGCGCTCGATGGCGCGGGCCGTTCAGACGCTGCTCGAACGTCCATCGCGGCGCGAGGCGGCCCGGGCGCGAGCGGAACAGTTCCCCTGGTCGGCGTCGGTGGACGGATTTCTCGCCGCCATGGGCGCTTCTTCGTTCATGGTGCCTGGTGGAACGCTGCGCGGTAGGCCTCGGGACTGATGCCCCGGACTCGCCGGAATTGTCGCCGCAAGGTGTCGGGGCTGCCGAAACCGGTGCGGCGCGCGATCGCGGCGACGGTCGTGTTGTCGCGTTCCAGGAGCTGCTCGGCGCGGCGGACGCGTTGCTCACGGACCCAGGCCGCGGGGGTGGCGCCGGTCGCGTCGGTGAAACGGCGGATGAAGGTGCGGGTGGACATGGCGGCTCGCTGGGCGAGGGCCTGCACCGACAGGTCGTCCGCGAGGTGGTCGGCAGCCCAGTCCAGCAGGGTGGCCAGGCCGTCGGTGCCGGGTCGGTTGCTGTCCGCGACGGGCATCCGGGAGAACTGGGCCTGACCGCCGCTGCGGTGCGCGGGGACCACCAGCTCGCGGGCGACGCGGTTGGCGATGTCGGCGCCGTGCTCGCGGCGGATCAGGTGCAGGCAGAGGTCGATCGCGGCGGACGCGCCGGCGCTGGTCGCGATCGGGCCGTCGAGGACGTAGATGCTGTCCGGGTCGATCGTGATGCCGCGCCGGGCCAGGTCCTTCGCGTACGCCCAGTGGGTGGTCGCCTTTCGCCCATCGAGCAGGCCGGCCGCCGCCACCACGAACGCGCCGGTGCAGACGGCGGCCACGGTGGCGCCGCGATCGGCCGCCTCGCGCAGGGCGGCCAGCGTCTTCGGAGCCGGGTCCGGGACGGGCGGGGACGCACCGGTGACGATGATCAGGTCGGCGGTGCGCAAGCGGGTCAGGTCGTCGGTCGGGATCACGGTGAAGCCCGTTGACGTGCGCATCTCGGTGCGGGTTTCGGCGCAGACGGCGTACCTGTATCGGGGTAACGACGGGTCGATGCGGGGGAGACCGAAGATCTCGCTGACGATGCCCAGCTCGAACGCGGGCACCGGCTCGGCCACGACCACGGCGACGTCGGTCAGCATTCCCCAGTTTGGCACTAACTGCCGGGTGCATGGCAGATGTGCCAGCCGGGGTGGAGCAAGTGTTCTCGTATGACGTTCGTCGGACCGCTGCTCATCGTGTACGTGGTGTGGGGATCGACCTATCTGGCGCTGAAGGTGGGGCTGGAGGGGCTGCCTCCGCTGACCCTCAACGCTGTCCGGTTCCTGGTCGCGGGGTTGGTGCTGTTCGCGTACTGCCTGTATCGGCGGTGGGCCATGCCGTCACGGCGTGAGTGGCGGTCCGGGGCGATCCAAGGGCTGCTGCTGCCGGCCGCGGGCACCGGGGGTGCCTGCTGGGCCGAGCAGACCCTGCCGTCGGGGACCACCGCGTTGTTCCTGGCCACGATCCCACTGTGGATCGTGATCGGGCGGCGGGTCGTGGACCATGAGCGGATCCGGGTGGTGGTGGGGGCGGGGCTCGTTCTCGGGGTTGCCGGGGTGGCGATTCTGGTGCGGCCCTCAGGTGCTTCCGATGCGGTGGCGATCGCTGTCGCGTTGGGTGGGGCCATGTGCTGGGGGCTCGGCTCGGTTTACGGGATGCATGCTGCGCGGCCTTCGCATGCCCTGATGGCCAGCGCGGTGGAGATGGTCAGTGCGGGAGTTCTGCTCGGTGTGCTGGGCGCGATCTTCGGGGAGTTCGGGCGGGTTGAGGTCACTGGGCGGTCTTTGGTGGCACTCGGGTACCTGGTGGTTTTTGGAAGTTTGATCGCGTACACGGCGTACACGTGGCTGTTGGATCATGTTGCGGCGCGGATCGTCGGCACCTACGCGTTTGTGAACCCGGTCGTTGCCGTGTTGCTCGGGTGGTGGCTGCTGGGTGAGGAGCTCGACGCCCGGACGATCGCCGGAACCGTGGTGATCGCCCTGGGCGTCGCCCTGATCGTCCTTACCCCGGACCGGGAGCCTGCTGAAGCCGAGTGACCGCGGCCTTCACGATTTGTTCGTGGCAGAACCTAGCCGGCGCCAGTCGATGAATTTGAAGTTGGTGCTGGTACGGCCCTCGTTCGGGGTGTTCTCGCCGTCGTGCAGGACCAGGAGGCCGTGTGGGTAGCCCGGGAGCGGGGTTGAGGTTGCCGCGGCGCCGTCGGAGTGCTGGACGCCGTCGATTCCGTTTTCTGCGTCGGTGACGGTGAAGCTGGTCAGGGGCTTGTTGGTGCGACGGTCGTAGACGAAGAAGCGGCTGTCGCCCTGGCTCGAGGCGAGCAGGTAGTCGCCGTAGATGGTGGCGCCCTCGACGTCGGCGTGGATGCGGCCGCCTTCTCCTGGGCCGGTGGGGATGCAGTCGGCGTTGTAGGGGGCGCCGAATTCGGTTACGTACTCGACTGCGGTGCGGTGTTTGGTGCGGAGGTCGATGCGCCAGAGGGCGACGTCTTCCTGGCTTGCGTACAGGGCGTTGGTTTTGGGGTCGATGACCATGCCCTCGACCTGCGGGGCCTCGCCCGGGTCTTCGCACGGGGTCCAGGAGGTGCCGTTGCGCAGGGTGAAAGCCGACGGCAGGTCCAGGGTCTCCCGCTTGCGGTAGGAGATCCTGCCGCCGCGGGTGACAACCTCGAAAAAGCCCAGGTGGGTGGTGTGCCGCCGGCTCACTACGAGCAGATTTCCGTACGCGGCCAGCCCGTACCCCGTCGCCTGCTGCGCCACCTCGTCCTGGTTCGCCGAGAACAGCAGCGGCGGAGAGTCCACGGTGACATCGGTGAGCAGCGCGGTGACCGGGTCGATCCGGTAGAACCGCAGCTGGTCGCGGCCACGATCGGTGACAACTACGAGGTTGCCGTTCGTGATGTCGACGTTGTTGAACCTGCCGTCCACGCCGGCGGGGATTGCCTGCACCTCCCGCCCGGCCAGGTCGTAGACCCGCAGCCCGCCGTTCTTGGCAGTGCCGATCACCCGGCTGCGGGTGCGGTCCCACGGGTGCACCCAGATCGCGGGGTCATCCGCGTCGGCATCGCCGCCCGCCTCGTCGTCGAATAGGGCGGGCGTCTCGGCACTTGCGGTGACCTGGCGTTCTTGGGTGCTCGCATGGGCGGGACTGCCGCTGAGCAGGATCAAGCCGGCAGCGGCGATCGCGAGAGTTCTACGCATGGCAGCGACCCTCG
The DNA here is from genome assembly GCF_016862215.1 of Winogradskya humida. Lineage (GTDB taxonomy): Bacteria > Actinomycetota > Actinomycetes > Mycobacteriales > Micromonosporaceae > Actinoplanes > Actinoplanes humidus. The sequence continues at coordinate 11,971 of NZ_BOMN01000030.1, forward strand.
TCGATCCAGGTGAACGCTAGCCGTCGATGCGGGTGATGTTTCGGATTTTGTTGGAGGCGTCGAGGGCGGCGACCTTGTAGGCCTCGGACAGGGTGGGGTAGTTGAAGACGGCGTCGACCAGGTAGTCGACTGTGCCGCCGCAGCCCATGACGGCCTGGCCGATGTGGACGATTTCGGTTGCTCCGGTGCCGAAGACGTGGACGCCGAGGAGTTTGCCGGTTTCGGGGGAGACGAGGAGTTTGAGCATGCCGTACGAGTCGCCGACGATCTGGCCTCGGGCCAGTTCTCGGTAGCGGGCTATGCCGACCTCGAAGGGGGTGGCGTTTTCGGTCAGGTCGTCCTCGGTGGCGCCGACGTAGCTGATTTCGGGGATCGTGTAGATGCCGATCGGTTGCAGGGCGCCCATGGTGCGGGTGGGTTCGCCGCAGGCGTGGTGGGCGGCCAGGCGGCCCTGTTCCATGGAGGTGGAGGCGAGGGCGGGGAAGCCGATGACGTCGCCTACCGCGTAGATGTTCTCGACTGCCGTGCGGTAGTTGCTGTCGACTTCGATGCGGCCCCGACGGTCGGCGGTGAGGCCGGCTGCTTCCAGGGCGAGGTCGTCGGTCTGGCCCTGGCGGCCGGCGGAATACATGACCGTGTCGGCGACGATCTTCTTGCCGCTCTTGAGGATGCAGAGGGCGGCGGTCTGGTGGCGTTCGACGGCGGCGACCTCCTCGCCGAAGCGGAACGTCACCGACAGGTCCCGTAGGTGGTATTTGAGGGACTCGATGATCTCTTCGTCGCAGAAGTCGAGCATCTTCTCGCGGCGTTCGACCACGGTGACCTTGGTGCCCAGGGCGGCGAACATGGAGGCGTACTCCATGCCGATGACGCCGGCGCCGACCACGACCATGCTGCGGGGGACGGCTTCGAGGTTGATGACGCCGTCGGAGTCGACGATGGTGCGGTCGTCGAAGTCGACGCTGTCCGGGCGGGCGGGGCGGGTGCCCGCGGCGATGATGAACTTGTCGGCGGTGATCTTGGTGTCCCGGCCGCCGCCGTCGCCGCCGTCGACCCAGATCGAGTGGGCGTCGGCGAAGCGGCCGGTGCCGGTGATCATGACTACCCGGTTGCGGGCCAGCTGGTTGCGGATGACGTCGGTCTGGCGGCTGATCACGTGCTGGGTGCGCGCTGCCAGGTCGGAGACGGTGATCTCGTCCTTGACGCGGTAGCTGCTGCCGTACAGATCGCGTTGACTGAGGCCGGTCAGATAGAGCACGGCCTCCCGCAGGGTCTTGGAGGGCACCGTGCCCGTGTTGATGCAGACCCCGCCGATCGAGTCGCGCCGCTCGACGATCCCGACGCGTTTACCTAGCTTTGCCGCAGCGATCGCGGCCTTCTGCCCGCTCGGGCCGGATCCCAGCACTATCAGGTCATAGTCATGCACAAGGCCCAGCGTGCAGGATCACCACCGCCCGCGCTATTGCGTGTTTTCACACATGGCCGTGATCGGGATCTCCGAGCCCGAAACGTGCCCGGGCGGCCACGGCGAACCGTAGAGCTCGGCGCACATCACGACGGTCATCCACGGCACCCACGGGCTGTGCAGCATGAGCGGCGGGTGTCCCTGGAAGTAGAGGTTCACCGACCAGTCGAGCGGGTTGGGCTGGACCATGACGAGGTCACGGAAGAAGTACTGCGCCTCGTCGACGACCAACCGCTCGCTGGTGATCGTCGCCGGCACCCGGCCCCGGGACTGCCAGCCGTTGCCGGTGCCGCTCCAGAGCAGGCCGTTGTCGGTGAAGACACCCTCGGAGAGGTACGTCAGCACGTCGACGAGGAAGGATCCGTACTGCTTCTCCCCGGGGTGCAGCGGCACGGTCGGGGTTACCGGAGCGGGGTGCCCGCCGCGCTGAACGAAGCGGGCGAGCAGAGACATCGAACGCCATCCGGCGTCGGTCTGGTCCTGAGTGAACACCCTGGGTGCGGGTGTCGGAAAGCTTGTCACGACTTGAGCGTGGCACGGCCAAATGACCGATGAACAGCGATTTCGCTCGGCCGTGAGCTGAATTGTCCGTAGCGTGCTGGTGAGCTGACCGAACGACCCGTTCCGACCCCCCATGCTCCACAGGGGATCATGGGGGGTCGTGCCGCTCATTCCTTGGTGCCGAGGTGCTCGAGCGGGGAGACCCTCAGGAGGCGGCCGATCGGCAGGATCGTGGCCACCAGCGCGAGTAGCGTCGCCCCGCCCAGCACCGTTACCCAGCCCAGCGGCGGAATGTACGGGACCGGGTCGCCGGTCAGCGAGTGGACCACGGCGGTGAGGGTCGCTCCCGCGATCGCCACGCCGACGACCAGGGCGACACCCAGCAGACCGGCCTGCTCGGCGTGGACCATGTTCTTGATCTGGCGCCGGGTGACGCCGACCAGGCGTAGCAGGGACAACTCGCGACGCCGGGCCAGGGCCGCCATGATCATGGTGTTGGCGGCGGCGAGCGCGGCGTAGCCGACCATGACGCCGATGAGCAGGCGGTTCAGCCAGGCGCCGAGGGCCAGATCCTTCGCGAGCTTGCCGTTCAGGCCGGCCGCGCTGACGATGCTGCTGCCGGGGTAGCGGGCCGCGGCGGGAGCGAGGGAACTGCCGTCGTCCGTGCTGATCAGGAGCTGATCGTCGCGGCCGGTGCGGGTGTGGCCGGCGACGGTCTCGCGGTTCAGGGTCACGTCGCCGAAGCCCAGGCCGCGGTCGTAGATGGCTGCTACGCGTACGGTGATCGGCGTCCCGTCGCCCAGCCACAGCCCGACCTCGTCGCCGATCTTCCAGTTCTGCGTGCCGGCGCGCATCCGGGACACCGCGATCGAGGTGCTGGTCAGATCTTGCAGACTTCCCTCCCGTACGCCCAGATCAAGCGTTCCGGACGCGGACCGCGGGTCGATCGCCTGGGCCTCGACCTGCTCAGCGCCGTCGAAGACCTTCACGAGGACGGCGGTACGGCGGATCGCGGTCACCGCGCGTACCCCCGGAATTGCGGCGGTCTGCTCGGCAGCGGCCGGCGGCAGGCCACCCGGCGCGACCATCGCGAAGTCGGCAAGCACGCCCTCGGCCCGATCATGGGCCGCGCCGCGCTCGAGGTTGTTCTGCAGGAACCAGACCGAGCCACCGAACCCGACCGACAGGACCAGTGCGGTCAGTACGGTGGCCATGCCCTTCGAGTTCGCCCGCAGGTTTGCCGCGGCGAGATATCCGCTGGTCCCGAACGTGGCGCGCAGCACCGGGGTGAGCAGACGGGCGGCGAAAGCGTTGATCCACGGCGCGAGCAGGGCCACCGCGAGCACGAACAGGTAGAGCATCCCGAGCGCCCCGGTCAGCGCGGCCTCCCCGCTGCCGCTGACGGCGAACGTACTGGCGGTCACGGCACCGGCCAGCGTCAGCAACCCGAACACCAGCCGGACCTTGCCGCTGCGCGCAGGCTCGATGGAGATCTCGCCGAGCGCCTCGGCCGGCCGGATCGCGGTCACCCGGCGGGCGGCGATCAGGGCGGCGCACACCGCGACGAGCACCGTCAGACCCACGGCGGCCGCGGCGGCGACTACGCCGTGCGACATCGGGAAGCTGCTGGGAAGGAAGCCCCGGGCGGCCAGTTGATCGTGCACCCAGCCGGTCGCGAACACCCCGGCGGGAACGCCGAGCACCGACGCGACCACGCCCAGCAGCGCCGACTCCGCCACGATCATGCGCCGGACCTGACCCGGAGTGGCGGCAACAGCGCGAAGCAGCGCCAGGTCACGACGGCGATGCCGCACGGAGAGCCCGACGGTGCCGGCGACCACGAAGATGATCAGCAGAACGACATAACCACCGAACGAGCCACCGATCTGGATCAGCAGGCTGCGGGTCGCGGCACCCTCCGGCTGCTCCAACAAGCCACGATCATTTCCCGTGTACGCCTCGACTCCGGCCTCTTTCGCCAGACGCCGAACCGGCTCCACGATGCCCGCGCCGGTCACCGCGATGGCGTCCGGCTCCTCCTCGACCGCCGTCACCCCGGGAACCCCGCGGATCTTGCCGGCCAGGTCCGCGGGGAGCCGGCCGCCCTCAGGCAGCGGGAGCGTTTCCGACGTGGTCTCGCCGTCGAAGTCCTTGCTGGTGAACGTGATGTTCTGGTGGGCGACGACGACATCGGCGTGGGCGTACTTATGGGGCTCGGGGTGGTAGCGGAGCCCGGACTCGACCAGGGTGCCCATGCTCATCAGGATCATGACACCGGCGGCGAGCGCGACCAGGGTGGCGATCACGCTACCCGCGCGGAGATTCTTCACGGCAAGCTTCACCATCGGACTCAGGCCTCCTGCGCGACACGGGTACGCCGGCCGAGCGCCGCGAGCTGCTCGGCGATCCGCTCGGCTCCGGGCTGCGGCATGTCCTGGCGGATCCGGCCGTCGGCCAGGACCACGACGCGGTCGGCGTACGAAGCGGCGACTGGATCGTGGGTCACCATCACCACTGTCTGCGCGTGATCGTCGACAACTGAGCGCAGCAGCGCCAGCACATCCGCCGCGGTCTGGGTGTCGAGAGCACCGGTCGGCTCATCACAGAAAATGACATCAGGGCGCGTGGCCAGCGCGCGGGCGATCGCCACCCGCTGCTGCTGACCCCCCGACAACGCCGCCGGCCGGTGCCGCAACCGCTCGCCCAGACCCACCCGCTCGATGACCTCGGCCAGCCAGGCACGGTCGGGCTGCACCCCGGCCAGACGCAGCGGCAACAGGATGTTCTCCTCGACGGTCAGCGCGCCGATCAGGTTGAACGCCTGGAACACAAAGCCGATCCGGTCGCGGCGGAGCTTCGTCAACTTCGTCTCGGACAATTTGGACAGCTCGACGTCGCCCACCCAGACCTGGCCCTCGGTGGGGCGGTCCAGGCCGGCGGCGGCTTGGAGAAGGGTGCTCTTCCCGGAACCGGAGGGGCCCATCACCGCGGTGAACGTGCCACGGTCGAAGGCGAGATCCACGCCGGCGAGCGCGGTGACTGTCTGGCCGCCGGTTTCGTAGATCCGGGTGAGGCGCTCTATGCGTACGGCTTCTGTTTTCACAGGTCAAACGCTATTGAGCGGATCGATTCCGAGCTATGCAGCCTGCGGGCGGAAGCTTGGTACAGCAGGCACTACCCGTCTGGCCGGGGACCCGGCCATCAGCCGGATCCCACACCAGCGTGTGCTCGGCTATGGCGGCGTCGTTGTCGGCGCGGCGGCTTTCTCGTCCTGGTCGGCCGTGCAGGCACGGCGAATGATCTCCAGGTGATGCTCGACGTCAATGTGCTCGGTTAGGGACGCGAGTGCGGACACACGCGTTCTGGCGAGCAGTTCGTCGAGCTCCGGCATCTCGTCGTGGTCCATGGTCACTCCTTTCTGATGCGGATGAGGTGCTTCAGCTTGATGCGGGCGTGGCGCAGGTTCGAGCGCACGGTGGCGAAGTTCTGGCCGGTCAGGTCGGCGATCTCCTCGGCGGAGAGGCCCTCCATCGTGTGGACCATGACCTCGCGCTGCCTCTTCGGGAGCTGGGCCAGCAAGCCGTGCACATAGGTCGTCTCGGCATCGAAGATGGCTTTGGTGTCCGCAGCGGGTGCCGGCGTGCGGTCGTACAGCGAGGAGAGCCGCTCGTGCAGCTTGCGGGCCGTGCGGGCCTTGCGGGTGGCGTCGATGAAGACCCGCTTCGCGACGAGTCGCACGAAGGCATGCGGCGAAGGGTGCGGCCACTTCTGGCACGCAACGATCATCGCCTGCTGGGTCGCGTCGGTCGCTTCCTCTACCGAGGCGCCCTGGGCCACCAACGACCACACGACCGGAAGGAAGTCATCCCGTACGAACTCGTCGCGCTCCTGGCCGAGGGTGCTCGTGATCGCTTTCGCGTTGTCGAACATCGGGGGGAACTCCTGTCGCTCTGCTTCTCCACCGCGGCGGTGGATGAGGAAGCCGTGTTTGTCTCGCTTGCATTTCGATCTCCCTGGGTTGGGGCGCCGCCCGATCAGGGCGGCTGGGTGCGAGGGGCAAAGGCCCCGGACAACCGGGCTGAGGGCCGGGAACAAGGTGTCCCGCAGTTCTCAGACCGGCTCTCCGCAGCCTTTGTCGCTATGAAGTCGTTCGAGCGGGCTCTGGTGTGCAAAGCCCGCCCGAACATTTTTCAGTGGTGTCGCCGCACCACCGTGTAGGTGACCACCGAGATGATGGCCAGAGCGACAGCGAGCAGCGTGATCACGATGGACTTCGACGTGGTGTACGCCAGCGGCACACCCACCAGTCCGATGTTGGTGAGCGTCACCAAACTGGCCGTGTCGGGGTCCTGGTGGGGCTTGGGCACCGCGATCTCCTCTTCTTCCAGCAGGAGCGGCCCGCTGGCACCAGAAGATCGTGTTTGACCGTTCATCAGTGCAAAGTTCAGCCGCGGCGCTGGATGTCCTCCAGGTAACGGAGGACGGCGGTGACTCTCCGGTCGGCGCGGTCGTCGGGAGATAAGTCGAGCTTGGAGAAGATGCTGCGGATGTGTTTGTGGACGGCGCCTTCGGTGACGAAGAGGCGTTCGGCGATCGCTGTGTTTCCCAGGCCCTCGGCCATGAGGGTGAGGACGTCGCGCTCGCGGGGGCTCAGTCTTTCGAGGCCGCTGTCGGGGCGGGTGCGGGTCAGGAGTTGGCCCACGACCTCGGGGTCGATGGCGGTGCCTCCGTCTGCGACCCGGTGCAGGGCCTCGAGGAACTGCTCGACGCGGCCAACGCGTTCCTTGAGCAGGTAGCCCAGGCCGGCTGCTCCGCCGGCCAGCAGGTCGGTGGCGAAGGCCTGTTCCACGTACGCCGAGAGGACCAGCACCGCCAGGCCGGGCTGGCGGCGGCGGGCTTCGACGGCGGCGATGATGCCCTCGTCGGTGTGGGTGGGGGGCATGCGGACGTCGACGATTGCTACGTCGGGTTTGTGCAGGTCGATGGCTTCCAGGAATGTTGCTGGGCCGTCGGTGGTGGCGGCGACGTCGAGGGATTCGGCGCGCAGGAGCAGGGCCAGGCCTTCGCGCAGTAAGGGGTCGTCTTCCGCGATCACGATCCGCATGGGAGCTCCACGTGCATTGATGTCGGACCGCCGGGTGGGCTGGTCAGGGTGAGGGTGCCGTCGCAGGCTTCGACGCGGCGGCGGATACCGCCGAGTCCCGAGCCCTTGGTTTCGTCCGCGCCGCCGTGGCCGTTGTCGTCCATTTCAAGTATCAGGCGGTCGTGGTCGCGGCGGACCGTGACCGTGGCCGCTGTCGCTCCACTGTGTTTGGTGACGTTGGTGAGGGCTTCGGCCACGACGAAGTACGCGGTGGCTTCCACCGAGACCGCGCAGCGGCCCGGGACGTTCACGTCGAGGTGGCAGGGGACGGCGCAGCTGCCGGCCAGGCCGGTGAGGGCGCCTTCCAAACCGCGGTCGGCCAGCACCGGGGGGAGGATGCCGCGGACGACCGTACGCAGCTCGGAGAGGGCCTGTTCGGCGGCGTCCTGGGCTCGGGCGAGGATCTCGTCGGCCGTTGCCGGGTCTCGGGTCAGGGCTCGGCGGGCTGCGCCGAGCAGCACGTTCACGGCGACCAGGCGGTTCTGCGTACCGTCGTGGAGGGATCTTTCGATTCTTCGCAGTTCGACTGCGTGGGCGTCGAGGGCGGCGGCCCGGGTGGCGGTGAGCTGGACGACCCGCAGGGACAGGTCGATGTCGGCGGACGGCTTGAGCAGGGCCCGGCCGGGAGCCGCCTGGAGCCTGGCCAGGAGCGGGCCGCCGCCGATGCAGACGGCGAGCCAGCCGATGCCGATCAGGCCGACGCCGAGTGCGTCGACCAGGTTGTTGATGGGGTAGTTGACGATTCCCGGTCCGCCCTGGTCGGCGGGGACGGCCCAGAACCACAGCGGGAAAGTTGCGTCCTGGACCGCGTACAGAGGAAGGCTCAGGCCGATGATCCCCAGGGCGAGACCGAGGGTGGCGTGCGCGGCCACCCACCCGAGCTCGCGTTGGACCGTGACGTCCCGGAGGGCGTCCTTGAGGCCGGCGGGCAGCGGTTCCGGGCCGATGATCTCGGGGCCCCAGCGGGACAGGCGTGCGCGCTCCCGGTCGGCGACGGACCGGACGATGCGCAACGTGGTCGGTGCGAAGACCAGGCCGACGACCACCAGGCAGGATGCGGCCACGACGAGTAGCCACACGACTGCGGCCAGGGCGAGCACCGCGGTGCCGAGACCGCCAACCAGATGCTCCAGGGCATCGACCGCGGCCCGGACGCGATCGAGGAAGCGAAGCCGGGACATGCCGCGACCCTAGGGCACCCGTGGAGCCGGGGCAGTACAGCTAGCTGTACTTACCTCGATGTGGCTGCTGGATCGCCCGAGCGGCACCGGATTCGTAGCGTGGGGGTCATGAATCCTCGTCCTGTTCTGTGGCTGGTCCTGATCGTCAGCGCGGTCGCCAACACCGTGCTCTCCAGCGCGGGTGCGCACCTGATCGGTGCGGGCTTCGGCCTGATCACGCTCGCCTGCATCGTCGCGCTGGTCGTCCATCACTACCGGCACCGGGAAGGTTAGGGACAGCGGTGCGCTGGTGAGCGGTGCGATACTCCCGTATGCGTTCGAGGTGGTGGTGGGTTTCCGGCGGTGTGGCGGCGATCCTGGTGCTCTGCGGCGGTGCTCTGGTGGTCCAGAAGTGGTACACGGGCATGCGGGGCGATCAGGAGGCTGCCGAGGTCGCGGCCTGGGCGACCGAGCAGGCGACGCTGGGCTCGTGGCCGGAGGCCAGGAAGGTGCTCGCCGCGCAGTCGACCGCTCTGGTGGCCGGTGACGAAGCGGGCTGGATGGCCGCCGTCGACCCGTCGCAGCCCGCGCTTCGGGGCTACTACCAGCGGCTTTACGCCACGATGCGGGCGTTGGGTGTCACCGGCTGGAGCTACTTCAGCGACTACGACCCGCTGGAGAATTTCGGCACCTCCGAGATCCAGGCCAACGTCACCGTCTCGTACTGTCTCGGCGTGCTGGACTGTCCGCGGACAAGCCCGGCCGACGACACGCTTCATCTCGAGCTCGCGACGGTCACCCAGAAGCTCATGCTCGACAAGCGTGACGGCGCTTACAAGATCGTCGAGTCGCAGCAGACGGGCAAGACCCAGCCGCCGTGGCAGAACACCGAACTGACGTTCGCCACCGGTGACCGGGTTGTCGTCGCCGCGCCGGCCAGTGAGCGTGGGCGCCTGCCCGAGGTGGTCGCCGCCGCTGACAAGGCCGCGACGGAAGCGGATAAATTCGCCCGCTATACCGGCGTCAAACCCGGCAAGTACCACTTGTATCTCGCCGGCGACAAGGAGTGGGGCTCCTGGTACGGCGGCGAGAAGGAGACCTATGCCGTCGGGTACGCCCACGCGACCGGCACGGTCGGCACCGACGTGGTGCTCGAGATGAGCGCGATGGACAACGCGGGACAGCTCGCGCAGGCGCTGCGGCACGAGTTCGGGCACGTGGTGACGCTGAACGGCGCGGATCGGACCGGCGAACTGATCCTGGACCTGAACCAGTGGCTGAAAGAGGGCGTGGCCGACTACATCGGGCTCCTGCCCCGCAACAAGGTCAACTATGGCCGGATCGCCGCGCTGCGCGGCAAGCCCGTGCCGAAGGACATCCGGGTCGATCAGCTCACGGAGGGCGCCACCAGCGCCGATGCCGCTCGCCTCTACGGATATGGCTATCTCGCCGTGAACTGCATGGCCACCAAGTATGGCGAGGCCAGGACGATGAACTTCGTCAGCGCCGCCCTCCGGCAGCACAAAACCAACGATACCGCCGCACGCCAGGCCTTCGGGGTGCCGTTCAGCAAGGTCAACAGCACCTGTCTGAGTTACTTCCGGACGATCGTCGGCTGACGGCGGTTTTCTGTCGTACCGGAGCGCTAACGTTCCCGCACTGCTGCCGATGCACCTTGTCGCAGCGGTGCGGTCAGCGTTGTCGGGACGAAGGTTGGCGCATGCGAAGTTTTGAGTTCGTCGAGGGCAGCTCGGCGAAGTTCTGGGAGATCGACCTCGACGGGTCCGAGGTCACCGTGCGGTGGGGCCGGTCCGGCACGACCGGCCAGACCAAGGTCAAGACCTTTGACGACCCCGCCTCTGCCGCGGCCCACGAGACCAAACTCATCGCCGAAAAACTCCGCAAGGGGTACGCCGAAACGAGCGCGACCACCGCACCCGCCTCGGTCTCCCCGCCGGCGCCCGCCCCTGCCGTTGCGCGGGATGAGGACACGTTCGTCTTTCCGGAAGCCTGGCACCGGCATCGTTTTGCGCGCCGGGGCAGCAGCGGAGTCGGCCGGTTCACGCCCGACCCCAAGGCCCGCAAGGCGGTCGACGAGGAGCTGACCCGCACGCCGGGCCAGGTGACCAAGGTCCTGCAGGCACCCACCACCGACATGGCGGTCTCCTTGCAAGCGGTGGCCTGGCTCGAGGGCCACGCCGACGCCACCCCGCTCGGCGCCGCTGCCGTGGCGGCGGCCACGGGCCTGGGCGCCTGGCAGCATCGCGATCGCCTGATCGCCTTCGCCGACGTCTGGATCGCCGAGCACGGCCTGCGCTTCGCCGCCGAGGCCGCCGTCGAGTTGATGAGCCTGATCGTCCAGGACGACGCGCTCCCACCCGGCCCGCGTTACCACCACGGCAAAGAGCAGTATGGCGTCCGCCACATGCGCACCGGCGAGACCCGGCACTCCTACTACTCGGACGCGCCCGTCATGATCGCGCTACGGGTCCGGCATGCGCTCGCCTCCGCCCCCGAGGCCGAATATGAGCAGGTCGTCGCGGCGCTCACGCCCTACCGCGGAGCCAACGCCTATGCGCGGGCCGGCACTTCCCTGGTCCTGCCCGAGCAGTTGGCGTGGGTCGACGAGGACGTGGCCGCGGCGGTGGCCGATGCTGACGACTACCGCGGCTCGGTGCTGCTGACCGCGGCCTCGACCGCCGCGCAGGTGGATGCGCTGGTCCAGGTCAGCAGAGACTCGATGATCTTCTCCACGCTGGCGATGCTGACCACCCTGCTGGACGGCGCCGGCACCGACGCCGCCGGGGCACTGTTCCACTGGCTCGGCAACGAGTGGGCCGACGCCGACGCGCAACGCCGGCTCCTCGCCGCGCTGGCCGCTCTGCCCGGCGACGACATCATGCGTGGCCTGGTCGATCGGGTCGACAGCAAATACGTCGCGCCCGCCCTGCTCGACGCCGCCGAGCGTTACCCCGCTCGGGCCCTGCGTCTGCTGGCCGAAGGCGCGTCGAAGCGGTCCGTCGCCGATCTTCTGCGCGCCCAGGTCCTCGCCCACCCCGAGATCGTGGAGCCGGTCCTCGCCGAGCTCACCCCGGCGGCGGCCGCGCGCATCGAGGCGATCGTCGGGGATGCCGCCGCGCTCGTGGTCGCTCCGCTCTCCGCCGTGCCGCCGCTGCTCGCCGACCCACCGTGGCAGCACCGGGGCAAGGCCACCAAGCCTGTGGTGATCGCCGGCCTGGCCTGCACCGATCCCGCCACCATCAGCTGGAGTGCCGGCGAGCGTGACGCCTGGGCCGACACCCCGTTCCACCGGCACAGCTACCAGCGCAGCACCGAGACCTGGAAGCGCCGTGCGGAGCGGGTCACCACCAACCAGACCGCTTGGAACGAGCCGCCCACGTTCTTCGTGGAGGCGCCCGAGGAGATCGCCCGGCCGGTGCTCGCAACGTGGCGGTCCCGCGAGACCTGGCAGGCCGGCAGTTGGATGCGTCCCGTCGTCGCGCGCTTCGAGCTGGAGGCCCTGCCCAACGCGATGGACCTCGCCCGGCGCACCCCTGCTGACGTTGCGCCGGTGCTCGCGCCGTATGCGTCGCCTGAGATCGCGGTGCTCATGGCCGACTGGCTGGGACGGCTGAAGACAGTCCGGCCCGTTGCCCTCGCCTGGCTGCTGCGGCATCCCGTCGAGGCCGCCCGGGCGCTCGTCCCGGTGGCGCTGGGCAAGCCCGGGCTTCCCCGGCGCCAAGCCGAGAATGCGCTGCTCGCCCTGCGTCAGCACGAGCACGGCGACACCGTCCGGGGTGCGGCGCAGACCTACGGGCCCGAGGCCGCGGCTGCGATCGACACGCTGCTGGCCGCCGACCCGCTCGCGGCGCTGCCGGCAAAGCTGCCCGCCGTCCCGGCCTGGGCGGTGCCTGGCCTGCTGCCGCCGCTGAAGCTGCGCGACGGGTCGGGCGTCCTGCCCGCCGAGGCGGTCGCCAACGTCATCATGGTGCTGGCCATGTCCCGGATCGATGAGCCCTATGCCGGGCTGGAGATCGTCAAGCAGGCCTGCGACCCCGAGAGCCTCGCCGAATTCGGGTGGGGGCTGTTCAGCCGGTGGCAGACCTCGGGCGCCGCCGCCAAGGAAAACTGGGTGCTCGACGTGCTGGGGCTGCTCGGCGACGACGAAACCGTGCGCCGGCTCAGCCCGCTGATCCTGACCTGGCCCGGCGAGGGTGGCCACGCCAAGGCGGTCATCGGTCTCAACGTGCTGGCCGCGATCGGCTCCGACGTCGCGCTGATGCACCTGCACGGCATCGCCCAGCGAGCCAAGTTCAAGGGCCTCAAGACCTCGGCCGGTCAGAAGATGGACGAGGTCGCCGCCGCGCTCGGATTGAGCGCCGAGCAGCTCGCCGACCGCCTCGTCCCCGAGCTCGGTCTCGAACCGGACGGCAGCATGGTCCTCGACTACGGCGCCCGGCAGTTCACCGTCGGCTTCGACGAGCAGCTGCGGCCCTACGTCGCGGACAGCACGGGCAAGCGGCTCAAGGCGCTGCCCAAACCGGGGGCGCGTGACGACGGCGAGCTCGCGCCTGCGGCGTACAAGACGTTTTCGGCTTTGAAGAAGGACGTGCGCACCATCGCCGCCGATCAGATCCGCCGCCTGGAGCGTGCGATGGTCTCCGGGCGGCGCTGGACGGGCGCCGAGTTCCGCCAGCTGTTCGTCGAGCATCCGCTGGTCTGGCACATCGTCCGCCGCCTGGTCTGGGGGCTGTACGACGAATCGGGCACGCTGACCGGCGCGGTCCGGGTCGCCGAGGACCGCACCTTCTCCACCGTTCAGGACGACGAGACGACGCTCCCCGACGACGCCATCGTCGGGGTCGCCCACCCCCTTCAGCTCGCCGACGGCCTGCCGGACTGGGTGGAGGTCTTCGCCGACTACGAGATCCTGCAGCCGTTCCCGCAGCTCAGCAGGCAGACGTTCGCGCTCACCCCGGAGGAGGCGGCCACCAGCCGGCTCACCCGCTTCGAGGGCATCACCGTGCCGACCGGCCGCGTCATCGGTCTCGAACGCCGCGGCTGGCGTCGCGAGACACCGCAGGACGCCGGCATTCAGGGCCGCATCGAGCTCGCCGTCGACGCGAAGCGCGAGGTCGTCATCGAACTCGACCCGGGCATCGCCATCGGCGCCATGGACATCTTCCCCGAGCAGAAACTCGACATGGTCTTCCTCTGGGACGTCACCAACGGCAGCCGCTGGGGCAACCGCGGCGACGGTCACCTCCCCCTCGGCGGCCTCGACGCCGTCACCATCTCCGAAGTAATCCGCGACCTGACGGAGATCACCGCATGAGCACCAACACCTGGCAATCACCCCGCCCGACCACGGCTATGCACGGTTCGGAGCTGAACACTTTCGGCTCCACCACGAGGCCGGTCATACCCCTCCAGCCCGTGCTGTCGCGGGCGGCCCTGCGCAGCACGGTCTCTGCCACGTTCTTCGCGGCGTGTGCTGCCGGCAACCGGGAAGCGGGCGGGAAATGACCGGCCGTTCCCGCCCCGCCATCGAGGTGGTCGAGGTCACCGAGGGCGCCGACCAGGTGCAGCGCCCCTCCGCGGAGGGGCGTTACGCCGACGAGCTGGCCCGGTTGCGGGAGGCCGACACCGCGGCCCGGCCGCCGGGGTGGGCGCTCAGCGTCCAGGCCGCCCGGCGGTTCGTGACCGGCGACGACAAGCTCGGCGTGAGCCGCAAGTTCGTCGGCGACCCGTCGCTGATCGACCGGGCGCTCATCACCCTGGCCACCAGCCGCGGGCTGATGCTGGTCGGCGAGCCCGGCACGGCGAAATCGCTGCTCTCCGAATTGCTCGCGGCGGCGGTCAGCGGCGACTCGACGCTGACCATCCAGGGCGGCGCGGCCACGACCGAGGACCAGATCCGCTACTCGTGGAACTACGCGCTGCTGGTCGCCGACGGACCGTCGACCCGGTCCCTGGTGCCGGCGCCGCTGCTGCGGGGGATGGCCGAGGGACGCACCGTGCGGTTCGAGGAGATCACGCGGTGCCCGCTCGAGGTGCAGGACTGCCTGCTCTCGCCGCTGTCCGACCGGGTGCTGGCCATTCCCGAGCTGACCGGGCCGGAGTCGATGGTCTTCGCCCGGGACGGCTTCAACATCATCGCCACGGCGAACACCCGGGACCGCGGGGTCAACGACATGAGTTCCGCGCTCAAGCGGCGCTTCAACTTCGAGACGGTGTTCCCGATCGCCGACTTCACCACGGAGTTGACGCTCGTCGCCGAGGAGGCCGCCAAGCTGCTGCGGCGCTCCGGGGTCACCGCCGAGCCACGGCGCGATGTGCTCGAGGTACTGGTGACGACGTTCCGTGAACTGCGGACCGGTGAGACCGCTCGGGGCGACTCCATGGACCGCCTCTCGTCGGTGATGAGCACGGCCGAGGCGGTCTCGGTGGCCCACGCCGTCGGCCTGCGCGGCTGGTTCCTGCGCGGCGAAGCGGGCAACGCCGAGGACGTGGTCGCCTGTCTCGCCGGCACCGCGGCCAAGGACAACGCGGAAGACCTGGCCAAACTCCGCCGCTACCTGGCCCAGCAGGTCAGCTGGCGCGGCGGCGACCAGTGGCGCGCCCTGCACCAGGCACGCCACCTTCTCCCGGGCTGAGCCGTGGCTGTCACGTTCATCGGGGTCCGCCACCACAGTCCCGCCTGTGCACGGCTGGTCGCTGCCACGATCGACGAGCTGCGCCCGGCGTACGTCCTGATCGAAGGGCCGGCCGACCTCAACGACCGCATCGATGAACTCCTGCTCGGCCACGAGCTGCCGATCGCGATCTTCACGAGCTACCGCGACGAGGAACGCCGGCTCGGCTCGTGGGCGCCTATGTGTGCCTACTCGCCGGAGTGGGTGGCGCTCACCCACGGGCAGGCGGCCGGTGCGGAGCTGCGGTTCATCGACCTGCCGGCCTGGCATCCGGCGCTCGAAGGCCGCAGCAACCGCTACGCCGACGCCGAGCTCCGGTATGCCGACGTCATGGAACGGCTGTGCCGCAGCTTCGACGTGGACAACGTCGACGTGCTGTGGGACCACCTGTTCGAGTTCGCTCCCGAGGACGAGCTGGCCGAACGACTGGCCACCTACTTCGACCTGGTCCGTGGCGAATCGGCTGCGGGGGAGTCGGATACGGCCCGGGAGGCCTACATGGCGTCGTGGGTCCGCGCTGCCACTGCGGCGGCGGGGGATCGGCCGGTGGTCGTGATCACTGGCGGATTTCACCGACCTGCCCTGGTCGCAGCGACCGATGATCACTCGGGTGCGGGGTGGCCGGAGGTGCCGACGTTGCCGGAGGGGGCGCTCGGGGGGAGTTTTCTCGTGCCGTATTCGTTCCGGCGGCTCGACGCGTTTGACGGGTACCAGTCCGGGATGCCGTCGCCGGCTTATTACCAGGAGCTCTGGGAATCGGGGCTGGAACGGGCGGCGCAGCATCTCGTGGAGTCGGTTGCGGGGCGGCTGCGGGAGCGCAAGCAGGCCGTGTCCACAGCGGACCTCATCGCGGCGCGGGCGACCGCCGAGGGGCTGGCGACCGTGCGCGGGCATCGGCATCCCGCGCGGACCGACGTGTTGGACGGGTTGGCTTCGGCGCTGGTGAACGAGGCTTTGGACGTACCGTTGCCGTGGTCCTCGCGGGGGACACTACGAGCCGGGAGCCATCCGGTCGTGGTGGAGATGGTTGCCGCGCTCAGCGGGACGCGCGTCGGGCGGCTGCATCCCGGCACGCCCGCGCCGCCCCTGGTGCACGACCTCGACGTCTCGCTGGCCCGCTTCGGCCTCGACGGGGAGGCCGATCTGGATCTCGACCTGACCCAGCCGGCTGAGCGGGATCGCAGCCAGGTGCTGCATCGGGTGCGGGTGCTCGGGGTGCCCGGTTTTCATCGCGGCTCCGGTCCGAGCACCGGCCTCGACCCGGTGCTCCGGGAACGGTGGGTGCTGCGACCCGATCCGGGGCGCCTCACCGCCGTGATCGAAGCCGGCGCGTATGGCGCGACGCTCAGCGATGCGTGCGCTGCCGTTCTGGCCGAGCGCGCCGCGGCGGCTGGGCGGGATGTGGATGCGCTGGCTGCTGTGCTGTTCGATGCGGCTTTGGCCGGCATTACTGATGTCTCTGACCAGGCGCTTGCCGACATCGACGCCACTGTTGCGGCGGCTGCGGATCTGGGCGCGTTGGGGCGGATGCTTGCTGTGGTCCTCACCATGTGGCGCCATGACCGGATTTTTGGCACCGCCCGGACGGCTACATCGGGGCGGGTCATCGTTGCCGCTGTGCGGCGGATTCTGTGGCTGGCTGAGGGCGTGCGGGGTGGGCCTGCTCCGGCGGATCTTCCTCGCATTGCTGCGCTCGCTGCCTGCCGGGACGGGTTGCGGCATGCGGGGGTTGCGCTGGGGCTGGACATTGCCGATGCGCTGGAGGTTGCCGGGCGGGTGGCTGCCGATTCCGGTGCGCCTCCTGATCTGCGGGGGGCGGCCTTCGGGTTGCAATGGGCGCTGGCCGACCTCACGCCCGGTTCGGGGACTGACGCGGCAGGGGCAGGGGCTGACGCGGCAGGGGCTGACGCGGCAGGGGCTGACGCGGTCGGGGCTGACGCGGTCGGGGCTGACGCGGTCGGGCTCGGGGCAGATGCGGTCGGGCTTGGGGCTGATGAGGCTGGATCCGGGGCTGATGTGGCCGGGGTCGGGGCTGATGCTTTGCGGGTGGTGCGGGGGGCTTTTGTGCCGCAGTCGGCGGGGGACTGGCTGGCCGGGCTTTTTGCTCTTGCGCGGGAGGAGGTGCTGCATGCCGAGGGTGTTGTCGGGTTGCTCGACGAGTTGCTCTCCGGGATGTCCGCTGACGACTTCCTGGTTGCGCTGCCGGCGCTGCGGCAGGCTTTCGAGTTCTTTCCGCCGCGGGAGCGCGAGACCATCGCTGGGCGGTTGCTGGCGCGGCGTGGGCTCGGGGGCACCGGGCGGAGTCTGCTGCGGGGGGTGACCGAGCCGGAGGTTGTGGCGGCTGGGATGCGGCTTGATGAGCAGGTGGAGGCGTTACTGCTGCGTGAGGGGCTGGTGGGCGGGCGTGACTGATCCGGAGCTGGAACGGTGGCGGCTCGTGCTGGGGGAGCCCGCGAGTGCGATGGGGGCGCTGGGAGCCGACGGTGCGGCGCGGGATGCGGCGCTTGAATGGCTCTACGGGCGCGACGGTGACCATGAGCAGCGGGATGTCCGTCGGGGGTCCGGCGGAGGTGACGGCGCTTCTACATTGACGACCGTCGACTGGCTCAACGACATCAACCGGCTCTTTCCGCAGGAGACCATCGAGCGGCTTCAGCGGGATGCCGTCGAGCGGTACGAGATCAACGACATCGTCACCGATGCCGCGGTGCTGGAGACCATCGAGCCGAACCCGGCGCTGCTGCGGGCCGTGCTGCAGACGAAGCATCTGATGAATCCCGAGGTGCTGCGGCTGGCGCGGCGCATCGTGGAGGCCGTTGTGCGTGACCTCATGGCGAAGATGGCTACCGAGGTGCGGGCGGCTTTCACGGGTACGCGGGCGCGGCGGCCGAGCCGGTGGAAGCAGGCCCGGGACTTCGACATGCGCCGTACGTTGCGGGCGAACCTTGGGCACTACCGGCCCGAGGAACGGCGCGTTTTCATCGAGACACCGCACTTCTTCTCGCGTACGCGTAAGCATGTTGAGCAGTGGCAGGTGATTTTGCTGGTGGATCAGTCGGGGTCGATGGTCGAATCGGTGATCCATTCCGCGGTCACGGCGGCGTGCCTGTGGGGGCTGCCGGGCGTGCGGACCCACCTGGTTGCATTCGACACCGACGTGGTCGACCTGACCAGCGAGGTGGACGATCCGGTTGAGCTGCTGATGAAGGTCCAGCTCGGTGGGGGCACCGACATTGCGAGGGCCGTTCGGTACGGTGCCGGGCTGGTCGAACAGCCCCGGCGCGCGATCGTGGTGTTGATCAGCGACTTCTACGAGGGTGGGTCGACGTCGACGCTGGTGCGGACGGTGCGGGAGTTGGTTGAGCAGGGGACCAAGGTGCTCGGGCTCGCGGCGCTCGACGAGCAGGCCAACCCGGTGTATGACCGGGATACGGCACAGCGGCTCGCGGATGTGGGTGCTTCGATGGGTGCGATGACGCCGGGGCAGCTTGCCGCTTTCGTTGCTGAGCAGGTGGCGCGATGACGCCCGTGGAGCTTGCCGCTTCTGTTGCGGGGCAGGTGGCGCGGTGAGGGCCGGGGAGCTTGCCGCTTCTGTTGCCGGGCGGGTGGCGTGGTGAGGGCGGATCTGTTGGCGCTGACTGCGGAGACGCTGGCGGAGTTGACCAATCGGGGGTTGGTCAAGCGGGCCGGGCGTGAGCTTGAACGGGTCGTGCCGGTGCTTACCGAGGACGACGACGGGACGGTGCACGCCGCATATCCGGACGGGGTGGGCACCGATCTGCCTGGCGGGGGGCTCGAGCTCGGTAAATGCAGCTGTGGTGCGGCGGGGATCTGCCGGCATGTGGTCGGTCTTGTACTGGCCTATCAGCAACAACGACCAGGCGTCGGGCCCACGGCCTCACCTCCGATCGGGGGTGAGGCCGGTGAGGTCGGCGGGCGGAGTGCGGGGTCCGGGCCGTCGGCTACGGCGACCGGCGGGCGGGGTGCGGGGACCGGCCTGTCGGCTCCGGCGATTGGCCGGCCGGGTGCGGGGGCCGGGTTGCCGCGTGTCGGGACGGGTGGGGTGTCGGCGTCGAGGGAGGTCTGGTCGCCGGGGGAGTTCAGCGATGAGCAGCTGGTGGCGCGGCTCGGGGAGCGGATGGTGGCGGCTGCTCGCCGGGTGAGGAACGCCGGATATGTGGCGCGGGTGCATCGGGGGCGGGTGTCGGATCCGGTGCCGGGGGTGGAGCTTCCAACGGCGACGGTGCGCTTTCTCGTACCGCATGAGCTGGGTTTTGCTCGGACCGATGCGGCTAGCGGGGTTCGGGACGATGTGCTTGCGCTGGCGGTGTGGGCGTTCCGGGCCGCTGATGAGCAGGGGCTCGGCGGGGACGATGTTCAGGTGCAGGTCGGCGGGGGTGCGGCCGCGGTTGGTGGGGCTGGGCTGGAGAGTGCTGTGGCGCTTGCGGGGCTGGTGCTGCGGGAGGGGGCGGTGCACGTCGGGGCGGGGCTGGCGGCTGATGTGGCTGTGGTGCGGCGGGAGTTGGAGGGCGCGGGGATGCGGTGGCCGTTGCTCGCTGTTGAGGACCTGGTTGGGCAGCTGGACGCGTACCAGAATCGCAGTGCTCGGTATCGGCCTGAGGCCTTGGCCGATCATGTCGCTGAGCTGTTCGCGCGGCACCGGGCCGTGACTGGCGGGGGGTCCGGGCTGCGGTCTCGGGTGCTCGGGACGGATGAGGCCTCGGAGACGCCACTGCGGCGGGCCCGGCTTGATGGGCTGGGGGCGCGGGTCTCGGCCGTCGGCGACGAGAGAGTTGTCGACCTGTTCCTCGCGCATGCTGACAGTTCGACGGTGCTGGTGCTGCGGCGGGCGTACGAGACGGATGAGGCTGGACCGCAGCTGGCAGCGCGACGGGTGGCCGGGGTGACCATCGGTGCGCTCGCCGGTGGGGCTGTGGTCACGGAGTCGGCGGCACGCAGCGCGAGCCGGGCGGTCCGGCTCGGCACTCGTCGTCTCAGCCGCACCGAGGCGATGGTGTCGCGTGGTTCCTGGCAGGACCTGCCGCGGGCGCTGATCGCCGATGACCTGACCGCGCTCGCCGCCGAGCTGAACGCCCTGCCGCCGCGGCCGATCCGGGCCCGGGTGCAGGCGGAGCTCGTCCGCGTCATCCCGGTCGCCGAGGTCCGCTCGGTCAGCTACTCGCCGGGTGCGCAACGCCTCGACGCGGTGATCGCGGACGCGACGGGAGCGACCGCGGTCGTGTCGGCAACGTATGCGTCCTGCGCTCCGGGGCGGCTGGACAGCATGGCCGAAGTGCTCCGGGGCGAAGTCCGCTTCGTCTCAGGAACTGTCCGGCGCAGTGGCGGCGGGGTGCTGATCGAGCCGATCGGATTCGCGGTGCAGGGCGGTGTTGTGATTCCGGACCTGGCGCCGGCGGTCAGGGGAACGGACCCGGACCACCAACCGGAGCCGTCGACGGACCGCATCGGGCAGGCGCTCGACGATGCCGCGGCGCTGCTCGGGGAGGTCGCGCACCGGGGACTGCAGCACTCGCCGGCGACGATGGGCGGGCGGCTGCGAGGGGCGGCGACCAGGCTGAAGGGGACAGGTCTGCGCCGGGTGGGCACATCGATGGAGGAGCTCGCCGCGCTGCTCGGCCCCGACCCGGGCGACGCGGCAGTCGAGGCCTGGATCGATGCCTACCTGCGGGTGAGCGTGGCAGGTGACATGCGGCCGACCGCGCCGTAGAGCGAGGCCTCCACCGGCTCCGCGGCACGCCACTCACCCACCGGGACGATGCCCGGGTCGATCAGCTCCAGGCCGGCGAAAAACCCGGCGAATTCGGCCCGGGTGCGTGGATGGACATCCGATTTTCCGGTACGCAGTGACTCGTCCCAATTCGCCTTCACCTCCGGCGTCAGCAGGTCGGTCGTGGCACAGGACATCGCCAGGTAGCTGCCGGCGGGCAGAGCGTCGAGCAGAACCCGCACGATCCGCCGCGCCTCCTCCTGCTCCGGCAGGAAGTGCACGACCGCGACCAGCACCAACGCCGCCGGCCGGGTCAGGTCGAGGATCTCCAGCGAGTCGAGGATCCGCTCCGGCTCCCGCAGGTCGGCTTCGAGGTAACGGGTGCGGCCCTCGGGAGTGCTGGTCAGCAGGGCGCGGGCGTGGGCGGTGACCAGCGGGTCATTGTCCGCGTACACCACTCGGCAGGCCGGGTCGATGGCTTGCGCCACCTCATGGGTGTTGTCCGCTGTCGGCAGACCCGTGCCGATGTCGAGGAACTGCCGGACACCGGCCTCAGCGGCGAGAAACCGGACGGCACGCTGCAGAAACGCCCTGTTGGCGCGGGCGGCTGTCCGAGCCGCGGGGTACGCCTTCGCCAGCAGATCCCCGGACTCCCGGTCGACGGCGAAGTTGTCCGTGCCGCCCAGCCAGTAGTTGTAGCGGCGCGCGGGGTGCACGACCCCGGTGTCGAGCTCGTTCGTCACCTCCATATTGGACTTCACGGTCCCGGATTTGCCTACCGGGCGCCTCGACATTTGCATACCGGGATCTGAGCGTGGCTTGAGCCTGGCTTGAGCCGGCGCTCCGATCAGGGAGGCATGAGCGCAGAGATCAAGGTCGTGTGGGGTTCGATGACGGTGGTTCAGGGCCTGAACCGGACCACGGACGCGGGAGTCGAGTGCAGCGTCGTGCTGCCCTCCTGCCAGCCGGCCGGTGGCCTGCGCGAGTCCGCGTGGCCGATCGCCCAGCACCTCTTCGCCCAGGGCATCTCCTGCGAGATCCTCGCCGTCTGCCCCGAACCGTCCGACGCCTGCGCACACGCCGTCGCCGACCTGAGCTTCGTCCGCGTCATCAACGCCCCCGACCGCGCCACCGCCATCACCCACGCCCTCACCGTCGCCCGCGGCGTGTGGGTAACCATCGCCGACGACGTCGAGAACACCGGCATCGACCCGTTCGAGGTGGCCGAAAGCCTCCACCGCGCCCGCGAACGCGAGGTAGAAATGGCCCTGAGCGAGGTCTGAGCCAGCCTGTGGATAACCCTGTGCATAAGGCTCGCCGCTCGGCAGGGCTGCCGCTGTCCCGCCCCGCTCCCCGGCGTCGGGTAATCTGATCAGCGCGGGCTGCTAGCTCAATGGCAGAGCTGAGGACTTTTAATCCTTAGGTTCCGGGTTCGAGTCCCGGGCGGCCCACTTAAAGCCCTGGTCAGAGGGGTTGTTCTGCTATCTCGCAGCATAGCTGAGCGCCGCGTACAGCAACGAAGTACAGCAACAGCTCAGCGGTCGAGCGACTCGCCCAGCTTCTTCAGGGAGGCGCAGGTGCGCCGAGCATCCCGGACGGTGATCCGACGGACGCCAGCAGCGTCACACCGCCGGTCCCAGTAGCGGTTGAAGTTGCGCGGCTCGATCGGCGTTCCGAAGCGGGTCGTGAAGACGAGCTCCGACGAATGCCATGCGTCGCCCGCAGCCTCTTTGGCTGCCTTCTGAGCGACGGCCCGCTCTTGCAGAGCGACTGAGCAGACGTCCGGGACGGCAGCGCGTCATCTGAGGTGGGAGTCTTCGTCTCGCGGTGCAGCAGTTCATGGCCGGCTCGCTGGAGCTGCACATCCACCATGATTTCGCCGACGTCGAGGTCGATGCGGTCCCACGTCGTGCCCAGCATCTCCCCCTTGCGCAGCCCGAGCACGAGGACCAGGACGTAGGCCCGCTCATTCTGCGCAGCACCCCCGATCCACACGGAGCGGACCAGGCTGCCGTAGCCACGGCATTAGCTGGCCTTGCCATATCGCCATCCGGGCAGACGGCGCACACGTTGATGGCGCAGATCCCACTCTCCGGCGGTGTGCTGGTTGACAAGCTGGCGGTGCTCCAGCCCGGCGGCGGTCCCACCGGGCGTGGCGGAGGACTTGTCAGCCCGGTGGTTTCATCTGCGCCACCACGAGGTCGCGGCCGTCGAACTCGAGCGGCCGGAAATCGTGAACAGGGCCGAGCCACCCCCGTATTTACATGGCCCGGCCCGTCCGCGTTTTCCGTCGGCCGGCTCGATCGTCGCGACGCCAAGCTTGGCCTCGTACTGTTAATAAAGTGTTGTCGCCGAGGCCCGGCGGATGTGACGCTGGTCCGCGGGGAGTGTCGGCGTGCCGTCGCGATGGGTAGATGTTCGAGAACGGGAGACCGCGGTGGAGGTCCGACTGCTGGGTCCGGTGGAGATCTGGGCGGACGAAGGGTCGGTCGAGCTCGGTCCACCGCAGCGACGGCACACGCTGGCGGCCTTGGCGGTCGATGCGAGTCGCCCGGTGACCATCGACGCTCTTGCCATGCGCGTATGGGACGAACCGCCGCCGACGGCGGCCCGTGTTCTGCAGGTGCACATCACTCACCTTCGGCGGCTGTTGGTCTCCGCGGCAGGCACGCCACCGGCCCGCCTGCTGCGCCGCTCCAGCGGCTACGTCCTCGACATGGCGCCCGAACGAGTCGACGCCCACCGGTTCGCCGACCACGTCCGGCGCGCCCGGGGCGCCGACCCGTCCACTGCGCTGGCGCTGCTGCGTACGGCCCGCGGGTTGTGGCGAGCCAAGCCACTCGATGGTCTGAAGGGGAGCTGGGTCGAACGCTCCCGTGACGCGTACAGGGAGCAGTATCTCGCCGCTACGGTGGCCTGGGGGCTCGCCGAGTTGCGGGTCGGCAGCCCGCTCACGGTCCTCGGACCACTGACTGAACTCGCCATTGATCACCCACTGACGGAGCCGCTGGCCGATGTGGTGATTCGTGCTTACGTCGCCGCCGGCCGGCCCGCCGACGCGCTGGCGTATTACGCCGAGTTCCGCCGTCGGCTCGCCGAGGAGTTGGGTGCCGATCCCAGCGCCACACTGCAGGCGCTGCACCAGGCCATTCTGCGCGGCGAACCCGTGGCGCCGCGGGACACCGCCGAAAAGGTGGCCGGCGCGCGGGCAACCGTAGTCATGCCGGCCCAACTGCCGGCGGATGTTCCCGGTTTCGCCGGCCGTACCTCGGAACTGCACACCTTGGACACTTTGCTTGCGGAGACAGCGATGGCCGTCGCGGTGGTGTCCGGCACCGCCGGGGTGGGCAAGACCGCCCTTGCCGTGCACTGGTCCCACAAGGTGCGGTCCCGTTTCCCGGACGGTCAGATCTTCCTGAGCCTGCGCGGCTTCGACCTCACCGGGCAGGTCGTCTCCCCGCAAGAGGCGCTCCGCAGCCTGCTCGATGCGCTGGGCGTCGCACCTGAGCGCGTGCCGGCCACCCTCGATGCGCAGGCCGCCCTGTACCGCAGCGTGGTGGCCGGCCGGCGGCTACTACTGGTGCTCGACAACGCCCGTGACGTCGAGCAGGTCCGGCCGTTGCTGCCGGGCACCGCTACCGTTGTCGTCGTGGTGACCAGCCGCGCTCACCTCACTGGCCTGCTGGCCGACGGAGCGTCCTCCCTACCGCTGGGCCTTCTGTCCAGAGCGGAGGCCGAGGAACTGCTGATCAACCGGCTTGGACCGGGGGTCGCCGCGCAGCGCGACGCCATCGATCAGGTCATCACGGCTTGCGCCCGGTTGCCGCTGGCGTTGAGCATTGCCGTGGCCCGGACCCGGCAGACGAACTTTCCGCTGACTGCGCTCGCCGCCGAGCTCAGCGAGGCCAGCGACCGGCTGACCGCGTTGGATGTCGGCGACCCGGCCAGTGACGTCCGGGCGGTGCTCTCGTGGTCGTACGCCGCGCTGAGCGAGCCCGCCGCCAGACTGTTTCGACTGCTCGGGCTCGCCGTTGGACCCGACTTCGACGTCCCTGCGTTGAGCAGCCTGGCCGGGCTGCCGGAGCGGGACCTTCGCACGCCCCTGCGGGAGCTGACTCGTGCGAACCTGGTGACCGAGTACGCCCCCGGCCGCTACAGCCAGCACGACCTGCTGCGCGAGTACGCCGCCGAGCTCGCCCGCAGCGATGATTCGGAAGATGTCCGCCGGGCGGCCATAGTCCGACTGCTCGATCATTACACGCACACCGCATATGCAGCGGACCAACTGCTCAACCCGACCCGTGAGCCTGTCGTGCTGCCCCTCGGCGAGCCGGCAGCCGGCGCGTGCCCGGAACGGCTCAAGGATCTCAACGCCGCCATGGGCTGGTACGGCGAGCACCGTGCCGTCATGCTGGCCGCGCTGCGCCAGGCCGCTGCGGTGGGGCTCGACCGGATCGCATGGCAGCTGGCCTGGTCGCTGGACACCTATTCCACTCGGAAGGGTCATGTTCACGATCGGGTCGCGGCCTGGCAGATTGCCATCGAGTGCGCAGGCCGCCTCGGCGAGTTGCCGGCCCGCGCCTACGGGCATCGCAACCTGTCTCAGGCCAACACCCGGCTCGGCCGCTACGGGGAGGCAAGCGACAACCTGAGGCGCGCGCTGGAGCTCTTCTCGACGATGGGCGACCGCATCGGTCAGGCCCGCACCCAGCACCACCTCGCGTACCTGTCGGGTCAGCAGAAGCAGCCCGCGACCGCCCTCGATCATGCCCGGCAGGCTTTGGTGCTCTTCGCCGGCACCGATGACCGGACCGGGCAGGCCGAGGCTCTGAACGCGATCGGGTGGTACCACGCGTTGCTCGGCGAGTACGAGCACACTCTGTCGCACTGCCGGCAGGCACTCGAGCTTTTCGAGGCGGACGACGACCTGCACGGCGCCACCAGCGCCTGGGACAGCCTCGGGTTCGCCCACCACCACCTCGGTCACCTCACCGAGGCCGTCGACTGCTACCAGCGTGGCCTCGTTCTGGCCCGGACCCTGCATCACGACGGGTTCGTCGCCGATCTGCTTGTGCACCTCGGCGACTCACACTGCGCGGCCGGGCATCCCGCCGCAGCGCGCATCGCGTGGACGGAGGCGGAAAAACTGCTGACAGCGCTCGACCACCCGGGCGTCGCCGACGTTCAGGATTCGCTGCGCCGGCTCGACGACTGACGTCCGGCTGAGTGGGTGCGATAAACGGGGCAGCGGCTCGGGGTTCGGTCTCCTAGGATGCGTCTACTTTGATGTTTCGGGTTAGCGCGGGAGGAACCCGTTGACGCATTCCATATTTCGTTGGGCTATGGCGGGGACAGTTGCCGCTGTGGCGTCTGCCACGTTGGCGGCGCCGGCCTTTGCGGACAGTGACTCAGTTTTTCTTGCGGGGGCGTCGCAGCAGCTCAGCGCTGAGCTGGGTGGTGACTTCGATGTCACCCTGTCAGTTACCAATAAGGGGACCACGGCGCTGGATGGTGTTGGGGTTGCGCTCAATACCGGGTGGGCCTTTGAGACCACCGATGAGTTTTCCAACTGTGACTACGTCGAGGGGTCGGCGCGGCTCTGTACCTTCGGCGAGACGTTGGAGCCGGGGAAGAGTTACCGGGTCGTTCTGCCGTACAAGGTTCGGGCGGACACTCGGGCGCCGGTCAGCTTGAACGGTCAGTTCAGTTGGTTGACCGCGGCGGAGGTTGCGGAGCATGAGCGGGGCACCGCGGGCGTTGGGGGCACCCTTCAATTGGTGGAGGGTGACAAGCTCGGGGAGAGTGCGAGTGGCTCCTTCCAGGCTGTCGATGTCGCTGTGACCGGCTCGAACGGCGTGGACCTGGTCGCTATCGGGGACACGGTCTCCGGTGTGGTCGGCGATGAGGTGCAGGCCACGGTGGGCGTGCGCAATGCCGGGCCGGCTTCGCTCGATGGGGCCGGGTTGTCGCTGGCCGAGGTTGTGGTGGGGATTCCGGCCGGCACGTCGTTCGTGAGTGCGAAGGACTGCGAGCAGGATGAGGACGCCTCGCACTATGTGTGCAGGGCGCCATCGCTGTTCAAGGCGGGGGAGACCGCGACCTGGACGTTCACCTTGAAGGTCGACAAGGTGGTGGCTGATGCGCAGGGGACGGTTCGGGTGAACCCGCCGTGCCAGTGCAAGCCCCTCGCGGACCTGGACGCGTCCAACAATGCGGCGCTGCTGGCGGCGAACCCGACCACGGGCGACGGCACTGATCGGAGCAAACCGGTCGTCGTGGACACCGGTCTTCTTGCTGGTCAGTGGGCCCCCGCGGAGCTTTCGTTCGCACCGGGCACGGCTGACAACGTCGGCGTCACCGAGGTGGGGGCGACCGTCAACGGGTCGCTCAAGGCGGATTGCACCCTGGCGGGCGGCTGCAAGGTCTCTACCAAGAGCCTCAAGAACGACACCGACGCCACCGTTGTCGTGCGGGCCACTGACGCTGCGGGCAACTTCGCCGACAAGTCGGTCAAGGTGCACGTCGACAACGTGCTGCCCACCGCTGGGTTCTTGCCGGCGGCGGGGTCGCCGGTGCGGAGCGGGCCGGTCCCGATCACCCTCACGGGCGTGTCCGATGACGCGTGGCGGGTTGATGTGATCGACGGCGGGGTGCGTACACAACTGATGGAGGATCCGCCCCGGTCGTACACGTGGAATGCGGTCAGCGGAGCTGTCTCGCCGCAGTTCGTTCTTTTCGACTTCGCGGGTAACACGACCACCCTGGCGACCAATTACGTTGTGGACGATCAGGCGCCGGTGATTGCGCGGGTGGACTTCGGTGGGACGTATTCGACGAATCGGGTGGATACGGGTGCGGGCTGGGTTGGCGGTGTCAGCACGCTGAAGGCGACGGTTCAGGACGGGTCGAAGATCGCCCGGGCCGAGTGGAAGGTCAACGGCGCTGTGAAGTCGAGCAGCCAGGCCTTCTCCTGGGATGCGCGCAGCTCCGGGTCCAGCGCGACCGTGCAGTTGCAGGTCTGGGACGTGGCGGGCAATACCTCGTCGAAGTCGTTCAAGGTGAACATCGACAAGGCCGGGCCCACGATGACCGTCGCTCCGGGCCAGAACAAGCTGATCCGGGGGACGACATACGTGACCTCGGTCAAGGCTTCGGACGCGCACGGTGTTGCGGTCACGAACCTCAAGAGCAAGAGCGGATCGGTGACGTCGGTACGCGTCTCGTCGGGCAAGGACGGCGCCAAGGCGATCACGTGGGTGGGCGTCGACAAGCTGGGCAACTCGGCGAGCGTCACGCGGACCGTGATCGTCGACAACACCGCGCCGACGGTCAAGGTCACGAAGGCGCCGAAGAACAAGTCGAAGCTCAGCAAGAAAGTGACGTTCGCGGCCTCGGCGAGCGACCGTAACGGCGTGGCCAAGGTGCAGCTGCTGGTCAACGGCAAGGTGGTCGCCACCGATGCCAAGGCCGGTTACAGCTTCGTGCTCAACCCCAAGAAGTACGGCAAGACGTTCACGGTTCAGCTGCGCGCGTACGACAAGGCGGGCAACCTCCGGAACTCCGCAAAGCTGACGTACCACCGCTGACCTTCGGTGCCCGCCTTTCACAGGCGGGCACCGAACGGGGTCGTCAGCCCAGGACGGGGGCCGCGCCGTTGTCGACGAAGGAGTACGTCGTTTCGAGGGTGGCGTCGCCCAGCTCCTCGGCGATGAGGCCGGTGCGGGGGAAGTACTGCAGGAAGGCTCCGGCGTTGCTGATCGCGTACGTCGGGCGGCCGTTGTCCGTCGCGGTCTGCTTGGTGATGTCGAACAGCTGACCGGCGCGCTTGGTGTCACAGGTCGCGGCCACGGCGGTGAGTGGGTTGCTGCCGTTGTTCTTGATGCCGATGCAGGCGGCCTTCGTACCGTCGCCCGCCTTCGCGGTCTTGATCTGCCACTTCGCGCCGACGGGGCTGAGCACGAACAGCCCGTACGCAGGCTCGCCGTCGGTCAGGTTGAGCCGGCCCTTGTTGTCGATCCCGACGATCGACTCGAACGACGGGATCGGCTTGATCACCACCTGACGCTTGCCCGCCAGGATGGGGTCGGTCGCCGCGGCCGAGGCCGAGGAGCTGATCGCTAGCGGGGCGAGCACGATGCCGGCGGTCAGGGCGCCGATGAGCAGCTTCTTCATGATGGTCCCTCTTTCCGATCGTGGTGCGGTGGTGATGAGGACCATGCTTGCTGCTGCCGGCCGCCGAATTCGGTGATCACGTCCCATGCGGCACGAATTGTGGAGAGAACCCGATCGGGTGTCGGTCCGGGTGCCGGCGACGGGTTGGTGGGTAGGATTTCGCCGTCACCTCGTCGGCGGAGGTTCCTGGTGTGGCGAAGCTGGTTCTGACCGAAGCTGAATCGGCGGTCTATCAGGCCATCGGCGCGAGGGCTTTCACCAAGGCTCGCTCGGCGGTGATGCGGGGTGACCTCACCGACGTCCACTGGGATCGGCCGGCTGGGCGAGGCCGCGCGAGGGTGCGAGGTGCGGGGAACAAACGGGTGACGGCCTCGGTGGTCAATGGCGCCGATGGTGCTGTGAAGAGCATCGATGGGAAATGTCCCTGCACATCGGCGCCCGGATGTATGCACGCGGCTGCCTTGGTGCTCCTCGCCTATCAGGCAGATCCCTCGAATCGGCAGGTGATCTCCTCGTGGGAGTCCGCATTGGCCGCCCTCGTCGGCGCCGACCCCGCGGCCGGGTCATCGGCAGAACGGGTCGTTCCACCCGATCTCGCGCTGCAGTTCGAAGTCGAGGACGACGACTCCCTGCGGATCGGGCTGCGGCCGGTGATTCCGGGGAGGAGAGGCTGGGTTCGCGGAGGCATCTCATGGGGATCGCTGGACTACGCCTACCGTCCCTCGACCTCGCGGGGCAAGCATCATCTGAGCCTTCTGCATGAACTGCACTCGCTGGCCCGGACCGGAGATCTTGCCTCCTACAGTTATGGCTACTACGGCTCAGGACAGCGGGTCATCTACCTTGATGAATTCCGCAGCCGCCGGGTGTGGGACCTCCTGGCTGAGGCACAGGATGCGGGGCTTCCCCTTGTGCAGAGCGGCCGGCTGGCGTCGCTGGTCACGGTCGCGGCGCAGCCCGTGCGGTATTCGGTGCGAGCCGACCGGGAAGGTACGGATCTGCGGCTGCGGCCGGTCCTGGTGAACGGTACCGAGGAGATCAGCCCGACCGGGTTGATCGTGATCGGGAAACCGGCCCACGGGGTCGCTTGGCCGGGTGTAGCTGGTCAGGGGAGCTCCGGCGATCCGGTGTCACTGCGCCTCGCGCCCCTGGCCGGGCCGATGAGCGCGCAGGCTCTGGCGGCCCTGACCGCTCCGGAGATCGTCATTCCCGCTGCCGACGAGCCGCGTTTCCTGAGCCAGTACTACCCGGGGCTGGTTCGCCGGGCCGAAGTGGTGTCGCTCGACGGGTCAGCGGCGCTGCCGGCTGTCCAGCCGGCCACCCTGACGTTGACCGCACAGCGCTTGCCGGGACACCGCATGTCGTTGACCTGGGAGTGGCTCGCCACCATCGGAGAAGAGACCTATCGAGAGCCGCTGCACTCCGGCGCCGGCCGCAACGACGACCGCGCAAGGACGCTGCGACTGGTGACGGAACTGGTGGCGGATCCAGCGTACGGATTGACGGAGCCGGCTCCGGGTGGACCGCGCCTGCTGGGTCACGCCTCCGTCGCCGGTGACGCCATGCTGCGAATCGTGCGTGACGTGTTTCCGCGCGTCATCGAGGCACCCGGCATTGATCTGGTTGTCCGGATGGACGACGACGTGCCGGAGTACATCGAGGAGGACGCCGCTCCGATCCTGTCGTTCGCCGGCTCGGCCAACGAGGCGTCCGCAGGCCCCTCGGACTGGTACGACCTGTCGGTGCAGGTGTCGGTCGGCGGCGAGGACGTGGGCTTCGAGGACCTGTTCGTCGCGTTGGCGGGCGAGCAGGAATTCATGATCCTGCCGAGCGGCCGGTACTTCCGGCTCGATCAGGCCGAGTTCCGCCAGCTGCGGGACCTGATCGCCGAAGCCCGCGAACTGCAGGACGCCCCGGCGGGTGTGCTGCGGGTCGGTCGTTTTCAGGCGGGACTGTGGAACGAGCTGTCCGAGCTGGGTGAGGTCACCGGTCAGGCCGCAGCGTGGCAAGAGGCCGTACGCACGCTGGACGCAGCCGATGTGAACTATCACGAGGCAGCGCCGGCCGGGCTGGTCGCCGACCTGCGGCCATACCAGCTGGACGGATTCCAATGGCTTGCCGCGCTCTACCGGCATGAGCTCGGCGGTGTGCTGGCCGACGACATGGGTCTGGGCAAGACGCTGCAGACACTCGCCCTGATCTGTCACGCCTTCGAGCAGTCTCGAGCCGAGGCGCCGTTCCTGGTGGTGGCACCCGCGAGCGTTGTCAGCAACTGGGCCCATGAGGCGGCCCGCTTCGCGCCTGGTCTCACCGTCACCGCCATCGTGCAGACCGGTGCGCGACGGCTCGAGACTCTGGGCGAGGCTGTCGCGGGATCGCACATCGTGGTGACGTCCTACACGTTGTTCCGGCTGGAGTACGACGAATATGCCGCCCTGCCGTGGGCGGGGTTGGTGCTGGACGAGGCCCAATTTGTCAAGAACGCGCAGTCGCAGAGCTACCAGTGTGCGAAGCGGTTGCCGGTAGCGTTCAAGCTGGCCATAACCGGCACTCCGATGGAGAACAACCTGGCCGAACTCTGGGCACTGCTGTCCATTTCGGCACCCGGGCTGCTTCCCCGACTCGACCGTTTCACCGACTACTATCGCAAGCCGATCGAGAGGGATCACGACGAGGCTCGGCTCGACCAGCTGCGCCGACGGATCCGGCCGCTCATGCTGCGGCGTCGCAAGGCCGAGGTCGTCACGGAACTCCCGGTCAAGCAGGAACAGATCATCGAGCTGGATCTCAATCCCCGGCATCGCAAGATGTACCAGACCTACCTGCAGCGGGAACGGCAGAAGGTCCTGGGTCTCCTCGGTGACCTGCAGAAGAACCGTTTTGAGATCTTCCGTTCTCTGACGTTGCTCCGCCAGGCAAGCCTCGATCTGAGCCTTGTCGATCCGAAACATCACGGGATCGCGTCCACGAAGCTCGACGCCCTGACCGAACGTCTCACCGACCTCGCAGCGGAGGGGCATCGGGTTCTCGTCTTCAGCCAGTTCACCCGATTCCTGGGCGCCGCACGGCAACGACTCGATGACGCCGGCATCGCCTGTTGCTATCTCGACGGCAAGACGCGGCAACGCGCGAAGGTCATCGCCGAGTTCAAGAACGGCACTGCGCCGGTCTTCCTCGTCAGCCTGAAATCGGGCGGCTTCGGATTGAACCTGACCGAGGCCGATTACTGCATCCTGCTCGACCCCTGGTGGAATCCCGCGACGGAAGCGCAAGCCGTGGACCGGGTGCACCGCATCGGCCAGACCCGGAAAGTCATGGTCTACCGCCTTGTCGCCAAAGACACCATCGAGCAGAAGGTGATGGCGCTCCAGGCCCGAAAGGCCGAGTTGTTCAGCAGCGTCCTCGACGGCGGCGAATTCGCGTCGGCCCAACTGACCGCGGCTGATATCCGCGGCCTGCTCGACTGACACAAGCGGTGCCCCGGCAGGAGAGCCGGGGCACCGCTTCGAAGACAGGTCAGCTGCCGGTGATGACGAACTGGGAGCCGGGTTGGATGACGATGTTGCCGTCGGCGGAGTTGGTGATGGTGACGTTGGAGAGGGTGGCGTTGCCTCGGGCGCCGCTCATGGCGAGGATGCCGGCTCCGTTGTTGGATTTGTCGATTCGGACGTTGGTGACGGCGACGTTGGGCATGTTGCCGCCGCCGGTTTTGAATTGGATGCCGTCGTAGGTGGAGTCGATGATGTCGGTGTCTCGGATGGTGACGCCGACGATGTCCTTGGAGGAGGGGAAGAGGGTGATGGCGCCGAATTCCTGGTCTTCGTTCCAGAAGACGCCGCCTGCTCGGTAGAGGGCGTTGTTGGCGATCAGCGTTGTTCCTGTGAAGGGCAACGGGTCGTGGTCGGTGGCCAGCATGATGCCGGGGTAGTTCATCGTGTCGGAGACGATGTTGTTCTCGATGGAGTTGCTGAAGCCGCCGTAGATGGCGATGCCGTTGGCTCGCCACGGGAGCTGGACGGTGTTGTTGACGAAGTGGTTGTTCGAGGCGATGTCGACCGAGGTGTCCTTGACCCGGGGGTTGGCCCAGACCGCGAGGGAGTCGTCGCCGGTGGTGCGGAACGAGGAGTTGAAGACGCGTGAGTTGCGCGTACCGTTGCTGAAGTTGATGCCGTCCGCGTAGGTGTCACGGATGCGCATGCCGGTGAACTGGACGTTGTCGCCCGGGTTCCAGTAGGCGGGGGTGTCGGAGTAGTCGCGGCCGACCCACGCACCCACGTTGACGTGTTCGATCCAGACGTTGCTGATGCTGGTGTTCTTGCCCAGGCGGCCGTTGATGCCGTGGCCGCGGTTGGCGCGGTTGGTGGTCATGCCGAAGATGGCCAGGTCGGAGATCTGGGTGTTGTCGTCGATGTCGAAACCGACGTTGCCCTCATGCGGGTGGTTGATGTTGCCGACGACGTTCTGCGGCTCGGTGTTCGTGTAGAGCTGCGTGTGCCACATGCCGGCCCCGCGGATCACGACGTTGCGGATGCCCTTCTGGTTGTACTGGCCGCGGGCCGGGTCCGGGGAGAGGATCTTCTGCTCCTGGCGCCACTGGCCGGCCGGGATCCAGACGCAGCTGATCACGCCGTTCTCGTCGTCGGTGACCGCGCGCTGGATGGCGGCCGTGTCGTCGATGCCGTCGTTGGGGACCGCGCCGTACGTGGTGATCGAGGTGCAGCCCGCCGGTTGGGTTGCCGCCGGGGCCACCTGCTCGAGGTCGACCAGGTCGATGACGTAGAACGATGCCGAGTCGGCGGCGTCGCGTTGCAGCTTGAAGCGGGTGCCGGCCGGGTACGACTGGGCCAGCAGCGCGTGCGACTCGTCGAACAGCCGGCGGGCGTCCGCGGAGGGCGTGTTGGACAGCGATTCCGTGTCGTCCGACGTGCCGTAGAGCCAGCTGTTGCGCGACGACAACGTCAGCTTCTGGGCGAACTGGTCGTTGATGTAGAGGCTGATTGTGGCGTTGATCCCGCCGCCACCCGGTGCGTCGGGGATCGAGTTGCGGACGACGATGGAGTTCGAGGCGTTGACCGAGGTGAACTCGACGAACTGGCCGGTGCTCGCGAGCCGGACCGACGCGCGACCGGACGACTCGGTGCCGAAGTTGGTGTGCCCGAAGGTGCGCAGGGAGTCGGCCTGCACGAGGGAGCCCTGGTAGTTGGCGGCTTCCGCTTCGTACGAGACGTAGGGCAGGGCGGCGCCACGACCGACCACGATCGATTGCGTACGCCCATTGTTGCTCTCGTTCGTCTCCGCCACGACGTTCGTGGCGTCGGCGGTGGCGGTGATGGTGGCGCCTCCGCTGGTGGCGGTCCACGTTCCCAGGGTCACGTTGAGCGTGGCACCCGCCGCGATCGCTGCGGTGTTCGCGGAGAGGGTCGTGCTGCCGGCGACGACTCTGGTGACGGAGGCCGGCGCGGTGGACGTACCCCTGTTATTGATTGCGACCGTGAACGTGACCGGCGCACCCACCGCGGGATTCGCCGGGGTTGACGTGATGCTGAGGACCTGCAGGTCCGGGCCCGGTGCCTGGCCCACGACCAGCGGGGAGGCCGCGGTGAAGCTGTTGTTGTCGTTGTTCTGCTCGGGGACGGTGTTGGCCGGATCGACCGTCGCCGCCACCTGATAGCTGCCCTGCGCGCGCTGGCCGGCGTTGACTGTGACGGTGGTCGAGGCACCGGCTGCCAGCGCGCCGACCGGGGCGCTTCCGGCAACTGTGCCGCCAAGGCGTACATCAATGGTGGTTGCAGTCGATGCGGCCGTGCCCGCGTTGCGGACCGTGGCCGAGACGGTGACCGCGGTGGCCTCGTCGGGGGTGGCCGGGGACCAGGTCAGGCCGGTGACCACCAGGTCGGGATTGGGCGCCCACGAGCCGAGAACCTGCAGCTCGGCGATCTGCGCACCCGGCGCGCCGGTGTTGCTGAAAACCTGCAACTGCAGGTCCGCGGCGCGCCCGCTGATCGGGATCGTCACCGTGTTCTGGTTGGCTGACGGGTTGAAGACGTAGTCGGTCCGGGCCTTCAGCGAGGTGTATGCGGTGGCGCCCTGGGTGCGTCCGAGGACCTGGATGCTCTGCGTACGCGTACCCCACGCCTGATCGGGGTTGAGCTTGACCACGACGCCGGTGAGGTCGGCGTCGGAGCCCAGCCGTGCGGTCAGCGTCGCCGGGAAGCCGTTGGACTCCCAGTAGGTGGCGAGGTTGCCGTCGTTGGCGTTGGCGGCGACGAAGTTGAACGCCGCGGACGAGGCCTCAAGCGTCTTGCCGGCCGCGAGGTTGGTGCCGGTTGGCGGATCTGGGTCCGGATTCTGACCCGCGACGCCATAGATCTCCAGCTCCGACAGCTGCGCAGCGGGCCATCCGGTGTTACTGGTGACCGTCGCGCGCACATAGTGGACCGTAGCGGCGGTGAAGTTGATCGTGACGGTGTTGGCGGTCGCCGGATCGAAGAGCCGGCCCGCTGACGCGGACAGATCGGTCCAGGAAGTGCCGTTGGTGCTGCCTTGAAGAGCGATGTTCTCGGTACGCGCGGACCACGCGCTCGCGGGCGGCAGCTTCAGTTTCGCCTGGTCGATCGCGGTGCTGCTGCCCAGGTCCACCTGCACCCACTGAGGGAAGGCGTTGCTCGGGCTCTCCCAGTAGGAGTCGGCGTTGCCATCGTTCACATTCGAGGCGGGGTAGGGGCCGTTGACGCCGCTCGCCGTGACGGTCTTGCCGAGAGCCAGGTTGGCGCCGCCGGCCGCGTGCGCGATGCCCGGGGAGATCCCGGCGGCGACGAGGCCCGCCGCCAGGATGCCGCTGATCAGTCTTCGTCTTCTCATGACGCCCTCTTCTGCGCGCAGTCTTTCAGCCGACTCCATGGAAATTTCGTTGAGTCTGCTGAGTTCTTTCATCGGGGGACATTCAAGGTTTCAGATATGTGTCGCGGAAGTCAACGGGCCGAGTCAACCGAATGGCTACCGACCTGCCACCCAATCGCCATCACTCTGGGTAATAAGGTCTATTGGGGTAAGCCGGGCAAGTCACGCATAGTTATGCCAGCCCCGCGGGGGGCTGGGGCGAGACGAAGATCCGCTGGGCGATGAAGATGGTCGCTCCAGTCCGGCGGGGAGTCAGTAGCGAAACCGGCGCCTGCTTTTCCTGTCCTCTGGAGGAGTAGCAAATGCGCAAGTCTGTGAAGCGGGCCATCGCCATCACCGCCACGGCCGCCGTCGTGGGCGTCGCCGGCACCGCCGCCTACGCCGCCTGGATCGCCAAGGGCGAAGGCAACGCGTACGCCAAGGCCGGCCAGGCGCAGGACCTGAAAATCACCGAAGCCACCACCGCCGCCACGCTCTACCCCGGCGCCACCGGCGACTCGGTCATCAAAATCAAGAACCCGAACAGCTACCCGGTCGAGATCAACACCATCAAGTGGACCCAGTCGGACGGCGTCACCGCCACCCCGCTCAGCGGCTCCACCTGCATCAACACCGGCATCTACTTCGGCGACTTCAGCACCGGCACCATCGGCAGCGACGGGCTGCTCTCCGGCCTCGCCCTCCAGCTCGGCGCCGGCGAGACCAAGACCTTCAAGCTCACCGACTCCGTACGCATGATCAACAACTCGGAGGACGGCTGCCAGGGCGCCACCTTCAGCATCCCCGTCAAGGTCACCGGCGCCAGCGCCGCGAAGTAATCCACCTTTTCGGATGGCTCGGATGGCGGGGCGCAGCGACACCTGCGCCTCGCCATTCGTATTTTCTGGAGCGCAGCTATGGGACGTATGGCTTACGGGTTGGCTGGTGCGGGGATTGCCGCGGTTGCGGTGCTGGCCACGCCGGGGGGTGCGCTTGCTGCTTGGGATACGGGTGCGTCGGCGGCGGGTGCGGGTGCTGCTGCGGGGGTGCGGGCTGTGGTGCTGCCTGTCGGTCCTGTGCCGACGGTGACTGTGCGCGGGTCTGTGGTTAGCGTGCGGTGGGCTGCTGCTGTGGGGTTGCCGGTGCGGGGGTATCGGGTCGTTCGGATTGACGCGGCTACTGGCGAGAGTGTTGCGGGGTGTTTTGGGGTTGTTGCCGGGACGCGGTGTGTTGAGCGTGGCGTGCCTGAGGGGCGGTGGGTTTATGGCGTTGTTGCGGTTGTGGGGGACAACTGGGCTTCTGCGCCTGGGATTGGTGCGACGGTGACGGTCGGGAGCGTGACCACGCCATTGCGGGTAACTCCGAGCGTTGGACCTTCGGCCGCGCCAGAAACGCTGGGCCCGACTCCGATCGTGAGCCCTGCGGTCAGTCCAAGCCCGACTCCGACCGCGAGTTCGGCGGTCAGTCCTCGTCCGTCGGCTGACCCGCCCGTGAGCTTGCCGATGCCGGTTGCGGGGTTGACCGAGTCGACCGCCGTGCCGTCGCCTTCGAGTGATGTCGATGGACTTTAGTTGTTACGCTGCGGCGACTTGTCGTGGGTGGTCGGCTCGCGACGCGGCCGAACGGATAGACGGTGACGGGGCGACCGAGGGGACCACGCGGCGGCGATGACGGGGGCACGCCTCCGAACGACGGCGGCTCATCTCCGAGCGCCGGCCATCGTCGTGGGGTTCCCGCAGACAGCATCAGGGCGGCGCAGGCGACGACCGGTCAGGTCGCGCAACTCGGCCGTCCGGAACAGGGCGCATCCAGCGGCGGTCCCAGCGGGACGAACTCCGGATCCTTTGCACCCGATCCCACCAGTCCCGATCCCATGGCCGCGATCATGGCGAAATATCACCAGCTCGGCGACGAGCCGCCGACCTTCAATCTCGCTGCCAATGACGCGAGATACGGCAACAGCAATGCGCATACCGTGCAACGGCACGGGCCGGATATTCCACTGCAGCGTGACCTGACTGTCGACCGGACCGTGGAAGGACGGATCTACGGGGATGGCGACTGGGGAGGGAAGACGGAGAACTGGTCGTATAAGTGGGACAACCACACGGTCATGAATCGCGAGATCAATGAACACGTGCGAGCCAACTGGGACACCATCCGGAGCAACCTCGCGATGGATGGTTGGTACAAGGCCACTTTTGATGCTGGGCACCGTGTCGGTGAGGGGTACTACAACAACGGTGCGTACGGCGTCGGGCCGCGGCAGGCCCAGTATGCGGCGACCAGTTACGTCAGGCTCGTCATCAGGGTAGTGCCGGGTTCCGATCCCGTGGAGCCCTTCATTCTCACCGCGTTTCCGTCCGGGTTAATGTAGGGACCATGGACACGTCGAGCCTTCCCGAACCACTTCGGGCGCGTATGGAGCAGCAAGCCGCGCGCTCAACGTGGGAGACCGTTCGTGACTTCATCGAGGGTTTCGTTGCGGACACCTCGGGCCTTGACGAGGTACGCACCGGGCTTCAGCAAACGGCGGACTACAGCACCCGATCCCTGCACACCGCGCTGGCCGCCATCGACGCCATCCTGGTCGAGCCGCAACCGGAGGGCACGCTGCTCCGCCTCGTTGCGGGACATGGCGGTTGGGACCTTGACCACGATCCGACAGATGCCGGGGCTGCTGTGTTCCTTCACGAGCTTGCCGGCATGGTTCGAGCCGTGATTGAGCAGACGGAATCTCGCTAGTTAGGTCAGATTCATGGAATCCGACCTACCTGAGCTGCTACGGACGCGTTTGGTGAACTGGCTCGGGTGATCCGTGAGGTGATCGGGAAGGCGGAAGCGGGTTAGGATTTTGGGATTGATGGAGGTCATTGCGGGGGTGGGGTGCTGATGGCCGGCGTGGGTGGGTTTCTTGATCCGGATGAGTCGTTGGCCTACCTGCGGGGGTGGAAGAGTCGGATTGATCGGGTGGCTGCGGATACGCAGGCGATGAGTGATCGGCTCGGGGAGTTGCGGGTCAGGGCTGAGGATGAGGGTGGGCTTGTCGAGGTCACCGTTGATTCCAGTGGGGTGCTGGTTGATGCTCGGTTCGGCGAGCGGATTCAGCGGGTTGCGCCGGATGTGGTTTCTCGGGCGTTGATGGCGGCTTTGAAGGCTGCGAAGGTGAAGGCCGCTGAGCGGTCTCGGCAGATTATTACCGACACCATGGGCAGTGAGTCTGTGGCGGCGCAGGCGATTACCGCGCGGGTGGAGCAGCAGCTGCGGGGAGGGCTGAGCGATGGCTGAGGGCTTTGCCGTTGATGCGCAGCAGATTCGGGCGCATGCGACGCGGGTGGATGCGGTGGCTCAGCAGTTCGGGGACGTCAAGGGGGCCAGTGCGGCGATTGCTCAGGATGACGCTGCTTATGGGCTGTTGTGTGGGTGGGTTTCCGGGATTCTCGAGGAGCGGCATCGGCGGCAGGACGAGCTGATTGCGTACGTTGAGGAGAATTTGCGGTTGGTCAGTGATGCTCTGGTGCGGACCGGGCGTGAGTATGACCAGATCGACGAGGCTGCGGCGGAGCAGATCCGCAGTTCCGGGCGGTCCTGATGTCCGATCTGGTGGCTCCGGTGACGTCGACCCGGACGGCGTGGACGGGTGCTTCGCTGGCGGAGGGTTTTCAGGGGCTCTATCAGGCTGTGGACAGCGGCAGCTGGGTTGATCAGGCGCTTGCCGGTGGGGCTTTCGCGGTTGAGGCCGCGGCGACCGTTCTCGACCCGTTCAGCGCGTTGCTGTCCAATGGGCTCGGCTGGGCGATGGAGTATTTTGAGCCGTTGCGGCAGGTTCTCGATCAGCTGGCCGGGATTCCGGACCGGGTCGCCTCGCACGCCGCGACCTGGGAGAACATGGCCGGCAGGCTGCAATCCATGGCTGC
Organism: Winogradskya humida; assembly: GCF_016862215.1. GTDB lineage: Bacteria > Actinomycetota > Actinomycetes > Mycobacteriales > Micromonosporaceae > Actinoplanes > Actinoplanes humidus. Next base: position 51,631 of record NZ_BOMN01000030.1, read on the forward strand.
CGGGCTGGAGTCGTCGCTCGCCGCTGATCTGCCTGACTGGCAAGGGGCGGCGGCCGAGTCGTACAAGAGCTTGATGGCCAACAATGTTGATGCGTTGGACGGGCTCGGGGTGCTTTCCTATGCGATGGCGTCGGCTACGCAAGCGGCCGGCAACCTTGTTCAGTTCACCCGGGAGATCGTGCGGGATCTGATTGCCGATCTGGTGGCCAGGGTGATTGTGTGGGCCGCCGAGTCGTTGCTGGTGGTGACGATTCCGGTGGTGGCCGCCCAGATCGCATCTGCGGTCGTGAAATGGGCGGCCCGGATCCTCGGTTATACGACGGCCCTGATCAGCAGCCTTACGAATTTAGGCCGGCTCATGGGATAGCAGCGCCTGCTTGACGGCTTCCTCGACGCGGGCGTCCTCGCGCAGTTTGCGCTGGGCGCGGCGGCGGCGCAGGGCGATGCGGGTGATGATGGCCGCGGCGATCAGGAGGACCAGCACGGCGAGGAGCGTCCAGGGGATGGCCCAGCCGTGGGCGGTGGCGGTGACCTTTTTCAGCGTGGTGGTTGAGCCGGAGGCGTCGGTGATCACCGGGGAGAGGTCGGCGGTTGCGGCCAGCCAGATCGCGGGGGTGACGCCTTCGACGGGGGCCGTGACCTTCCAGCTTTCGCCGGGGAGGAGCTCCGGGGGCATCGCCAGTGTGGCCGGGGAGGTGCGGAACCAGCCGAAGGGGCCCGCGACGGAGACCGACTGCTGGGTCGACATGACCGCGTTGCCGGTGTTGTGGATCGTGTAGCTGACGGTGGCGTTGCCCTTGGCGAACGGGTTGAACGTGCCGTTGTAGTCGAGGTTGAAGTTCTCGATCGCGAGGCTGGGGGCGAGGTCTCCGCCGACGCGCAGCTTCACCCGGATGCCGAGGCGGCGCTCGACGTTGATGCCGGGCTGGTCGCTGGGCTGGGTCAGCGAGGTGATGATGCCGCCCACGTAGTCGCCGGGGGTGGCGTTGGCCGGGACCGTGACCGTGAAAGGGACCTCGGTGGTCTTGCCGGGGGCGAGTGAGATGGTGGCCCGGTCGGTTTTCAGCCAGGCACCGATGCCGACCGGCTTCTGATCCTTGGTACGCAGATCGAGCTGCCCGGTGTCGGTGGTGAACCCGTCAGCGGCGTACACCGTGAGGGTCAGCGGGTCCTTGCCGCGGTTGGCGACGACCATCGCGTCCTTGGTGGGGGCGCCGGGGTTCACGGAGTAGGTGTAGCTGGAGCGGGCCTCGCCGAAGTTGTTCGAGGCGGTCCGGACCGTCCAGGTGACGTCGCCCTCGTCCGCCAGGGCGGGGCCGGCCGCCGAGCCGACGACTGCGACGACGGCGAGCAGGGCCAGGGCGGATTTTCTGACGAAGGCGTACATCTATGAGTCCTAAAGCTGGGGTGGGGGCGGGCCGGAGCCCGCCCCCACCGATTTCCTGAAAGGTCAGCTGCTCAGTGCGGTGATCGTCAGGGTGCCGCGGTAGCTGCCCTTGTCGACCGTGCCCGGGATCTTCAGATCCAGGTCGGCGCCGAGGCGGGCAGTGCCCTTGGGGTGACCCTGGTCGCCCGCCGCGAGGCTGCGGGCGACGGCGAGGCCCTGGCCACCGTCGTCGTAGGCGGACTTGACCGGCGAGCCGGCCTTCGCGCCGGCGCCGGCGGTGAGCACCTGCGGCGTCCAGCCGAGGTACGAGCCGGAGAACGTCTTGTCGGCGTCCTTGAAGTCACCCACGCTGGCCGAGAGCGACCAGGGCGAGAGCGTACGACGGGTGTCGGAGACAAGGATCGGGTTGATTTTGCCGGTGGCACCGAAGTACTCGCCGTTGTGGTCCTGCGCGGTACCGAGGTCGACCAGGCCGTTGTAGCCGTCGATCGTCCAGCCGAACTCGCCCGGGGCGGCGTTCGGCACGTTGACCTGGATCTCCTGGCCGTCAGCGGTGTACGGGTGGACCGTCACCTTGTCGACGATGGAGCCGACGGGCTGGCCGTCCGCGGTGTTGGTGCAGGACAGGCCGCCCTCGACCGAGGAGTTCGGGGCTGCGCAGGTGCCGCTGCGGACGTTGGACAGGACCAGCTTGTCGCTGCGGACCTGCACCTTGACGTACGAGCGGACGTGCTCCTGGTTCTGCACCGAGTTGTACCAGTAGTCCTCCGGCTTCAGCGGGTCGGCGCCGTTGCCGGCTCCGCTGGTGCCGCTGTTGTCGGGGGCGGTGATGTCGTAGTACTTCGAGCCCGACGAGGAGTTCGCCGTCATGTAGATGACGCCACCGGGACCGGTGAACACGTCGGCGTCGCCCGGCTTCTCATCCGGGTTGGCCTTGGCGCCGTTCTTGATCTCGTAGCTACGGGTGTAGACGTGGTCGTGGCCCTGCAGGACCAGGTCGACGCCGAGCTTGGAGAACGTGGTCGGGAAATCGACGCGGCGGACCTTGTTGTCGGCGTCCTTGGCGTGCGAGGCGGCCGAGTAGATCGAGTGGTGGTAGACGAGCACCTTCCACTTGGCCTCGGAGCCGTGCTTGTTGATGATGTCGGTGACATACGCGACGTGTGCCGCGTCACCGCCGCCACCCTGGCTGGTGGCGTAGGAGTTGCTGTTCAGGTCGATGAACAGCGTGTCCTTGTAGATGTACCAGTAGTCGCCGCCCGACGTGTTGGAGGCCGGGTCACCGTTCGAGTAGTAGGCACCCGAGCGGTCGGTGTTCGGCGTGTAGAGGTGCTGCTCGTACGCCTTGCCGCCGACGTCGTGGTTACCGATCGTCGCGGCCCACGGGTACTGGCGCAGCTTGTCGGACGCGAGGAACGCGTCCCACTGCGATTCGGTGTTGGCGGTCTCGACCTGGTCGCCACCCGACACGAGGAGCTCGGCGTCGGGGTTGGCCGCCAGCGAGACGTCCAGCGTGTCCTGCCAGCCGGCCTGGTCCTTGGCGACGTTGCCGGAGGCGCCGATCTGCGGGTCACCGTAGAACAGGAAGTCGTAGTCGCCTTCGAAGTCCTGCGTCTTGAAGTTGTACGCCGTCGACCAGTTGCCCTCGGAGCCGGCACGGTACGAGTACGCCGTGTTCTCCTGCAGCCCCGTGATCGTCGCGTGCCGGTTGAAGCCGCCGCTGGTGGCGATGTTCGCGGCGCCGAGCGCGGCGAACGTGGCGGAGTTCGCGGGGAACACGCCGTTGACCACGGACGTGGTCGGCGCGAGCTGGATCTGCTGTGCGGTGTCCACCGAGGAGTACCAGGACACGATGCGCTGGGTCTCGTTGGCGCCCACACCGAGGATGAGGCTGCTGGGTGCGGCACCCAGGACGGCACTGGCGGGGGTCGCCGGTCCGACGATGAGGACCGCGCCCAGGCCCAGTACTGCCGCGGTGGCCCCTGCGGCCACGCGGCGCCGCACAAGCCCGTAGGCCTGCGTTGAGGTGCTCAAGATTTTCGTCCCTATGAGAGGAGGTGCGAAGCAAGATCAAGCTGTCGCCGTCCGATGAACCGACGATGAACTACGTCGATCCGATTGGTGGCGCCTCCCGGAAGACCTCCGCAGAATCAGGCTCCGACCAGCCGTTCTATGAACCACACCACTCCCATGACCGTCACGCCGGCGGCGAGAAGGCCGGTGACCCAGAGACCGGCCTTCGGCGAGCGCCGCCGCAGCACGATCAGGAGCGGGAAGACGACGGCGATGATCGACAACTGGACGACCTCGATGCCGATGTTGAACACGAGCAGGGACCAGAGCAACGTCCAGGAGAACGCCTCGTCGATGCCGAGGGCGCCCGCGAATCCGAGGCCGTGCACCAGGCCGAAGCAGAAGACCACGGCCAGCCGCGTCCAACCGGCCCGGTCCAGGCCGCGGTCGGGCAGGTCGGTGGCGTGCGAGCCGCGGCGCCACAGCCGGTAGAGGTACCAGGCGGCGACCACGGCGATCGACAGCGCGATGATCGGTTCGACGACCCGGGCGGGGACCTCGACCAGGCCGAGCGCGGCGAGCATGAAGGTCACCGAGTGGGCCAGGGTGAAGCTCGTGGCCGCGAGCACGATCTCGCGCAGTCGCCGGGAGCCGGCGATCAGTGCCAGCAGGAACAGGATGTGGTCGATGCCGCCCAGCAGGTGCTCGGCGCCGAGCTGGAAGAACTCCCAGAACCGCTGGTACCAGGCCTGGCCGGTGGAGAACGACGGGCGGCTCGCGTCGAGCGCGGCGCTGCCCTCGCGGGCGTCGAGCTTGTACGTGACGATCGTCTTCGTGCCCTTGACGTAGCCCTCACCGTCGGGGAACAGCGAGCTGGTCACCGTGTGCTCGCCGCGGGCATCGGGGCAGTTCCAGTCGAGCAGCAGGGTCGCGTACGGAACGCCGTCCCGCTCGGCGACCGTGTAGTCGCCGATCTGGGTGGGCGTACACGTGGCTATGGAGAATCGGGTGGAAACGTATTTGAGCGCCGATTCCTTGTGAGCGTTCAGGGCAGCGGCCTGAGCCGCGAAATCGCCCGACTCGAAGGCATCCGTTCCGGTGCGGAAGAGCGGATCGTCCTTTTCGGAATCGGCGACGGAGACGATGAAGAGGTCGTATTCAAGCCCCAGCGAGGTCCGGACGTGGCCTTGACCTGCGCCGGCGACATCGGCGTAGACCACCGACGAGAAGCCGTGGGCCAGGGCGGATCCGGCGGAGTTCAGAACGGCGAATGCCGCAGCAATAGCAATAAAAACAACATAATGGACGCGGCGCGGCATGATGTCACGGTGCAGGATCCGGGTTAACGGCGAGGGGCCCGCGGACGAACCGATGGCAACAAGATCATCCAGACGCTTGCGATGGGCCGGAACTGGGATAGGAAAGAGCCCGCACCCATCACCACCCAAGAGGAAAAGCCTTGCGCCCCATGCTGAAGGCCGCAGTCGTGCTGACCGCGGCCGCCACGCTGATCACCGGATGCGGCTCCGGGAGCGACTGGTCGCAACCGCACGCGGCACCGAGCGCGATCGGCACCCTCGGCCCGGGATTTGTCGACCCGTCGACCACTCCTACCCCGGAGGCGACCGTCACCCCGGCGCCGGGATCGTGGGACGGGGTCCACCCGTCGAAGGGTTATCGGGTCGTGCTGCTCACCGCCGGGGAGGACGCCCCGACAAAGGCGCTGGTGAAAGCGGTCGAGGCCTGGGCCGAGGCCGAGGACGTCGACCTGCGGACTGTGGTTTCCACCAGCGACCACGTTGCGAGCACGGTCAAGGCGCTCGACATGAAACCGGACCTCATCGTCACCGCGGGCAACAGCCTGGTCGACCCGCTCGCGCTCGTGACCCCGAGCCACCTGGGCCAGCAGTTCCTGGTGGTCGGCGCGGAACTCGCCGAACCGACCGGCAACGTCACGTCGGTCGACTGGTCCGGCGCGTCGTTCCGCGGCGAAGGGCTCGGCTCGGCCTCGACCTACGACCCGGCGTCCTTCACCGCGGACCGCTGCTCAGCCGCCGTCCGCGCCGGCGTCGCCGCCGTCCTGAACAACCTCACCGGCATCGTGGTCTGGATCCAGTAGCCACGCTCGGACGGCCGCTGCGGTAGCTGCCGCCTGCTCGTCGAGCATGGTGAGGTGATCACCCGGCACCTCGACGCGGGTGTGCGGCCCCGACCGTGACGTCTTCCAGCCCGCCGGCATGCCCGCGACGGGTGATGCGACGCCGACGAGCAGGCTGGGCGTGCTCAGCGGTGCCGGGTGCCAGCCACGCATCAGCCGCAGATAGGCACCCGCGGCGAGTAGCGCGGCCTGCTCCGCGGCCGGGTCGAGACGGTCCCGCAGCCGGCTCAGCCCCGACGCCAGCAGGGACGCCAGCCACTCCTCGCGGGTGACCGCACCCAGGTCGTTCTCGTAGGTGTCGAGCAGCACCAGCCCCGCCGGACGCAGATCCCGTCGCTCCAGCAGGGCCGTCACCGCGTGCGCCAGCTGACCGCCACTCGACCGTCCGACCAGGACAAAAGGCCGGCCGTCCGCCGCCTGCGCTGCGAGATCCGCGAGCTGAGCGATCAGATCATCAAACGAGGTGGGTACGCGCGGACGAGCATCGAACCCCGGCAACGGCACCACCGCCACAGCGCCCCCGACCGCCCGGCTGAACGGCAGGAACTCGGCCACCCCCAGCGGCCCGAACGACGGCAGGCACACCAGCACCGGCCCGTCCGCAGAATCGGCGAGCGCCACCGGCGGAGCGGCTTCGTCCCCTCGCCGAGAAGGTAAAGCAGACGCGCTGATCAGCAGGTTGACGGCCATGCAGTACTGCCCCGAACCGGCGATCGCGTGGAAGAGCTCGGCCACCGTGCGGGGCGCTTCGGCCACCACGGGCACCGCGGGAGCATGGGCCAGCTCCCCGGCGATCCATTGCGCCAGCGCCGCCGGGCTCGGATGGTCGAAGACGACGGTCGCCGGCATGGGCACCCCGGTCGCCGCGACGAGCCGGGTGCGCAACTGGATCGAGCCCACCGAGTCGAGGCCCTGATCGGTGAACGCGGTGCGGACGTCGACCATCGCCGGGTCGGGATAGCCGAGTTCGCTCGCCACTTCGTCGCGTACGAGCAGATTGAGCTTGGCGGTCAGCTCTTCCCCGCTGAGACCGCGCAGGGAAACGGGTTGGGGCCGCTCCGGAGCCGGGCGGGCTGCGGCGGGACGGTCGAGCACGATCGGCGCGAGCACCGGCTCGCCACTGTGCAGCGCCGCGTCGAAGGCGGCCGTGATCTCCGGCGGCGTCATCGGCCGCAGCCGTGACCTGCCGATCTCCATGCCGCCGTCGAGGTCCAACGGGCCCCAGGCGAGCGAGAGCGCGGGTCTGCCCGCCGCGTGCCGGCGCCGCGCCAGGTCGTCGAGGAACGAGTTGCCGGCCGCATAGGCGCCCTGGCCAGGGTTGCCGAGCAGCCCGCTCGCCGACGAGAACAGGATGAACGCGGCCAGGTCGCCGGTCAGCTCGTCGAGGTGCCAGGCGGCGTCGATCTTGGGCCGCAGCACGGTGTCGGCGCGTTCCCGCGTGAGCGACTCGATCGTGCCGTCGGCGATCACTCCTGCGGCGTGCACCACTGCGGTCACCGGCGGGTCGGCCTGCGCGAGGACCCGCGCGAGTGCGGCACGGTCGCTGACATCGGCCGCGACGATCGAGACGCGGTCGCCGAGCTCCTCTTTCAGGGATGCGGCGCCCGCGGCTTGATCGCCGCTTCTGCTCACCAACACCATTTTCAGTACGCCGTGAGCACCCGCGAGATGACGTGCGACGACACCGGCCAGCGCCCCGGTACCGCCCGTGATGAGGACGCTGCCCGTACCGAAATCGACTGCGCCCTCGGTGTCGCTCTCGGCCCGGACCAGCCGGAATGAGCCCACTTCGCCGCGCGTGATTCGCAGCTCGGGATCCGTGGCCCTGATCGCGGCGGGCAACGCTTCTTCCGACTCCGGGGTGCCGTCGAGCTCGACGAGAGCGACCTGCCCCGGGTACTCGGCGGCGGCGACCCGAACGAGCCCCGCGACGGCTGCCGACCGGGTGGTCACGACGATCGGCTCCGGGCCGGGGAGCAGGGAACGCAACTTTTCGGCGGCGGACCAGATCTGGTCGCGTACGTCCGCGGGGGTGCGCGGGGGTGCGTACGAAAGATCGAGAACTTGCCGCCCGGGACCGCTCGTGGGCAGCGTGACCGGGACCCACGACGGCCGGAAGAGCGCCCGCGGCACCGACCGCAACGTGAGCGACTCCACCGAGAGCAGCGGATTGCCGTCCGCGCCGGCGAGGCGAACCGCGATCTGGTCAGGGGCGGCGCGCGTGAGGCGGACCCGGGCGGACGTGGCGCCGCCCGCATGACGGCGAACACCCGACCACACGAAGGGCAGGCGCTGCGTACGGTCCCCGGCATCGAACAGCCGCGCCGGATGCAGGGCAGCGTCCACCAGCGCGGGGTGCAGGTCGGCGCCGCCGTTCCCGGCTGCGCTGGGCAGGCTCACCTCCGCGTACATGTGATCGCCGTGCCGCCAGGCAGCCGTCACCCCGCGGAAAGCGGGACCGTAACCGCCGTCGGTGTAAAGCTCGGTGATGTCAACCGGCGTCGCCCCCTCGGGCGGCCAAACGGCTGCCCAGGTCCAGTCGTCGTCGGCCTCCGGTGCGGCTGGTTCGCAGCGGCCGCTTGCGTGCAGCTGCTGCGCGTGGATTTCGAGTGCGCGGGTTCCGTCGGGCTCCGGCTCGCCGAGGATCAGTTGCAGGTCCACCTCGTCGTCGGTGACGACCAGGCCCTGGCTGATCGCGAGCTCGGCCACCACCGGCACCCCGGCCCAGCGTCCGAACGCCGTAGCCAGCTCGACGAACGCGGTGCCGGGCACGAGCGGTTCGCCACCGATCGCGTGGTCGCGCAGCCACGGTTGGGCGGTCAGCGACAGCCGGCCGGTTGCCATGTGCCGCCCCGTTCCGGGCACGGCGAACATCGCGTCGAGCAGCCGCTTCCTGGCCGGTGCGCTGCCCTCGGACAGCCAGAAACGCTTCCGCTGGAAGGGATAGGTCGGCATCGTCGCTGCGACCTTGGGATCCCCGCGACCGAGCAGTGCCACCCGATCCACATCCACGCCGTACGCCCAGAGCCGCGCCGCGCCGTCCGCAGACACCGGGACAACCTCGTGCGGCACGAGCGCGGCCAACGCCGGTGCCGGACCCAGCTCCACGAACAGGCCGGTGACGTCGCTGATCGCCGCCGCGAAACGCACGGGCTCGCGGACCTGGCGCACCCAGTACCCCGCGCTGCGCAGATCGTCGCCGGTCGCGGGGAGCCCGGTCAGCGTGGAAACGATCGGGATGGTGGGCTTCCGGTACTCGATCGACGCCGCCACCTGTGCGAATTCGTCCAGCATGGGCTCCATGCGTACCGAGTGGAAAGCGTGACTGACCCGCAGGGCCTTGGCCCGGAAGCCGCGGGTGACCCGCTCGACGGCCGCTTCGTCCCCGGAGATCACGATGTCCCGCGGGCCGTTGATGGCCGCGATGCTGACCCGGTCGTCCAGGAGCGGGACGATCTCCGCTTCGGAGGCCTTGACGGCGGCCATCGCACCGCCCGGTGGCAGCGCGCCCATCAGTCGGGCCCGGGCCGAGACGAGCTTCGTGGCGTCCTCGAGGGACAGGATCCCGGCTATGTGTGCGGCGGCCAGCTCGCCGATCGAATGGCCGATGAGCAGGCCGGGCTGGATGCCCCAGGACTGCAGCAGCCGGTACGCCGCGACGCCGAACGCGAACAGCGCCGGCTGCGCGTTCTCCGTGCGGTCTCCCTCGGCGGGATTGCCCAGCTTGGTCAGGACCTCGTCGTACGCCGTCCGGAAGACGTCGAAGGGCAGCAGGTCGCGCATTCCGGGTCGTTGTGCGCCCTGGCCGGGGAAGAGGAAGATCACCTGCCCCGGCGGGCGTCCCGTGCCCAGCGTGACGTTGTTCTTCCTGGTCATGGCGGCTCGGAATCGCTGGACAGCCCGGGTTGTGCCGAGCGCTGCGGCGTCCACGGTTTCGTCTTTGAGCAGGCGCGCGGCGATGTGCTGCAACGCGTGCTCATCGGCCGCTGCGAACAAGAGCGGCATATCGGATATTTTTGGTCTTGCAGGCGGTGTTGCGGGTGGTTCCTCGATGATCACGTGGGCGTTGGTGCCGGAGATGCCGAAGGACGAGATGCCGGCGCGGCGTGGACGCTCCGCCGACCTGGGCCACGGGCGTGCGGAGGTCAGCAGCGACACGTCGCCGGCGGTCCAGTCGACGTGCTCGTTCGGCTGATCGACGTGCAGCGTCCGGGGCAGCGTGTCGTTCCGGAACGCCTCCACCATCTTGATCACCCCGGCGACCCCGGCGGCGGCCTGCGTATGGCCGATGTTCGACTTCACCGTTCCCAGCCACAGCGGACGACCCGAAGGACGATCCCGGCCGTACGTCGCGAGCAGCGCCTGCGCCTCGATAGGGTCCCCGAGCAGCGTGCCGGTGCCGTGCGCCTCCACCGCGTCGACATCCGCGGCCCCGAGCCCCGCATCCTTGAGCGCGGCCCGGATCACCCGCTGCTGCGCGGGACCGTGCGGCGCCGCGAGCCCGTTCGACGCGCCGTCCGACCCGACCGCGGTGCCGCGCAGCAGACCGAGCACCGGGTGCCCGTTGCGCTGCGCGTCCTCGAGCCGCTCCAACAGCAGCAACCCGACGCCCTCGCCCCACGCGGTGCCGTCGGCGTCGCCCGAGAACGCCTTGACCCGGCCGTCCGGCGACAGCCCCCGGAGCCGGCTGAACCCCACGAACGGGGCGGGCGTCGACATCACCGTGGCACCACCCGCGATCGCCAGGGCGCAGTCGCCGCTGCTCAGCGCCCGCGCGGCCGAATGCAACGCCACCAGCGAGGACGAGCAGGCGGTGTCGACCGTGACCGCCGGCCCGGTGAGCCCGAACGTGTACGCGATCCGCCCCGACGCCACACTGCCCGCGGACCCGAGCCCGAGATGCCCCTCGACCTCCGCCGGCACACTGTCGACGCCGTTCGCGTAATCCCTGTACATCAGGCCGACGTAGGTGCCGGTGTCGCTGCCACGCACACTCGCCGGGTCGATACCGGCCCGCTCCCACAGCTCCCACGCGGTCTCCAGCAGGACACGCTGCTGAGGATCCATGGCCAGCGCTTCGGTCTGCCCGATCCCGAACGGTGCCGGGTCGAAATCCGTCGCGTTGTGCAGGAAGCCGCCGCTTCGGGCGTACGTATGTCCTGCACTGTCGGGGTCGGGATCGTAAAGGTCCGACGCCCATCCGCGATCCGTCGGGAACGGTGTGATCGCGTCGACCTCGTTGTCGACCAGCGCCCACAGATCCTCGGGCGACCCGACCCCACCCGGATAACGGCACGCCATGGCGACAATCGCGATCGGGTCCCGGTCTGTGGTGCTGTCCAGCTGGTCGCGAATCACTTTGCCGGTGGCCGTACGCGGAATGGCGTCCACGAGCCGGATCTCGTCCGGAGCCTTCGCGGCCGACATGACCCGCCGGCAGGCCGCGAGCAGCGCAACCGGATCGACATCCCTGTTCGCAGGCACGACATACCCGACCGCCACCTGCCCCAGCCGGTGATGTGCCCGCCCGGCCACCGCGGCATCGGCGACCCCCGGCAGCCCGATCAGCACCCGTTCGATCTCCGCCGGATGCACATTGGCCCCACCGCGAATAATCAGATCCCGCGCGCGCCCACTGAGAAACAGATGCCCATCCTCGAGCCGCCCCAGATCCCCGGTCCGGTACCAGCCGTCAACCAGCACCTCAGCGGTCGCCTCGGGCTGCTGGAAATAGCCGCGCATGAGACTCGGCCCCCGCAGCCAGACCTCACCCTCGACAATCCGAACCTCAAAACCGATGACCCGCCCGACGGAGCCTTCCGCGGGCATCGGCCCCGGCAATTCCATAGCGATCGCGCCACACGTCTCGGTGCTGCCATACGTGTTGACCAGCGGCGCCCCGAGCGCTTCCCGAACGGCAAGCCGCAATTCCGGCGGGCACGGTGCCCCGCCGGTGACACAGATCCGCAACCTCGCTGATGTGATCTGTCGGTTTTGGAGTGTCGCCAGCAATCGGTGATAGGTCGTCGGAACCCCGGTCAGCACGGTCGGCTCCGCGCTTTCCAAAGCATCGATCAGATCGGAATCCGACGGGTACGGCAGAATGATCGCGGTCGCCCCCAGCACCACGACACCCAGCACACACCGCGCATGCCCGAGCGCATGAAACAACGGCAGCGGCCACAGGAACCGGTCATCCTCGCGCAGCCCCTGATGCCGGACCAGCGCCGTATCAATCATCCCCAGCCACATCCGCTGACTGGAAAGAACACCCTTCGGCCGCCCGGTGCTCCCCGACGTGTAATGAATCCAGCAGTCCTCATCCAGCCCGAGGTCATCCCGCGCCACACCCGGCTGATCAAGAACCGCCGCGATCCCAACCCCCGCAACACCATGAGCCGAGTCGGTAACAACAGCCTTCGCCCGGCAATCCCGCACGAGCCGGTCCAGCTCAGCGCTGGAAGCACGAGGATCCACGGGCACACCCACAGCCGCGGCCCGCACAATCCCCAGCACCGCCACCACCGCATCGATCCCCGCCGGCAGGCAGACGACAACGGCATCGCCCCGCCCGACCCCCATCCCGGCCAGCCCCCCAGCAAACCGCCGAGTCAGCTCCTCCAACTCCCCAAACGTCACCCGGCGATCCCCACAAACAAACGCCGTCTTACCCGGCCGCTCACCAGCATGCCGCTGAACAAGATCCACAATGGACTCAACCACCAGCCCAACATGTCAGACCCCAGCAAGCCCATCCGGATGTGCAGGTCAGGGCGTATCGCTGCGACCTCCGTGCGTAGGCGATCACCAGATTGTGGTCAGCTGTTCGATCACCCACGTGGTCACGGCCCGTGCGATACCGCTGAGCAGCCCGATGACCGCGGTATCGGCGATCCTGTTGCGATGCGTATGGGGTCTCGAGTCATGGTCGCGGTGGTTCATTGAGTGCTCCTGAGTCGTAGGCAGAACGCGGAGCCGGTCGGCCGCGTGTTCAGAATCAGGTCGCTCGAAGGGGTCGATCCTCAGCACCGACAGGTGACGACGGGTGCCAGGCCGAGCCGGTTGACGGAAGCTGAAGGGGCGATGGATGCCGACGAGTCCCGACCCGCGATCCGCCGTGGCCGGCCCGTGGAACGCGTCGTGCTGCCGGCCGGACCCGCGCGGGATTTAGCGGAGGTTCTCTACCGGTTGTATGCGGAGGCGGACTGTCCGCGGCTGGACGACTTGGTCGAGACGATCGCCGCGGATGACAGCCTTCCCGGGGCACCGAAGAAGGATCTGATCAGCAAGATCCTCAGCGGTGAGGGCCTGGGGACGCAGCAGGACACCGTGACCGTTGCCGTCGCTATGGCTCATGCTGCCGGTCGCGGGGACACTGAGAAACTGGCAGAGAAGGTGCGCCAGTTATGGATCGACGCCAGGACGGCGCCCGCATCTCTACCCCTGGCACGGCTGGGCCGGGCAGTCGCAGCCTGCGATCCTCTGGCGCTGGAAGTTCATCCCACGATCCAGGCGCATGGCCTCGGGCAGCACCCGGGCCTGCTGCCGGCGTACGTGCCCCGGACTCATGATGCGCGGCTACGGAACGTGGCTGATGAAGTGATCCAGGGGAGTTCGCGGATGGTGACACTGGTCGGCGGTTCGTCGACCGGGAAGACCCGGGCCGCGTGGGAACTAACCCAGTATCTGGATCGACGGACGCCGAATCAATGGCGCTTGTGGCATCCTTATGACCCGACCCGCTCGAGTGCAGTGGAATCCGTCCTGGACCAGGTCGGCCCGTACACGATTGTCTGGCTGAATGAGGCGCAGCACTACCTCATGCCCGCTGTCCCGGAACTCGGTGAGCGGGTCGCAGCCGGCCTGCGCACAGTGCTCAATGACCCGAGCTGCGGACCGGTACTGATCCTGGCCACGCTCTGGCCGCAGTACTGGCAGATGCTGGCCTCACGGCCCGACCCCGGCCAGCCGGACCCGTTTGCCCAGGCTCGGGATCTGCTGACCGCGACCGCGGTGATTGTCAGCGACAGGTTCACTCCTGAAGAGCTCGCCGGCCTGGTCGAGGAGGGCACCGATCCTCGGGTACGACAGGCCGCTGCCCGTGCCGAGAACGGCCGTGTCACGCAGTACCTCGCAGGTGCGCCCGAACTCGAGGTCCGATACCGCACGGCCCCCGCTGCGGCACGGGCGGTCATCCGGGCGGCGATGGACGCACGTCGTCTCGGCCATCCCCTCGCCTTGCCGCATGCCCTACTGGCTCGAGCCGTGCCGGGTTATCTCGACGACCAAGACTGGGATGCGCTCGGAGAAGGCTGGCTCGAACAGGCCCTCGCCTACTGTGCGGAGCCTTGCAAGGGTGCCCGCGGACCCCTGACCCGAGTTCGTAGCCGGCTTGGCATCGGACCTCTCGAAAGAGGTCAGCAGCTTTACCGACTCGCGGACTATCTCGAACAAACCGGAAGCATCGAGCGTGTCGCCGTCTATCCGCCCGACACACTCTGGGCCGCTTTCAACTCGACCATCACCGACACCGGTTTGCTGCGCGCGCTCGCCCGGCAGGCCGAGGAGCGAGGTCGCTATCAGCACGCTGTCAACCTTTATCGCAATGCCGCCGAACGCGGTGACGTCCACGCTTTCCACGCGTTGGGCGTGCGACGGGAGCGATCCGGCGATCCCATCGGCGCTGACGAGCAAGTTTTGCCGGCCATCGATCATCGTGTCCCAAGGACTCCGCAGACCGAGTCCCTGCCACGAGAACAGCACGCGGATCGCATCGTGATTGCAGCGCCTTACTCGCACGAAACCACCGCAGCCGTGGTCCAGGCCCTGGTCCGGGAACAACACGGTGACCCCGTCGGTGCGGAGACCCTGGCCATCAAGGCCGCCGACCGCGGCAACCCGAACGGATTGCAGATCCTGGCCCTACGACGGGAGCAGAACGGGAATCTGGCGAGTGCCGAGGCTCTGGTCGTTCAGGCTGCTGACCGCGGCGACACCGAAGCGCTCCGGACCCTGGCCCTGCGGCGTCTGCAGAACGGACACCTCGCTGGGGCGGAAAAGTTGCTCTTGCAGGCCGTCAATCGCGGTGACGCCCGGGCGTTGCTCGCCCTGGCCCAGCTCAGGGAACACGACAGAGACGCCGTGAACGGTGAACGGTTGCGGCGGTTCGGACTGACCGGCGCAGGCACACCGGCCTGGAGCCTGGACTTCAGCGCAGGGTGAGGGCTTGGGCGCGTTACGGGCGGGGGCGGCTCCACCAGAGGGAGAGGCCGGTGGCGGTGAAGGCGCAGAGGAAGCCGGCCAGGAGGAACCAGGCGGTGATCTCGACGTTCTGTTTGTGGAGGCCGAATTCTTTGGGGAGGTCGCCGAGGACGTCGTTGAGTTGGTCGGCGTCTTCGGCTCGGAAGTAGCGGCCGCCGGTGAGGTCGGCGACTGAGTTGAGGGCTTGTTCGTCGATTTGCTGGTTGCGGCCTCCTCCGCCGAAGCCGCCTCCGCCCCGGTTGCCGCGGCCCATGAAGGAGTCGCCGCTGACCTGGTCGGGGGTGCAGACCATTTGGGCGGGCTGGGTGGTGCCGAAGCCGATCGTGTAGACGCGGACGTGGCGGGCGGCGGCCTGCTCGGCGGCGGTGACCGGGTCTACGCCGGTGCTGTTGGCGCCGTCGGTGAGGACGACGATGGTGTCCGGGACGTAGTCGCCGAGGGTGTTGGGTGGGGTGTCGGTCAGGTCGATGCCGGTGGCTGCTACTTCGGGGTTGTTTTCGGCGATGGCGTCCAGGGAGGTCAGGATGGCCTGGCCGATGGCTGTTCCGCGGGCGGTTTTGAGGGTGTCCATCGCGTCGAGCAGGGCGTTCTTGTCCGTGGTCGGGGCTACCAGGAGGCCGGAGATGCCGGAGAAGGCGACGAGGCCGATCTTGGTGCCGTCGTCCTGGGCCTTGATGAATTCGCGGGCGGCGTCGCTGGCCACCGCGAGGCGGTTGGGGGCGATGTCGGTGGTGCACATCGAGCCGGAGACGTCGATGGCCAGCAGGATCGAGGTGTTGTTGGCCGGGACCGAGAGGGAGGCCTGGGGGCGGCCCGCGCCGACGGCCAGGGCGAGCAGTCCGGTCAGGAACAGGTAGACCGGGATTTTGCGGCGCCAGGCGGTGCGGCCGGGGAGGGCCGCGCGGATCAGGGCGATGCTGGAGACGGTGATCGCGGAGCGTTTGCGGCGGCGGTTCAGCCACCAGCGCAGGGCCAGCAGCAGCGGCACCGCCAGCAGCGCGAGCAGGGCCCACGGCCAGCTGAACGACATCAGACGATCCTTCCGTGCCAGCGTGTGCCCAGCAGGCCGCCGGCGAACAGCAGCAGGAGAGCGGCGCCGGCGAACGGCGCGGTCAGTTCGACCGGCTTCTTCTCGGTGGTCAGGCGCAGGTCGATCGACTTGGTGGTGTTGTCCAGCGCGGCTGCGTCACCGGCTGCCTGGTACGCGCCGCCGGTCGTCTGCGCGACCGTGGTGAGCAGGGATTCGTCGAGCGCGGTGTTCAGCTGGTAGCCGTCCACCTCGACGGTGGCACCTTTGGCGGTGCCAACCCCGACAGTCTGGATGCGTACGCCCGCAGCGGCCGCAAGCTCAGCAGCCGCCTCAGCATCGGGGCCCCCGGTCTCTTGACCGTCCGAGAAGATCACGACCGTCGCGGACGGCCAGTAGCCGAGGTCGGTGGAGGTGGAGTCCGCTGTCACCGGTTTGCCCGTGACGGTGCCGAGCGCGACGAGGATGGCCTGGCCGAGTGAGGTGCCACCACCCGGCTTGAGCCGTTTGATCGCGGCGACGGACGCGGTGTGGTCGGCGGTCGGCGCCTGGGTGAGCAGGGCCTGGTCGCCGAAGAGCATGACGCCGACGTCGACGGTGTCCGGCTGGTCGTTGACGAAGTCGGTGGCGGCGGCCTGGGCGGCGCCGAGCCGGGTCGGCTGCACGTCGGCGGCGGACATGCTGTTGGAGACGTCGAAGGCGAGTACCACGGTGCCCGAGACCCGGGGCACGGACAGCTCGGCCTGGGGACGCGCCAGACCGACCAGCATGATCGGAAGGGCGGCGATAAGGAGGGCGTACGGAAGATGGCGCCGTAATGCCGGCCGCCGTGACCCGCCCCCGGCGAGCACCCCGAACCCGGCCGCGGTCAGTGCCCGGGTCCGCCGGCGTTGCAGGGTGACGTAGCCGTAGATCGCCAAGCCGGTGACCAGCACCGCGACGGCGATCACGATCGGGTAGAGGAAGCTCATCGGCGTACCCGTCCGGATCGCTGGACCATGCCGACCAGAGCGGTGAGCAGGTCCTGGTCGGTGGTGATGCGGTGCGCGTCGACGCCGGCCCGGCGCATGCCCTCCGCGAGCTCGTCCTCGCGGGCGCCGACCTGGGTGGCGAGGCGGCCGCGCAGGAGTGGGTCGCTGGTGTCGACGAGGATCTGCTCACCGGTTTCCGCGTCCTCGACCAGGATCAGGCCGAGGTCGGGGAGCTCGAGCTCGGCGGGGTCGACGACGCGGATGACGACGACCTCGTGGCGGTGGGTGAGCATCGCGAGGGGGCGGTCCCAGCCCGGGTCGCCGATGAAGTCGGACATCACGAAGACCAGGCTGCGCCGGCGCAATGTGGTGACGGCGGCGAGCTGCAGCATCGCGGACAAGTCGGTGGAGGAGCCCGGGGTGCCCGGCGTAACAGGACGCAACAGCTCGTGGGTGATACGCAGAATCTGATCTCTGCCCGTACGCGGCGGAATGATCTTGTGGTTGCCGTTGTCGTAGAGGATCGCGCCGATCCGGTTGCCGCCCTGGGTGACCAGCCGCCCCAGGCTCACCGCAAGCTCGGTGGCGATGGACTCTTTACCGGCACCCTGGCCGAACCGCATCGACGCCGACCGGTCGATGACCAGCCACGCCGTCAGCTCGCGGTCCTCGGTGTACTGCCGGACGAACGGCTCGTCGAGGCGGGCCGTGACGTTCCAGTCGATGTGCCGGACGTCGTCCTCGGGCGTGTACGCGCGCAGGTCGGTGAAGTCGATGCCGGTGCCGTGCCACACCGTGCGGTAGGCGCCCTGCAGGCGCCCGTCGAGGCGGCGGCCGAGACGCCACTCGAGACGCCGCAGCAGCCGGTCGGGGGCCGAGGTCATGGCTCAGCGGCCCCGGCCGGCGGGCTCGGGAACGGAGAGGTTCGCGAGCACCTTGCCGAGGATCATGTCCGGGGTGATCTCGTCGGAGAGCGCCTCGTAGGAGAGCACCAGGCGGTGCCGCAGCACGTCGAGGGCCAGGTCGGCGAGGTCCTCGGGGACCACGTACTCACGGCCGCGCAGGTAGGCGAGGGCGCGCCCGGCCAGCACGAGACTGATCGACGATCGCGGGCTGGCACCGAACGTGACGTACTTGGCGAGGTCGGTCAGGCCCACCTTCGCGGGGTCACGGGTGGCGTGCGCGAGGTTGACGGCGTACTCGATGAGGGAGGGGTCGACGTAGACCTGGTCGGCCGCCTGCTGGAGCCCCACCAGGATCTCCGGGTCGATGATCTTCTGGATCACCGCGGCGGGGGCGAGGGCCCGCTCGACGACCACGAACTCCTCGGTCACCGTCGGGTAGCCGATGACCACCTTCATCATGAACCGGTCGACCTGCGCCTCGGGCAGTGGATAGGTGCCCTCGGACTCGATCGGGTTCTGGGTCGCCATGACCAGGAACGGGTTGGGCACCTTATGGGTTTCGCGACCGATGGTGACCTGGCGTTCCTGCATGACCTCCAGCAGCGCGCTCTGCACCTTGGCCGGCGCCCGGTTGATCTCGTCGGCGAGCAGCAGGTTGGTGAAGACCGGCCCGAGCGACACCTGGAACTCGCCGGTGGGCTGGTGGAAGACCCGGGTGCCGAGGATGTCGGCGGGCACCAGGTCGGGGGTGAACTGCACGCGGTGGAACTCGCCGCCGATCGCCTCCGCGAGCGACTTCACCGCGAGCGTCTTGGCGAGCCCGGGCACGCCCTCGACCAGGATGTGCCCGCGGGCGAGCAGCGCCACAACCAGCCGTTCGAGCAGCACGTCCTGACCCACGATGGTCTTCTTGACCTCGTAGAGGACCTTCTCGATCGGGCCCGCGGCAGCTGCCGGGGTTCCCGCGTCGTTCCAACTCATGCAGCGGTCCTTCCTAGAGGCCTAAAGGGGAGGTGCCTGGCCGGTGCCGTCGCCGCCCGCGCCCAGGGCGGACCCGATCGGCACGGCGAACCCGATGCCGATGAACGTGCCCGCATCCGTCGGGTTCGCGAGCGACACCACGATGCCGATCACCTCGCCGCGGTCGTTGATCAGCGGGCCGCCCGAGCTGCCCGGGTTCACGGCCGCGTCGAACTGGATGAGGCCCTCGGGCCCGTCGCCAGAGATCGTGCGGTTGAGACCGGAGACGACACCGCTGCTGGTGCTCATGGTCAGCCCGAGCGGGTTGCCGATCGCCACCACGGTGTCGCCGACCGCGGGGCCGCCACCGAGCACCGCGGGCACCAGCGTCTCCGGCAGCTGCGCCGGGGTCAGCGTGGCGATGTCCTGCGCGGGGTCGGAACTGGCAACGGAAGCGGTCGTCTCGGTGCCGTCGGTGTAACTGATCTTGATAGCGGTGGCGCCGTCGACGACGTGGAAGGCGGTCAGGATCGAGCCGTCCGCGTTGGCGATCACGCCGGTGCCGATCGCCGACTCGGTCATGTTCTTCGCCTGGGTCGACGTGCCACGGCGGGTTGTCTGGATCCGTACCACCGAGGGCAGCAGCGTCTGATAGACGTCTGCCGTGCTCAACGGGCCCTGCGAGGCGGACGGGGTGGGCGCGGGCTTCGGCGCGACCGCGGCCGGGGTGTCGTCGCCGCGGGTGAACACGACGACGGTGATCACCAGCGCCCACGCCAGGATCACCCCGAGCAGCACACGTCGGCGCAGCTCAGGGGTGTTCCACTGGCGCTTCGGCGCGGAATCGGAGCTGTCCGGTTCGTCAGACAGCTCCGATGGCTCCGAAGTCGGCAGCACCGTCATCACGGGACGCTCCATGCACCGAGCCTAAGAGCGGTTCCTCAAAATTGACCGAAAGAAGGCTGACCGGCTCACATCAAGAGACGACCAGGCCGCCCATCCGCGGATCGGTGATGCTGTCCTTGCCGTTCTCCAGGTGACCGGCGCAGCGGTAGACGACCTCCGGACCCGCGGTGATCTCCAGGTCGTACCAGCCCCGGCTCCGGACGACCGCGAACGACTCGCGCGAGCTCTCACTGCCGCGCAGCGACACCGTTGTCCGTTTTGAGGTGTACGCGTCCCGCACGGTCAGCTGCAACCGGCTCGATCCCGCATTGGTGAACGTCACGGTGACCTTCTCCGCGCGCGTGTCGTAGTCGGTGCGCAGCCCGAGCACGGCGGCGGCGCGAGCGCTGCTCCGGAATTCCCGGTAGAAGCCGTTCGGGCCGTGGACCGACAGGTCATATCCGGTGGTCGCGGGCCACGTGCCGGTCAGTGTCTTGCCCGGCTCGACGGTGAAGCTGCGGGGGTCCTCGTCCTCGGCCATCGAGCGGGCCTGGAACACCGCCGTCGCGCGTCCCGTGTTGCGGAAGGTCACCGTCAGCGTGCCGTTGGCCACCCGGGCATCCGCGTGCAGCGAGTACGGCAGCGCGCGGGCGGGGCGTACACCCTTCTCCTGGTGGGGGAGGCGCTGGTCGGCCGGGGGAACGAGGATCGCGTTGGGGTGGCGTACGAGCTCCGCGGGTTTGAACTCCTCGGTGCCCGGCAGTCTCACCGGGCGCGACCGGTTCGGGGTCTTGAAGTCGAACGCGCTGGTCAGGTCGCCGGTGACCGCCCGCCGCCACGGCGTGATGTTGGATTCGACCAGGTCGGGGCGGCCGTTCGCGAAGCGCGCCTCGAGGAAACGGATCAGCGACGTGTGGTCGAAGAGCTGCGAGTTGACCCAGCCGCCGCGGGTCCACGGCGAGACGACCACCATCGGCACCCGCAGACCGAGGCCGTAGGGGCCGGCCGGGTTGCTCGCGTTGCCCGGGAAGATCTCGTTGGTGGTGGGCACGGTCGACTCGCCCGGCGTCGGGGGCGCAAGGTGGTCGAAGAAGCCGCCCTCCTCGTCGTACGTGATGAAGAGCGCCATCTTGCTCCACACCTCGGGGTGCTCGGCGAGGATGTCGATGACCTGCGAGACGTACCAGGCACCGAACGCGGGCTCCCAGTTCGGATGCTCGGTGTACGCCTCCGGCGCGACGATCCACGAGACGGCGGGCAGCGTGCCCTCGCTGACGTCCCGGCGGAAGTCGCTGAGCAGCGCCTCCGGGTCACGGCCCAGCGCGTTGACGTTCGTGCCCGTCTTGGCGCGGTCGGCGAGCGGGGTGCCCGGCGCGGCGTTCTGATACTGGTGGAAGTAGAGCAGTGCGTTGTCGCCGTAGTTGCCGATGTAGGGATCCGAGGTCCAGCCCCACGATCCTGCGGCGGTCAGGCCGGTGCCGACGTCCTGGTAGACCTTCCAGGGAATACCTGCGCGCTCGAGGCGTTCCGGGTAGGTCGACCAGTCGTAACCGGCCTCCGCGTTGGTGACCACCGGGCCGCCACCCAGGCCGTCGTTGCCCACCCAGCCGCTCCACATGTGATAGCGATTTGGGTCGGTCGGGCCCAGCAACGAGCAGTGATAGTTGTCGCAGACGGTGAACGCGTCGGCCAGCGCATACTGGTAGGGCAGGTCACCGCGGTTGTGGTAGGTCATCGTGGTGACGCCCTTGTTGGGAACAAACCGGTCGTGGCGGCCGTTGTTCCAGGCGGCGTGGCCATCGTTCCAGCCGTGCGGCGGGTCCGGCAGGAACGTTCGGCCGAGATCCGGCACGTCCGGGCGGAACGGCAGCAGATCCGGTCCACCGGCCTGCGGTTGCTGCCACACGGTCTTCCCGTTCGGGGTGCGCATCGGGTGCGGGTCGGCGAAACCTCGCACCCCGCGCAGCGTCCCGAAGTAGTGGTCGAACGACCTGTTCTCCTGCATGAGAAAGATGACGTGCTCGACGTCGGCGATGCTGCCCGTCCGGTCGTGGGCCGGGATCGAGAGCGCCTTGCTGAGGTCGAGCGGAATCGCCGCTGCGGCGGCCGGTAGTCCTGCCATGCGCAGGAAGGCCCGGCGATCGATGTTCGTCATGATTCCGGAAGTTATCGGTTTCAGATGGACAGAAAATGGCTAACAGGTGGTACATTGCAGGAAGCCAAGGCTGAGAGCGGCTGTAGTCGCCCCCAAGGCTTCCTGGATTCACCCTTTCGCACCTCACTGCTGCGTCTTCTACGACCCAGGCTGTGCGATCCCATTCTTGGCACCGACACGGTGCCACCTTCCTTTTTGGAGTTCCGCTGTGACGGACTTTTCCGCATTTCTCGACATCGTCGACGACCGTGCCTGGCTGCGTGCCGACGGTTACCTACCCGGACCGGACGACATCCCGGTCTCCCAGAACCAGGTGCGGCAGCTCGGGCTGCGCCGCGGTGACCTCGTCACCGGATCCGCCGAGCTCAACGGCCGCCGCCCGGCCGCGCTGAAGGTCGACACGATCAACGGCCGCAAGCCGGGCCGGCGTCCCGACTTCTACCAGCTGACGGCGCTCTACCCGCAGGAGCGGCTGCGTCTCGAGACCACTCCCGACCGGCTCATCACCCGGGTCATCGACCTCGTCATGCCGATCGGCAAGGGGCAGCGGGCGCTGATCGTCGCGCCGCCCAAGGCGGGCAAGACGACCGTGCTCCAGGAGGTGGCCAACGCCATCGCGGAGAACAACCCCGAGGTGCACCTGATGGTGGTGCTCGTCGACGAGCGCCCCGAGGAGGTCACCGACATGCGCCGCTCGATCCGCGGCGAGGTCGTCGCGGCGACGTTCGACCGGGCGCCGCAGGACCACACCGCGCTGGCGGAGCTGGCGATCGAGCGGGCCAAGCGGCTCGCCGAGCTCGGCGAGGACGTTGTGGTGCTGCTCGACTCGATCACGCGGCTCGGGCGGGCGTACAACCTGAGTGCCCGTGGCCGGGGGCGCACGCTCTCCGGCGGGCTGGACTCCGAGGCGCTCTACCCGCCGAAGCGTTTCCTCGGCGCTGCCCGCAACATCGAGGGCGGTGGCTCGCTCACGATCATCGCCACCGCGCTGGTGGAGACCGGGTCCGCGCTGGACACCGTGATCTTCGAGGAGTTCAAGAGCACCGGGAACGCCGAGCTCAAGCTCGACCGTGGGCTGGCCGAGTCGCGGCTGTTCCCCGCCGTCGACCTGGCGAGCTCGGGCACCCGGCACGACGAGACGATCATGGCTCCCGGCGAGCTTGCCGCGGCCGCGCTGATCCGGCGTGCCCTCATTGGACAGGATCGGCGCGAGGGGCTGCAGCAACTGCTCGCCCAACTGCGTACGACCAGCTCGAACAGGGAATTCCTGCGCCGCGTGACCCACTCGCTGGCCGTTGCCGGCTGACCCGTTTTAGGCCGTTAGATGGCAAAAGAACTAAACGGCGCGTATAACGCATGATCCCAAAGCGTGATTAGCACTACTTTCGCGCAGCCGCTGCTCCGGGAAGCATTTTCGTCGTAAGGTGTCCGCCGAACGTCGAAGATCCACAATCCACTCTTCCCGGAGGCCCCCGTGTTCCGCCGGACCCTTACGTCCGACTCCAACGTCCACACAGGACCAGAAACTGACATCTCGGCCAGCTGCGGGGGCGGTAGCCGACGATGACAAACCAACCGTTCGCACTCGACCGCAAGACGATGACCGCGCCGGCGATGTGGGTGTTCGCCGTCGCCGCGTCCGCCCTGCCGGTCGTCCTGCTGGGCAGCATCCCGGCGACGTATGCGACCACCGGCGTGCTCGCCGTGCCGCTGGTGTTCCTGCTCGTCGGTGCCGTCGTGGGCTTCCTCTCGGTCGGCTACACCGAGATGTCGCGCCAGGCTCCGCACCCGGCCGTCTACTACGCCGCGGTCGCCAAGGGCCTCGGCAAATCCACCGGGGTCGCCGCCGGCTTCATCGCACTCCTGGCCTACAACGGCATTCAGACCTCGCTGTACGGGCTCCTCGGCGCCCAGCTCTCCGACACGTTCGGCGGCAAGTGGTGGGTGGGCGCGCTGATCGTCGCCGTGCTCATCGCGGCGTTCGGCAGCAGCGGCATCACCCGCTCGACGGTTGTGCTCTCCCTGGTGCTCGCCGTGTCGGTGCTGGTCGTGGTGATGTTCGTGATCGCCGCGGTGCAGAACCCGGCGCTGCCCGGCAACTACAACCCGGACGGTTTCAGCACCGCCGGGCTCACCGGTGGCATCGGCGGCGCGGCCGCGTACGTGCTCGCCTCGCTCATGGGGTTCGAAGCCGGCGCCAGCTTCTCGGAGGAGGCCCGGACCCCGCGCGGACCCGGGCGTTCCGTCTCCGTCGCCCTGCTGGTGCTCGTGGTCGTCTACGCAGTGGTCGCCTGGGCGGTCGGTGTCGCGGTCGGCCCCGGCCAGGTCACCGCCGGTCTGCCGGACCCGATGGAAGCATTCGACCTGCAGTACGGCCCGCTCATGCCGCCGTTCGTCACCATGGTGCTGATCTTCGCGATCATCACGTCGATGCTGGCCCTGCACTCGATCGCCGCCCGCTACGGGTTCGGCATGGCACGTGAGGGTGTGCTGCCACGGTGGATCGGCAGCACCGGGCGCGGCGCGCGTACGGGTGCCCCGGTCGGCGGATCCCTGCTGCAGAGCGGCATCGCGGTCGTGGTGATCGCGGTCTTCGCCATCCTCGATCTCGACCCGCTGGCCTCGTTGTTCGCCTGGTTCTCGACGGTCGGCGCGCTGGGCCTGATGACCCTGCTGATCCTCACGTCGATCTCGGCGATGCGATACCTGCGTGAGGGTGGCCCCGCCCAGGCGAGCGGCTGGAAGCGCGTGATCGCTCCCGGGCTCGGCGTCGCCGGCGGTCTCGTGGTGCTGGTGCTGATGGTGGTCAACGCGGACGCCCTGATGGGCAGCGCGCCCGGTTCCTCGGTGCCGCTGATCATCCCGGCCGTGGTGGTCGCCTGCGCGATCGCCGGTCTGTTCTGGGCCGGATACCTGCGCAGCTCGCGTCCCGACGTGTGGGAGCAGATCGGGCAGGGGCAGGGCAACCGGCACGCGGTGCCGGCGGCCCGGCTCGCGGACATCGAACTCTGAGGACGACGTCGTGACCCAGCAGCCTTATCAGAGTTCCGGCCGTCATCACTTCACCCCGGCCGCTGCCCCCTCCTGGGGACAACCGGCCCCGCAGGCTTTCCAGGAACCCCAGCCTGCCGAGGACAGTGCGATCACTCCTTCGGTACGCGGCCGCACGCTGGACCGCAGCATCCAGGTCAACGCCTCGCACGCCCGAAACGCGGCGGACCGGATCGGCACCCGGGACGCGCTCGGCGAGCACGCGCTGATCCTGTTCTCGGTGGACGGCACGGCACGGCCGTTCCAGCTCAGCACCGCGACGCGCCTCGACTACGAGGAGCACCGCGGCGAGGACCTGCCGGCCATGCTGACCTCGCTCACCAACCATGCGTGGACGCAGATCCAGGCCGCGCATCGCACCGGGAAGCGGTGGGATCCGCGTACGCCCATGGACGGGCTGGTCCTGCGCAGTGACCCGGTCACCCCGCAGACCGAGTACGTCGGGCTCGCGATCTCCACACTGGACACCCCGGTGGCGCCGTGGCACGAGCTCAAGCGCACGGTGACCGGCGCTGACGGGCTCAACCTCGCCGGACAGGGCTACGTGCTGCTCAAGGACGGCTCGGCCATGTACTTCCTGCGCGCAGCCCAGATGAGCGGCGGCTCGGGCCAGCACCTGATCGTCACGAACCGGCCGGTGCACAGCATCTACCGGCCGACGCTGGACAACGAGCTGCTCTTCAACGCCTCGCTGGAGCAGACCCTGATCTGGCAGGCGCTGGAGAAGCTGCATCACGTCCTGATGAGCTCATGAACACCCCGCCCGGGGATCCCGGCGTCGGCTGGCTGGACGAAGCCGCCTCCCTGATCAGCGGCAACCCCGTCAACGTCGACGAGGTCCTCGGCGCCACGCTCGCCCAGCGCGACGGCGAAGCGGAACGGCACATGTTCTTCCCGACCGGTCCGGCCGGGAATTTCGGTGCCATGCAACGGTTCCAGGACGTGCTCTGGAACAACATCGGCAGCGCCGGCTCCAATCCGCCCGGCGGCAATCACACCAAGAGCTTGGAACGGGCGCTGCTGGCCTGGGCGGCGCGGTTGTTCGGCCTGCCGGCCGACGACTGGTGGGGCAACGCGACCACCGGTGGCACGGCGGGAAATCGCGCGGGCCTGCTCATCGCGCGGGACCGTTTTCCGCGTACGCCGTACGGCATGACGACGGCGGTCGCCTACTACTCGGCGGCCGCCCATTACAGCGTCCCCAAGATGCTGCACGAGTTGAACATCCCGGCCGTGCGGATCCACACCGACGCGTACGGCGAGATGGACTACGGGCACCTCGCCGAGCAGCTGCGCCCCGGAGCCCCGGCCATCATCACGGTGACGGCGGGCACGACCATGACCGAGGCCGTCGACGATCCGGGCAAGGTTCATGCCGTGCTCGATGCAGGAGGCATCGAGGACCGTTATGTCCACTGCGACGGGGCACTGAGCGCCATCCCGCTCGCGCTCGACGGGGCTCTGGTCACCGAGGGGGTCGACTCGGTCTCGCTCAGCGGTTACAAATTTCTGGGTACGCCCCGGGTCGGCGGCCTGATCGTGGGTCGCAAAGCCGCCGGCCGCCGTAGCGAGCGCGTCTCCTACATCTCGGCCATCGACGACACCCCGGTCGGGAGCATCGACGGGCTGCCGATCGCGATGATGTGGTACACCGTCGCCACGCAGGGGGAGCACGGGTTACGGGCGCAGGCGCACGCTGCCCGGCGGCTGGCCGCGTACGCGGAGAATCGGCTCAATGCGATCGGCTGGCCGGCCTGGCGGCATCCGTGGTCCTTCACGGTGGTCTTCCCGACGCCGCCGGCGAGCATTCAGCAGCGGTGGCCGCTCGCAAACGACACGATCGGTCAGAGCCACCTGATCTGCATGCCACGGACCAGCCGGGAGCAGGTCGACGCGTTCGTTTCAGCGATGGAGGCCGTCACGTCGTTGCAGGCGTCCGCTTAAGCGGGATCCGGGGCGAAGGCTAGATTCAGGACGGCGTGGGCCACCCAGATGGCCTGCTCTTTGTTGTCGTACGGGCCGACGCGTAACTCCACGGCCTTGTCGCCGAACAGGGCGCGTACGGTCCAGCTGTTGGGGTGTCGCTCGTCCTCACGGCTGTGGTTGACGATGACCTGGGTGGCGGCGCGGATGTTGACCACCGACCAGCGTTCGTCGCCGCTGGGCCAGGCCCGGAACCAGCCGGCGGCGACCGCCATGGCTTCCTTCTTGGCCTCGGCGAGCGCCCACTTCGCCTCTTCGGGAACCGCTGGATCGGGTGCCTCGTGCGTCATGGTGCTCGCCTCGCTTCCGCTATACCCGGATTGTCCAGGATAAGCGTCAGGGGCGGCGGCGGAGCGCCACGACGGCGATATCGTCGGCCTGGTCCTCGGCGACGGCGAGATGATCCAGCAATCGCCGGCAGAACGCGTCCAGGCTCGGCTCGACCTCCGCCGCACACTCCGCGAGCGCTTTCAGCCCGACGTCGATGTCCGCGTCGCGCCGTTCGATCAGGCCGTCGGTGTAGAGGACCAGCGTGCCGCCCGGCGGGAGGGTGAACTCGAGATCCGCCGGCCGGGGCGCGTTGATACCCAGCAGCGGCCCGCGCGGCGTCAGGAAACCCGCGCCGGAATCCGGCATGTGCAGCAGCGGGGGGAGATGGCCCGCGCTGGCCAGGCGTACCCGGCCGGTGTCAGGCTCCAGCGTCAGCAGGCAGACGGTCGCTGATTCGGTCGGCAGCACCGTACGCATGAAGTGGTTGACGAGCTGGAGAACCGTACCCGGCGGATGACCCTCCACCGCGTACGCCCGGACCGCATGCCGCAGCTCGGCCATGACCGTGGCAGCGTGCAGGGAGTGGCCGGCCACGTCTCCGATCGCCACCAGCAGGCGGCCGTCGAGCATCGTCAGCTCGTAGAAGTCGCCGCCCACCTCGGTCTGCGCGCCGGCGGGCTCGTAACGCACCGCGAGCTCCAGGCCCGGCACGTCGGGCAGGCGCGACTGCAGCAGGCTGCGCTGCAACGTGACGGCGATCCGGTGCTCCTCGTCGAAGGAGCGCTGCGCCTCCACGGCTGCCGCGACCGCCTGGGACAGCTGGCGCAGCACGGGGAAGCCAGGACTCTGCGAGCTGGCCGGGACGGCGATGTAGACCGGGGTGCGGTCGTTGCGCAGACGGGCGGAGGCGACCGCGACGGATTCGCCCTCGGGCCAGTCGACCATGGGCCAGGCTGAGGGCTCGTCCGTGCGTACGGTGGAACCCACCGCGGTGTCATGGTCCTCGGCCGTCCACGGCTGCACTGTCGCCGGGCCTGTCGCTGCGATCGCCGCCAGGCCGTCACCCTCGGCGTTCTCCGTGATCACCACGATCGGACCGCCGAAGATCTCGTACGCGCCGTCCGCCGCGGCCTGCAGCAGGACGGCCAGCGTCGGCGCGGAGTTGATCGCCAGCGTGGTCTCGGCCAGCTTGACCATCCGGGCGGCCAGCGACTCGGCGCGCTGCCGGGCCCGGTAGTACCGCAGCACCGCCTGGGAGGTCGCGATCAGCTCGTCCGGCTCGATCGGCTCGACGAGGTAGGCGTCCGCGCCCCGGTTCAGGCCCTGGGTGCGGTCGACCACGTCGACGGCGTGCGCGGAGACGTGGATGACCGGGAGTACGCCGTACTCCGGGTCGGTCTTGATCTGCTCGCACACCTCGAAGCCGCTCATGTCGGGCAGCTTCACGTCCAGCACGACCAGATCCACCGTGATCTCGCGGAGCATCTCCAGCGCCGAACCACCGGTTTCCGCCTCGACCACCGTGAAGCCGGCCCGCGACAGCCAGCTCACCAGCAGATAACGCTTGGTGGCGCTGTCGTCGACGACAAGGACGGTGGCCGATGGGGTCATCGGGGCCGGCCTTCGCCGGTGTTTTCCGCGGAGGGCAGCGGGTTTTCTCCGGAGGGCAGCGAGACGATGAACGTGCTGCCCTCGCCCGGCACGGACGTGACGCGCATCGCGCCGCCGAGGATCGTGACGAGGCGGCGGGCGTACGGCAGGCCCAGGCCGGTGCCCTTTCCGCTCAGCGCGTGGCTGCCGGGCACCTGATAGAACTCCTCGAAGACGCGTTCCTGTAGCTCGGGAGGGATGCCGACGCCGGTGTCCGCGACCGTGAAGCGCACATCCCCGCCCGCGCGTTCCATGCTGAGGCGCACCGAGCCCTTCGCGGTGAACTTGATCGCGTTGGTCAACAGGTTGCGCAGCACCTGGGCGAGCAGCACCTCGTCGCAGCGCATCGACGCGACCGTCGGCTCCTCGACCACGAACTCCACCTCGGGTCGCGTCGCGAGCGGGCGCATCGTGCCGCGGAGCTGACCGAAGACCGCCTTGAGGTCCACATCGGACCAGTTCGGCTCGATCCGGCCGGCCTCGGCCTTGGCGAGATCGAGCAGATCGTTGACCAGCGTCAGCAGGTCGGTTGCCGAGCCACGGATCAGCTCGACCTGGCGGTCCTGCTCCGAGGTCAGGTCGTCGGAGGCATCGTCGGCGAGCAGCCGGCCGAGACCGATGATCGCGGTGACCGGGGCGCGCAACTCGTGGCTGACGTTGGCCAGGAAGCGGCTCTTCGCCTCACTGGCCGCCCGCAGCTGCACCGATTTCTCGTCCAGCTCGGCATAGAGCGCCACCACGCCGCGATTCGTCTCCTCCAGCTCGTCGGAGAGCTGGTGGTAGAGCGCCATCACGCCGCGGTTGGTCTCCTCCAGCTCGGCGTTGAGCCGGGCCAGGTCGTCACGCTGCGCGCGCACCTCGTTGAGGGCCGCGATGAGCTGCTGGTTCTGCACCGACAGCTCATCGAACGGCGTCCCCGGCACGTGGCTGGAGAGGCGCTCTCGTATCTCGTCCATGCGGTCGTGGCTCAGAACTGGCGCGCCTGCGGGCAAGCGCCGGGACATGCGGACCACTGTGCCGGGCTCGTCATCGGTTACCTCCATCGTATCGACGAGGCGGCGCACCTGGACGAGCTGCGACGCCAGGCGCTCCGCGTCCCCCGACACCGCATGCGCCATCTCTACCAGAAGGGTTGGTACCCCGTCGGTGCTCGCGGTGAACGCCACGTCGGCATCGCGTCCGGCGGCGACCATCAGCCGGCCCACCTCGCTGAGCGCCGTGGCGAGCCTGGTCTGGTCCTGATCGACCAGGCCGACCTCCCGCGCCACCTCGCGGCCGAGCTGCCGGGCGGCGAAGACGTCCTGCTCCACCCGGATCCTCGTCCGCATCAGCGGCTCGGTCATGGCAACCGCGCCACTAGCACGCCCGCGTCGTCCCGACGGGTGCCCGCGTCACGGAGCACGGTCGCCGCGATGACCAGCGGGGAGTGGGTCAGCAACCCGGGATAGTCGGCGGGACTCCACCGGTCGACGATACCGTCAGAGTGCATGAGCAGGACGGACTCCGGCGGTAACGGGTAGTCGTACTCCCGGATCTGGCGCTTCTGATGCCCCGCGATGCCCGGCAGCGAGACCAGACCCCGGCGGGTGCCGTCGGGGTTGAGGATCGTGCCGGAGATGTTGCCCAGCCCCGCATATCGCAGCGTGGCCCGGTCGGCGTCCAGCTCGGCGACGGCGAGCGCGGCGCCGCGGGTGTGCCCCAGAGCCCGGTGCAGCGCCTCGACGACCGCGGCGGGCGGCGCGATCGGAGTCATATGGAAGGTTCGCACCGCGGCCTGCGCGGCGGCGTTCGCCAGCGGACCGTGACCGAGGCCGTCGCAGACCAGCACCTGACGCCGCCCGTCGACCTCGCGGATCGCGAAGGCGTCGCCACTGACCGTCTCGCCATTGATCGGACGGATCAGCCCGCTCGCCCAGGTCTGCTCGGCCTGCCGCCCGGTCCAGACCTGGGCGGCGAGCACCGTGCCCCTGCCGGGCACCGAGTGCAGATCGGACCAGGTCGCCTGGCGCAGGATCGCACCGAGCCCTATTCCCAGGGTGCCGGCGGTGGAGTGCCCGTCGCCGACGGAATAGGGGACGTCGGCCATGCCGGGTCCGCGGTCGATCGCGACGATCTCCACCCCGGCGCGCTCCCGGACCCGGACCGGTCGCACCAGCAGCACGCCCTCGTCGGCATGCTTGACCAGGTTGCCCGCGGTCTCGGCGGCGACGATCGAGAGATCCGCGGTGTCCCGCTCCGAGATGCCCAGCTCCGCGGCGAGCCGCTCGGCGGCCCGGCGTACGGCGGCGGCAGTGCTCGCGTCCTCGACCCGGAACCAGATGCCCTCATCGAGCAGGCCCTCGGGAACTGACGCCACTGCGCCTCCGCTCATCGGCACCACTTGGTCACGCTGATGGTCGTGCCCTTACCCACCTCGGTGTCGATCTCGAACTCGTCGACGAGCCGTCGTGCACCGGAGAGCCCGAGACCCATTCCGCCGCCCGTGGTGTAACCGTCGGTCAGCGCCAGGTCGAGATCGGGGATTCCGGGGCCCTCATCGGCGAACACTATCCGGATTCCCGGCTTGCGCCCGTTGTCGACCCGGGAAACCTCGGCGTTGCCGCCACCGCCGTAGACGAGCGTGTTACGGGCGAGCTCACTGGCGGCGGTGACGATCTTCGTCTGGTCGACCAGCGACAGCTTCACGGCCACGGCGAGGGTGCGGACGAGTTGGCGCACCCGGACCACGTCCTGGTCCGAGATGATCGCAACCCGCTCGGCGGCGGCCGCGCCGTCCCACGTCGTCATCGCGTGGAAACCGCCGGTTCCTCGTCCTCGTCCTCCAGGTCCAGCTCGTATTGCTCCCGCTCCTGGGCGAGCAGCTTCATGCCGAGCTCGACGTTGAGCGCCGTCCGGATGCCGGGCAGCGAGAGCCCGAGCTCGACCAGCGTGATCGCGACCGCGGGCCGCATGCCGACCACCACGGTGTCGGCGTCCAGCACCTTCGACACCGAGGCGATGGTCGCGAGGGTGCGCCCGACGAACGAGTCGACGATGTCCAGCGCGCTGATGTCGATGATCACGCCATGACAACCGGTCACAACGATCTTGTCAGCCAGGTCCTCCTGCAGCTGCAGGGCGACCTGGTCCTCCATGTCGATCTGGATCGACACCAGCAGGATGTCGCCGATCTTCAGAACCGGTACGCGCTCCATTAGCGCTCCTGCCGCTTGGTCCCGGTCAGCCGGAGGACGTGCCGCAGGGCGTCCGCGAGCGTCGCCTTGGTGGCGATGTCCCCGAACTCGATGCCGAGCGCCACGATCGTCTGGGCGATCTGCGGGCGGATGCCGGAGATGATGCAGTCGGCGCCCATCAGCCGGGCGGCCACCACGGTCTTGAGGATGTGCTGGGCGACCTGGGTGTCGACCGCAGGCACACCCGTGATGTCGATGATGGCGTACGGCGAGCCGGTGTCGACCAGGGTCTGCAGCAGCCGCTCCATCACCACCTGGGCGCGGGCGGAGTCCAGCGTGCCGACCAGTGGCACCGCGACCACGCCCTCCCAGAGCTTCACCACCGGGGTGGAGAGCTCGAGCAACTGCTCCGCCTGGTCGGCGATCAGCTCCTCGCGAATCCGAACATAAGTGTCAAAGGTGAACAGGGCTGCCTGGTCGACAAACGCCGAGAAGGCGATGTAGTCCCGCAAGGCACCGGCGTCCGCTTCGTCGCCCTTCTGGACGAGCTCGAGCATGGCGTCCTTGAGTGCGAAGACGCCGACCGCGGTCTCATTCGCGGTGAAACCCTGTCGCGCCCTGGTGCTGGAGAGCTCCGCGAGCTGCGCGCGCAGCTCGGCGGCCAGGTCGTCATGCAGGTTCGGGGCGCCGCCCCGGAGCGCGGTCTGAAAGCCTTTTTGCAGTTCCGAGGTCTGGCGTTGCAGCTCAGCCCGGCTCAGTCGCCCCCGGGTGGTCCTTGCGATCTCCTCGGTCCAGGACGCGATGATGGCGTCCTCGTGCCCCTTGAACAGATCGGCCAGACGACTTCCTTGTTCCGAACTCAGCGCCACCGCTGCCTCCCGTGACATTGCCGGGTAGAGCCTGCCGCGGGTCGCGGGCAGCCGCGCCGGACTTTACCATCGGGGCGTCCTTTACTTGCCTTAGGCCAACTAATACTCCATGGTCAGCTCGGCCTCCCCGTTCGGCGAAGCGGCGGCTCCGTGGAGTAACGTTCAGCTCAATAGTGGGAGGTCCTGAATGTCCCTGACGGTTCAAACGGAACAGCGCGGCGATGTCGTCGTCGTGTCGGTCGGTGGTGAGCTCGATATGGCCACCGCTCCGCAGCTGCAGGACCAGATCAGCGACCTGCTGGAGAAGGGCCGCACCCGGCTGGTCTTCGACCTCGCCGAGGTGTCGTTCTGCGACTCCACCGGTCTCTCCGTCTTCGTCCGCGCCAAGAACAGCACCGACGACGCGGGTGGTGTCGTGCGTCTGGCCGCCCCGCAACGCGGAGTGCTGCGCATCCTCGAGGTCAGCGGTCTGGTCGAGGTGCTCCACACGTACCCGACGGTTGATGAGGCCGTGACGGCCGAGGAGCCGGCGCTCGACTGAGTGTGCCCTTTTTAACTCATGGCCGATCAGCGTAGTTTGTCGCTGATCGGTCGCGGGAAACTGCTGCGGTCGAACCCCCTCGGTCCCCGTCAGCAGGAGTGCTCGTGAGTTCGATGTTCAAAGGCTTCAAAGACTTCATCATGCGCGGCAACGTTGTCGACCTCGCGGTCGGCATCGTCATCGGCGCTGCGTTCACGGCGGTGGTGACCGCATTCACCAAGGCGTTCCTCGAGCCCCTCATCAAGCTCATCAGCGGCGGGTCCGGCGTCAGCGCGGGGAAGCCGTCCATCCGCGGCGTCGAGTTCGACATCCCGGGCTTCCTCAACGCGGTGATCACCTTCCTCCTCACCGCCGCGGTGCTGTACTTCCTCGTGGTCTACCCGCTGAACCGGCTCGCCGAGCGTCGCAAGCGCGGCGAGGAGCCGCCGCCGGAGGCCCCCAGCGAAGAGGTCAAGCTGCTCACCGAGATCCGCGATGCCCTCGTGCGCCAGCAGGTCGCCCCGGGTGCGGTGAACGACATTCTCGGACGCCACCAGCAGGACCCGCCGCGCTGATCAGGGCCCTTCCTGATCAAGATCGGAAAAGCTGACCCCATCCGGCACTGTTCGAACAAATGTTCGATACAGTGCCGGGATGGAGCAGCGTAAGCACTGGTGGAACGGCAAATGGGGACGCGTCGCTCGCAAGGACGTATACCTGCGCACAAGCGGTGACCAGTGGTACGTCGAGCAGCGCGCGGGCGGCTCCGACGGTGTCTCCCACTTCTTCGAGTACGACAGCGAGGACGAGGCGCTGGACATGGTCCGCGCCCTGCTGAACGGCTCGGACGACTGGCGTGAGCTCTCCGTCCGGCCCCGGGCCTAGGCTGCTTCCCGGCGCTCGCCCTCGTCGTGCTGCGCGGTCAGCGGGCCCGACGGGATCAACCGGAGCCGTGGCTGCTGTGAAGTGCTCCCAGCCTCGTCGTCCTCCTCCACCAGATGCCATCCAAGGCCGGTGGAGACGCGATTGCCCGGCGGCTGCGCGAAGCCCTCAGCAACCCGCGACAACGCCACCACGATCAGATAACCCATGATCACGAAGCCGTGGCTGACGAGCCGCGTGGCGTCGACCCGCGCGGCCGAAAGATCGTTGACGGAGAGCAGCAGCAGCATCCCCACAAAAGCGGTCAGCATCGGCACCAGCCCGGTCGGCCGGCTCCGTCGCAGCGCGATGAAGAGATAGCCCGCCCCGACCGCGACGTTCCAGGCGGCGGACTCGTGCCAGAGGTGCCCGGGAGTCGCGTCCAGCCCGGTGTGCACATGCAGGCTCGCCGCCCCGCCACCGACCTGCGCCAGGCCGAGGATGAGCTGCACGGCCCCGACCGCGGCCAGCGCGACATAGAGCATGGCCGTCGCCCGCACCCGCCAGTCCTCCGGCAGCCTCCGGCCCAACCTCGCAGCCACCTTCTCCGCCGCGGCCTTCCCCGCGCCGGCTTTCCCCGCGCTGGCCTTTCCCGCGCCGGCCTTCCCCGCGCCGGCCAGCTGCCCGCCGGTCAGGCCGGTGGCGGCCGGGGAGTCGGTGGTGATCAGCTTCGGCTGAGGGGCCGTCGGGTGGGCGATCTCGGGGTGGGCGAGGGCGGCCATGATCGCGCCGCTCAGGTCGGGGACGTCGGTGACCAGGCCGGTGCGGGTCAGCCGGTTGACCGTGGCGGCGCGATCCAGCCACTCCCGGCAACCGGCACACCCGGCCAGGTGCTCGTCGACACCGGCCCGCTCAGCCGGATCGTCCTCGCCGTCCAGTTGAGCGGACAGCTTCTCGCGCCACTGCTCACACGCCATACCCCCATAGTCGCGCGGCGCGGCCGAAGAGTTCCCGCGGCCTATATGCCAGTGCCTATATGTCGGGGCGCTGGACCGAGGCGTTGCCGCCGGTGTTGCCCATCAGCCGGCGCCGTTCGCGGAAGGCGCGCAGGTTTGCCGTGTTGCCGCAGGTGCTGACGTCATGCCACACCCCGCTGTTGTTGCGGGACGTGTCGAAGAAGGCGGCCCGGCATTCGACGTTGTTGCACAGTTTGAGCCGGGGCCAGAGCCCGGCCTGCTGGGCCAGCAGGGCCTCCGACCACAGCGCCGAGGCCAGCCATCTCGTGCCGCGCCCGGCCGGCACGATCCGGACCCAGCCGTCGGCCTCCGGGACGAGCGTGACGGGCACGTCGGCCGGGGGCAGCGAACCCTCCTGGCCCGATTCGCGGCCGGTGCCGGCCAGGATCACGCCCTCGAAGGTGCTGCGGAGCCGGCGCAGGGAACGCATGTCGCTCGAGGAGAGCAGGAGCACCGGCGCGGGCAGTGCGGAGACCCGCGACCAGGTGGCCAGCGCGTCGCTCAGCCAGCGCTGCGCGTCGTCCGGGTTGCCGAGCAGGTCGGGGGCGTAAGACATGGTCGCCCGGGTGTTGAGGAGATCCTGCAGGAGGGCGAGGCCGGCGGGCGCCTCGCGTACGCCGTGCCTGGCGCTCGCCTTCCATGACATAGGCGAAGCCTACTTGTTTCTTTTCGCGCCCCGCAGCCCGGTCGGCCTGGTCATTACCCTTGACGGACCATTACCCGGACTGGAAAGTTTCTCGCGTGTGATGATCGAGCAGGGAGGGGATCGTGGTGCGCAGAGCTCTGACGTTCGTCGTGGCGGTGTCCGCGGCGGCAGCGCTCGCGACCGCGTGTGATTCCGACGCCTCTGACCAGGCAACTCCGACGTTATCCACAGCCCCGTCCACAGCCTCGGCGGCGCCGTCCACAGCTGCTCCTGCGCCTGCCGAGCCGACTGAGAACACGCCGGCGCCAACACCCAGCGCCACCTCGGACAAGCTCAAGCAGGGGGCGAAGGGTGACCGGGTCGTCGCGTTGCAGCAGCGGCTCAACGAGCTCGGCTACTGGAACGGTAAGGCGGACGGCAAATTCGGCGGTCAGACCCAGCAGGCGGTCTACGCGTTGCAGAAGGCCGCGAGCCTGGACCGCGACGGCGTGGTCGGCGCCGACACCCAGAAGGCCCTCGACAAGGGGGTGCGGCCCAAGGCCAAGAGCACGAGCGGGCACGTCATTGAGATCAACAAGAAGCGCCAGCTCCTGATGCTCGTGGACGACGGCGAGGTCACGCAGGTCTTCAACACGTCGACGGGCTCCGGCGCGCAGTACGAGCAGGAGGGCTCGACCCACGTCGCGTCCACCCCGGCGGGCAGGTTCTCGGTCTCACGTCAGATCGACGGCTGGCGGAACGCGCCGCTCGGACTGCTGTGGCGCCCGAAGTACTTCAACGGTGGCATCGCGGTGCACGGCGCCAACAGCGTCCCGCCGTACGCCGCGTCCCATGGCTGTGCCCGGTTGTCGATCTCGGCGATGAACTATCTCTGGACCAACGACAAGATCCCGCTCAAGACCAAGGTGTGGGTCTACTGAGCCAGAAATTTGCGCGGCCCCATAAAGTGTTGGCGTGAGCGCGGCGACCGTTGATCAGCTGGCCGAGACGGCCGAGCACGTCGGGTGGTTGATCAATGGCATCAAGCCTGATCAGTGGGGGGATCCGACCCCCTGCCCCGAGTGGGACGTGCAGGCCCTGGTCCGGCATCTGGTGCTGGGCAACGTCATGGATGCCTCCGGTCTGCTGACCCGTCCGCCGAAGCATCGCGAGCTGCTCGCCGGCTTCGACGAGACCGCCGCGACCCTGATCGCGGCGTTCCGGCAACCGGGAGTGCTGGACCGGATCCTCGAGGTGCCGTTCGGCCGGGTCGACGGGCTGATGGCGCTGCACCTGAGGCTGACCGAGCTGCTGGTCCACGGGTGGGACATCGCCCGGGCCACCGGTCAGCAGGCCGGTTTCCCGGACGAGATCGTGGTCCAGGAGCTGGGCTTCACCGCGAAGGCACTGGCCGCGATGCCGGTCCCGCGCCGCCCGTTCGCCCCGCCGATCGCCGCACAGGCCGGAGCCCCGGCCCTGGATCACCTGGTCTCGTCGCTGGGGCGAGTGGCCTAGGCAGGCTCGCCGTGATCGGCAGGACACGGCCTGGAGCTCAGAGCTCGCCGTCGCCGTAGGGCAGTCTTTCCAGCCAGCCGGGCGCGAGCCGGATGATGAGCCGGGCCGCGGCCGGGTCCTGGGGGTACTGCGGGCCGAAGTGGCGCCAGAAGTCGACGAAGACCCACGGGTCGTCCAACTCGAACTCGTCGTCCGGGAACGCCGTGCCGCGCTCGATGTCGAGGTCCTCGATGTCGTCGAGTTTGACCGGCGTCAGGTAGGGAGTCACCTGCTCGACGGGGATACCGACCGCGTCGGCGACCGTGGCGGGCCGGGAGGCGTACTTCTTGCGCAGGCGGTCGGCGTCCTGCCGGCTCTCGGCGAAGTAGTCCGGCAGGCTCGCGAACCGGTCCAGCGTCACGCCGTTGCGCAGCAGCATGTGCCGCCAGTAGTCGCCGTCGTAGAGGCTGACCGAGCTGGCCAGGGTGCCGAGCCGGCGGGACACGAACTCGGCGGCGGCCAGCTCGGAGAACGGCGTCGGCCACAGGATCACGGTCCAGCCGCCGGTGGGGGAGTAGACCCGTACGTCGTTCTCGGTCGGCGGGGACTGCTCGTCGACGTTCTCGGCGGCCCATGAGTTCGTGTTGAAGAAGCCGAGCACTGCTTCGCGTACGGCGTCGAGGTCCTCGGTCTGGAATGCGGTTGCGGTTATGAACTCACCCATAGTCGCGACCCTATCCTCTTGACGACCTCTATTCACTCAGTGAATAGTGGCCGCCATGTCCACGTCGCATGTGCTTCTCGGGCTCCTCGCCGGCGGTCCGCGCCATGGCTACGAGCTGAAGCGGTCGCATGACGAGCGGCTGCCACAGGCCAAGCCGCTCGCCTTCGGCCAGGTCTACGCGACCCTCGGCCGCCTCGAACGCGACGGTCTCGTCGAGCAGAGCGGGCAGGACCGCGACGGCGGCCCCGACCGCACCTCGTACGTGATCACCGAGGCCGGCCGGGCCCGCCTGGGTGAGTGGCTGACCGAGGTCGAGGCGCCCGCACCATACGTGACCAGCGCACTCTTCGCGAAGGTCGTGGTCAGCCTGCTCGCCTCGGGGGAGCGGACGGCCACCGACTATCTCGTCGCCCAGCGGACGGCCCACATCACCCGGCTGCGGGAGCTGACCGCGGTCAAGACCGACAGTGCCGCCGCCGTCGGTGACGTCGTCGCGGCCGACTACGCCATCGCCCACCTGGACGCGGACCTGCGCTGGTTGCAGACCACGCTGCTGCGCCTCGCCGACCTGAACGAGGAGATGAACCCATGAACACCTTGCTACAGGGAACCGCTCTGCACCGGGCCTACGGACCCACGCCTGCCCTGCGCGGCGTCGACATCGAAGTCACCGAGGGTGAGATTGTCGCCATCACCGGTCCCAGCGGCTGCGGCAAGTCCACGCTGCTGCACTGTCTCGCGGGGATCATGCGGGTCGACTCCGGATCGGTCCGCTACCGGGATCAGGACATCGGGTTGTGGTCCGAGTCGGCGCGGTCGAAGCTGCGGCGTACGGAATTCGGCGTCCTCTTCCAATTCGGTCAGCTCGTGCCGGAGCTGACCGCGGGCGAGAACGTCGCGCTGCCGCTGCTCCTCGGCGGAGCGAAGCGGCGTGAGGCCCGCAAGACCGCGGAGGAGTGGCTCGACCGGTTCGGCGTCGCTGAGCTCGCCGACAAGTTGCCCGGCGCGATGTCCGGGGGCCAGCAGCAGCGCTGTGCGGTGGCGCGGGCCATGGTCACCGAGCCACGGGCGCTCTTCGCCGACGAGCCGACCGGCGCGCTCGACGTTCTCACCGGAGAGCAGGTGCTGGGCGAGATCGTCCGCGTCGCGCGGGAGAGGGGCATGGCGGTCGTGCTGGTCACGCATGAGGCGCAGATCGCCGCGTACGCCGACCGCGAGATCTCCCTGCGCGACGGTGCCCTCGACCCCACCGGTCTCGGCCTGCGGACCCACGCATGAGGCCCGCGACCCTGTTCCGGCTCGCGGTGGCGGGAAACCGGACCGACCATCTGCGTACGGCGTTGACGGCCGCGAGTTCCGCACTGGCCCTCGCCGTGTTGCTCGCCGCCGCCACCGTGATCGCGATCAAGAACGGCGAATCGGGGGAGAACGCCCATTACGCCAGCTCGCTGCTCGCCGAGCCGGGGCTGCGACCCGGTGTGATCGCCGCATTGGTGCTGCTGGCGGTGCCGATCCTGGCGCTGGCCGGGCAGTCCATCCGGCTCGGCGCCCCGGCCCGTGACCGTCGCCTCGCCGCGATCCGGCTGGCCGGCGCGACCCCCGGGCAGGCGGTGCTGATCGCCGGCGCCGAAACCGTGGCGGCCGGGGTGATCGGGTCGTTCATGGGCCTCGGCGTCTTCCTGCTGCTCCGCATGGTGCTCGAACGCCGCAACGCCGGTGGCGAGTTGCTGCTCCCGACGGACGTGCTGCCGTCGGTGCTGTGGATCGTGATTCTGATGGCCTTCGTCCCGGTCATGGCGGGGCTGGTGGGCGCGTTGCTGCTGCGGCAGGTCGTGATCAGTCCGCTCGGGGTGGTCCGGCGTACCCGTAAGCGCGGTCCCTGGCCGTGGCCGGGATTCTTGATCGTCGTCGGTCTGGTGATCTTCCAGCTGCCGGCACAGATCAAAGGGATCGACGTCGGCACGAATCGGTGGGCGGTGCTCCTCGGCGGCGGCGTCGCGCTGACCACGATCGGGGTGGTCCTGGGCACGGGGTGGATCGCGCACACGACGGGCCGGCTGCTGCTGCGGTTCGGGCCCCGTCCGGCGATGCTGCTGGCCGGGCGGCGGCTCATGGCCGATCCGTGGAGTGGCAGTCGTACGCTCGCGGCCCTGCTCGCCAGCGTCGTCATCGGGGCCATCGCACTCGGCTTCCGGATCAGCCTGGTCACCCAGTTCGAGGCGTGGAACCGCTACAACGCGCAGAACCATGAGGAGCAGCTGGGCGCCGGAGCGCCAGAGGGCTTCTACACCGGCGCGGTCGACCTGATCATGGTCGCCGTGGGGATCGGGGTCACCGTCGCGGCGGCCGGGGTGCTCATCTCGCTGGCCGAGGGGATCGTGGCGCGGCGCCGGACATATGCGGCGCTCACCGCGGCGGGAGTGCCGGGCAGAACCCTCTCCGAATCGGTGCTGTGGCAGACGATGCTGCCGCTGGCGCCGGCGTTGCTGCTCGCGGTGACGTCCGGGATCGGGCTCATCCGGCTCACCGGCACCGAGGTCGTAGCCCCCACCGTCCAGCTCACGGTGCCCGTACCCGTGGGATCTCTTGCTCTGCTCGGAGGTGGCGCCTTCCTCATCATGCTGATCGCCACCGGGGTCGGCCTGGTGGTCCTGCGATCCAGCACCGACCTCGAGGAACTGCGCGCGGCATGAGGCGAAAGGGGGGCCCGAGCCCCCCTTTCAGCACGTCAGGCGAGGTTGACCGTGTCGAGGGTCCAGGCGATCACGAACGCCTCTTCCTTCCACGAGTCGTAGCGCCCGCTCGGGCCGCCGTGCCCGGCGCCCATCTCGGTCTTCAGCAGGTATGAGCCCTCCGGCGCGGTGGCACGCAGGCGCGCGATCCACTTGGCCGGCTCGTGGTAGAGCACGCGGGTGTCGTTCAGGCTGGTCACGGCGAGAATTGCCGGGTACTTCTGCTTCACGACGTTCTCATACGGGCTGTACGACTTCATGTACGCGTACACGTCGGCGCTCTCCAGCGGGTTGCCCCACTCCTCCCACTCGGTGACCGTCAGCGGCAGCGACGGGTCGAGGATCGAGGTGAGCGGGTCGACGAACGGCACCTGGGCCACGATGCCCGCGAAGGCGTCCGGGGCCAGGTTGGCGATCGCGCCCATGAGCAGGCCACCCGCCGAGCCGCCGCGCGCCACGATCTTGTCGGCGCTGGTCCACGACGAGCGGGCCAGGGTGCGCGCACATGCGATGAAGTCGGTGAACGTGTTGCGCTTGGTCAGCATCTTGCCGTCCTCGTACCACCGGCGGCCCATCTCGCCGCCGCCGCGGACGTGCGCGATCGCGTAGACCATGCCGCGGTCGAGCAGGGAGAGCCGGGCGATGGAGAA
The DNA here is from genome assembly GCF_016862215.1 of Winogradskya humida. Lineage (GTDB taxonomy): Bacteria > Actinomycetota > Actinomycetes > Mycobacteriales > Micromonosporaceae > Actinoplanes > Actinoplanes humidus. The sequence goes on from NZ_BOMN01000030.1 coordinate 92,971, forward strand.
ATACGGGTCCATGCTGATCTCGTACGAGCCGTAGCCGTAGAGCAGCAGCGGAGCCGTGCCGTTGCGCGGGACGTCCTTGCGCGCGACGACCGAGATCGGCACCCGGGTGCCGTCGTCGGCGATCGCCCACTCGCGATACTGCTCGTACTGCTCCGGGTCGTAACCGCCGAGGACCGGCTTGCGCTTGCGCAGCTCCATCGCGCGGGTGATCAGGTCCACGTCGTACACCGAGTCGGGGGTGACCATCGACGTGTAGCTGATCCGCACGAGGTTGGTGTCGTACTCGGGGTTGCCGGCGAGCCCGACGCTGTAGAGCGGCTCGGGGAACTCCATGTCGTAGCTGTCGGTGCTGCCGTCGGCCAGCACGCGCAGGCCGGTGAGGCCGTCGCGGCGCAGGGAGACGACGATGTGCCGCTGGAACGCGTCGACCGACTCCAGGCGGGTGCCCGGGGTGTGCGGGATCAGCTCGACCCAGTCGCCGGGGTTGTCCACCGACGTGTACGCGAGGGCGAAGTCCTCGGCGTCCTCGTTGTGCAGCACCAGGAAGCGGTGGCCGTGGTGGTCGATCGAATACTCGACACCCTGCACCCGCGGGCGGATCAGGGCCGGCTCGGCGGTCGGGTTGTCGGCCGCGAGCACCCGGACCTCGGAGGTCACCTTGCTGTTGGCGTCGATGACGATGAACTTCTCGCTGCGGGTGAGCTCGACACCCACCCAGAAGCGCTCGTCGGCCTCCTCGAAGACGATGACGTCGTCGGCCGCCTGCTGCCCGACGACGTGCCGCCACACCCGGTAGGGCCGCCACGCGTCGTCCACGGTGATGTAGAACAGCGTCGAGCCGTCCGACGACCAGGCGCTCCCGTAGAACGTGTCGGGCACCTCGTCGGCCAGCGTCTCGCCGGTGACGAGATCCTTGACCTTGAGGATGAACCGCTCGTCGCCGTCGAAGTCCACCGAGTAGGCGAGCCGGTTGCCGTCCGGGGTCACGTCGAAGGTGCCGAGCGCGAAGAAATTCTTGCCCTCGGCCAGCTCGTTGCCGTCCAGCAGCACCTCTTCGCCGGCGAGCGGGGCGCCGTCACCGGTCGCGGGCGGGCTCACGTCGTCGGGTGCGGCAGCGACCCGGCACTGGATGCCGTATTGCTTGCCCTCGACCGTGCGCGTGTAATACCAGAAGGAGCCCTTGCGCTGGGGCACGGAGAGGTCGGTCTCCTGGGTGCGAGCCTTGATCTCCTCGAAGATCGTCGTCTGCAGCCCGTCCAGGTGGGCGGTGGCCTTACCGGTCCAGTCGTTCTCCGCCTCGAGATAGGCGATGGTCTCCGGGTTCTCCTTCTCGGCCAGCCAGGAGAACTCGTCGGTGACGGTGTCGCCGTGGAAGGTGCGCTCGGCGGGCACCTGGCGCACCGTGGGCGGTGTCGTGGGCATCTCAGTCGTCACGCCTGCCACGTTACCGGGCGCCCGGGGGTCGCGCGGGGGCGTACGCCGGTCGGGTCTCCCCGCTTTATTCGAACATGTGTACGATGTGCAGAGTGGACGATCTCCGCTGGGATCCACAGCGGGTGATCTTCGTTGCTGATCGGCGAATATGGTCTTCGTAGCGGTCTTCGGCGTGGGTGAGGGGCGGGGGCGGAATGGACTCGACGAGGCCGGGTCTTCCAGCGCGCGAGCCGGTGCTCAGGGCGCTGGTGGACATCTGCGGCCCGGCTTTCGCCCGTGCGGCCGGCGCCGCCGATGCTGTGGCGGGACGCCGGGCAACCTTTGTCGCGGCACCGGCTACCACCAACACCGTCGTGGACACCGTGGGGCTCGCCGCCGAGCGTGGTCTCGCCGTGGTCCCGCGGGGCTCCGGCTCCAAGATGGACTGGGGTAAACGTCCGCTGGGCGTCGACCTGCTCCTCGACACGGGCCGGCTCGACGGCATCTGGCATCACGACCGCGAGGCGGCCACCGCCGAGATCGGGGTCGGCACCCCGATCCGAGCCGTGCAGGCGGCCCTGGCCCTGAGCGGGCAGCGATTGGCGGTCGACCCGCCCTCGGCGACGGCCACGCTCGGCGGCATGCTCGCGTGGAACGAGTCGGGCCCGCTGCGTCACCGCTTCGGCACGCCCGCGGCCCAGATCGAGCGGATCAGTTATGTGACGAGCGCCGGTGACCGCGCGGAGTCCGACGGCGAGCAGGGCCGTCCGGGCATCGGCGAGATCGACGGCGTCCTGCTGTCGGCGCTGGTCCGCCTCGAGCCGCTGCCGGCGGCCCGCCGCTGGGTGACGGTGCCGGTGAGCGCGGCCCGCGAGGTGCCCGGCCGGGTCGCCGAGATCCGGGCTCTGGACGTGCAACCCAGCGCGATCGAGGTCGACCTCCCGACCCCGGCCGGCCGCCGTCCCCCGGGCATCCTGGCGGTGCTCCTCGAAGGAGACCCGGCCGACGTCGTGCAGCGGGCGAAACGTCTCGCGACGGGCTTCGGCGTCAACGCGGCAGTCGCGCCGACGGCACCGCCCTGGTGGGGGCGTTACCCGTTCGCGCGCGGGGCCGTTGCGCTGCGGGTGACCGTCCCGATCGCCGAGCTGCAGGCCGCGGTCTACGCCCTGGGTGACGCGACCGGCATCCCGGTGCCGATCCGTGGCTCCGCGGGCCGCGGCGGCGCCATGCACGCGGTGCTGCCGGGGACCCTGACGGCCCAGCGGGTGGAGGGGATTCTCGACGCGGTGCGCGGGGTGCTGCTGGCCCGCGACGGTCGCTGCGTGGCGATCGCGGCCCCACCGGAGATCAGCGCCCACATCGACATGGCCCAGACCCGGGACCTGTTCTGATGCTGGATGACGAGCTTCACGACATCGCGGCAGCGCTCGGCAGCACGGTGGTGTCGACATCGGTGCTGGCGGGCGGCTTCTCGCACGAGACCCGCCTGCTCACGCTCGCCGACGGCCAGGTCGTCGCCCGGTTCGGCGGGGGAGACCCGGCGATCGAGGCGGCGGTCATGGCGGCCGCGCGTCCGCATGTGCCGGTCCCGGAGGTCCTGCTGGTGACACCCGGCTTGATGGTCCTCGAGTTTGTGGACGGCCTCGTGCTGAGCCAGGTGCACGATCTTGATCGGCGGCAGGCGACCGCGCTGGGAGCCGAGGTTGGGCGGGTCGTCGCGGGCGTCTCCGTCGTGGAGTTCGACCGGCGTGGGTTCTTCAAGGACGGGGACCTCACCGTCAAGGAGGAGCAGCCCTGGTCGCAGCAGCTGGTTGCGGTCGCCGAGGGCTGTATGGCCGCGGTTCCCGAGGGCCGGCTCGACGGGGAGGCGCGGCGGGCCTGGGTGAAGCTGTGCGCGACGCACGCGCCGGCGCTGGAAGGCATCGACGGCCACACGCGGCTGGTGCACGCCGACATCAACCCGAAGAACATCCTGGTCTCCCGGGCGGGCGGCGGCTGGCGGGTGAATGCGCTGCTCGACTGGGAGTTCAGCTATTCGGGAAGCCCGTATGCCGATGCCGCGAACATGGCCCGGTTCGGTGCCGAGCATCCCGACGGTTTCCTGGACGGCTTCCGCGCGGGCTTCGCCGAGCATCAGCCCGCAGACCTGCCCCTGGTCGACGACTGGGCCCATGTCGGTGACGTGCTGGACATGTTCGCGCTCAGTGACCTGGTGACCCGTCCGGTGGGGCACGCCATCGCCGATCAGGCGGCCGGGAAGATCCGGCGGCTGCTCAGGAGCTGACCCGGATGTCCTGGCCGTGGGCGGTCAGCAGGGTCGGGTGGGTGCGGCTCAGCGTCTCGGCAGCCAGGTGCCGGCCGAGGTTCGCCAGGTTGCCCACCGCATAGGTGAGGTAGGCGAACTGGCCCATCTGGGCCACGTGGGTCAGCGCCAGTTGGCGGGCGTGCAGGCGGCGAGGAAGCATCGGGGTGCCCGCGCCGAGGATCGCCGGGGCCACGGCGAGAATGAGCTCGTCGAGCAGGCCCGCGTCGGCGAATTCGGCTACCAGGTCACCGCCGCCGGCCAGCCACACGTTGCGGCCCTGGGCGGCGACCGTCATCGCCTGATGGACCCGGCGGATGTCACCGCTGACCATGAAGATGTTGGCGTCGGGCACCAGGGGCAGCTCACGGTGGGTGAAGACCCAGCAGGGGACCTCGCCGTACATCTCGTGCCAGTTCTCGGGCTCCTCGAGCACGTTGTCGTTCTTGAGCACCCACTCGTAGGTGGTGGCACCCATCGCGAACGCGCCGACGTTGGAGAAGAACGCACCGAACGGGTTGTCCGTGCCCTCATCGACCTCGAACAGCCATTCAAGCGAATTGTCCAGATCCGCCGTGAAGCCGTCGATGCTGGCCGCCGTGTAGTACTGAGTCGTCGCCACGACCAACACGATGCCACGACTGAGCCGACAAAAAGGTCGAATCAGGCTAGGCCCCAGTTGATGGAGCACGCCGAGTCCGTGGGCGAGGTCGGGCCTTCGTTTGCGGTGGGTGGCGATGGCGGCAGGAACCAGCACCGGAGCGCAGCGTGAAGTTGCGCCGAAAACGGCAATACCGCGGAATCAGGACGTCAGTGCGTAGGTCAGGTAGGCGAACTGGCCCAGGTGCTCGACCTTTGTCAGCGAGACCTGCGCCGAGAGCAGCCGCCGTGGGAAGAGTGGGGCTCCCGCTCCCAGCGTCACCGGCGCGACTCCGAGAATGAGCTCGTCGAGCAGGCCGGCGTCGGCGAAGTCGCCGGCCAGCTCCCCGCCGCCGACCACCCACAGGTTCCTGTCGCCGGCCGCTGCGGTCATCGCCGCGTGCACCGGTCGCACGTCGCCCTGGACGAAGGTCAGGTTGGCGCCCGGGATGGCCGGCAGCTCGCGGTGGGTGAAGACCCAGGCTGGGGTGTCGCCGTAGTAGTTCTTCCATTTCAGGGGTTCGCCGATCATCCCCTCGTGCTCGAGGACCCACTCGTAGGTCGTCGCACCCATCGCGAATGCCCCGACGTCGGCGAAGAAGCGGCCGAACGGGTTGGCGTTCGCGCGGTCGTCGGGGATCTGCAGGAGCCAGTCGAGCGAGTTGTCCTGATCGGCGATGAAACCGTCGATACTCGTCGCGGTGTAGTACTGGGTCCTGGCCACGTCAGGCGTCGTTTCGTAGGACGAGGATCGCGATGTCGTCGCGTGGTTCTTCCACCGAGAAGTTGATCGTCGTGGAGCGCAGCCGGGCCGCCATCACGTCCGCGGGATATCCCGCCAGCGGTGCTGCGGCCTCGCGCAGCCGGGCGGTGCCGAACAGCTCGCGGCCGCGGCGGCGCTCGGTGACGCCGTCGGTGTAGAAGATGAGCGAGTCGCCGGGGGACAGCGTCACCAGCGCGTCCGGGGACGAGATGCTTTCGAGCAGGCCCAGCGCCGTGCCGCCCTCCCCGACGAAGGACGTCTTGCCGTCCGCGCGGACCAGCACGGCGCGGTCGTGGCCGGCCAGGTGGAGGCGTACGTCGAGGTTCTTGTCGTTGCGGGTCACCGAGGCCATCGCCAGCGTGCAGTAGCGACCGCCGCCTCGCTGGACCAGGGTGCGGTTGACCCGGCAGAGGATCTCGGTCATCGGCTTGGCGTCGTCGACCAGGATGCGGATCACGTCGCGGACCAGGCCGGTGACCGTCGCCGCCTGGACGCCCTTGCCGGACACATCGCCGACCACCACGATCCAGCCGTCGCCCGAGGGGACCACGTCGTAGAAGTCGCCGCCGACCTCCGAGCCGGTCGGGACGTACTCGGCGGCGAAGCCGACACCCTCGACGTGCGGCAGGGCCGGGGGGAGCAGCGAGGCCTGCAACGTACGCGCGACCTTGTGCCGTTCGTCGTGGATGCGCGCGTTGTCGATTGCGAGCGCCGCCCGCCGGGCCACGTCCTCCAGCACGGCGACCTCGTCGGCGTCGTGCCGGTGTCGCAGGTGCCGCCCGACCGCGAGGGTGCCGAGGCGCTGGCCACGGGCGACCAGCGGCACCGCGAAGCCTTCGGAGGGGGATCCGAACATGACCTGCTGGCCGAGCCGGGACGCCTCCTCGAGCCGCGACAGGATCGAGTCGGGCCCGGTCTCCGACAGCGTGCCGTAGAGCTCGTTCACCGCGGCCTCGTCCGCGTGGGTGGCGGCGGCGAGCTGGAGCCGGCCCCAGGCGTCGGTGGTGTGCACGGCGCACCACTGGCCGAGGCGGGGGACGACGAGCTGGGGGATGAGCGCCATCGTGAGGTTGACGTCGAGGCTCTGGGCGAGCAGCTCGCTCGCCTCGGCCAGGAACGTCAGCCACGTCTGCCGGCGCAGGTCGGTGCGGCGCAGGCGGTCGTTCTCGAGGTGCAGCGAGAGTCGCTCGGCGACGATCGTGGCGAGCGGCTGGGCGTAGCCGTCGGGGGAGGCGTCGAGCTCCAGCTCGCCCGTATAGGGGCGATGCACGGAGAGCGGCACCTTGATGGTGGCGGCGTCGTCCCGGGGAGCGCGGCCGTGCCGGGCGAGCAGTTGGCGGCCGGCGCCCTCGCCGCGGTCGAGACGGACCACACCACCGGTCGCGCCGGTGAGCCGGGACAGCCGGGCAAGCAGCTCGGCGGCGAACTCGGCCAGGGCGTCGTCGGTGGCGCGGCCGGGGTCGACCTCCAGCAGCGCGGTCAGCTCGCCGACGCTGGGGGTGGGGTCGCCCTCGGTGACGGGCAGCGCGGCCGGTGCCGTGGTGGTGTCGCGGTTCTCCAGCCGGAACCACACGCCCTTGCCGGTGCCCTCGTGCACGGTGCCCCAGCGGCTGGCGAAGTGGTCGACGAGCAGCAGCCCGCGGCCGCGCTCGGCGACCTCGCCGATGTCCGTTTTATCGTTTCTGGGGCCGACTGCGAGCTCCTCGACCGGGCCCGGGGCGAAGTCGGTCACCGTGACCGTCAGCCCGGCCGGGTCGGCAGCGACCTCGATGTCGAGCTCCGTGCCGGCATGCACCACGGCATTCGTGGACAACTCGGTCGTCAGGAGCAGCGCCTCGTTCACGAGGGGCTCGAGGCCGGCTTCTTCCAGGACCGAGCGTACGAGAGCGCGGGCAGCCGCGGGCGTACGCCGGTCGTTGGGCAGTCGTACCCGGCGCACCAGGGCGCCCGTCGCGTGTCCCACCTCCACCGGCACGCATGCATCTTCTCCTGCCGACGCCCGGATGCACAAAGCCACATCTCGCAAAGACCCGGCCGGGCGAGGGATGATGGATCGCCCAAGGCGTCGGACAGCGAATGAGGACAGCATGACTGCGGCCAAAGAGGTCACCGTCGGTCTGACCGACGAGACCGCCCTGCTCGATGAGGTCGCCGATGCTCTGCGGCGGGTCCGTCGGGGCGATCTCAAGGTACGGCTGGCCCGGCGCAACGGATCGTTCGGCGATCTCGTGGACGCGTTCAACGAGGTCGTGTCGCTGCAGGAGCAGCAGAACCTCGACGTGCGCCGGATCAGCCGCACGGTCGGACGGGAGGGCCGGCTCACCGAGCGGCTCGATGACGAGGGGCTCGACGGGGCCTGGGCCGACAGCGTGCGCTCGGTCAACTCACTGATCGACGATCTGGCCCGCCCGACCACGGAGATCTCCCGGGTCATCGTGGCGGTGGCCGACGGCGATCTCTCCCAGCACATGGCCCTCGAGATGGACGGACGACCTCTTCGGGGTGAATTCCTCCGGATCGGCCGCACGGTGAACACGATGGTCGATCAGCTGTCGTCGTTCGCCGACGAGGTGACCCGGGTGGCCCGCGAGGTGGGCACCGAGGGGGAGCTGGGCGGCCAGGCCGATGTGCGCGGTGTCGCCGGCACGTGGAAGGACCTCACCGACTCCGTCAACACGATGGCCTCGAACCTCACCCACCAGGTGCGCTCGATCTCCCAGGTCGCGACCGCCGTGGCGCGCGGTGACCTGTCGCAGAAGATCACGGTCTCCGCCCGCGGCGAGGTGGCCGAGCTGGCCGACACGATGAACGGGCTCACCGACACCCTGCGGCTATTCGCCGAGCAGGTGACCCGGGTGGCCCGCGAGGTGGGCACCGAGGGGAAGCTCGGGGGCCAGGCCGACGTACCCAATGTGGCCGGGACCTGGAAAGACCTCACCGACTCGGTGAACTCCATGGCGTCCAACCTGACCAGCCAGGTCCGCAACATCGCCCAGGTCTCCACGGCGGTGGCCAAGGGCGACCTGTCGCAGAAGATCACCGTGGCTGCCCAGGGCGAGATCCTGGAGCTCAAGGACACCGTGAACACGATGGTCGATCAGCTGTCGTCGTTCGCCGACGAGGTGACCCGGGTGGCCCGCGAGGTGGGCACCGAGGGCCGGCTGGGTGGTCAGGCCCAGGTCAGAGGCGTTTCGGGTACGTGGCGCGACCTCACGGAGAACGTCAACCAGCTCGCCGCCAACCTGACCAGCCAGGTCCGTAACATCGCCTCCGTCT
>NZ_BOMN01000031.1 GCF_016862215.1 Winogradskya humida
CACGCGGGTGGCCCGCGAGGTGGGCACCGAGGGCAAGCTCGGCGGTCAGGCGCAGGTGCGCGGGGTCGCGGGCACGTGGCGCGACCTCACCGACAACGTGAACTCGATGGCGTCCAACCTGACGGCCCAGGTCCGCAACATCGCCCAGGTCTCCACCGCCGTCGCCCGGGGTGACCTGTCGCAGAAGATCACCGTCGACGCCCAGGGCGAGATCCTCGAGCTGAAGATGACCGTGAACACGATGGTCGACCAGCTGTCGTCGTTCGCCGACGAGGTCACGCGGGTGGCCCGCGAGGTGGGCTCGGAGGGCAAGCTCGGCGGTCAGGCGCAGGTGCGCGGCGTGGCCGGCACGTGGCGCGACCTCACCGACAACGTGAACTACATGGCGTCCAACCTGACTGCCCAGGTCCGCAACATCGCCTCGGTGACCACGGCAGTGGCCAAGGGCGACATGTCGCAGAAGATCACCGTCGACGCGCGCGGCGAGATCCTGGAGCTCAAGGACACCGTCAACACGATGGTCGACCAGCTCTCGTCGTTCGCCACCGAGGTCACCCGGGTCGGCCGCGAGGTCGGCATCGAGGGCAAGCTCGGCGGTCAGGCCGAGGTCAAGGGCGTCTCCGGCATCTGGCGCGAGACCACGGACAACGTCAACCAGCTCGCCTCCACACTCACCACCCAGCTGCGCGCGATCGCCGAGGTGTCCACCGCGGTGGCCCGGGGTGACCTGACCCAGAGCATCGCGGTCAAGGCGCAGGGCGAGGTCGCCGAGCTGAAGGACAACATCAACCAGATGATCGTGGCGTTGCGGGAGACCACCACCGCCAACGCCGAGCAGGGCTGGCTCGACTCAAACCTGGCCCGTATCGGCGGTCTGCTGCAGGGCCAGCGGGATCTCGGCGAGGTCTGCCGCATGATCATGACCGAGGTGACGCCGCTGGTGTACGCCCAGCTCGGCGCGTTCTTCCTGGTCGACAACGAGGAAGCGGTGATGCGGCTGCGACTGGCCGCGTCCTACGGATACGTCGCCCGCAACCACGAGGTGACGTTCGGCCCCGGCGAGGGTCTCGTGGGTCAGGCCGCCGTCTCGCGCCGCACGATCCGGGTGCGCGCGACACATGACGGCGTGCTGACCATGCGCTCCGGCCTGATGTCGATGCCGCCGAACGACCTGGTCGTGCTGCCGGTGCTGTTCGAGGGCGAGATGCTCGGCGTGATCGAGTTCGCGTCGGTCGCCACGTTCTCCGGGCTGCACCTGACGTTCCTCGAGCGGCTGGTCGCGACGATCGGGATCGCGCTCAACACGATCCAGGCCAACAGGCGTACCGAAGAATTGCTCTCGCAGTCGCAGAGACTGGCCCGCGAGATGCAGGACCAGTCCGCTGAGCTGCAGCGCACCAACGCCGAGCTCGAGGACAAGGCCCAGCTGCTCAGCGAGCAGAAGGGCAACATCGAGACCAAGAACCGCGAGATCGAGCTGGCCCGCCTCGGTCTGGAGGAGAAGGCGCAGCAGTTGTCCCGCGCCTCGGCCTACAAGACCGAGTTCCTGGCCAACATGAGTCACGAGCTGCGTACGCCGCTCAACTCGCTGTTGCTGCTGGCCCGCCTGCTCGCGGACAACTCGGAGCGCAACCTGACCGAGAAGCAGATCGAGTTCGCCCGCACGATCCACAGCGCCGGCTCGGACCTGCTCTCGCTGATCGACGACATCCTCGACCTCAGCAAGATCGAGGCGGGCCGGATGGACGTCGAGCCGGACCAGGTCGACTTCGACGGCGTACGCAGCTATGTCGAGCAGGCGTTCTCCCCGCAGGCCGACGAGAAGGACCTGGAATTCCGGGTGGAGGTCTCGCCCGAACTGCCCGACTCGATCGTGACCGACGAGCAACGGCTCCAGCAGATCCTGCGCAACCTGCTCTCCAACGCGGTCAAGTTCACCGACAGCGGCTCGGTGACGCTGAGCATCTACCCGGCGCCGGAGGACAGCTACTTCGACATCCCGGCGCTGGCGGCGGCCGATCAGGTGGTGGCGTTCGCGGTCACCGACACCGGCATCGGCATCTCCGACGAGAAACTCAGCCTGATCTTCGAGGCCTTCCAGCAGGCCGACGGCACGACCAGCCGCAAGTACGGCGGCACCGGCCTGGGCCTGTCGATCAGCCGGGAATTCGCGGCGTTGCTCGGCGGCACGATCGTGGTGTCGTCCGCGCCGGGCGAGGGCTCGACGTTCACGCTCTACATGCCGGACTACCCGGTGCCCGACTCGATCCCGAAGCCGCTCATGCCCGGCCTCTCGGGGCTGCCGCAGCTGCTGCCGCCCGTGGAGACCCCGGTGTCACCGCGGCCGGCGTCGTTCAACTCGCTGGACTTCCCGCTGATCACCGATCAGCTCGAGCCCGAGCCGGTGCCCCCGTCGACCCAGGCTTCCCGGCAGCTCGACGGCGCCACGGTGCTCATCGTCGACGACGACGTGCGCAACGTGTTCGCCCTGACCAGCGCCCTGGAGATGCACGGGCTGAACGTTCTCTACTCCGACAACGGGGTCGACGGCGTACGCCTGCTGGCCGAGCATCCCGAGGTCGACATCGTACTGATGGACGCGATGATGCCCGACCAGGACGGCTACGAGACGACCCGGGGAATCCGCCGCAATCAGCGCTTTCAGGATCTGCCGGTAGTGTTCCTGACAGCCAAGGCGATGCCTGGTGACCGTGAGTCAGCATTGGCGGCGGGGGCGAGCGACTACATCACCAAGCCCGTCGACCTGGACCAGCTCATCGAGCTCATGGCCCGCTGGGTGAACGCCGCAGAGAGCAGTGGGGAGTGAGTGTGGCCGAGCGAGCCAAGGCGCTGCTGGTCGACGACCGGCGTGACAATCTGCTCGCGCTGGAAGCGATCCTGCAGGGCCTCCCGGTGCAGGCCGTGGCGGTGGAGAGCGGCGAAGCAGCCCTGAAACAGCTGCTCACCGACGACTTCGCGGTCATCCTGCTGGACGCGCAGATGCCCAACATGGACGGTTTCGAGACAGCCGCCCACATCAAGCGCCGCGAGCGCACCCGCCACGTCCCGATCCTCTTCCTCACCGCGGCCGACCGTGACGCCCAGCTCGCCCTCCGCGGTTATGCGGTCGGCGCGGTCGACTACCTGACCAAGCCCTTCGACCCGTGGGTGCTGCGCGCGAAGGTCTCCATCTTCGTCGAGCTCTGGACCAAGACCCAGCAGCTCAAGGCCCAGGCCGAGGTCACCCGCGAACGAGACAACCAGTGGGAACGCCTCACCGAGCTCGTCGACGAGGCCACCCGCACGCTGCGCGCCGGCGGCGAGGACGCTTCCGTCGAGGCCCTGGAGCTGCTGGAGAAGGCCCGCTGGGGCACCTGATCAGGGAATCAGCATGATCCGGCCGGGGTGCGCCCTGCTCTCGAGCAGACGATGCGCCTCGGCCGCTTCGCTCAGCGGCAACGTCACGGCCGGTCCGGCCCGCAGCTGCCCCGTCGCGAGCAGCCCGGCCAGCTCGGTCATCTCGGCCCGCGCCTGTTCCGGCCGCGCCGCCCGCCAGGCGAGCAGCGAAAATCCGATCAAAGATCTGAGAGCGAAGAAATCGGTCACTGGCACGTCTATCAGGTCACCCGAGGCGGCCCCATAAGTGACAATTCGACCGTACGCCCGGAGCACCCCGAAACTACGCCGGAGCACATCCCCGCCGGCGGCGTCGAGGACAACGTCCACACCGCCCGGCGCGGCCTCGGCAACCCGATCGGGCCAGTCCGCAGCGGTGTAATCGATCGCGACATCAGCGTCGACCTTCTCCGGGGTGCTTGAAGTCCCGATCACCAGCCCTGCACCCGCCATCCGCGCGAGCTGCACCGCCAGCTGCCCGATCCCGCCGGCCGCCGAGTGCACCAGCACCGTCTCGCCCGCCGCGACCGCTCCGGACCGCAGCGCCCGTAACGCGACCGGCGCCGAGGTCGGCACCATGCTCGCTGCGACGACGTCCATGTCGTCCGGCACCTGCGTGATCCACTGCGCGTCGACGACCACGTAGTCCGCGTAGGCATCCTCGGAGAGCGCCACAACCCGGCACCCGAACAGGTCTTCGTCGCCTTTGTCCACTATGCCCACCACGTCACCGGTGAGCTTGCCGGGCAGTGGCCGCTCGAAGATCGCACCGCTGGACGGCCCGCGCCGGAACCTCGTGTCGACAAAATTCGCCCCGATCGCCTGCACCCGGATGCGTACCTGACCTGCTCCGGGCTCGGGGATCTCCGCCTTCTCGACGGTGAGAACGCCCGGGTCGCCGTACTCGTAGAACCGCACTCTCCGCATCTCCCGACCTTACTGGACCGTCGGTCCAGTTAGCCAGGGGCAAGAATGGGTCCGTGACGCGTGCCGACGCCCTGCGCAACCGAAGCGCGATCCTGCTTGCCACCGAGGAGCTGCTGACCCGCCTGCGCCCCGAGCAGATCTCGATGGAACGGGTCGCCGCGGCGGCGGGGGTGGGCAAAGGGACCGTCTTCCACCGCTTCGGCTCCCGGATGGGCCTGATGATCGCGCTCATGCAGGAGCGAGCCATGGCCCTGGGCGAGTCCGTGAGCAGCGGTCCGCCCCCGCTCGGCCCCGGCGCCGAGCCCGAGGAGCGGTTGCTCGCCTTCCTCGACGCCGTGGTCGCCGTGGTCGCCCGCAACAAAGGCCTGCTCGCGGCGCTCGGCCACGCGGTCACCACCGCGCACCGGCTGGACCCGGACGACCGCGAGGCCCACCCGGTCTACGGTTTCTGGCACGCCCACATCGCCGGCCTGCTCACCGAGTCGCGCCCCGGCCTGGACACCGCGCTCATCGCCGATCTGCTGCTCGCGCCGCTGTCCAGCGACGCGATCCTCACCATGCTGGAACGAGGTGAATCCGAGCGGGTCGCCGCAGGTCTGCGCGTTACCGCAACGGCACTCTTAAGCGGTGGAGGAGATCATCAGGGCTGAGCGCAGGCCGGTGATGTCGAGCACGCGCAGGAGGAAGTCGCCGACGTTGGTCAGGGCGAGGACCGCGCGGGCGTGCTGGGCCTTACGGCTCAGGACGACGAGGGTGCCCAGGCCCTGCGAGTCACAGAAAGTGACCCCCGACATGTCGAGGATGATCCGGGACGGGGGTTCCGCCAGGATCTCGTTGACCATTGCCGAGAGCTTGGTCACGGTGAGCACGTCGATTTCCCCGGCGAGGTGAAAGACAGCCTCGTCGGGAGCACTCTCAACCGTGATGGACAGCTCCGGTCGCTCCACCACATCACCCTATCGCGAGCCGGGTGATCCGGCCTGCTGGGCGCGATGAGGCCGGTGTTGACTAGAGGGCATTGACCGTGACCTAGCCAACCCGTGGCGGGGGCTGACGGGACGCGCCCGTACCGGCGCTGACAGAATGAGAGGCGCTGTGACCACCTCATACCGCACCGAGGGCACGCCTTATCCGCAGGATGCTCCGGTTTCCCAGGCCCTGTTCGACCGCGCCAAGGTCATCATTCCCGGCGGGGTCAATTCACCCGTGCGTGCCTTCCACGCCGTGGGTGGCACGCCCCGGTTCATGACCGAGGGCTCCGGAGCGTGGCTCCTGGACGCCGACGGGCGGCGTTATGTCGACCTGGTCTGCTCCTGGGGGCCGATGATCCACGGCCAGGCACATCCCGAGATCATCGCTGCGGTCCAGGCCGCGGCGGCTCGCGGCACCAGTTTTGGCACGCCCACCGCGGGCGAGGTCGACCTGGCCGAGGAGATCGTCCGGCGGACCCCCGTCGAGCAGGTCCGCCTGGTCAACTCGGGAACCGAGGCGACGATGACCGCGATCCGGCTGGCCCGGGGCTTCACCGGCCGCTCGAAGATCGTGAAGTTCGCCGGCTGTTACCACGGTCACGTCGACGCCCTGCTCGCCTCGGCGGGCTCCGGGGTCGCCACGCTGGGGCTGCCCGATTCGCCCGGCGTGACCGGCGCGGCGGCCAGCGAGACCATCGTGGTGCCGTACAACGACATCGGTGCCGTCGAGCGGGTCTTCGCGGAGCAGGACGACATCGCCGCGATCATCACCGAGGCCGCCGCCGGGAACATGGGCGTCGTCGCCCCGCGGGAGGGCTTCAACCAGCGTCTCGCCGAGATCGCGCATGCCAACGGTGCCCTGCTCATCGTCGACGAGGTCATGACCGGTTTCCGGGTGTCCGCGGGCGGCTGGGCGGGGCTGGAGCCGGTCGATGCCGACCTGTTCACGTACGGCAAGGTCATGGGTGGTGGCCTGCCCGCCGCGGCCTTCGGTGGCCGCACGGAGATCATGTCCCGGCTGGCCCCGGCCGGTCCGGTCTACCAGGCCGGCACGCTCTCGGGTAACCCGCTCGCCTGCGCCGCCGGGCTGGCCAGCCTGCGCCTCGCCGACGATGCCGCCTACAAGCGTCTCGACGAGCTGTCGGCGACCATCGGCGCGCTCGCGTCCGCCGAGCTGACCACCGCGGGCGTCGCGCACCGGCTGTCCTTCGCCGGCAACATGTTCTCGATCTTCTTCACCGAGGTCGACGTGGTGGACTACGACTCCGCGAAGACCCAGGACGCCGGGGCGTTCAAAGCGTTCTTCCACGAAATGCTCAGCCGGGGCGTATATCTTCCGCCGAGCGCTTTCGAGTCGTGGTTCGTGTCGACGGCGCTGGACGACGCCGCCATGGAGACGATCGGTGCCGCCCTGCCGTTCGCGGCTCGGGCGGCGGCTGCTGCGGGGAGTAAGGCAAAAGCATGAGCGACTGCACCGAGCCTCACTTGCCGGCGGCAAGCAACGGCCTGGACGGCGAGGGCCACGAGGGCATGCCAGGAGACACAGCATGAGCGACGAAGAGCCGACCAAGACCACTGTGCACGTGCTGCGGCATGGCGAGGTGTTCAACCCGAGCAAGATTTTGTACGGCCGCCTGCCCGACTTCCACCTCTCGGAGCTCGGCCGCCAGATGGCCGTGGCCGCCTCGGACTCGCTCGCCGGCCGCGACGTCACGCACGTGGTGGCCAGCCCGCTGGAGCGCGCGCAGGAGACGGCCGAGCCGTTCGCCGCGCAGTTCAAGCTGGAGACGGCGACGGACGTGCGGCTGATCGAGAGCGCCAACTTCTTCGAGGGCAAGCGGGTGGCGGTCGGTGACGGCGCGTTCGGCAACCCGCGCAACTGGTGGGTGCTGCGCGACCCGATCACCCCGAGCTGGGGCGAGCCCTACCTGGTCATCGCCCAGCGGATGTTCGCCGCGCTGCAGGCCGCGCGGGTCGCCGCCGAGGGCCACGAAGCGGTCTGCGTCTCGCACCAGCTGCCGATCTGGACGCTGCGCCGCTACGTCGAGAAGAAGCGCCTCTGGCACGACCCCCGCAAGCGTCAGTGCGGGCTCGCGAGCCTCACCTCGTTCCGTTTCGAAGGCGCCAAGATCGTCGGAGTCGACTACTCCGAGCCTGCTGCTGCACTGGTGGCCATGTCGCCCGGCGCCCGGACGGCCAAGGGGGCATGACGGAGTGCACGAAGCGCAGCGAGGGCCGCGACGGCATGCCGAAGGCAAGCAGGGCATGACCGTGCGCCGGCTCGCCGCAGTCCTGGTCACCGCCGTTGTCGCGGCTGGTGCGCTGACCGGTTGTGGCGGCAAGAGCTGGGAGAAGGACTGCACGACCAGCAAGGACGGCGTCATCGAGTGCACGCCCGAGCAGCGTCCCCAGGCCCGCGAGGTGACCGGGGAGCTGCTCGACGGCGGCACCTATGACGTCGCCACCGACCGGGGCAAAGTCGTCGTGGTCAACTTCTGGGGTTCGTGGTGCAACCCGTGCCGGGCCGAGGCGGACGATCTCGAGCAGACCTATCAGGCCACCAAGGCACAGAACGTCACGTTCATCGGGGTCAACTCGCGCGACGACCGCGATTCCGCGAAGGCGTTCGAGAAGGGCCGGGTCACGTACCCGAGCATCTACGACCCCAACGGCAACGTCGCGCTGAAGTTCGACGTGACGCAGGTCAGCACGCCGGCCACGCTGATCCTCGACCGGCAGGGCCGGATCGCCGCCGCGATCCGCAAGTCCACCACGATCGCCCAGCTGAAGCCGGTCGTCGAGCGGATCGCCGCCGAGGGGACCGGCTGATGGGTGAGACCTTCCACGACATCGCGTTCAGCGGTCCGCTGCTGCTCGCAGTCCTGGTCAGCGCCGCCGCCGGGCTGGTCAGCTTCCTCTCGCCCTGCGTGCTGCCGCTGATGCCCGGCTACCTGTCGTACGTGACCGGGCTGGCCGGCTCCGACCTTGACGACAAAGCCCCCGACAGCGGTGGCGGTGTCGCCGTTCTGGAGCGCACCAGGACCAAGAGCAGAATTCTCGCGGGTACGAGCCTGTTCGTGCTCGGCTTCGCGGTGGTGTTCACGCTCATCGCGACGCTGGTGGCCGGGGTCGGCACGACGATGCTGACCCACAAGCGGGCCCTCGACATCGTGCTCGGCGTGATCGTCATCGTGCTGGGCCTGGCCTACCTCGGCGTGGTCCCCGGCATGCAGCGCGAGTTCCGGATCGCCAAACTGCCCAGCGTCGGGCTGGCCGGGGCGCCGGTCCTGGGCGCGCTCTTCGCGTTGTCCTGGATGCCGTGCACGGGCCCGACCCTCGGCGCGGTGCTGACGCTGGCCACGCGCGAGGGGTCGACCGGACGTGCGGTGGTGCTCGCGCTGGCCTACAGCCTCGGGCTCGGGATCCCGTTCGTGCTGTTCGGGCTCTTCTTCCGCCGGCTGCTCGGGGTCTTCAAGGCGATCCGGCGCAACAGCCGCTGGGTCACCCGCGTCGGCGGCGGGCTGCTCATCCTGGTCGGCGTCGCGCTGGTCACCGGCGGCTGGAACAGCTTCCTGATCTGGCTGCTCACGACGTTCAACTTCGACGCGGGGACCCTGCTGTGACCGTTGTCGAGGAACGCCCTGTGCCCGCCGCGCCACCGCCGCCGCGCAAGCCCCACTTCGCGTGGAGCCTGCTGCGCAATTCGTGGCGACAGCTGACGAGTATGCGTACGGCGCTGGTGCTGCTGTTCCTGCTCGCCGTCGCCGCGATCCCCGGCTCGGTGCTGCCCCAGCGCGCGGTGTCGCCGGAGAAGGTCACGGCCTACTACACCCAGCACCCCGATCTGGCCCCGAAACTGGAGCAGATCGGTGGCTTCGCTGTCTACGCGTCGCCGTGGTTCGCCGCGATCTACCTGCTGCTGTTCACGTCGCTGGTGGGTTGCGTGGTGCCGCGGTTGCGTGACCATTTTCGCGCGCTCCGTACCGTACCCCCGGATGCTCCTAAGCGGCTTGAGCGGCTGCCACAGCATGCCGCCGTCGAGGAGCGGGCCGACGACCCTGCCGATGCGGCGCAGGCCGCGGCCTCTGAGCTGCGCAAACGTCGTTTCCGGACCAAGGTCCGCGAGCGTGGGGACGGCACCTGGACGGTCTCCGCCGAGAAGGGCTTTCTCAAGGAGACCGGCAACCTGTTCTTCCACTTCGCGCTGCTCACGGTGCTGATCGGGGTCGGATTCGGGCACTGGTACGGCTGGCACGGCAACCGGATCCTCGTCGAGGGCAACGACCAGGGCTTCTGTAACTCGGTCACGCAGTACGACGAGTCCTCGCTCGGCCCCCGGGTCGACGCCGCCGACCTGCCGTTCTTCTGCCTGCGGCTGACCGACTTCCAGGCGGCGTACCAGACCACCGGCCAGCCGAAGAGCTTCGACGCCGACGTCGAGGTGCAGACGAAGCAGGACGGCCCGTGGAAGGCCCGGCACTTCACGGTCAACAACCCGCTGCGGTTGTCGCAGGCCAACGTGCACCTGCTCGGTCACGGGTACGCCGTCGAGCTGCGCTACACCGACCGCTTCGGCGCCCAGCAGACCAAGGTCGTGCCGTTCCTGCCCACCGACGGGCTGTTCACCAGCTCGGGTGTCGGGTCGTTCCCGGACGTCAACATCGATCCGAAGACGAACAAGCGTGACGTCAACCTGCAGGTCGGCTTCGAAGGCGTGTTCGTGCCGACGGTCGACCCGGCCGGCGGCGCCACCTCGGTCTTCCCGGCGGAGAACAACCCCGCGCTCTTCCTCACCGCCTACCGCGGTGACCTGGGCGTCGAGGTCGGCAACCCCGGCTCGGTGTACTCGCTCGACCAGGGCCAGATCGCCAACGGCGAGCTCAAGAAGGTCAGCGGCGACCGTCCGCAGCGCCTGACGCCGGGCCAGTCATGGACGCTCGACGACGGCACCAAGGTCGAGTTCCTGGCCACCCGCCCGTTCGCGACGCTCGCCGTCCGCTACGACCCCACCGCGACGCTGGTGCTCGCCGGCGCGGTCGTCGGGCTGCTCGGCCTGATGCTGTCGCTGGGCGGGCACCGTCGCAGGTTGTGGTTCCGGATTTCGCCTCGGGACGGGTCCGGTAGTTTGATGGAGGCCGGCGGCCTGCCCCGCACCGACTACCCGGGCTTCGCTGAGGAGTTCGGCCAGATCGTGGGGGCCGCTCGCGGTCCGGATGGAGGGACGCCCTGATGGCGGAGTTGTCCAATCAGTTGATGGCCGTCACGGTGCTGTCCTACCTGGCAGCGATGGTCCTTTACGCCGCCGAGTATGCGTTCGGCAACAAGAGCCACATCGGTCGTGCTGCCCAGCGGCCGGCCCGGCAGCTGGTGGGTGCCGGGGCGCCGGTGCCTCTTGATGATCCACTTCCGGCTGCGGAAGAGCCTGCGCCCAAGCGCGACCGTGGCGTCCTGCTCGGACGGATCGCGGTCGGCTTCAACTGGCTGGCGTTCGCGCTGCACCTCGGCACGGTGGTCACCCGCGGCATCGCGGCGGACCGCATGCCCTGGGGCAACATGTACGAGTTCACGCTGACCGTCACCCTGGTCGGCTCGGCCGTGTGGCTCGGTGTGCTGACCCGCAAGCCGGAGCTGCGCCACCTCGGGCTCTTCGCGGCGCTCGCGCTGGTCATGCTGCTCGGCGCCGACGGCCTCATCGCGTACGCGCCGGTCGGGCCGCTCGTGCCCGCGCTCAACTCGTACTGGTTCATCATCCACGTCTCGACCATCATCCTGGCCAGCGGCATCTTCCTGATCGGTGCCGTGCCGGCCGCGATGTTCCTGGTCCGGGCCGGCTACGACGAGGGTAAGCGCCGCTTCCCCTACTCGCTCGGCGCCAAGGTCCCCGAGGCCGCGCTGCTCGAGCGGCTGACCTTCCGCCTGCACGCCTTCGCGTTCCCGCTGTTCACCTTTGGCGCGCTGATCGCCGGTCCGATCTGGGCCGAGGCGTCCTGGGGCCGCTACTGGGGCTGGGACCCCAAGGAGGTCTGGGCGTTCATCTCCTGGATCGTCTACGCCAGCTACCTGCACGCCCGCGCGACCCCGAGCGTCAAGCGCACCGTCGCCACCTGGATCGCGATCCTGGGCTTCGCGACGATGCTGATGAACCTCTTCGGCGTCAATCTGTTCTTCTCGGGCCTGCACTCGTACGCCAACGCGGGCGGCTAATCAGCAGGTCGTTCGCAGTCGCCGGCGCTCCAGGTGTCGAACTGGGTCACCCAGTCCAGGCAGAAGTCGTCGGAGCGCCGGGTGCTGCCACCGGTGACGGTGTCCACGTCCGAACGCCAGTAGCGGATCCCGCCGTCGTCCGGGTCGCGGAGCTTCACGTTGTCGACCTCAGCCCGGGGGACCCGCAGACTGGTCGGCTTATCATCGTCGACGTGCACCTCGACGTACTGCTCGACGTACGCGCTGGAGCCGATCGGCAGTTTCTGGGTGGTCAGCAGGTTCCAGGTGTCGTTCCACCAGAGCCAGGCCTGCCAGACGTTGTTGCCGTCGGTGTGCACGTCGATCCAGATGCGGCTGCCCGACTTCAGCTTGTACTGGTCGTAGAACTGCCAGGTGTTCGTGTTCGTGTTGAACGTGTAGATGCGCTGCCGGCCCTTGCCGGACCAGCCCGTCTCCGCCCAGCCGGCCTCCAGCCAGGCGAGCTTGCCACCGCCGAGGTCGCGCTTGACGAGGAAGCGGCTGGCGAGGAAGTCGTACGTGCCGGGCCGGACGGCGCCGTTGACGACCTGCATCCGGCCGTACACCCCACGCCAGACGCCGGCCGTGCCCGCACCGAGATGGTGGTAACCCGCCGTTGTCCTCGCCCCCGCCGCCCGGCTCATCCGCCCGAGCTCGACCCGCGGCGGGGTGGCCTGGCACGCCTTCGGTGCCCTGGTGCTGGGCGCGCTGGCCGGCGCCCTGGTCGACGCGGTGCCGGTCTTGCACGTCGGTAGTTTCTTGGGGGCGGCCGTCGCCGGGACCGTGACTCCCAGGGCCGCGACGAGGCCCGTGAGGGCGCACCATCGCGCCAGAGAACGGAACTTCACGTCGTCCACCTCGCCCTCCCGTGGCTTTTGAAACCAAACCCTTAGCTCAACGGGGAAGGCGATCTTCGGGTGACGGCCGGAAGTGCGACGTACGTCTACCCCGCCTGACGGTCCCGCGGCGCGCGCGGGTGGAAGACTGGGGGACATGGCTGCTCCGTTTCACGATCTGCAGAGCTTCATCTCGGCCCTGGAAGCGGCCGGCGAGCTGCGCCGGGTGAAGGTGCCGGTGGATCCCACGCTGGAGATCAGCGAGATCGTGACGCGCACGGTCCGGGCCGGCGGCCCCGCCCTGCTCTTCGAGCGTCCCACCCGTGGTGACATGCCGCTGGTCATCAACCTTTTCGGCACCGAGAAGCGGATGGCGATGGCGCTCGGCGTCGACTCGCTCGACGACGTCGGCGACCGGATCGGCTCGCTGATCAAACCGGAGCTGCCGGTCGGCTGGTCCGGCATCCGCGAGGGCCTCGGCAAGGTCCTGCAGCTCAAGTCGCTGCCGCCGAAGAAGGTCAAGGGCGCGCCCTGCCAGGAGGTCGTGCTCAAGGGCGACGAGGTCGACCTCGACCTGCTGCCCGGCCTGCAGGTGTGGCCCGGCGACGGCGGCATCTTCCACAACTTCGGGCTGACCCACACCAAGCACCCCGAGACCGGCAAGCGCAACCTCGGCCTCTACCGGCTGCAGCAGCACTCGAAGAACACGCTGGGCATGCACTGGCAGATCCACAAGGATTCCACCGCGCACCACGCGGTCGCCGAGCGGCTCGGGCAGCGGCTGCCCGTGGCCATCGCGATCGGCTGCGACCCGGTGGTCACCTATTCGGCCAGCGCCCCGCTGCCCGGCGACATCGACGAATACCTGTTCGCCGGGTTCCTGCGCGGCGAGCGGGTCGAGATGGTCGACTGCCTGACCGTGCCGCTGCAGGTCCCCGCCGAGGCGCAGATCGTGCTGGAGGGCTACCTCGAGCCGGGGGAGCGGGCGCCCGAGGGGCCGTTCGGCGACCACACCGGCTTCTACACTCCGGTCGAGCCCTTCCCGGTGCTGCACATCGAGTGCATGACCATGCGCAAGAAGCCGATCTACCACTCGATCGTCACGTCGAAGCCGCCGCAGGAGGACCACGGCCTGGGCAAGGCGACCGAGCGGATCTTCCTGCCGCTGCTGCGCATGATGATCCCGGACATCGCCGACTACGACATGCCCGCCGCCGGTGTCTTCCACAACTGCGTGATCGTGTCGATCCGCAAGCGCTACCCGAAGCACGCCCAGAAGGTCATGAACGCGATCTGGGGCGCGCACCTGATGTCGCTCTCCAAGCTGATCGTGGTGGTCGACGAGGACTGCGACGTCCACGACTACAACGAGGTCGCGTTCCGGGCCTTCGGCAACGTCGACTACGACCGTGACCTCATGGTCACCCAGGGGCCGGTCGATCATCTGGATCACGCTTCCTACCAGCAGTTCTGGGGCGGTAAGGCGGGGCTCGACGCCACCCGTAAGCTGCCCGGTGAAGGGTATTCACGCGGGTGGCCGGAGGAGATGACCATGGCGCCCGAGGTGACCGCCCTGGTGGACAAGCGCTGGAAGGAATACGGCATATGACGGCGGTGGCCTCCGCGCCCGAGAAACCGGGCAAGATCAAGGCGTTCCTGCGGCTCGTCGCGATCGAGCACTCGGTCTTCGCCCTGCCGTTCGCCTATCTCTCCGCGCTGGTCGCCATGGACCGCGCGGCGACCGGGGTGCACTGGCTCGATCTGCTGCTGGTCACGATCGCCATGGTCTCCGGGCGCACGTTCGCCATGGCCGCCAATCGGATCCTCGACCGCAAGATCGATGCGCAGAATCCGCGTACGCGCAATCGTGAGCTGGTCACCGGGGCCGTGAGCGTGCGGACGGCCTGGACCGGCGCCGTGGTCTCCCTGGTGGTGCTGTTCCTCGCCGCGGGCCTGCTCAACTGGCTCTGCCTGGTGCTGTCACCGCTCGCCGTGATCCCGCTGATCGTCTACCCCTACGCGAAGCGCTTCA
This sequence comes from Winogradskya humida, assembly GCF_016862215.1. Classification (GTDB taxonomy): domain Bacteria; phylum Actinomycetota; class Actinomycetes; order Mycobacteriales; family Micromonosporaceae; genus Actinoplanes; species Actinoplanes humidus. The sequence goes on from NZ_BOMN01000031.1 coordinate 14,385, forward strand.
CCAACTTCCCGCACTACGTGCTGGCGCTGGCGCAGGCCGTGGCGCCGGTCGGTGCGTGGCTGGCGATCACCGGCACGTTCGCCGGCTCGGGCCCCGCATGGCTGCTCGGTGTCGCGGTCGGCCTCTGGATCGGCGGCTTCGACATCATCTACGCCTGCCAGGACGTCGACATCGACCGGAAGATCGGCGTGCACTCCACCCCGGCCCGGTTCGGGGTCCGCACCGCCCTGCACATCTCCACGGTCACCCACGTGGTGACATTCGCGCTGTTCGTGTGGTTCGGCCAGCTCGTCGGGCTGAGCTGGCTCTGGTGGATCGGCCTTGCGCTCACCGCCGCCGCCTTCGTCTACCAGCACATCGTCGTCACGCCGAAGGACCTCTCGAAGGTCAACCGGGCGTTCTTCACCGCGAACGGCTTCGTCGGCATCGCGCTCTTCGTCTTCGCGCTCCTCGACCTGAGTTTGTTGTAACCCCCGGCACCACTTGCTCCGTCTAGTTGCTGTGAGCGACAAAGATACGGAGTTCAGAAACTTCGTCACCGCGCAGATGGAGCCGCTGCGCGGGCTTGCCTACCTCACGTGCGGTGACTGGCAGGCAGCCGAGGACGCGGTCCTCACGGTGCTCGCCAAGCTGTATGTGAAGTGGCGGCGCATCGACAATCCGGGCGCCTACGCGCGTACGGCCGTGGTGCGCGCTGCCATCGACGAGACCCGGCGTCCCTGGTGGCGGCGTGAGCACGCGCAGAGCGACGCCATGCCCGACCGGGCTCATCCCGTCGACGCCACCAGCTCGGTCGACGAACGGCTGCGGATCCGGGCAGCCCTGCAGAAGGTGCCGGCGCGCCTGCGTGCCGTGCTGACCCTGCGCTACCTCGAGGGGCTCAGCGTCCAGGAGACCGCCGAGGCCCTGGGCTGCCCCGAAGGAACCATCAAGAGCTACACCTCGCGCGGCCTCGAGGCCCTGCGCAACGTCCTCGGTGCCGAGGTCTTCGTCAACAAGGAGAACCATCGTGAAGCACGAGCTGTCTGACATGTTGCAGGATGCGAAGTCGGACGCGCCGGCCCCTCGCTACACGGTTGAGGACGCGCTGGCCGCCGGGCACAAGCGGCAGCGCCAGCGTCGCGCGCTCTGGGCGGTGTCGGGCTCCGCCGCTGTGGTGCTGGCCGTGGCCGGTGCTGCGGCCGTTCCCCAGCTGCTGCCCAGCCACGAAAAAGCTGCCCCCGCCGCCGCTCTGCCGCAAGCGGCTGCCGGCAAGCCGAGTCCTTTCGCATATCCGGCGAGCGACTTCACCGGAAACATCGAGAGCTACAAGGCTGGCACGCTGACCGTCTCGGACACCGTCCTGGTGACCCCCGGCTACCAGGTGGCCAACGTCATCGGCGAGGGCGAGGGTTCGAAGACTATCGACCTCAAGGGCAAGTCGCACTCGTCGCCCAACTGGGTCGGCAGCCTGGTCACGTATGCCAAGGGCGTCTTCGATCCGAAGGTCGCCGAGAAGGGCACCGCGCAGAAAGTCGGCTCACACTCCGGCTACTTCACGGCAGGCCAGAAGGAGGGTACGGACCCGAAGAAGGGCGCGGCGGTTTACTCCAAGACGACCCTGTCCTGGGAGTACGCCGACGATTCCTGGGCGGTCATCTCCGTCTTCGGTGGCGAGAAGCTCACCGCGGCCGATCTGGCCAAGCTCGGTGCCGGCCTGAACGCAGGCCCGGCGGAGCCCACGAAGGTCAACTTCAAGCTCGGTTACGTCCCCGCGGGCTACACGCTGTCGGCCGCCGGTCGCACCGACGACGGGCTCACCGCGCCGGTTCCGGGTAAGTCGTACCTGCGGCTGCTGAAGGGCGACTTCCCTTACAAGAACCTGACCGACACCGTCATCGACCCGTACGTCGTCGGCGACCAGCAGCTTCCGGTGCTCTCGTTCACCGTCTACCCGGCGTGGAACCAGAAGTACGAGGCTCCCGGCAAGACGCCGTACTGCCCGACGGACAGCATCTGCTACCGCTACACCGACGACGGCAAGTACTTCATCGAGGCCGGCGGTGGCGGCTTCGTGTCCGACGACGAGCTGCGCAAGATCCTGAGCAATGTGACCTTCGCCAACGTCGAGGACTCAGCCACCTGGTTCGACGCCACGTCGGCCGTCAGCTGACGTCAGCCATCGGCTGACAAACCTGAGGCATGCTTGAGGGCATGCGAACGCCATGGATCGTCGGTGTCTCAGGAGCTTCCGGTACGCCTTATGCCAAGGCCGTGCTGGGCGCGCTCCTGGACGCCGGCGAGTCCGTGGACCTCGTCATTTCCAAGGCCGCACGGCTGACCCTGCTCGACGAGACGGGTGCCAGCGTGCGGGACGCGCACTGGAAGGACGACGTCGGCGCCTGGCTCGGCCGTGACCTCGGATCCGCGGATCTGACCTACTGGCCGGCCAACGACCTCGCGGCCGGGCCGAGCAGCGGCTCCTATCCGGCCAAGGGCATGGCGGTGGTGCCCGCGAGCACGGCATCGTGTGCGGGCATCGCCATCGGGCTCTCGAAGGATCTGCTGCAACGCGCTGCCGAGGTCAACCTCAAGGAGCGCCGCCGCACGGTGGTCGTGCCGCGGGAGACACCCGTGACCCGGAGCCACCTGGAGCACCTGATCGCCCTGCATGACGCCGGGGCTGTGGTGCTACCGGCCTCGCCCGGCTTCTACGGCGCCGGGGCCGAGGCCACCGCTCAGCAGCTGATCGATTTCGTGGCGGGCAAAGTGCTCGACGCCCTCGACGTGCCGCACAGCCTCTCCGCGCGCTGGCGCGGAGAACTGAATGCTCAGCGCAGCCCGTTGGGTGGACCGTAACTGGAGCCCGGGTTGGCCGGGCCCGTGTTACGAGGCCGGTTGTTGGCGTCGTCCTCGCGCATCTCCTCGACGACGGCGGCACCCTCGCCCTCGAGCAGGGCTCGCACCTCCGACTCACGGAACCGGCGGTGGCCACCCGGAGTGCGGATGCTGCCGATGCGGCCCGCGGCCGCCCAACGCGTGACGGTCTTGGGGTCCACCCGGAACAGCGCGGCAACCTCCCCAGGCGTCAGCAGTCGATCTCCTGTGTCCACGGCCCTCTCCTCGCGTCGTGTTGGAGCGCCGGTGGTCACGGTGAGTGTCGGCTTGCTCGATCGGGACGTAAAGCCATTAGAGCATCGGCCAAAACAGCAAGTCGCTGAAATGCGGAAAAAGCCCCGATTGCGACGTTGACCATTATCCTTGCCGGGCCGGGCGGTTGCCGATCGCTACAGGGCGTGAACCACCCGGACGGGTCCTCGAGGCCGCCCACTAACCTTTCAAGCCATGGACGCCATCGACCTGCGCCTGATCGACCTGTTGCGGGACAACGCCCGCTCGTCCTACGCGGAGCTCGCCCGGCAAGTGGGCCTCTCCGCGCCGGCCGTGCACGAACGGGTCGGCAAGCTGGAAACCGCCGGAACCATCCGGGCATACCGCGCCGAAGTGGAGCCGGAGACGATCGGGCTCGGCGTCACCGCGCTGATCGGCATCATCGAGGACTCCGGTGCCGACACCGACGACGTGCTCGCCGCGCTGCGTGTCATGCCTGAGATCGAATCCTGTCATTTCATGGCGGGAGTGGAGTCGTACCAGCTCACCGTGCGGGTCGGCACCATCGCGGAATTGGAGCAGCTGATCGTGCGTATCAACCGGACCCCGGGCGTCGCCTCTACCCGCACCGCGATCGCGCTTTCCACAAAATGGGAGAACAGGCCCCAACCGGGGCGTGAGGTCGCGTGAAACCGGTCGACCGCGACTGGGAACGCAACGCGATCTCCCTCGTGGAGGCTGACGCCAATCGTTCCGCGGACACGCATCTGCTGCCGTTTCCGCTGCCATCCTCGTGGGGCGTCGACCTCTATCTCAAGGACGAATCCTCACACCCGACCGGGTCGCTCAAACACCGGTTGGCCCGCTCCCTTTTTCTGTACGCGCTCTGCAACGGCTGGATCGGCCCCGACACCCCGATCGTCGAGGCATCATCGGGCTCCACCGCCGTCAGTGAGGCGTACTTCGCACGGATGCTCGGCTGCGAGTTCATCGCCGTCATGCCCGCGTCCACATCGCCCGAGAAGATCTCGCTCATCGAGTTCCAGGGCGGCAAATGCCACCTGGTCGACGACTCCACCACCGTTGTGTCGACGGCTCGCGCCCTGGCCGGCGAGCTACGCGGGCATTTCATGGACCAATTCACGTACGCCGAACGCGCCACCGACTGGCGGGGAAACAACAACATCGCCGAGTCGATCTACGCCCAGCTGAGCCTCGAACGGCACCCGATCCCGGCGTGGGTCGTGGTCGGAGCCGGCACGGGCGGCACCAGCGCCACCATCGGGCGTTACGCGCGGTACCGCCGGTTCGACACGAGACTGTGTGTGGTCGATCCGGAGGGGTCCGCGTTCTGGCCGGCGTACCAGAATCAGGATTGGAATCTCTCAACCGGACGCAGCTCCCGCATCGAAGGGATCGGCCGGCCCCGGGTCGAACCGTCGTTCCAGCCCGCCGTGGTCGACCGGATGGTGCAGGTGCCGGATGCGGGGTCGCTGGCGGCCATGCGCGCGGGTTCGGCCGTGCTGGGGCGGCGCGTCGGGGGCTCCACCGGGACCAACCTGTGGGGAGCTTTCGGGCTGATCTCGGAGATGCGGGCGCAGGGGGTGCGCGGCTCGGTGGTGACGCTGATCTGCGACGGCGGCGAACGGTACGCGGATACGTACTACTCGGACGACTGGGTGGCCGCGCAGGGGCTGGAGCTCGCTGCCCCCGCGGCCATGATCAGCGATTTTCTGTCCACAGGGATCTGGCCGGGGGCAGCCTGACAGGTCGGGTTCGTGGGAGGATCGTCGCGCAAAGGGATTCACGTTTCGAGGAGCATTCGTGCGCGATGGCGATGACGTCACCAACCCTGTTCCTCAGCAGCGTGCGCCTTTTGTCGCGGCGCCCATCTTCTCCTCCGGGCCCGAATCTTCAGAGCCCGCCCCTTTCTCGGCTCCGGTCTCGCCTTCTGTCTCGGCCCCTGTCTCGCCTTCTGTCTCGGCTTCGCTCTCGGCTCCGGTCTCGGGTTTTGTCGAGGTGCCTGGGCCTGTTGAGTTGTACGAGATGCCGCCGCTCTCTCTCGCGCCGGGTGCGGTTCCGCTGCCGTTGCCCCCGGCACCCAGGCGCCGCCGTGGTCTGCTGATCGGTGGCATCATGGCGCTGATCGCGGCGCTGGCGGTGGCCGGCGGCGCGGTTTTCGTGGCCAACCGGGATTCCTTCGCGGCACCCGCGGAAGCCGCCGCACCCACCAAGACCCGGCCGCCGACGACGCTCGAGTCCGCGACCGCGGCGCTGAAGGCACAGGCTGCCGCCCTGATCCGCAACGACGAGAAGGCCTGGCTGGCGGCCGTCGACCCGGGGCAGGCGAAGCTGCGCGCCCGCTACAGGACGATGTTCCGGTCGCTGCGTTCCCTCGGCGTGAGCGCGTTCGACTATCGGGCGTTCCGCGACCCCGACGGCGCCGACACGGCCAAGGGCGTCGACCTGGATGCCACGATCAGCTACTGCTTCGCCGGCAACGTCTGCCCGGCCGACGTCGACGCCAAGCCGACGATCGCCGCGAAACTCAAGCTCAAACCGGTCGGCGGGCAGTGGGTGATCGCGTCCTCGGCGCCGACGAAGAGCGAGGACGACGCGCTGCCGACGCCATGGGAGAGCGGGGACCTCGTCTTCTCCAAGGGCAAGCGCGTCACCCTCGTGGCGCTGCCCAGCGAGAAGAAGTACTTCAAGAAGCTGCTGCCGATCGCCGAGGCCGCCGCGGTTGTCAACGACCGATTCGCCGGCATGGTGGGCAACCCGCAGAAGCGTTACCGGATCTACCTGGCCGGCGCCAAACAATGGACCCAGTGGTACGGCGGCATGGACGATAAATGGGTCATCGGCTACGCCATCCCCCTCAACGAGGCCGGCATGGACGTCGTGCTCAACATGCCCGAGCTGAAGTCCGACACCCGCCTGCTCGAAACGACGGTCCGGCACGAGCTCGGCCACGTGGTCACCCTCGGCGCTGCTGAGCGGACATCCTGGACAGCCGGCGACATGTGGCTCAAGGAAGGCATCGCCGAATACATCGGCTGGTATCCCCAGCCCGCCACGGCCAGCTGGCGCCGCTATTCGGTCAGCAAGGCGGTGCACGGCAGCAAACGCCCGAAGTCAATCGCCGTGAACGCACTGAAAGACAATGCCAGCGTCGAGGAGAGCGACGCTTTCTACGGCCTCGGCCACTTCGCCGCCGACTGCATGGCGAAGAAATACGGCCAGCAGGCGCTGTTCACGTTCGTCCGGCTTTATCTGCGCGAGGACAAGGACCTCGACCCGGCCTCCCGCGAAGCCTTCGGCAAGCCGTTCAGCACGGTCGACAAGACCTGCGTGGCGTGGATCCGCAGCAAGGCCTGACCTCGGTCACCGAAGCTTCGCCAGGCCGGGATAGTCGCGCACGAAACCTTCATCGTCGACGGTCAGGTCGGCGCTGAAAGTCTCACTTGCGAAACGTACGGTGCCCTCGCTCACCGCCGTGTAGATCTGATCCGCCTGGACGACCTCCAGGCTCGGCAGCAGCACCCAGGCGACACTGATCCGGTGCGCGATCCCGGGCTCGGCTTTGAGCAGTCCGAGCCGGCGGATCGGCAAGGTGTTCGTCAAGGGTGACCCGGTGAGGTCGACGTCGTACGCCCCGGCCAGAAGATCCGTGTCCTCGGTCCCGGGCAGCCCCGCGCCGGCGTGCCCGGCGGCGGTCAGCGCGGCGTCGAGATCACCCCGCTCGGAGGTGGTGACCCGCCACTGGCCGCCCGTGGACTCCATCCGAAGGGTCCGCCCCCACCCGCCGCCCTCGGTGCTGACCTCCAGCGACGTGGTCACCCAGGAAGGATCGGTCCGAAGCTCATAGCGGGCCGTGTAGCCGATCGGGTCCACCGCGAGCACGGTCCCGCGGGCGACGAGTCCCGTCCGCGAATCAACCAGGGCATGCTCGGCACCGACGGTGTCGCGGCGCTCCCAGAACAGCGAGGTGGGCAAGGCAACCATGCCCTGCCCATACCCCGATCCCGCCCGTCTAACGCAGGACGGCCCCCGGCGTGCTGCCGGAGGCCGTCCTGTGGATAACTCTGTGGATCAGCGCTCAGTGGCTGTGCCCAGCGCTTGGTACTTGAGGCTCAGCGCTTGGGTGCCCCGTGCTTGGTGCTTGGTGCCCCGTGCTTGGGTGCTTGGTGCTCAGTGGGTGTGCGCCGGGCGGCCCGTCTGGAAGCGGCCGTTGCCCTGCTCGTTGCGGCCACCCTCGCGGCGGAAGCCACCGGTCGGACGGTCGCTGATGTTGCGAGCCGGACGGTCACCGGTCGGACGGTCACCGTAGGTGCGCTCGCCGGTGGGGCGGTCGCTGTAGCTGCGGTCCCCCGCCGGGCGGTCGCTGTAGGTGCGCTCGCCGGCCGGACGGCCACCGTAGCCGCGGTCGCCTGACGGACGGTCACTGGCATTGCGGTCACCGTACGTGCGGTCACCCGCGGGACGGTCACTGTAGGTGCGCTGGGGGCGGTCGCCACCGAATGAACGGTCACGGTCGCCGTAGGGGCGCGCCGGGCGGTCGCCGTAGCTGCTGCTGCCGCCACGCTCGCCACCGCGGTCGCCGCCACGCGAGCGGTCGCCGTAGCCACCACGCTGGGGACGGTCACCGAACGAACGACGGGGGCGGTCGCCCCGCTCGTTGCGCTCCGGCTCGATCTTGACCGGGATGCCGCTGGGCTCGCGGGCACCGGTGATCTCGGCCAGGTTCTCGTCGCCCAGGCGGACCCGGACCTCGCCCGGCGTGACGCCGGCCTTCTGCATCATGGCCTGGGTGCTGCGACGCTGCTTCGGGAGAACCAGCGTCACGACCGCACCGGACTCGCCGGCACGCGCCGTGCGACCGGCACGGTGCAGGTAGTCCTTCGGGTCCTTCGGCGGGTCGACGTGCATGACCAGCGAGATGCCGTCGACGTGGATGCCGCGGGCGGCGACGTCGGTGGCGACCAGCACGTTGGTGCGGCCTTCCTTGAACTCCGCCAGCGTGCGGGTGCGGACCCGCTGGGTCTTGCCGCCGTGCAGAGCGCCGGCGCGGACACCGACCGCCGCGAGCTGCTCGACCAGCCGGTCGACGCCCATCTGGGTGCGGGCGAAGACGATGGTCTTGCCCTCCCGGTTGGCGATCCACGACGTGATCGGGAACTTGTCGTGCGGCGGGATCAGCAGCAGGTGGTGCTCCATGGTGGAGACGCTCGCCTCGGACGGGTCCGTGGAGTGCGTCACCGGGTCGTGCATGAAGCGCTTGACCAGCTGGTCGACGTCGCCGTCGAGGGTGGCCGAGAACAGCAGCCGCTGAGCGTTCGCCGGGGTCTTGGCGAGTAGCTCGGTGACCTCGGGCAGGAAGCCCATGTCAGCCATCTGGTCGGCCTCGTCGAGGACGGTCACCTCAACGCTGTCGAGCTTGCAGGCACCACGCTCGATCAGGTCGCCGAGGCGGCCCGGGGTGGCGACGATGACCTCGACGCCGCGGCGCAGCGCGTCCATCTGACGGTCATACGGCACGCCGCCGACGGCGGTCTTCAGGAAGACGCCGACCGAACGACCGAGCGGCATCAGCGCGTCGGCGACCTGCATCGCCAGCTCGCGCGTCGGCACCAGGATCAGGGCCTTGGGGTAGTGCGGCAGAGCGCGACCGCCCTGCGAGACCCGGGCCAGCAGCGGAAGGCCGAAGGCGAGGGTCTTGCCGGAGCCGGTCTGGCCACGGCCGAGCACGTCGCGACCGGCGAGTGCGTCGGGCATCGTCGCGGCCTGGATCTCGAACGGGGTGGTGATGCCTTCACGGCTGAGCACGCGAACAAGCTCGGGCTGAAGGCCGAGGTCGGCGAAGCTCTTGGTGGCCTCGACGATCTCGATCTCGGCAGCGTCCTCGGCAACCTCGGCGGTCACGGTCGTGTCGGCCGGAGTCTCAGCAGTCACGGTCGCGGTGTCCTCGGGGTTGGGGGCGTCGGCGGTCTGCGCGCCGGAAGTCTGGGGGGTCTCCACCTCGGTGGCAACGATCTCGACGTCTGCGGTCGTCGGGTCGGCAGCGGGGGAGTCGGACTGGTCGAAAACGGACGGGAACGTGCTGGGATCAGCGAAAGTGGTCAAGAGAACCTCTCTACGGGGGCGCATGCTCGCGAATGGCCCGCCGCGGCTATAAGGAGCTCGCCGCTGAATTGCCCGCAAGAACGCCCGTGGCGTGCGCCTCGTGGGCACGCCAGGTCAATTACTGTCATCAGTGTACGGGTCAACGTCGTGGACACTGCCCGCATTCCGCGCCGGTAGTGGGCAGACTCACCCTCGGCGCAATCCCGCCAGCTTAGGGGCACATGGCCCCCGCGACAACCGGTTACGAGAAAACTCCACCGATCATGTCGCTGAACGCATCGCCCACGGTGAAGAGGAAAGCCAGGCTCACACCGACCAGCACCAGCAGCACAACCACCATGGCCACGACCACCTTGACGTTGCCCTTCCGCTGCGTATCCGGGGTGTCCCGCCAGCCCTGAGCCAGGATGTGCCCGGTCAGCGAGCCGGAGTTCTCCACCGGGTTCATCGTCAGCGGCATCGTCATGTCAGCGGGCGCGTAATCCGCGAGGCCGCCGTACACGTGAGCATCGCCACGCTGCTGCGGCACCGACCCGTTTTGTCCGGAACCCGACCCGTACGTCGTCGACCCCCGGGAGGGGCCTCCACCCGGCCCGGACTGCTGTCCGAACGGCTGCCGAGAGCCGCCCGATGCATTTAACCCGAACGGAGCGGTCTCGTCCCCGGAGTGCCCCCCGGCCGCCGACAACGGCATGGTCCGATCGCCCGGCACGGACAGCCCCGCCGCCGAGATCGGCATAGTGGTGTCACCAGCCGCCGCGGCGGGCGGCAGCGCCATGGTCCGATCGGCCGCGGGCGTAGAGGACGCCGACGGCGGCAGCACAGAGGTGCGATCGGCGAAGTCCGCCGAGCTGCGCGACTGCTGCCCACTGCCCTGTCCGCTGCTCTGCCCACTGCCCTGTCCGCTGCTCTGCCCACTGCCCTGTCCGCTGCTCTGCCCGGCGGACTGTGCCGCGGTGAGTTGCGACCAGGCCGCAGCGGTCTCCTCGGCAGAGGGCACCGAGTTCCGGCTCGCCGGCGAGAACGGCCGACCCGACACCGGCGACGACGCGGGCCGGGCCGACGGCGCCGAATCAGCTCGCGGCTGGCCGAAAGGCGGCGCCGAGTTCGGGAAATCGGACGGCGTCGACGGGTAGTTCGCCGAGCTGGAACGGGCGGCCTGCCCCGGAGCCGAAAGCCCGGTAGCCGAGAACGGCATGGTCGCATCACCGGCCGGCGCATCACCGGCCGGCGCCGCACTGGCCGGCGACCCGGTGGGCGGAACCGTGTAGGAAGGCAGGCCGGACGGGCGGCTCGCGCTCGAAGGCAGCCCGGTGCCGTTGGCCGGGAAACCAGACCCGGAATCACCCGACGTCCCTGCCGTTTTTCCTGCCGACGTCGCCGGGAAAGCCGGCATCGGCGGGATCGGCGAAGGACCAGGACCGGGGGGTACGGGCGAAGGCGTCGGAACCGGCGGCACCGGCGACGGCCCGGGCCGCGGCGGCGCGGGAACCGGCTCAGGCATCGGTGGCACGGGCGACGGCCCGGGACCCGGGGGAAGCGGGCTCGGCGGGTTCGGGCTCGGCGGCACGGGCGACGGCCCAGGACCGGGCGGAAGCGGGCTCGGCGGGTTCGGGCCGGGCGGCACCGGCGACGGCCCAGGCCCCGGTGGGGTCGGCACGGGTGGGGTCGGCACGGGTGGGGTCGGCTCCGGTCGCTGTGGCTTCGGGGGCTCGGTCGGGTCCGGAGATTCCGGGTCCGGGCTGATCGGGTGCGGATGCCCCGGAGCGGGACTACCGGGCTCGGGCCGGGTCGGCTCGGGCTTCTCCGGCTGCGACCCCTCGGCATTCGGCTGTGAGGTCGACGGTTGAGAGGTCGACGGCTGGAGGATCGTTGGTTCGGAGGTTGCTGGTTCCGGGGCTGGGGCGGGGCGGGCGCCGTAGACCGAGCCGGTGGTCCGGGTTGTGGGGTTCTTCGACGCGGTTGCACCTGAGACCGGGTCGGCGGGAGATGGCGAAACCGGGGCGCCCGGGGCCGAAGCGGAGAGGGACAGGGCGGAGGACGCCGACGCCGGAAGTGTGGGGGCGGGCTTCGGTGCGGCGGGTGGCTTGGACATGCCCGCGAGGCTCGTCGGCCGGGAGGAGCCACTGGGGGGACGCGGCGAGCTCGTCGGGGCGTTCACGCGAGCTGAACCCGAGACAGGCGCGGAGCTCGAAACGCCAGCCGATCCGGAGACAGACACGGAGCCGGCAACGGTCGCTGACCCTGAGACGGGGGCCGAGCTACCAGCGTTGGCTGACCCCGAGGTGGGGGCCGAGCTACCAACGGCTGCTGACCCCGAGGTAGGGGCGGAGCTGGCGACAGCAGCTGACCCCGAGGTGGGGGCCGAGCTGGTTGACCCAGAGGTGGGGGCCGAGCTGGAAACGCTGGCTGACCCTGAGACGGGGGCCGAGCTACCAACGGCGGCTGACCCCGAGGTAGGGGTCGAGCTGGGCACGCGGGCGGAGCCTGACACCGGTGCCGAGCTGGGGGCCGGGTTGGGGGTGGCGCCTGTGGCGGGGGTGCCCCAGAGCGCTCCGGGGGCAGGGGGTGGCGGGAACTCGTACCCCTGATCGGATTGCGGCCGGGAGCCGGACGGTCCTGCAGCGGGTGGCTTCGTGCCGTCGCTGTCCGGATTCGTCTGCTGCTCGTCCATGGGTCCTCCCGATCGCCGCCACGTGGCGCGCCGACGTCAAATATCGGACGCCGGGCAAGCTGGATGCCGGGCGCTCGTCACTACCGTGCCACATGAGCGCTCATGTGCGCATCCGGCGTCAACCGGTCCGTACCTGAAGATCAGGTGTCTATTTGCTGCCTGACCAGCGGCAGTGTGGTCGGCCGATCAGCTCGATTGTTTTGCCTGCGCCGATTCGATGGCGGAGGCGGACGGCGATGTGGTCTTCGACTCGGAGGTCTCCGCCGACGGTGACTTCGTGGATTCGGAGCTGGCGGCCGGTGATGTGGTCTCCGACTCCTCCGGCGACGGCGCGGTGGTGGTCGGCGGCGTTGTCGTCGGAGGTGTGGTGGTCGGCGGGGTCGTGGTCGGCGGCGTCGTCGATGGTGACGTTGACGGCGGTGTGGTCGACGGTGACGTTGACGGCGTGGTCGGGGGCTTGCTGGTCTTGGTCGGCGTGGGCGACGTGCTCGGCTTCGTCGGGGTGGTCGACGGCGGCTTCGTCGGTGAGGTGGTCGGTGCGGGGGTGCCGGGCTTTGTCGGCGTGTGGTCGCTCGGGGTTTCCGGGTCGGCCGGGCCGAGGTCCGGGCCCTCGACCGCGCCGTCGACCGAGCCGTAGATGCGGGTCGCCGCGAAGAGCCGGGTCCAGCGGACGGGAGTGAGGCGCACGTCCAGGCCGGTGCGAGGTGCCTCGACCATCATGCCGTCGCCTGCGTACATGGCGACGTGGTGGATTTCGGTCCAGCTGTTTGACGAGCTGAAGAAGAGCAGGTCGCCGGGGAGCAGCGAGTAGCGGTCGACGGTCTTGTCGTTGGTCTGGTTGTACTGATCACGGGAGACCCGGACCAGTGGGAAGTTGCCCGCCTCAGCCGAGCGGTAGGCGTAATACATCAGCCCGGAGCAGTCGAACTGATTCGGGCCTTCCTCCGACCAGACGTACGGGTCGCCGCGCTGCGCCAGCGCGATCTTGAGCGCCGCCAGCGCGCGGGGGTCGGCGCCGCGGCCCTTGTCCTCGCCGGCGAGGTAGTCGGCGCCGACCGCGGCGTCCTGGGCTGCCTCGGCGGCGTCGGCCGCGTTGATCTCGGTGGCGTTGTCCTGCTCGAGCTTCTGCTGGGCGGCGCTCTTCTGGGTGAGCGTGGTCTGCTTCGCCGACTGGTCGGCGGTGCCCTGGGTCTGCCGTGCGAGGAGCGCCTGCTGCTCGAGCAGCGCGTTTTCATGCGCCGACTTGACGATGTCCAGCTGCCGGGCGGCGGCCTGCTGGCTCGCCGAGTCACCGCGCTGGATGCGGGCGAGGGAGTCGAGGTCCTGCAGCCCGGAGCCGAGCGCACCGGGTGGGAGGGCTGCCGCGTCACGTACTGAAGTGGCTGCTGCGGCCCGGACCTCAGCCTCCGCCTGGGTCATGGCGGTCTGGGTGTCGGTGACCTTGGTGGTGGCCGTGGTGAGCTGCTGCGTGACGAGGGTGAGATCTTCCTGGAGCTTGGCGAGCTCCTCGCCCATCCGGGCGATCTCCGTGCGACCGGCCTCGATCTTCTTCAGCGTGGGGCTCGTCACCAGGCCGGTGGAGATCGGGGTGGTCGTCGACGGGGTGGTGCTGCTGGCCTGCTCGCCGGGCATCGTGATGGTGCCGCCGGCGGCGAACGGGTTGGTGCCGGTGTCGGGGACAGCGCCGGGGATGGCCGGTGGTGTGGTCGGGGCGGCGAGCGCGGGCACGGGGTTGAACAGCGCAGCGATGGCCGCAGCGGTAGCCGCGGACAGCGCCAGGGGCCGCCACCAGGGGCGCACGCGAGTCGCGATGCCGCGTCGGCCCAGCCACTTGATCGCCATGAGCTCCCTGCCCGAAAACCGGCAGCCGACCGGCACGGTCGGCCACATAAAGGTCTTACCCCAACACCTGTACCGCTGTCGATTGATTCAACATGAAAGGACCCTGAGAATCCTGCCCTACTTACGTGACCTGCGCCGCCCATCGAGGTCCGGGACCATGTTTCTGTCGGAGGTAGGACGTAGGCTCGATCCACCGGTTCCACCGCGATCGTGGATCGGACCGTGAGCGTGAGAAGGGGACCGGATGGACGTCGGATTGAAGCGCGAGCTCGAGGCCAAGGTCTATGCCGGCGAGCGGCTGACCCGCGAGGACGGCATCGCCCTCTACGACTCCGACGATCTCGCCTGGCTGGGGCGCCTCGCGCACCACAAGCGCACCGAGATGAACGGCGACCGGGTGATGTTCAACGTCAACCGGCACCTCAACCTCACCAACGTCTGCTCCGCCAGCTGCGCATACTGCTCGTTCCAGCGCAAGCCGGGCGAAAAGGACGCGTACACGATGCGCATCGACGAGGCCGTCCGCAAGGCCAAGGAGATGGAGGACGAGCAGCTCACCGAGCTGCACATCGTCAATGGCCTGCACCCGACGCTGCCCTGGCGCTACTACCCCAAGGTGCTGCGCGAGCTGAAGGCGGCGCTGCCGAACGTCAAGCTCAAGTGCTTCACCGCGACCGAGGTGCAGTGGTTCGAGAAGATCAGCGGCCTGGGGGCCAGCGAGATCCTCGACGAGCTGATGGACGCGGGCATGGAGTCGCTGACCGGTGGTGGCGCCGAGATCTTCGACTGGGAGGTCCGTCAGCACATCGTCGACCACAACACCCACTGGGAAGACTGGTCGCGGATCCACCGGCTCGCCCACGAGAAGGGCATGAAGACCCCCTCGACGATGCTCTACGGCCACATCGAGGAGCCGCGGCACCGGGTCGACCACGTCATGCGCCTGCGCGAGCTGCAGGACGAGACGGGCGGCTTCGCGGTCTTCATCCCGCTGCGCTACCAGCACGACTTCGTCGACTCCGCGGACGGCAAGATCCGTAACCGCATCCAGGCGCAGACCACGATGGCGGCCCCGGCCGAGTCGCTGAAGACGTTCGCGGTCTCCCGGCTGATGTTCGACAACGTCCCGCACGTCAAATGCTTCTGGGTCATGCACGGCCTGTCGGTCGCCCAGCTCTCGCTCAACTTCGGCGTCGACGACCTGGACGGCTCGGTCGTGGAATACAAGATCACCCACGACGCCGACTCCTACGGCACCCCCAACACGATGCACCGCAGCGACCTGCTCGACCTGATCTGGGACGCCGGCTACCAACCGGTGGAGCGCAACACCCGCTACGAGATCGTCCGGGAGTACGACAAGCCGATCTCCCTCGCCGAGCGCCGCAGCGAACCCCAGCAGGTCTGGGCCTGACGCGGAAGCAACACTGGCGCTGCCACTCGCGACATGGTGGCGCCAGGGCTCGCGTCGCGATGGACTTCGGGCCGGTTCGCGTCGCGATGGACTTCGGGCCGGTTCGCGTCGCGATGGACTTCGGGCCGGCTCGTGCCGCGATGGACTTCGGGCCGGCTGGCGCTGGGCAGGGGCTGACGGGGCTGGTGGGGGGCGGCGTACCCTTTGGGGGTCATGGCCGAGACTGAGAGTGCGCGTCGACCGCGCCGGGATGCGGATGGTCGGTTGGCGTCCGTTCAGGATCTGCTCGGGGTTGCGCTGGCCGGGCTGGTGTCGGGTCTGGTCATTCTGTTGATCTTCGAGGGCGCGATGTCGCTGGTGCGGGCGTCCGAGTTCGGGGATGCCAGCGGGTGGATCGCGATCGTGCTGCCCGTGTGGCTGTTCACCGAGGAGTTCCGGGCGGCGGGGTTCGGGGCTTACCGGATCATTGTCGCGGTGCTCGCGGCAGGGTTCGGGGTTGCGGTCGGGATGACGCTGGCCGGGCTTACGGCGCCGATTTTTCCCAACCTTGTCAGCGGGGGCGTCGGGGCGCTCGGGCTGACGGTTGTCTACTGCGTGGTCTGGTTCTACGGCCTGCGGTGGTTGAGCCACCGTGTGGGCTGACAGGAGTTCGTGATGAGTCCCGCCGTCAAGTACACGCTCGGCCGCCTCGGCCTGTTCGTCGTGGTGTTCGGGCTACTTACGCCGGTGCCGCTGAATTTCCTGGTAAAGGCGATGATCGCGTTGCTCGCGTCTGCCGCTTTTTCGTACTTTCTGCTCGCCAAGTGGCGCAACGAGATGGCCGAGCAGCTCGGCACGGTCGCGGAGCGGCGCACGGCGGAGAAGGAACGTCTGCGGGCCGCGCTCGCCGGTGATGAAGCCGCCGCAGCCGCAGGCGACCGCGCTGCCGAGCCGGCGCCAACGGCCGACAAAAACGACAAACTTGAAGCCACGCCGACCAATAGAGCCGAAGCCGCGCCGGCCGGCAACAACGAAGCCACGCCCGGCAGTAAAAGCTGAGCGGCTGACGCCGAGCCCCACAACCTGAGCAGCGGACGCCACGCCCGGCAGTAAAAGCCGAGCGGTCGACGCCGAGCCGCACAGCCTGAGCCGTGCGACCTGAGCTGGGCCGTGGGGGCATCACGCCGGGGTATGGGGCAGATTGACATATTGGCAAGCGTCGATGCGTGATGGTGTGGTGACGGGGATGGAACTCCTCTGACACCCCCCGGAGGTCGTTCGTGAGACGACGACGCGTCACCGGTCTGGTTGCCGCCGCTACAGCCGGTCTGGCCCTGATCGCAGCATCCACGACCCAGCCCGCAGCCGCCGAGCCGACCCCGGGCGCGGGTACGAGCGCAGCGGCGGGCAGCTCAGCAGCGTACGAAATCTATGATGTCCGGACGCTCGACCAGCGCAACCTGATCGCCGGCACCGGTGTTTCGATCGACGGCATTGAACACGCAGTGGTCGAGGTAACCGCCACGCTCAGTGAGGTCCGGACGTTGCGGGCGCTCGGCTTCACCGTGCAGAAGGTGGATGACGTTTCCATCCTGGACTTCCCGAGCCGGGATGCGGCGTACCACAACTACGCGGAGATGATCGCCGACGTCAACTCGGTGGTGGCGCAGTATCCGGGTATTGCCAGCAAGCGCGTGCTGGGTAAGACGTACGAGGGCCGGGACATCGTGGCCGTGAAGATCTCGGACAACGTCGGGACGGATGAGAGCGAGCCCGAGGTCCTCTACGACGCGAATCATCATGCGCGTGAGCATTTGACGGTGGAGATGGCCCTCTACCTGCTGAAGCTCTACACGGGCAGCTACGCGAGCGACAGCCGGGTCAAGAGCGTCGTGGACAGTCGCGAGATCTGGATCATTCCGTCGGTCAACCCGGACGGTGCGGAGTACGACATCGCGACGGGCAGTTACCGGTCGTGGCGTAAGAATCGCCAGCCCAACAGCGGTTCGTCGTACGTGGGGACCGACCTGAACCGCAACTACGGCTACAACTGGGGCTGCTGCGGGGGTTCCTCGGGCAGCACGTCGTCGGAGACCTACCGCGGCACGGCTGCGTTCTCCGCGCCGGAGACCAAGGTGGTGCGCGACTTCGTGCTCAGCCGGGTCGTGGGCGGCGTCCAGCAGATCAAGGCGGCGATGGACTTCCACACGTACTCAGAGCTGGTCCTTTGGCCTTTCGGGTATACCAATTCCCCCACCGGGACCGGCATGACGGCCGATCAGAACAACACGTTCGCGACGCTGGGCCGGCAGATGGCGGCGACGAACAACTACACGCCGGAGCAGTCCAGCGCTCTCTACATCACCGACGGTGATCTGCTCGACTACCTCTGGGGTACGCACAAGATCTTCGCCTACACCTTCGAGATGTACCCGACCAGTTCGTCGGGCGGCGGCTTCTATCCGCCGGGCAGCGTGATCACCCGGGAGACGACCCGCAACAAAGAGGCCGCACTGCTGCTGGCAGAAACGGCTGACTGCCCCTACAAGGTGATCGGGAAGCAGTCGCAGTACTGCTGACAGGTTGCACGCGGTACTGCTGACAGGTTGCACGCGAGTGGCTACCTGTCGTAGCTTCAGGGCTATGACAGGTAGTCACCGCCGTGCCTAAGGCCGGCCTGAACCGCGACGCCGTGGTGGACCTGGCGCTCGCCCTGGTCGACGAGAAAGGGCTCGACGCGCTCAGCCTCGCAGCGGTCGCGGAACGCGCGGGAGTCGCCTCGCCGTCGCTGTACAAGCATGTGGGCAGCCTCGCGGTGCTACGCGACCTGATGTCGACTCGGATCATGCGCAGGATGACGCACGCGGCAAGCGCCGCAGCCCTCGGTCTCAGCCGGGACGACGCCGTCGCCGCCCTGATGCGCGAATACCGCGCCTTCGTCCTGGCACACCCCGGCTGGTACGCGCTTCTGCCCCTGGACCCGCTGCACACTCCCGCGGAATCGGCGGAAGTGGCCGAGGCGGCCATGGAATTCCTGCAGGTCTTCATCTCCGTACTGCGCGGCTACGGGCTCGACGAATCCCAGTCCATCCATGCGATGCGGCGACTCCGGGCTGCGGTGCACGGCTTTGCCGCCCTGCAATCGGGCGGCGGCTTCGGCATGGCCGAGAACATCGACACCAGTTACGACCAGCTCATCGACATGGTCATAGCGAGCCTGCCGAGATAGGGGCCTCAGCCCGCCTGGAGGATCGAGAACATGCCGCCCTGCGGGTCCTGGATCATCGAGTAGCGCCCGATGGGCAGGTCCACGGGCGGTGTGACGAGACGCCCACCCAGCGACTGGGCGTAGCCCGCGGAGTCGTCGCAGTCGATGACCGCGAACGAGATCATCCAGTGTGGCGGAAGGTCGTGCGGCCACGCGTGGTCCATCGGCTGCAGGCCGGCGATTGTCTGGCCGCGGTGCTCCCACACGATGTAGTCGCCGGCGTTGCTCTCGCGGGCGACCCAGCCGAAGACCTCGCCGTAGAAAGCGGCCGAGCCCTCGACGTCCCGGGTGATCAGTTCGTTCCAGGTCAGGGCGCCCGGGAGGTCGAAGACGTCGGCGCCCTTCATGGTGCCGGACTGCCACACGCTGAACGGTGCCCCGGACTGGTCGAGGAACGCCGCCATCCTGCCCTGGTACATCACGTCGAACGGTGGCACCAGCACCTTGCCGCCGGCCGCCTCGACCCGCAGCGCGACCGAGTCGGCGTCGTCCGTGGCTATGTACGTGCTCCACGCCGTCTGCTGTCCCTCACCGAACAGCGGCCCGGCCCCCGCGGTGGCCCGCCCGTCGAGGTAGAACGTCGTGTAGCCGCCGTACTCCTCGCCGGAGATCTCGGCCTCCCAGCCGAACAGCTGCGTGTAGAACCGGATCGCGTCGCCGAGGTCGGAGGTGCCCAGATCCACCCAGTTCGGGACCCCGGGCATCGGTTCGGTCATGACCTCGCTCCTTCAGGCATACGGGGCTCCTCCCGGCATGCGGGGGTGAACGGGTAGATCGTCGCACCACGATGCGAGCCCGAGGGCGGCTCAGTCGGAAGTTAAACCGAACCGCCGATTCGTACACCCCAAGCCTAAGATCATTCCCTGTGCGGGATCTGACGCTACGACCAGCCGAAATGGGCGAGTTGCCCGCCGTCCTGAGGTTCTGGCTGGCGGCTGCCGAGAACGACAGCCGCCCGCCCGACACCCCGGCGGCGCTTGCGGCGATCCACCAGCGTGACCCGGAAGCGCTGATCCTGGCGGTCGACGGCGGGGAGATCGTCGGGACGGTCATCGCGGGCTGGGACGGCTGGCGCTGCCACCTCTACCGGCTCGCCGTGGACCCGTCGCGCCGCCGGGCGGGCATCGGCCGCGCGCTCATCAACGCGGCCGAGCAGCGCTTCCGTGACCTGGGCGGCAGCCGCGCCGACGCCATGGTCCTCGACGACAACGCGGCCGCCCACGGCATCTGGGCCGCCAACGGCTACCACCAGCAGCCGGAATGGTCCCGCTGGGTGAAGAAGCTCTAGAGAGGCGACGGCAGGGGTTCGGCGTGGATCACGGAAAGCCCCGACACCGCACGGGTCAGGACCACGTAGAGCCGGTGCAGCCCGCGTGGCTCGGCCGCCACGATCTCGGCCGGCTCCACGACGACCACATGGTCGTACTCGAGGCCCTTCACGATGGTGGCGGGCACCACCGTGACGCGTGCCTCAGAGTCGACATCCTCGGGGGTCGCGGCTTCCAGCCCGGCGGCTCGCAGATGCGCGCGCACCCGCTCCACCGAAGCGTCGGCGGCGATGACGGCGACGGAACCCTCGTGCTCCAGCGCCGCGGTCACCTCGACCAGCATCGCGGCGTCAACCTCGGCTGCGTCGTGCACGGCCACCATCGCCAGGTCACCGTCCCGGCGCAGGGAAACGGCCTCCGGCACGTCAACCCCGAGCGCCGGCAACAGCTTGTTCGCCAAGGCCACCACCACGTCGGGCACTCGGAAACCGACCGTCAACGGCACCACCGCAGCCCCCGCCTTACCCAGGTGCTCCAACGTGTCCTGCCACCGCGCGGCAGCCCACGGCGCGGTCCCCTGCGCGAGATCCCCAAGCAGCGTGATCGAACCGTGCTCGCTGCGCCGGGCGATCGCCCTGGCCTGCATCGGTGACAGGTCCTGCGCCTCGTCGACGACTACATGCCCGAAGCTCGACTCCCGCTCCAGCAGCCCGGCGGCCTCGTCCAGCAACAGCAGGTCGGCGGCGCTGAACCGGGCCGACTTCGCGGTCTTCGGCACCTTCGCCCACACCAGCGTGGCCTGCTCCTCGGCGGTCAGGATGCCCTCGGCGGAGGCCGCCAGCAGGTCGGCGTTCGTGAGCAGATCGACCACCAGCGCCTCGGGGGTCACCGCGGGCCAGGCGGCGTCGAGGAATTCGCGTACGGCCGCGATCTTCGCCATTTTCTTCAGCCACGTCTCGTTTGGCGAGTTGCCGGTGCGGTACTCCGACTGCCGTTGCAACAGGGCGACCACGCGCGCCCGCACCCGATCCCGGCCCACCGCATACGGCAGGTCCTCCCGGCGGGCCTCGTCGACAATCCGGCGCAACGGCTCGGTGTCGATGCGCCACCGGTAGGAACCGTCCGAAACCATGATCGGCACGGTCGGCTTGGCCAGCCGCCCCCACAGGGCCCGATGCAACACCGCGGCCATCCGAGGATCGTGTTTCAGCAGGACGGCCGCCTCACTGTCCAACCCTTTGACGGGTACGCGGGAAATGAGCCCGTCCACCGTGGACTGCTTGACTTCCACCTCGCCAAGGGCAGGAAGAACCGCCGAAATGTACGACAGGAACGCGGTGTTCGGCCCGATGATGAGGACTCCTGTGCGACGGAGTCGTTCGCGGTGGGCGTACAGAAGGAATGCGGCCCTGTGCAGACCCACCGCGGTCTTGCCGGTCCCGGGCGCGCCCTGCACGCAGATGGACGTCTCCAGATCGGCCCGGACCAGCTCGTCCTGCTCGGGCTGGATCGTCGCCACGATGTCTCGCATCGGCCCGACCCTGGGCCGCTCGATCTCCGCCGTCAGAATGCGGCTGCTCGTGCCGAGCTCCTCACCGCGGTCCAGGTGCTCATCCTCGAAGCTGGTCAGCTCGCCCTTCACAAAGCCGAACCGGCGCCGGACCGCGACACCCTGCGGATCCTTCACGCTGGCCTGGTAGAACGACTGCGACAGCGGCGCCCGCCAGTCGAGAACCATCGGCTCCCCGGCATCATCGGTCACATGCCGGCGCCCGATGTGGTACGCCGTCTCCGCAACATCAAGCTTGCCGAAGAACAACGGCGTCGTCGGATCATCGGCCAGATCCGCGACCCGCCGCATCAGAGCCCGCCCCAGCGTCTCCGCGGCGAACGGGTCCCCGGCGACATCGGAGGCGGAGGAGAACAGCGACTCGGCACGCCCGCGCATACGCCCCAGCGCGGCACGGGAGTCGACGAGATGACGGCGTTCGGCGGCTAAATCATCATCGAGATCGGTATGGGCAGGCAGCGTCATCCGAGGAACCTTTCGGCATCGGTATCTGATGGTTCAGCTGACCTGGGCCGCCCGGCGCTCCGTCAAGGTGCGGTGTCGGCAGTGCCCGGTTACGAGAAAGCGCGCGTTCCCCGCGGGCGAGCCCACCAGCCTACGCCGCCCACACCCTCCCCAGCGATCCATTTACCTTCCCTTGCTCCGCGACAACCCTTCGTGTTAAGAATATTATTAAGTGAGGGGGCGCCCGCGTTGGAGATCTTTCTGAACGAGCTCTATGAGTCCGACTTGGCTGAGCGCGAATCACTGGACGGAGGTCAGCGATGAGTGGTGTCAAGCGGTGGCGGGATACGGATCATCTTGCTCGTGCCGTGGAGACGGCTGGAGGGCCGGCGGGGTTCGAGGCCGGGGCCGGCAAGATGGTGGATGAAGCTCGCGGGTGGCGTCTCGGGGAGCTGCGTAAGCGGCGGGAGATGACGCAGGAGCAGGTGGCCTCGCGGATGGGGATCTCGGTTGCCAGGGTTTCCCAGATCGAATCCGGGGATGTTTCGACCCGGGACGTTCTCAGTCGCTACATCTCCGCGCTCGGCGGGACCCTGATGCTCATTGCCGATTTCGGCGATGAGCAGCTCAAAGTGGCGTAGCCCCGGGTCGGGGCCGGGGCGGAGCGCGGGATCATTCTGGGATGGCTGAGCAGCAGCGGAGTTCGCGCATTACCGATCCGAAGGTTATGCGGGCGCTGGCGCATCCGGCGCGGATCTCGATTTTGGAGTATCTGACGAGTACGGGTGATGTGGTGACCGCTACGCAGTGTGCGGATCTGGTGGGGTTGTCGCCGAGTGCGACGAGTTATCACCTTCGGGAGTTGGCGAAGGTGGGGCTGGTGGAGCAGGCGCCCAGCCGGGGGGATGGGCGGGAGCGGGTCTGGCAGAGCAGGGCCCGTGGGGTGTCCATCGATGCCGATTTTGATGAGCCCGAGAGTGTGGCTGCCGAGCGGGCGCTGGTTGATGTGTGGGTGGCTCGGAGTGCCGCCAAGTTGCAGGAGTGGTGGGAGCGGCAGGGGGCGGAGCCGCGGGAGTGGCGGGAGGCTGCTCAGCTGAACCTGCCCACGCTGTTGGTGACCCTCGAGGAGTTGACGGCGATCAACGCACAGGTCAAGACGCTGATCGAGCCTTATCTGCGGCGGGAGCGCAATGCCGACCCGCCGCCCGGAGCGCGCGTGGTGGCTCTGCAATATGCGGCGTTCCCGACGGATGAGGCGCCGAAGGAGTAGTCGCGGACCTCTTGCGTACGTAGATGTGAAGGAATAACTTCGAAGTATGTCCTTCACATCTGAGCCTTCGCGGTGGGGTGATGTCTACGTCGCGGCTGCCGCGCGGGGGATCACGGTCTGCGGTGATTTCCTTGCCGCGACCGCGTTGGCGCTCGCGTTGCAGCAGGCCGGGGCCGGTGGGCTGGTCGTCTCCGGGCTCATGCTGGCGGCGATCGCGCCGATTGCGTTGCTCGCGCCGGTGGCGGGGCGGATCGCCGATCGGGTTGACAGCCGTACCGTGCTGGTCGTCGCGGGGGTGGCTCAGGCGGCGGTTTGCACCGTGCTCGCCTTTGTCGGGACGCCGATCCTGATCATCGCGCTGGTGGCGCTGCTCTCCTGCGGGCTCGCGGTCACGCAGCCGACCCTTGCCGCGTTGCTGCCCGCGATGGTGCGGCGCGAGGATGTCGGGCGGGCCGGGGGTATCAATCAGACCGCGTTCAGCCTCGGGGTGCTGATCGCGCCGGCGCTCGCCGGGGTGCTCGTGGGCAGGTTCGGTGTGCGGGTTCCGCTGCTCATCGATGCGGCTAGTTATCTGTCGTTGGTGGCGGCCGGGCTCTTTCTGCGTACCCGGAGAGGGAAGGCCGCACCGCGGACCGCAGGCGCGCGATGGCGCTTGCGTGACGACCGGCTCGTCGCTGTCATGACGCTCGCCGTGGCCGCGACCGTTGCGGGGGTCGGCGCGATCAACGTGATCGAGGTCTTCTTCATCCGGGACACCCTGCACGCCTCGACGACGACGTTCGGTCTGGTCAGCGGCTCCTGGGCGGCGGGTGTCGTGGTGGGCAGCCTGGTGTTCGGGCGGCTCGCCAAGCGGGGCGATGTGCGGATGACGCTCGTCCTCATGGGCGGGTGCTGTCTTGCGGTGGTGGCCGCGGCCGGCGTACCCAACGCCTGGTTGATGGTGCCGTTGTGGCTGGTGGGGGGCGCCTTCAACGGCGGGCTCAACGTTTATACGGCTGTCGTCGTGGCCGAGCGGATCCCGGAAGCGGTGCGCGGGCGGGCCTGGGCGGCTATCAGCTCGGCGACCCAGACAGGCGGAATGATTGGATTTGTGGTGGGTGGGCCGTTGTTGGAGCTCTTCGCGCCGCGGCCGCTGGTGGCCGCCGCGGGCTTAGCCGGATTGGCCGCCGTCATTGCTTGCGTAGTGCCGGTTCGCCGGGCCGAACGTGAGATACCTCGCTTGCGACCGATGGAGCAAGGTGTCTCGCAACCGGCCGGGGATAGCGTCGGGTTATGAGTGACGCAGTACAACGACCGCGGGTCGGGCACATCCAGTTTCTCAACTGTCTCCCGATCTACTGGGGCCTCATGCGCTCGGGTGCGCTGCTCGACGTCGAT
Organism: Winogradskya humida; assembly: GCF_016862215.1. Classification (GTDB taxonomy): domain Bacteria; phylum Actinomycetota; class Actinomycetes; order Mycobacteriales; family Micromonosporaceae; genus Actinoplanes; species Actinoplanes humidus. The sequence continues at coordinate 38,704 of NZ_BOMN01000031.1, forward strand.
CTCTACAAGGACACCCCGGACCGGCTGAACGCGCTGCTGGTCGCCGGTGACCTCGACATCGGGCCGATCTCCCTGGTCGAATACCTGCGGCACGCCGACGAGCTGCTGCTCCTGCCCGATCTGGCGGTCGGCAGCGACGGCAAGGTGCTCTCTGTCAACATCGTCTCGACCCGCCCGCTGGACGAGCTCGACGGTCGCCCGGTCGCCCTCGGTGCCACGTCGCGCACCGGCGTGCTGCTGGCCCAGATGCTGCTCAGCGAGCGGTTCAAGGCCGAGCCGGAGTATTTCCGCTGCCCGCCGGACCTCAACCAGATGCTGCTCGAAGCCGACGCCGCCGTGCTGATCGGCGACGTTGCCCTGCGCGCCCTCTACGAAGCGCCCGGAATGGGGCTGGAGGTCACCGACCTCGCCGAGGCCTGGCGTGAGTGGACCGGCCTGCCGATGGTCTTCGCGGTCTGGGCCGTGCGCAAGGACTTCGCCGCGGCCAACCCCGGCGTGGTCAAGGACGTGCACGAGGCCTTCCAGCGTTCCCGCGACCTCTGCCTCAACGAGCTGGACAACGTCGCCGAGGCGGCCGCCCGCTGGGAGCCCTTCGACGCGGAGACCCTCGCCACGTATTTCCGCGCCCTCGACTTCTCGCTGGGCGAGCGGCAGATCGCCGGCCTGCGAGAATTCGCCCGCCGTGCCGCGGAACGGGGCGAAGCGCCTGCTCTCCCCGACGACGGCCCGCTTTTCGCCCAGGTATAGGGCCGGAACGGGGTAGCGCCGATACGGACCCGTCCCCTACTCTCTGCGGACCTCTCACCTGATCGAAACCGGTGATCATGCGTCTGCACACGTTGTTGGGTCGGTTCGCGCTGCCCCTCGTCCTAACCACCCTGGCGACCGCCGGGGCAGGCCTGCCCGCGTACGCCGACGACCCGATCCCGGCGGACCCGGGCGGCATGTTCATCAATGTCCCCGAGCGGGTCGTCGCGGTCGACGGTAAGTCGAAGACGATCGAGGCTGACCTCGTCTACATCGGCGAGGAGAAGGCGAAGGACGTCACCGTCTCCTTCGGCGACCAGGTCCCGGCGAGCATCGGCCTCAGCACCCCGAAGGACTGCACCGGCAACGTCTGCCCGATCGGTGACCTCGACGCGAACGGCACCGCGGTGAAGTTCAGCTTCACCGTCAGCCCGACCGCCGACCTGCCGAAGCTCGGCGAGACGCTGACGATCGTGGCGAAGGACTCGACCGGCACGCTGGCGGCCGCGGCCAAGGTGCAGATCATCTCGACCCGCACCGGCATCGACCTCGAGCTGAACCCGATCAAGGACATGAAGCTGGCGCCCGGCAAGAGCGCCGACGTCCCGATCGTGATCCGCAACACCGGTAACAAGACCGCGGAAGGCGTCGGCGTGGTCCTGGTCGGCGCCGACTTCATCTCGTTCCCGGCGAAGTACACCAACTGCGAGCAGGTCGACGAACTCGAAGGGACGGTCTGCCTCTTCGACCAGCCCATCGAGGGTGACCAGATCTTCACGCTGTCCGACAAGACACCGATGAAGGTCAAGGTCGCCGCCGACGCCCCCGGCCCCGGCCTCTACGGAGTGGGCGCCTTCGCCCTGGCCTTGAACGACCTCGACGAGCTGGGACTCGACTCGGCGGCCAAGGCAGCCGAATCCACCTCGGCCGGCACCAAGCTCAAGCTTGAGCCGCTCGCCCAGGCCCGCGCCCTGGCAGGCAACAACGACATCGACGAGAACGAGCTGAACGAGTGGGACAACGCCGCCTCGTTCCTCATCACCGTCGGCAGGAACCCGGCGGACAGCGTCGCCCTCGGCGCCACCTTCACCGGCGGCATCGGCGACAAGCGCACGATCAAGGTCGGCATCCGCAATGACGGCCCCGCGGCAACCGCGAGCATCATGCAGGGCTGGCTCTCCACCGCCGAGATCAAACTCCCCGCCGGCATCGACCCGACCGAGATCGACCCCAGCTGCGAAAAAATGGCTGACCACGTCTATCTCTGCCTCGTGTTCGAAAGCCTCCACAAGGGCGAGCAGCAATTCTTCAGCTTCTCCGGAACTGTCGAAGGAACCAGCAAGCCGGGCTCCATCACGATCGAGCCCGGCCCGCAGGACACCAAGGCCTCCAACAACACCGCGGCCATTGAGGTCAAGCTCTCCACCGGCGGCGAGGGCGGCGGCCTCCCCGTCACCGGCGCCCCGACCGGCTTCGTTCTCGGCGGCGGTGCCGCACTTCTCCTCGCAGGTGGGGTGCTCTTTTATGTCGCCCGCCGGCGGCGAATCGTGACTGTCGCTTAAAGAAAAATGCAGATGTCGTAGCTCGGTGGGGGGTGCAGACCGTCGCTCCCGCCGAGGCCGGGCCCGGAGATCCAAGGAGCTAGCGCTCCAGGACGGATCTCCGGGCCCTTCATTCTGCGTGAGTGGTGAGAATCAACGTCAAAAGCGCCGCATGCGTCTCAGCATCGGCAGCCGCCAACAAGCCACCGCGGGAGCTGGCGTGGAACGGTTCGCCGAAGATGTCGGTGACCACGCAGCCGGCCGCTTCGCACAGCGCGATGCCCGCGGCGAAATGCACGCTGTCGCGTAGGTGCCCGTCGGTTACGTAAGCGGCCCGCCGGCCCGCCGCGACCCAGGCCACCGCGAGCGTCGAGGAGACCACCCGGGGCCGGAACTGTCGCACGAAGCGGCGATCGGCGAGCAGCGAAACGGCGCGGAACGCGGGATCGTTCGGGAACGGCGGATCCAGGTTGACGTCCACGAGATTCGAGGCCGGGGACGGCGTGAGAGGCTCGTCGCGGTCGTCACGGCGTACCCAGGCATGGGTCTGGTCGGTCCAGAAAATCTCGGAGCTGAACGGATCGGCGCAGGCCGCCACCGTGGTCCGCCCACTCACCCGCAGCGCGACATTGACCCCGACCAGCATCGTCCGGGCGGCGTAATTCAGCGTGCCGCACAACGGATCGACAAGCCATTCCCTGCCATTACCGCGATCGCCGCCCTGGCGCCCGCCCTCCTCACCGACAACACCATCACCCGGCCGCGCACCCCGAATCATGTCGACAATGACCCGCTCGGCCTCCAGATCAGCGGCGGTCGCAAAGTCCCCCGCCGCCTTCGAGACCCGGCCCATCTCGGTGCCGTACCGTGCCCGCACAACCGCGGCCCCCGCAGCCGCCGCGGCAACAACAAGCTCCCGATCCGAGCCCAACGCTATGCGTCCAGAACCCGGGACAGCTCCGCAACATCATCCGCGGTCAACTGCCAAGCACCCGCCGCGGCATTCTGCTGCACCTGCGAAGCGGACGTCGCCCCAGCAATGACACTGCTGACAGCAGGCTGAGCAGCAAGCCCCGCAATCGCAACATCCAGCAGCGAATGACCCCGCTCCCGCCCGAACTCGGTGAGCGCCTCAATCCTGTCCCAGTCAGCACCATCCCACCAACGCTGATGCCGCTCGGTCGCCAGCCGCGTCCCCGCCGCCGGCCGCTGTCCCCGCCGATACTTCCCACTCAACAGTCCACTGTCGAGCGGAAAGAACGGCAGCAACCCCAACCCGAACCGCTCACAAGCAGGAACGACCTCATCCTCCACCTGCCGGTTCAACAAACTGTACTGATTCTGCGCACTCACAAACGGAGTCCGCCCATCACCGCGCGCCGTCCAATCGGCATCCGCGATCTGCCACCCCGCAAAGTTCGAATTCCCCAAATACCGAACCTTCCCCGCCCGCACCAGATCGTCAAGCGCCCCCAACGTCTCATCAATCGGGGTCGCCTCATCCGGCTGATGAATCTGATACAAGTCGATGTAATCCGTCTCCAAACGCCGCAACGAAGCCTCCACCGCCCGCACGATGTAACTCCGAGCCCCCCGAGCCCCCCGATCCGCCCCGTTCATGCCCCCCATATCCATCCCGAACTTCGTCGCCAGCACCACCTGGTCCCGCCGCCCCTTCAACGCCTGCCCCAGCAACTCCTCCGACCCGCCGTGAGGGGTGCCGTAGATGTCAGCGGTGTCGAACAGCGTGATGCCTGCGTCCAGTGCCGCGTCCACCACCTCCTGCGTGCCGTCCAGGTCCAGCTTGCGGCCGAAGTTGTTGCAGCCTAGGCCGACTGTGCTGACTACCAGGCCGGATGCGCCTAGGCGGCGGTGGGTCATTTCGCTCATGTCTTTGAGCTTATGACGTGGTTGCGGGGTGGGAGATTGTTGCGGTGGACGGGTGCGGGCCTGGGTGGCCAAGACAGGCTTTGAGGGCTTTTTTATGCCTGTCTTGGCCACCCAGGCCCGCACCCTTGCCGCTTCGCCTCTTACTCTCGGATTTTGGTCACTGAGCTCTCGCTGCATGGCTCAGCCCCGTATCCACCTTGGGCTTTGTGGTCTGGCTGCCGCGCTGTGGTCGATGTCGCTGCGTCGCTGCCAGCAGGCCGACCTGGGCGGTCGGTCCCGCGACGCACCTCGCCGGTCACGCATTCCGCCGACCAGCTCTGCACGTGTCCGCCAGGGTTCGTACATCTCCGTTGACAGCCTCGCGTGTGCTCGCCATGGTCCTGCGCTCTCCGTTGACAGCCTTTGCGTGTGCTCGCCATGGTCCTGCGCTTTTGGTGGTGGCTTTGCGTGTGCTCGCCGTGGTTCTGTGCTCTTGGTTGGTAGCTTTGCGTGCTTGCTGCGGTTTTGCGGCCTTTGTCTATCGCCTTTGGTTCACCGTCGTCGGTAGTGCTGGCGGTTGATGCGGGACCTGGGTGTTTGCGGGACGGGGTGGGTGTGTGTGGCCCCTGAGCGGTGGGGCTTCGTGGTGAGCACGGCTTCGCCATGGAGGCGTGGGCCGGTCCACGGCGAGTTGGCCACAAGCTCCTGAAGGCACGGACCCAAGTAACCCACAGCGAGTGGCCCCGGGGTTTAGTCAACGGCGTTGTTGTGGCCATGGCGGGTGCGCCTGAAGCCTTACCTGAAGCGGCGAGGTGCGTCGCGAGACCCACCACTCAGCCTGGCCTGCTGCACCCGCCGTGATGGCGCGACCAAAAGCGCGGCAGCCAGCCCACAATGCCCGAGGTGGGCGCAGAGCCAAGCCGTGCACCCAGCTCCCAGCAACCAAAGTCAAAGCAGAAACCACTCGCACGCAAGGGTGAGGGCCGGGGTGGCCAAGACAGGCATAAAAACGCCCTTAAAGCCTGTCTTGGCCACCCCGGCCCTCACCCGTCCAACAGTAAGAAAAAATCAGCCTTTATGCCACTTCTGATTGGTAGTCCCAGCACAGTCCCACAACTGCAACCGAGCCCCATCAGCAGCATTCCAGTCCTTGATATCAACGCACTTGTTAGCAGCAACGTTGACCAGATCACCAGCCGAAGAAAGGACGAACTGCTGAGCCCCAGTGCCATTGCACGTGTAGAGCTGAACAGCCGCCCCACTAGCAACAGACCCAGCCGCAACATCCATGCACTTGCCGCCGGCCTGAAGAGTCCCGCCACTGAAGTTCCACTTCTGCGCGGCGGACGCGTTGCAAGTCCACATCTGCAACGGCGCGCTGTCGACGAAGCTGCCGTTGGGGACGTCGACGCATTTGCCGTTCCAGTCGTTGATGACCGGGACGCCGCTGCTGCTGGGGGGCGGGGTGGTGGGGCCGCCTGCGCCGAACGGGGTGAGGATGAGGCCGGCGGAGCGGGGGTCGCCGTCGTGGACCAGGGATTCGAAGTTGGCGACGTCGTCGAAGGCGAAGGCGTAGGCCTTACCGTCGGCCATGTTCTGGTGGATGATTTTGGCGTACTGGTTGGTGGGGTTGTTCTGGTAGAACTGCGCGGCGTTGGTGCTCGGCTGGGTGTCGATGGTGCCGAGGGTGCCGCGGTTGAGTGCGGCGCAGAGGGTGCGCGAGATCGGTCCCACGACCTGGTCGTTGGGGGCGGGGAGGTCGCCGTCGCAGCCCCAGACCGATGCGGACGACGGCTTGTTGAACGAGGCGACCTGCTGGCCGGCGGAGTTGGTGAAGTTCATGACGTTCCCTGAGGTACGCCCGAAGTATTTCGTGTTGGGCTGGTCGCCGAACGGCACGACAGTCAGGACTTTGCTGGTGTACGCGTTCCACGCCGACGTGATGTACGAGTCAAGGTAGTTGGCGCTGAGCAGTCCCGCCCCGGCGGCTTTTCCGGGTGCGAGTGCCCGCAGAACCGTCCCGTCCGAGCGGGTGTAGACGGTGTTCGCCCATCCGGACTGTGCCTTGATCGCGTTGATGACGTTGGTTCGCCCGTTGTTGAGCAGTTCACCGGTTTTGGTGGTGACTCCGCTGGAGCCGGTGACCGTGACGGCGTGCGGTACCGCGAACATGTCGACCTGTGAGCTGTTGAGCCACAGTCCGGAGTCGTTGTAGGTGAACTCGCTCCAGTCGAACAGGATGTTGTAGTTCGCGTCTCCGCTCGCCCATGGGGCGGGTTGTACGAGCCCGTCCGGGGTGAGGAAGAACTTGAGTTTCTCGCCGAGGGAGAAGTAGACGCGTCCAGAGAAGCCGCGCGGGAACTGGACTGTGGTGGTGCCTCCGTTGCCGGGTCCGCCGATTGCCACGTCCGGTGCGGGTACCGGGGGGTTTGATCCGGCCGGCCAGGGGGTGAAGGTGCCGCCCTGGTTGACGTACCCGAGCCGGCCGGTGTTCAGGTTGATGCCGATGACGTACACGTAGACGGCGTCGCCGCGGCCGGTGTTGTTGGTGACGGTGACCGGCAGGAGGGCGGGGCCGATCGCCTGGGCGGGGGATGAGAGGGCGGTGACGGCTGCTGGGATGGTCATCGCGAGGGCGGCGATGGCCTCCAAGAGCCTTCTTTTTGTACGCACGGAGACTCCTCGGGGATGAGGGTGCGCGCAAGGGGGAGAGCGCTCTCACAGGATCGAACTGTTAAGACTCCGTGTCAATAGACAAGAACTGATGTCTAGGCGGACCGGGTCAGGCGAGACCGGGCAGGGCGGGGTCGGACGAGCCGAGACTCGGGTCAGGCGGGGTCGGGTGCAGTGGGGTCGGGTGCGGCAGAGCCGCCACCAGCCAGGTCGCGGTAGGCGGGGCGCAGGACGTCGACCAGGGGAATCGCGCGGACCCGGATTGGCGGCGCGTCGAGGACCCGCAGCAGCAGCTCCGGGGGAGTCGTGGTCCGTGATGGACGCTCGCGCAGCCGGCCCAGCGACAACGCCGGGGAGTAGAAGTCGGTGAGCCGTGACTCCAGGGGCTCGTCGTCGACCGCGAGCGGGTCCACCACGTCCTCGGGCTCGGGCAGGCCGCGTAGCGCTGTCAGGACGCCGTCGCGGTCGCGGCCCCGCCAGGCCAGGACCAGGAACGGATCGTCGTCGAACGCCTCGGCCAGCACGTAGAACACCGCCGACGCGTGCTTGCACGGCACGCCCCAGTCGGGGCAGTTGCAGTGCATACCGAGGTCGGGCGGGAACAACGGCATGCCGTGGGCGTCGAACACGTCGACGATCTCGTGGGGCATGTCGCCGGCCAGCAACGCCGCGCGGAACAACGCCTGTGCGCCGAGGGCTTCGAGGAGCTGGGCCCACTGGTCGTCGTCGAAGGCGGGGATCGTGATGGTGACCTCGTACGGGTCCGGCCGCGAACCCTGGACCCGCCCGAACACCTGGCCCGGGGTCAGCTCGAAGTCGATGACCTGGCCCTTGCGCGCGTACGCCCGCCCGCGCCCGAGCCGTCCCGGCTGGCAGATGCTCTCGAGCAGGTCGACGAAGCGCCGCGACCACCACTGGGAGCCGATCTTGCCGCGCTGGGCCCGCACGGCGATGCCGCCGTCGATGCGGATCGGGCCGCTGCCACCCTCGAACCAGCGTCCGCCGGGGTCGACCGGCATGTCAGCGCACCGCCGCGGTGTCGAAGGAGGCCGGCATCAGCGCACCGCCGCGGTGTCGAGGGAGAACAGTTCGCGGAGCTGGTCGGTGTTGAGCTCGGAGACCCAGTCCTCGCCCGTGCCGACCACGGAGGAGGCGAGCGCCTTCTTGCGCTCGATCATGGCGTCGATCTTCTCCTCCAGGGTGCCGGTGCAGATGAACTTGCGGACCTGGACGTTGCGCGACTGCCCGATCCGGAACGCGCGGTCGGTGGCCTGGTCCTCGACGGCGGGGTTCCACCAGCGGTCGTAGTGGATGACGTGGTTGGCGGCGGTCAGGTTGAGACCCGTACCCGCGGCTTTCAGCGACAGGAGGAACAGCATCGGCTCGGGATCGTTCTGGAACCGGTCGACCAGCTCGTCGCGCCTGGCCTTCGAGAGCCCGCCGTGCAGCCACAGCACCGGCCGGTCGAGCTGCGCGGCCAGGTACGGCTGGAGCATCGAGCCGAACTCCGAATACTGCGTGAAGATCAGCGCCTTGTCGCCGTCCTCGATGATCTCCTGCGCCAGCTCCTCGAGCCGGTCGAGCTTGCCCGAGCGCCCCGGCAGCCGGGAGCCGTCCTTGAGCAGGTGTGCGGGGTGGTTGCAGACCTGTTTGAGCTTGGTCATCGCGGCGATCACGTTGCCGCGCCGCTGGATACCCTCGCTGCCCTCGATCACCGAGAGCATGTCCTCGACCACCGCCTGGTAGAGCGTGGCCTGCTCCGCGGTCAGCCGGCACCACGCCTTCATCTCGTTCTTCTCCGGCAGATCCGAGATGATCGACTTGTCGGTTTTGAGGCGGCGTAACACGAACGGGCCCGTCGCTCGCTTGAGTGCTGCGGTCGCGTCGGCGTCACCGCGTACCTCAATGGGCTCCTGGAATCTTTTCCGGAACCGTTTCGCGGAGCCGAGCAGGCCCGGGTTGGCGAACTCCATGATGGACCACAGTTCGGCGAGGTGGTTCTCGACGGGCGTACCCGTCAGAGCGAGCCTGGTCCGCGCCGGGATGGACCGGACCGCCTGGGCCTGGCGGGTCCCGCTGTTCTTGATCGCCTGTGCCTCGTCGCAGACGACGCGTCCCCATTGGACCTCGCGGAGAGTGCCCAGATCGCGAAGCGCGGTGCCGTAGGTCGTGACAACCACATCGGACTGTTCCAGCAGCTCCCGGAACTCCGCGTCCCGCTTGCGGGTGCCGCCGTGATGCACCTCGACCCGCAGCGAGGGCGCGAAACGTGCGGCTTCCTTCTGCCAGTTGCTGACCAGCGACATCGGGCAGATGAGCAGCGTCGGGCCCGGCTTGCCGCCGTTGTCGCGCTCGGTGAGCAGCAGTGACAGGGTCTGCGCGGTTTTGCCGAGGCCCATGTCGTCGGCGAGCACCCCGCCGAGCCCCAGCTGCGTGAGGAAGTGCAGCCAGGACAGACCCCTTTCCTGGTACGGCCGGAGCACCCCCCGGAAGCCGCTGGGCGTGGCCAGGGGCGCCAGCCGTTGCTCAGCGTCACCGGAGAGCAGGTCACCGAGCAGCCCCTCCGCGTCCACCTCGACGAGCGGGAGGTCCTCCTCGCCCCCGTCAACCACCTGCTGCAGCACTTCACCGGCGGTCAGCTCGCCCTCGCGCCGCCGGGACACCGCCTTGAGCGCCGCCTCGAGCTGCCGGTCGTCCAGCTCGACCCACTGCCCCCGCACCCGGACCAGCGGCACCTTGAGCCGCGCCAGCTCGGCCAGCTCCTCGGGGGTGACCGTGCTCTCGCCGATCACCAGGTCGATGCGGAACGAGACCAGCTCGTCGAGGCCGAACCCGGAGCTGGCGGCGGCCTTGCCGGACGGCGTGGTGCTCTTGCTTCGGGTCGTCAGCTTCAGCCCGACGGCTTTGCGCCCGGCCCAGGTCGGCAGCTGGACCCCGAAGCCCGCGGCCTGAAGCAACGGCGCCGCCTGACGCAGGAATTCGTGCGCCTCGGCGGTGCTCAGCTCCATCGCGCTGGGCTGGGCCTCGAGCAGGGCGGCGTGCATCGCGGGGAAGAGACGCACGGCGCGGCCGAGCCCGGCCAGCAGCGTCTCGTCGGCGCGAGCGGTCAGCCCCGGCATGCGCTCGCCGGTCCACAGGTCGTCGGCGGGCAGGTAGAGGCTGGGATCCTCGGCGGACTGCAGGGCGAAATCGAGTCCCCACTCGTCCTCGCCCTCCTCCGGCTCGACCAGGCGGAAGCTGACCCGGATCGGCGCGTTCGCCTCGTGCGCGGCCCGTAGCCAGGCTTCGAGCGGCCTGGTCAGCTCGGCGATGTCGGCCGGCCGTGCGCCCGGCAGGGTGGGGTCGGCGGCGGTCAGCGAGGAGACCCAGCGGTCGCCGAAGTCCGCTTTCGGCCCGGGGCGTACGCCCAGAAGTAGCCGTTCGGGAAGAAGTTGCCGTGCTGCGGAGTCGGTCACGGCGTCGAGCGCCCCCCGCAGGGTCACCGCCGCCGTCCCGCCGGCCGCCCGGCACACCGGGGGCATCGCGACGGCGAAGTCCCGGAACGCGGCGCCGTCCGGCCCGGTCAGCACCGGGCGCCAGCGGCCGGTCGGCACCCCGGCCTCGATGACGAGCTGTGGCAGCATCCGGCCGCGACGGGCCAGGTCGAAGCCCCACCCGGCGAGCAGCGAGAGGTATCGCAGGGATGCGCCCGGCGTCCAGGGGCCGTCGGGGTCAGCGGGCTCGGCGAGGGCCGCCAGCGCGGGAAGTGCCTGGTCGCCCGGGATCAGTAGGACCGGTGTGTCCCAGAGGCCGAGCTTCACGCCCCGTTTCGCGGCCTCGAGTCCGGTTTCGGGAGACGGCAAGGGCCCGGAACCGGTGCCCGGGAGCTGGAGCGTCAGCAGATCGTGATCGGCGTCATGCGGAACGGCGTCGGTGAGTGCCGCTGCCAGCCCGTCCGCCGACACCGCGAAGGGATGCGGGCGCCGCTTTGCCCGCGCGGACGTGCCCCGGGGGAGGTCAGGGTCCTCCGCCCAGAGGACCAGCTGCCCCGCCGTCCACCCACCCTGCACGACCAGCACTGCGACTCCGATCCCATCCGCCCCGTCGAGATTAACGACCCGGTGCGGCTACGGCGGTCAGTGACCCTCGCCGCTGACTCGCCGACCGGATCGGACGTAGTCTTCAGGACGTGACGGTGAACGCGGAGATCGACAGCATCCTGCAGCGTGCGGCCGACGGCGGGCGGATCACGCCCGAGGAGGCACTGCTGCTCTACACCGACGCGCCCTTCCACGGCCTCGGTGAGGCAGCGGACGCGGTGCGCCGCCGGCGTTATCCCGACGGCATCGTCACCTACCTCATCGATCGCAACATCAACTACACGAACGTGTGCGTCACGGCGTGCAAGTTCTGTGCGTTCTACCGGGCGCCGAAGCACCAGGAGGGCTGGTCGCACCCGATGGAGGAGATCCTCCACCGCTGCGGCGAGGCCGTCGACCTCGGTGCCACCCAGGTCATGCTCCAGGGCGGGCACCACCCCGACTACGGCGTCGAGTACTACGAGACCCTGTTCTCGTCGGTCAAGCAGGCCTACCCGCAGCTGGTCATCCACTCGATCGGGCCCAGCGAGATCCTGCACATGGCCAAGGTCTCGGGCGTCTCGATCGAGGACGCGATCCTCCGGATCAAGGCGGCGGGTCTCGCCTCGATCGCGGGCGCCGGCGCGGAGATGCTCCCCGACCGCCCGCGCAAGGCGATCGCGCCGCTCAAGGAGTCCGGAGCGCGCTGGCTCGAGGTCATGGCCATCGCCCACCGCAACGGCCTGAGCAGCACGGCCACGATGATGATGGGCACCGGCGAGACCAACACCGAGCGCATCGAGCACATCCGCATGATCCGCGACGTGCAGGACCTGGCCGTGGCGAACGGCTACGTCGACTCCGCGGTCGAGGCGGCGGACGGCCCCGGTGGCTTCCGGTCGTTCATCCCCTGGACCTACCAGCCGGAGAACAACCACCTCAAGGGCCGCACCCAGGCGACCCGGATCGAATACCTGCGCTTCGTCGCGGTCTCGCGGCTCTTCTTCGACAACGTCGCCCACCTGCAGTCCTCGTGGCTGACCACGGGCAAGGACGTCGGCCAGCTGTCACTGCACATGGGCGTGGACGACCTCGGCTCGATCATGCTGGAGGAGAACGTCATCTCCTCCGCCGGCGCCCGGCACCGCTCCAACCTGATGGAGCTGATCTCGATGATCCGCACGGCGGGCCGCACCCCGGCGCAGCGTGACACCCTCTACAGCCACCTCACGGTGCACGAGAACCCCGCGGACGACCCGACGGACGAGCGCGTGACATCGCACTTCTCCTCGATCGCGATGCCCGGCGGCGGCCGCAAGAACCTCCCGCTCGTCGAGGCCTCGTAGCCACCTGTTCGGGGGGTTGACTCGACCGTACGACCGTCCGGCTCGGCCGATCGGCCAGGTTCTCGTGGGCCTGCCGAACAGGGGTGGATTGCTCCTCGGTAACGAGGGGTGTTTGGCTCTGGTACAGCGCGTTCTCGCTGGTTACGTTGCCCTGGTAACAAGCAAGAATGAAGCGTCGCCGAGGCATCTGACCGCCGGCGGGGTGGGTGCGGACCCGACCGATGGCGGTCGTATATATAACGCGTAAGGATCGGGCGGGATGGGTCACCATCCCGCCCGTTCTGTGTCCGGGTGGGGCAAACTCGTGGTGTGACGCGCGCAGACCTGGACAAGCAGCCGCATGAGGTCGCCGAGATGTTCGACGGCGTGGCCCAGCGGTACGACCTCACCAACACGGTGCTCTCCTTCGGGCAGGACCGTGGCTGGCGGCGGGCGACCCGGGCGGCGCTGGCCCTGCGGCCGGGCGAGCGGGTTCTCGACGTCGGCGCCGGCACCGGGGTGTCTACCGAGGAGCTGGAACGCTCCGGGGCGTATGCGGTGGGTGCGGATCTGTCCACCGGGATGCTGCGGGCCGGGCGGGGCAGTGGGCGCAAGGTGCCGCTGGTCGCCGGGGACGCGCTCAAGCTGCCCTTCGCCGACGACACGTTCGACGCTGTCACGATCTCCTTCGCCCTGCGCAACGTCGTCGACACCGGGGCTGCTCTGCGCGAGCTGGCCCGGGTGACCAGGTCGGGCGGGCGCATGGTGGTGTGCGAGTTCAGCAGCCCCACCAATGCGGCGTTCCGCACGGTCTACCTGTCGTATCTGATGCGGAACCTGCCGTCGGTCGCGCGTGCGGTGTCGAGCAACCCCGATGCGTACGTCTATCTCGCGGAATCCATTCGTGCCTGGCCCGACCAGGAGGCACTGGCCGCTCGCATTCAGGAGTCGGGCGCCTGGGGGCGGGTTGCGTGGCGCAATCTGACCGGTGGGGTTGTCGCCCTGCACCGCGCCACAAAGAACTAAAAACGGCTTTTAGCCCGTTTCGTGGGCCTGTCGGGTGTTAGCTCGGTGTATGACGACTATCGACCTGACCGTCGACGATGCGGATATCGACGTCCCGATCGACGATCGTGACGAGGGCGAGCGCAAGGCTCTGAAGCTGGCGGACGCGCTCCGTACCGTTGCGGTGAGTAATCCCGCGTATGCGCAAATGCTCCTGGATGAGCTCGTGGAGTCGCTGGATGAGGTCCTGGAGGGCCGATTCCGCGACTATGTCGACGCCGTCCGGCGCGAGTGCGAGGACGTCCCGTTATCCACGGAGAGTGATCCTCGCATTGCGGGCATTTCATCAGCACGAAACAGTTAGGGTTCCCTAACCCTGATCCGTCTCGATGCCGGTCTTAGACTCCGAACCGGACCAGCTTGTGAACTGTTTCACTAGCGAAAGTCTCACTGGTCCAGTGAAGCGGAGGTGTGCCGTGAACGAGATCGTCGCTGACGAGGCTGACGTCATCGTGGTCGGAGCAGGCCCAGGTGGATCCGCTGCGGCCTACCACATGGCCAGGCACGGGCTGAGAGTACTTCTCCTGGAAAAGACGGAGTTCCCCAGGGAGAAAGTATGTGGCGACGGACTCACTCCGAGGGCCGTCCGCCAACTCGTCCGCATGGGCATCGACACCTCCGAGAAAGCCGGCTGGCTGCACAACCGCGGGCTGCGGGTGATCGGTGGCGGGGTTCGCCTCGAGCTCGACTGGCCCGATCTCGCCAGCTTCCCCAACTACGGTCTTGTTCGTACCCGCCTCGATTTCGACGACATGCTGGCCAAGCGCGCGGTCGAGGCCGGGGTGCTGCTCCGCACCGGGGTGAACGTCACGGGCCCGGTGCTGGACGCCGACGGCAGGGCCATCGGGGTCGAGGCCAAGGTCGGTCCCGGTAAGGAGCCCGTTCAGTATCGGGCTCCGCTCGTCGTCGCGGCGGACGGGGTGTCCGGCAAGCTCCCGCTCGCGATGGGGCTCGCCAAGCGCGATGACCGCCCGCTCGGCGTCGCGGTCCGGCGCTACTACAACGCGCCCGGCTGGGACGGCGACAACTACCTCGAGTCCTGGCTGGAGCTGCGCAGCGCCCAGAACCCGGACCGCCTGCTGCCCGGCTACGGCTGGATCTTCGGGCTCGGTGACGGCCGGGTCAACGTCGGCCTCGGCATCCTCAACTCGTCCACGGCGTTCGGCAAGACCAATTACAAGTCGCTGCTCACCGACTGGCTCGCCACCACCCCCGAGGACTGGGGGATGCGCGACGAGGCCAACGCCGACGGCCCGATCCTGGGCGCGGCGCTGCCGATGGGCTTCAACCGGGTGCCGCACTACACCCGCGGGATGCTGCTGGTCGGCGACTCGGGCGGCATGGTCAACCCGATGAACGGCGAGGGCATCGCCTACGCGATGGAGTCGGGCGAGCTGGCCGCGGAGGTCGCCGTGCAGGCGCTCGCGCGGGCCGCTGGTGCCGACCGCGAGCGGGCCCTGCAAGCGTATCCGGCCGAGCTCAAGGACCGGTTCGGCGGCTACTACCGCGTCGGTGGCATCTTCGTGAAGCTGATCGGCAACCCGCAGATCATGCGGCTCGCCACCAAGCACGGCATGCCCCACCCCACGCTGATGCGCTTCGTTCTGAAGCTGCTCGCGAACCTCACTGACCCCCGGGACGGCGACGCCATGGACCGGGTCATCAATGCGCTTACGAAGGTGGCACCGGCGGTGTAGAAATCCGGGCACCCCGGTCGACAACAGGCAAAAGCACACAAATAGTGTGAAGCGGCTAACAGTCGAGCAGGAGACGGTATGACGCTCAATCCCTACGTACCGATCGTCGGGCTGCTGATCCTCGGCGCGCTCTTCGCCCTCTTCTCGGTGTCGATCGCCCCGATCGTCGGTCCCAAGCGTTACAACAGAGCCAAGCTCGAGGCGTACGAGTGCGGCATCGAACCGGCCCCGCAGCCCATCGGCGGCGGTCGGTTCCCGGTGAAGTTCTATCTGACCGCGATGCTGTTCATCGTCTTCGACATCGAGACGATCTTCCTTTACCCGTGGGCCGTCAACTTCGAGGCGCTGGGCCTCTTCGGGTTTGTCGAGATGGTCCTCTTCATCGTCACCGTCTTCATCGCCTACACGTATGTGTGGCGACGCGGCGGCCTCAACTGGGACTGAGAGGCGCGCTATGGGAATCGAAGAGAAACTCCCCAGCGGCATCCTGCTTACGTCGGTCGAGAAACTGTCCAACTGGGCGCGCAAGTCGTCGTTCTGGGGCGCGACCTTCGGACTGGCCTGCTGCGCCATCGAGATGATGGCGGCGGGTGGTCCCCACTACGACCTGGGTCGCTGGGGCATGGAGGTCTTCCGGGCCTCGCCCCGCCAGGCCGACCTGATGATCGTCGCGGGCCGGGTCAGCCAGAAGATGGCCCCCGTCGTGCGCCAGATCTACGACCAGATGCCGGAGCCCCGCTCGGTCATCTCGATGGGCGTCTGCGCCTCCTCGGGCGGCATGTTCAACAACTACGCGATCGTGCAGGGCGTCGACCACATCGTCCCGGTCGACATCTACCTGCCGGGTTGCCCGCCGCGGCCGGAGATGCTGATCGACGCCATCCTCAAGATGCGCGAGAAGGTCATGGCCACGCCGCTCGGCCCCAACGGGCGCAAGATGCTCGAGGCCCGGCGCGAGCGCGGCGACGTCCCGATCGTGGCCCCCGGCGCGATGCCCTCCTCCTACCGCGCCGACAAGGTGCGCCGTGCGGAGTGGACGCAGGCCGTCAAGGAAGGCCGCGAGGAGCAGCTCCGCATCGAGAACTGGATGAAGCTCCAGCCGCACCTGCGGGAGGGTGGAAAGTGAGCGTCGAACCCAACGCCGAACCGGCAGGCGCGAACCTGGGCGCCCCGGCACAGACCCCGGCGAGTCCCGACAAGGGCATGTTCGGCATCCACGGCACCGGCGACGTCTCCGGTTTCGGTGGCCTGGTCCGGCGCCGGCCGGTCGACGCCGACAGCCCCCGGCCCTTCGGCGGTTACTTCGACGAGGTGCACGACGCGCTGGAGGAGGCCTACCCGGCCTTCGCCGACGCGGTGGAGAAGGTGATCGTCGACCGTGGCGAGCTCACCCTGCACATCGCGCCGGAGCGGATCGCCGAGGTGTGCCAGATCATGCGGGACGACGAGTCCCTGCGCTTCGAGCTCTGCTCGTCGGTGTCCGGTGTGGACTATCTCGGCTCCGACAACCGCCGGTTGCACGTCGCTTACCACCTGACGTCGCTGACGTACCGCCGCCGGGTCCGCCTGGAGGTCGCCGTGGCCCCCGGGACCCCGGTCCCCAGCGTCACCGCCGTCTACCCGACCGCCGACTGGCAGGAGCGGGAGACGTACGACATGTTCGGCATCGTCTTCGAGGGCCACCCCAACCTCACCCGGATCCTCATGCCGGACGACTGGGAAGGCCACCCGCAGCGCAAGGACTACCCGCTCGGCGGCGTGCCCGTCGAGTACAAGGGCGCCGTGATTCCGCCTCCCGACCAGCGGAGGGTCTACCAGTGACAACTTCCGGATACGCAACCGAACGCGAAACCACCGAGGGCCGCGTCTTCACCGTCACGGGTGGCGACTGGGACACGGTCACGGGCAGCATCGACCCGCTCAGCAACGAGAAGATCGTTGTCAACATGGGTCCGCAGCACCCGTCGACGCACGGCGTGCTCCGGCTCGTCCTCGAGCTCGAGGGCGAGACCGTCACGGAGGCCCGCCCGGTCATCGGATATCTGCACACCGGCATCGAGAAGAACCTCGAATACCGGAACTGGACCCAGGGCACGACGTTCGTCACCCGCGCCGACTATCTGGCGCCGCTGTTCAACGAGGCGGCGTACGTCTTCGCGGTCGAGAAGCTGCTCGGCATCGAGGAGCAGATCACCGATCGGGCGCGGACGATCCGGCTGCTGTTCATGGAGCTCAACCGGATCTCGTCGCACCTGGTGTGGATCGCCACCACGGGCATGGAGCTCGGCGCGATCTCGATGATGCTGTACGGCTTCCGCGAACGCGAGTACATCCTCGACATCTTCGAGGAGACCACCGGGCTGCGGATGAACCACGCGTACTTCCGTCCCGGCGGCGTCGCCCAGGACGTGCCCGCCTCGGCGATCAAGAAGATCCGCGACTTCCTCGTCTACATGCCGAAGAAGCTCAAGGAGTACGAGGCAATGCTGTCCGGCCAGATCATCTGGCAGGAGCGTACGCAGGGTGTCGGCGTTCTCGATGTGACCGGCTGCCTGTCGCTGGGCGTCACCGGACCGGTGCTGCGCGCCTCGGGCCTCGCCTGGGACCTGCGCAAGACGATGCCCTACAGCGACTACGAGAACTACGAGTTCGACGTGCCGACCGCGCAGACCGCCGACGTCTGGGGCCGCTACCTGGTCCGGATGGCGGAGATCCGGGAGTCGCTGAAGCTCGTCGAGCAGGCGCTGGACAAGCTGACCCCCGGCCCGGTCATGATCGCCGACAAGAAGATCGCGTGGCCGGCCCAGCTGGCCATCGGCGTCGACGGCATGGGCAACTCGCTGGAGCACGTCGCCAAGATCATGGGTCAGTCGATGGAGTCGCTGATCCACCACTTCAAGCTCGTGACCGAAGGTTTCCGGGTTCCCCCGGGCCAGGTGTACGTCGGCATCGAGTCCCCGCGCGGAGAGCTCGGCGTCCACGCCGTCTCCGATGGGGGCACGCATCCGTACCGCGTGCACATGCGCGATCCGAGTTTTGTGAACCTGCAGGCCATCCCAGCGATGGCCGAAGGTGCGCTGCTGGCCGACGTCATCGCCGGTGGCGCCTCCCTGGATCCCGTGATGGGTGGGTGTGACCGATAGATGTCCGACACAACGCTGGAATTCTCCCCGGCAGCGACGCCGCTCGCCGACAAGCTCCTCGCCCCGGCGCTGGAGATCCTCGCCCGCTATCCCGCGGGCCGGGAACGCTCCGCGCTGCTGCCCCTGCTGCACCTCGTGCAGACCGAGGACGGCTACGTCACCCCCGGCGGCGTGGCGTTCTGCGCCGAGATCCTGCGCATCAACAAGGCGCAGGTCGGCGCGGTGGCGACCTTCTACACGATGTACAAGCGCCGGCCGACCGGCGACTACCTGATCAGCGTCTGCACGAACACCCTGTGCAACGTGCTGGGCGGGCAGGAGGTCTACGACGGCCTCGTCGAGCACCTGGGTGTCGGCCACGACGAGACCACGGCGGACGGCTCGATCACGCTGGAGCACGCCGAGTGCCTCGCGGCCTGTGACTACGCGCCGGTCGTGACGGTCAACTACGACTACGCGATCGACCAGGCCACACCCGCCGCGGCGGTGGAGCTGGCCGAGCAGCTGCGTCGCGGTGAGCGTCCCACGCCGGCCCGCGGTTCCCGGATCTGCACGCTCAAGGAGATGCAGATCCAGCTCGCCGGTTTCGCCGACGAGCGGGAGGGCGCGGTCGCCGACGGCCGGGCCGGTGCGCCGTCGCTGCGGGGTGTGAGCCTGGCGCAGGAGCACGGCGTCGCGGTCGCCGACTTCAATATCGACACCGCGATCCCGACGACCAAGCCCGCCCGTGACGAGTCCGCCAAGGCCGTTAAGGACCCCGGACCGAACGCACCCGCGACTCCGGCCAAAGAGGGCTTCGTCGCGAAGGCGGCTCACGCGGTCAAGGCCGTTGTGGGCAAGGTCGAGGAGCGGGTCGAGCACCGCAAGGCGGGGGACGTCAAGGACCCCGAGGTACGCACGGCCGAGCAGCGCAACACCACCGCATCGACGCCCGCGACGGGAACCGCGAAGACGGGGCTCCCCGAATCCGGCGCCGCGCCGCAGAACCCGGCCGAGTCGGCGGGGGTGGCGGCCAACCAGCCCGCCGGCGATGGCAAGCCAGCCGGTGACAGCAGTGCCTCACCCGCGGCGGAAAACCCAAGCCGAAAAGGCTCGGACGAGGAGACAAAGTGACTCAGCCCAGGCGTGAGGTTCTCCAAAAACTAACCCCTGTCCTCACCAAGCGCTGGCTCTCGCCCGACGCCTGGAAGATCGAGAACTACGAACAACTTGATGGGTACGCCGCGGTGCGCAAGGCGCTCGAGGTGCACCCCGACGATCTGATCGCGCTGATCAAGGACTCCGGGCTGCGCGGCCGGGGCGGCGCGGGCTTCCCCACCGGCCTCAAGTGGAGCTTCATCCCGCAGGGCGACGGCAAGCCGCACTACCTCGTCATCAACGCCGACGAGGGCGAGCCGGGCACCTGCAAGGACGTCCCGCTGATGACGTACGACCCGCACTCGCTGATCGAGGGCGCGATCATCGCCGCTTACGCGATCCGTGCGAGCCGGGCGTTCATCTACATCCGGGGCGAGGCGGTGCACGCGGCACGGCGGCTGCGGCACGCGGTCAACGAGGCGTACGCCAAGGGTTACCTCGGCGAGAACATCCTCGGCTCCGGGTTCGACCTGGACCTCGTGATCCACAGCGGTGCCGGGGCGTACATCTGCGGCGAGGAGACGGCGCTGCTCGACTCGCTCGAGGGGTTCCGCGGCCAGCCCCGGCTGCGCCCGCCCTTCCCCGCGGTGGCCGGCCTGTACGCGAGCCCGACGGTGGTCAACAACGTCGGGACCATCGCCTCGGTGCCGTACATCGTGCTCGGCGGTGCGGCCTGGTGGAAGAGCATGGGCACCGAGAAGTCGGCCGGCCCGATGATCTACTCGCTCTCCGGCCGGGTGAAGAACCCGGGTCAGTACGAGTGCGGCCTCGGCATCACGCTGCGGGAGCTGATCGAGCTCGCGGGCGGCATGCAGGAGGGTCACGAACTCAAGTTCTGGACCCCGGGCGGCTCGTCCACCCCGTTGCTCACCGCCGACCACATCGACACGGCGATGGACTTCGAGGGGGTCGCCGCGGCCGGGTCGATCCTCGGCACGACCGCGATGCAGATCTTCTCCGACCAGGACTGCCCGGTGTACGCCACCTGGCGCTGGCTGGAGTTCTATCACCACGAGTCCTGCGGCAAGTGCACTCCGTGCCGCGAGGGCAACTACTGGATGGTGCGCACGTACCGCCGGATCCTCTCCGGCGAGGGCACCGTCCAGGACCTGGACACCCTCCAGGACACCGCGGACAACATCTTCGGCCGCTCGTTCTGCGGTCTGGGTGACGGCGCGGCGACCCCGGTCATGTCCACGCTGAAGTTCTTCCGGGACGACTACCTCGGCTACATCGAGGGGCGGACGGCCCCGCGGCTGTCCGCGAAGACCTTGGTAGGTGCTCACTGATGACCGACGTCGCCAAGAAGACCGATGAGGTCACGCTCTCCATCGACGGCGTGGAGGTGACGGCTGCCAAGGGCGAGCTCGTCATCCGCGTCGCCGAGCGGATGGGCATCGCGATCCCGCGGTTCTGCGACCACCCGCTGCTGGCCCCGGCCGGTGCCTGCCGGCAGTGCCTGGTGGAGGTGGAGGGACAGCGCAAGCCGGTCGCCTCCTGCACGCAGACGGTCGCCGAGGGCATGGTGGTCAAGACCCAGCTCAGCTCGCCGGTCGCCGCGAAGGCGCAGGGCGGCGTGATGGAGCTGCTGCTGGCCAACCACCCGCTCGACTGCCCGACCTGCGACAAGGGCGGTGAGTGCCCGCTGCAGAACCAGGCGATGAGCAGCGGGCGCACGGAGTCGCGGTTCCACGAGCACAAGCGCGAGTACGAGAAGCCGATCCACATCTCCAGCCAGGTGCTGCTGGACCGCGAGCGGTGCATCCTCTGCCAGCGCTGCACCCGCTTCTCCGAGGAGATCGCCGGCGACAAGTTCATCGACCTGATGGACCGCTCGTCCGGCGAGCAGATCAACGTCTACCGCGATGACTTCTTCGGCGGCGACGGCACCGGGGACGGGCAGGTCGGTGACGGTCCGGGTGACGTCGCGTTCAACTCGTACTTCTCCGGCAACACGATCCAGATCTGCCCGGTCGGCGCGCTGACCGGCGAGCAGTACAGGTTCCGGGCCCGCCCGTTCGACCTGGTCTCCTCGCCGACGGCGTGCGAGCACTGCTCCGCGGGCTGCGCGATCCGTGCCGACCACCGCCGCGGCAAGGTGCTGCGCCGGCTGGCCGGTGACGACGCGGCGGTCAACGAGGAGTGGAACTGCGACAAGGGCCGGTGGGGCTTCCGCTACACCACCGCCAACGACCGCATCACCACGCCGCTGATCCGCGACGCCGACACCGGCGAGCTGCGCGACGCTTCCTGGTCCGAGGCGCTGCTCGCCGCGGCCGAGGGGCTGACCGCGGCGAAGGGCCGGGGCGTCGGGGTGCTCACGGGCGGGCGGCTCACGGTGGAGGACGCGTACGCGTACGCGAAATTCGCCCGTGTCGCGCTCGGCACCAATGACATCGATTTCCGGGCCCGTCCGCTCTCCGTCGAGGAGGCCGACTTCCTGGCAGCCTCGGTCGCCGGGGTCACCGACGTCACTTACGAGGACGTCGAGGACGCGCCCTCGGCGGTCATCGTCGGGCTCGAGCCCGAGGAGGAGTGCCCGATCCTCTTCCTGCGCCTGCGCAAGGGGCACGGGAAGAAGTCGCTCAAGGTGACGGCGGTGGCGCCGTTCCTGAGCCGCGGCTTCGAGAAGCTCGCCGCGACCCTGGTCGCCGCCGTGCCCGGTGACGAGGCACGACTGCTTGGCACCGACGCGACGGTAGCCGCCGCGCTTTCCGAGCCGGGATCGCTCCTGATCGTGGGGGAGCGGCTCGCGAGCGTGCCCGGTGGGCTCTCCGCCGCCGCGTCGCTCGCCGCGAGGACCGGTGCACGGCTCGCCTGGGTGCCGCGGCGCGCGGGTGACCGCGGCGCTGTCGACGCGGGCTGCCTGCCCAACCTGCTGCCCGGTGGCCGCCCGGTCACCGACGCGGGCGCCCGGGCGGAGCTCACGACGGCCTGGGATCTCGAGACCGGCTCGCTGCCGGCGACGGTCGGCCGCGACACGGACGCGATCGTCGCGGCTGCCGCGGACGGCACGCTCGGCGCACTGCTGCTGGCGGGTGTCGACCCCGCCGACCTCGCCGACCCGCGGCTGGCCGAGCAGGCCCTCGACGCGGTGCCGTTCCTGGTCAGCGTCGAGCTGCGGCACAGCGCCGTGACCCGGCGCGCTGACGTGGTGCTGCCGATCGCACCGGCCGCGGAGAAGTCCGGCACCTTCATGGACTGGGAGGGGCGCCTGCGCACCTTCGAGACCGTGCTGCCGACCGGCGCGATGACCGACGGCCGGGTGCTCGAGGCGATCGGCGCCCTGATGGACGTCACGCTCGGCACCGGCGATGTCGGGGCGATCCGCCGCGAGCTCGGCGCGATGCCGGCCAGCGGGTCGGCCCGCCCGGCACAGCCCGCGCTCGGTGCGGGCAGCCTGCCCAAGCCGGGCAAGGACGAGGCCGTGCTCGCCTCCTGGCACCACCTGATCGACAACGGGTCGCTGCTCGACGGCGACGAGGTGCTCGCCGGGACGGCCCGCCCGCCGGTGGTGCGGATCGGCAAGGACCTGGCCGAGTCGCTCGCGGTGGCCGACGGCGACGCCGTCACGGTCGGCACCGACCGCGGCGCGATCACCCTGCCGGTGGCGATCACCGAACTGCCGCCGCAGGTCGTGTGGCTGCCGACGAACTCGCCGGGCTCCACGCTGCGGCGCAGCCTCGGGGTCACGTCCGGAGCCGTCGTGCGGCTCTCGGTCGTCAAGCCCGGTCCGATCCTGGCGCAGGGGGCCAACCGATGAACATCCTCGCCGCGGCGCAGGATCCGACGCTGCAGACGTTCGAGAACGACGTCTGGTGGATCACGCTGATCAAGCTGTTCGCCGTCTTCGTCGTCCTGCTGCTGCTGACGCTGTTCACCATCGTCTACGAGCGCAAGGTCGTGGCCCGGATGGCGGTCCGGCCGGGCCCCAACCAGGTCGGGCCCAAGGGCTGGTTGCAGAGCCTCACGGACGGCGTCAAGCTGCCGTTCAAGGAGGAGATCATCCCGAAGACCGCCGACAAGGTGGTCTACTTCATCGCCCCGGTGATCTCCGCGACCTGCGCGTTCACGGCTTTCGCGGTCATCCCGTTCGGCCCGGTCGTGTCGATCTTCGGCCATCACACGGCGCTGCAGCTCACGGACGTGCCGGTCTCGGTGCTCGTGCTGCTCGCCTGCTCCTCGATGAGCGTGTACGGCGTGGTGCTCGCCGGATGGGCGTCCGGGTCGACGTACCCGCTGCTCGGCGGGCTGCGGTCGAGTGCGCAGATGATCTCGTACGAGGTTGCGATGGGGCTGTCGATCGTGGCGGTCTTCATGACGGCCGGGACGATGTCGACGTCGCAGATCGTCAAGGCGCAGGCCGGCAACGGTTCGACCAGCTTCGACATCCTGGGCTGGAACCCGACGGCACCCAGCTGGTACGCCGTCCTGCTGCTCCCCAGCTTCGTCATCTACTGCATCGCGGCGGTCGGCGAGACCAACCGCGCCCCGTTCGACCTGCCCGAGGCGGAGTCGGAGCTGGTCGGTGGTTTCCACACGGAGTACTCGTCGTTCAAGTTCGCGCTGTTCTTCCTCGCCGAGTACATCAACATGATCACCGTCTCGGCGTTCGCGACCACGCTGTTCCTCGGCGGATGGCGTGCCCCGGCCCCGATCACCACGTTCTGGGAGGGCGCCAACTCCGGCTGGTGGCCGCTGCTCTGGTGGTTCGGCAAGATCCTCATCCTGCTCTTCGGCTTCATCTGGCTGCGGGCGACGCTGCCCCGGATGCGCTACGACCAGTTCATGCGGTTCGGCTGGAAGGGGCTCATCCCCGCCAGCCTGATCTGGATCCTCTTCCTGGCCGGGGTGCGGGTCACCCAGGACAAGATCGACGGTGGCCAGCGCTACCTGGTCTACATCGTGGCCGCGGTGATCGTGCTCGGCATCGCGCTGCTCTGGCCGGCGAGCAAGAAGGAACGGGTCTACTCCATCGAGGAGCAGCTCGCGGCGCGGCCACCGGGCAGCTTCCCGGTGCCCCCGATGGATCTGCAGGTCCCACCCAGCCCACGCGCCCGCCGCGCGGTCGCCGAACGCCAGCCGGCAACGGTCGGCGCCGCGGGCGACGACGACGGCGCCCCCGATGCAGAGAAGGAGGTGTGACGTGGGTACGTTCACCGGCTCGTTCAAGGGCTTCGGGGTGACCTTCGCGCACATGTTCCGCAAGGTCATCACCACCGACTACCCGTTCACACCGCCGACGCCGGCCCCGCGTTTCCACGGGCGGCACATCCTCAACCGGCACCCGGACGGCCTGGAGAAGTGCATCGGCTGCGAGCTGTGCGCCTGGGCCTGCCCGGCCGACGCGATCTACGTCGAGGGCGGCAACAACACCGACGAGGAGCGCTTCTCGCCCGGTGAGCGCTACGCGAGCATCTACCAGATCAACTACGCCCGCTGCATCTTCTGCGGGCTCTGCATCGAGG
Organism: Winogradskya humida; assembly: GCF_016862215.1. Classification (GTDB taxonomy): domain Bacteria; phylum Actinomycetota; class Actinomycetes; order Mycobacteriales; family Micromonosporaceae; genus Actinoplanes; species Actinoplanes humidus. The sequence goes on from NZ_BOMN01000031.1 coordinate 63,427, forward strand.
CCTGCCCGACCCGTTCGCTGACCATGAGCAACGAGTACGAGCTGGCCCGCGACAACCGCCAGGACCTCATCTTCACCAAGAAGGAGCTGCTGGCGCCGCTGCTCGAGGGCATGGAGCAGCCGCCGCACCCGATGCGTCTCGGCGACACCGACAAGGACTACTACCTCGGTGCGCTGACCAACCCCGGCACATCGGCCGGCGCCGAGCGGGCCACCTGGTCCGACACGGGTACGCACGACGCCGCCGACTCCACGGGTGAGGCCGCGAAGGAGGCGGCCCGATGAACGAGGTCGTCGCCGCCGCGGCAGGCGCGCAGGTCTCCACGGGTGAGGCCTGGGCGTTCTGGATCCTCGGTACGCTCGCGGTCATCGGCGGCCTCGGCACGGTGCTGTCGCGCAACGCGGTGCACTCGGCGCTCTGGCTCGTCGTGACGATGCTCAACCTGGGCTTCATCTACGTGATCAACGGCGCGCCTTTCCTCGGCGCGGTGCAGATCATCGTCTACACCGGCGCGATCATGATGCTGTTCCTCTTCGTGCTCATGCTCGTCGGCCGGGACGCCTCCGACTCGCTGATCGAGACCCTGCGGGGCCAGCGGGTCGCGGCGGTCCTGCTCGGCGCCGGTTTCGGCATCCTGATCGCGACCGGGCTCGCCCGTTCGCTGGGTGACACCGCCGTGGCCGGGCTCGCCGACGCCAACTCGGCCGGCAACGTGCAGGGCATCGCCAAGCTGCTGTTCACCAAGTACGTCTTCGCCTTCGAGGTCACGTCCGCGCTGCTCATCACGGCGGCGGTCGGCGCGATGGTGCTCGCGCACGTGGAGCGGGCCAAGGCGGATGTCGCGGACCAGGTCACGCGCATGAAGGCGCGCTTCCGGCCCGGTAACTACCCCGGTCCCAAGGCGGGCCCGGGCGTCTACGCCAACACCATGTCGGTCGCCGCGCCGGGCCGCCTGCCGGACGGCAACGGCTCCGAGCGCACCCTCTCGCCGATCCTTCCGGTTCGTGAGCTGACGGCTGACGAGGCCGCACCGAAGAGGACAGAGAAGTGACACCAGATTATTACCTCGTACTGGCGGCGATACTTTTCACCATCGGCGCCGCCGGTGTGCTCGTGCGCCGCAACGCGATCGTCCTGTTCATGTGCATCGAGCTGATGCTGAACGCGGCGAACCTCGCGCTGGTCACCTTCAGCCGGATCAACGGCACCCTCGACGGCCAGATCATCTCGTTCTTCGTGATGGTCGTGGCGGCTGCCGAGGTTGTGGTCGGGCTGGCGATCATCATGTCGATCTTCCGGACCCGGCGGTCCGCGAGTGTCGACGACGCCAACCTCCTCAAGTACTAAAGGGGCCGTCACGTGGAACAGACGTATGCCCACGCTACGGGCCTTTTGAGTGGTATCTGGTTACTTGTCGCCATTCCGCTGGCCAGCGCGGCGGTCCTGTTGCTGCTTGGTAAGCGGGCCGACAAGTGGGGACATTGGCTCGGCGTCCTCTCGGTAGCGGCGACTTTCGTGCTCGGCCTGTCGATGTTCCTCAGCCTCCGCGGCCTGGACGACGACGCCCGGTCGGCCCAGCAGAGCCTGTGGGACTTCATCGTCGTCGGCAACCTGCACGTAGACTTCGGGCTGCTGTTCGACCCGCTCTCCGGCGTCTTCGTCCTGCTGATCACGGGTGTCGGTTCGCTGATCCATCTGTACGCCGTGGGCTACATGGAACACGACCCGGGGCGCCGCAGGTTCTTCGCCTACTTCAACCTCTTCGTCGCGGCGATGTTGCTGCTCGTTCTCGGCAACAACTACGTGATGCTCTACTTCGGCTGGGAGGGCGTCGGTCTGGCGTCGTACCTGCTGATCTCCTTCTGGTACACGCGTCCCTCGGCGGCCACGGCCGGCAAGAAGGCGTTCCTGATGAACCGGGTCGGCGACACCGGCCTGGCGATCGGCATCTTCCTGCTCTTCGCCACGCTGGGCACGACCCAGTACGACGAGGTCTTCAGCAAGGTCTCCGCGCTGTCCGGCGGCACAGTGCTGATCCTGGGCATCCTGCTGCTGCTCGGTGCGGCCGGTAAGTCCGGGCAGTTCCCGCTGCAGGCCTGGCTCCCGGACGCGATGGAGGGCCCGACCCCGGTCTCGGCCCTGATCCACGCGGCGACGATGGTCACCGCCGGCGTCTACCTGATCGCCCGCTCCAACCCGATCTTCTCGGCGAACCACACGCTGCAGACCATCGTGGTCAGTGTCGGCGCGCTCACGCTGCTCATCGGCTGCATCATCGGCGCGGCCAAGGACGACATCAAGCGCGTCCTGGCCTGGTCGACGGTGAGCCAGATCGGCTACATGTTCCTCGGCGTCGGGCTCGGCGGCGGGGCGTACGCGCTGGCGATCATCCACCTGCTGGCGCACGGCTTCTTCAAGGCCAACATGTTCCTCGGCGCCGGCTCGGTCATGCACGGCATGCACGACCAGGTCGACATCCGCCGCTTCGGCGGGCTGCGCAAATACATGACCTGGACCTGGCTCACGTTCATGATGGGCTGGCTCGCGATCATCGGCATCCCGCCGCTGTCCGGCTACTTCTCCAAGGAGCCGATCATCGCGGCGGCCTTCGAGCGCGGTGACTGGACGTCCTGGCTCTACGGCATGGCGGCGCTGCTGGGCGCGGGCCTCACGGCCTTCTACATGACCCGGCTCTTCGTGCTGACGTTCCACGGCCCGGAGCGCTACACCGAGGAGAACAAGCATCCGCACGAGTCGCCGCTGATCATGACGGTGCCGCTGATGCTGCTGGCCCTCGGCTCGATCGTTGCGGGTGGCCTGCTCGTCTGGGGCGACCTGGCGCACTGGCTCGAGCCGGTCCTCGGCGCCGAGGGTGTCGAGCACGAACCGGTCCTGGCGCACTGGCTGATCACGGTCCTGTCGCTGGTCGTCACGGTGCTCGGCGCGGGTCTGGCGTGGGCGATGTTCCGCAGGGGCACGGCGCTCGCGCCCGAACCCGCCGGTGTGGTCGTCACCGCGGCCCGCCGCAACCTCTACACCGACGCGTTCAACGAGGCGGTGTTCGAGCGGCCCGGCATCTACCTGACCCGCGCCCTCGTCTACCTCGACAACCGGGGCATCGACGGCGCGGTCAACGGCCTCGCCGCCGCGGTCGGGGGCGGCTCCGGTCGCCTGCGCCGGCTCCAGACCGGCTTCGTCCGCTCGTACGCGTTGTCCATGCTCACCGGCGCCGTGCTGGTCGTCGGCGCGTTCCTCGCGATCCAGCTGGGGTGGTTGGCGTAATGAAGGACTTCCCGTTCCTGTCCATCCTGACGTTGCTCCCCCTGGTGGGCGCGGCAGTGGTGGCCTTCATCCCGCGGGCCAGGGGCAACCTGGCCAAGACGATCGCGCTGGCCTGGTCGCTCGTGGTGCTCGCGCTGAGCGTGGTCATGTGGATCGCGTTCCAGGCCGGTGGCGAGCGCTTCCAGTTCCGCGAGTCCTACCAGTGGATCCCCACGTGGGGCGCCCGGTTCACCTTCGCCACGGACGGCATCGCGCTGGTCATGCTGGTGCTGATCGCGCTGCTCGTGCCGCTGGTGATCCTGGCCTCGTGGAACGACGTCGACGAGACCCAGCGGTCGGTGCCGACGTATTTCGCGCTGCTGCTGACGCTGGAATGCACGATGATCGGCGTCTTCGCGGCCGCCGACGTCTTCCTGTTCTACGTGCTGTTCGAGGTCATGCTCGTGCCGATGTACTTCATCATCGGCTCGTACGGCGGCCAGCGCCGTCAGTACGCCGCGGTGAAGTTCTTCCTGTACTCGCTGGTCGGCGGTCTGTTCATGCTGGCCGCCGTGATCGGGCTCTGGGTGGTCGGCGGGCACCACACGTTCGACTGGGAGACGCTCAAGGGCGCCTCGGCGGCGTTCGACACGAACACCGCGCGCTGGCTGTTCCTCGGCTTCTTCATCGCGTTCGCGGTCAAGGCGCCGTTCTTCCCGTTCCACACGTGGCTGCCGGACGCCGGTGTCGCCGCTCCGGCACCCGCTGCCGCGCTGCTCGTCGGCGTGCTCGACAAGGTGGGCACGTTCGGCATCCTGCGCTACTGCCTGCCGCTGTTCCCGGAGGCGTCGCGCTGGTTCGCCCCGGCGGCGCTGGTCCTCGGCGTGATCGGGATCCTCTACGCCGCGCTGCTGGCGGTGGGGCAGAACGATCTCAAGCGGCTGGTGTCGTACACATCGATCGCGCACTTCGGTTTCATCGGCATCGGCATCTTCGCCTTCACCACCCAGGCGGGCACCGGCTCGGTGCTCTACATGGTCAACCACGGCCTCGCCACCGGCCTGCTCTTCCTGGTCGTCGGCATGTTCGTGTCCCGTCGCGGGTCGTCGCTGGTCAGCGACTTCGGCGGCGCGGGCAAGCTGATCCCGGTCCTCGCCGGGGTGCTCTTCTTCGCCGGTCTCGCCTCCCTGGCGCTGCCCGGCACCGCGCCGTTCATCAGCGAGTTCCTGGTGCTGATCGGCACGTTCACCACGCACAAGGTCTACGCGGTCATCGCCACGTTCGGCATCATCCTCGCGGCGGCGTACGTGCTCTGGATGGTGCAGCGCACCACGCAGGGCACGCTCAACCCCGTGCTGACCGAGGTGCCGGCGATGCGGAAGGACATCACCCTGCGCGAGAAGATCGTCGTCGCGCCGCTGGTGCTCCTGCTGCTGCTCCTCGGCTTCTACCCGAAGCCGGTCACCGATGTGATCAACCCGGCGGTCGAGCAGACCATGCAGGACGTCGGTACCACCGATCCCGGTCCCACGGCGGTCGCGAATGGAAGGGTGGCGCGGTAGCCATGGACGACCTCAAACTGCCCGACATCGACTACGGCGCGCTCGCGCCGATGTTGATCCTCTTCGGGGCGGCCTGCGTCGGCGTCCTGTTCGAGGCGCTGCTGCCGCGTAACCGGCGTCACGGCATCCAGCTCGGCCTCGGGTTGCTCGCCCTGGTCGCCGCGCTGGTCACAGTGATCGTGGAGCGCAACACCCGGGTCGTCACCATCGGCGGCGCGGTCGCCGTCGACGGTCCCGCGGTGTTCCTGTGGGGCTCGATCCTGCTGCTCGGCATCGTGTCGCTGCTACTCATCGGCGAGCGCTCGCTCGAGCCGGGCGGCGCGTTCGTCTCCCAGGCGGCGATCACCGTCGGCTCGCAGAAGGACATCAAGCAGGCCGGCAGTCAGCCCGGCGCGACCGAGGTCTACCCGCTGACGCTGTTCGCGCTCGGTGGCATGCTGCTCTTCGTCGCCGCGAACGACCTCCTGACCATGTTCGTCGCGCTCGAGGTCTTCTCGTTGCCGCTCTACCTGCTCTGCGCGCTGGCCCGCCGCCGGCGTCTGCTGAGCCAGGAGGCCGCGATGAAGTACTTCCTGCTGGGCTCGTACGCCTCCGCGTTCTTCCTGTTCGGGGTCGCGCTGATCTACGGCTTCAGCGGCGCCGTCGACTTCGCGTCGATCCACGCCGCGGTCGCCGACCCGGCGCGCAGCGAGGTGCTGCTCTTCGGCGGCCTGGCGCTGGTCTCGATCGGCCTGCTCTTCAAGAGCGCGGCGGTCCCGTTCCACGTCTGGACGCCGGACGTCTACCAGGGTGCGCCGACGCCGATCACGGCGCTGATGGCGGCCTGCACGAAGGTCGCGGCGTTCGGCGGGCTGCTGCGTGTGCTCTACGTGGCGTTCGACGGCGTCCAGTGGGACTTCCAGCCGGTGCTGGGCGTCATCGCGGTGCTGACGATGCTCACCGGCGCGGTGCTGGCGGTCACCCAGACCGACATGAAGCGGCTGCTGGCGTATTCGTCGATCGCGAACGCGGGCTACCTGCTGGTGGGCGTGCTGGCGCTCAACAAGAGCGGGCTGTCCAGCACGATGTTCTACCTGGTGGCATATGGCTTCTCGGTGCTGGCGGCGTTCGGCATCGTCTCGCTGGTCCGGGACGCGGACGGCGAGGCCACGCACCTGTCGCGCTGGGCGGGGCTGGGCCGCAAGAGCCCGGTCTTCGCCGCGGTCTTCTCGTTCATCCTGCTCGCCTTCGCCGGCATCCCGTTGACGAGCGGCTTCACCAGCAAGTTCGCGGTCTTCGGGGCGGCTGTCGAGGGCGGGCAGACCTGGCTGGTCATCTTCGGTGTGATCACCAGCATGCTGCTGGCCTTCCCGTACCTGCGGGTGGTCGTGCTGATGTGGCTCTCCGAGCCGAGCGAGACCACTCCGGCGGTGTCGATCCCGGGCTTCCTCACGGCGGCGGCCCTGGCCATCGGCGTGATCGCGACCTTCGCCCTGGGTGTGGTGCCGGCGCCGCTGCTGGATCTCACCAACGACGCGGCGCAGTTCGTGCGATAGGGCCGACGCTGTTCGTCAGATAACTGTCATATGGCGTTTTGTTTGGACAGGCCCCGGCGTTGCGCCGGGGCCTGTCCGTTTTCCATCACGGGCAGCCGGGACGGCAGCTGAGCCCGGCGGACGCGGCAAAGGCGCAACCCGGCAGAACCTCGCGGGGGAGGGCGGCCAGCTTGGGGTCGGGCGTACTTTAAGACTGATTTTGATCTTCACCCCCCTGACCCTGCTGATGCCGGACCGGTATGGCATCGTGAAAGTGTGGTGAGCACCCCTGACACAGCGCTGACGTCGTTCGGCATCGACATCGACCCGCAGGTCGACGCGTCGGTCACCGCGACGCTGGCCGTGGTGGAGGAAGCGCTGCGTAAGAACGTGACCTCCGCCGATCCGCTGATCGCCGAGGCGGCGCGGCACCTGATGGATGCCGGCGGGAAGCGGTTCCGGCCGCTGATCCTGGCGCTGTCGGCGCAGTTCGGTGACCCGTCGCGGGCCGAGATCGTGCCCGCCGCGCTGGTTGTGGAGCTCACCCACCTCGCCACGCTGTACCACGACGACGTCATGGACGAGGCCGACGTGCGGCGCGGGGCGCCCAGCGCGAACGCCCGCTGGGACAACTCCGTGGCGATCCTCGTCGGCGACTTCCTGTTCGCCCGCGCCGCGGACATCGCCGCCACGCTGGGCCTGGAAGCGGTCCGGCTGCAGGCGCAGACGTTCTCACGGCTCGTGCACGGGCAGATCGCCGAGACGGTGGGGCCGCGCGGCACCGACCCCATCGAGCACTACCTGTACGTCATCGCCGAGAAGACCGCCTCGCTGATGTCGACGTCCGCGCGCTACGGCGGCATGTTCTCCGGGGCGTCCACCGAGCACGTCGAGGCCCTCGCGGGTTATGGCGAGACGATCGGCGTCGCGTTCCAGCTCTCCGACGACCTGCTCGACATCGCGTCGGAGTCGGTGCAGTCGGGCAAGACCCCCGGCACCGACCTGCGCGAGGGCGTGCCGACCCTGCCGGTGCTCTATGCGCTCGCCGACGAGGATGCCGACGCCTCCGCGGTGCGCCTGCGCGAGCTCCTCGGCTCCGGGCCGCTGGTCGACGACGCGCTGCACGCCGAGGCCCTCGGGCTGCTGCGAGAGTCCGCGGCGATGAAGCGAGCCCGCGAGACGGTCCGCAGTTACGCCGAGGAGGCCCGCGCCTGCCTCGCGCCGCTGCCGGACAGCCCGCCCCGCCGCGCGATGGAAGCCCTCTGCAACTTCATCGCGGACCGCACCAGCTAGAGCCTGTGGTTTCGCAGCATCCGGCTGCCGACCACCATCAGCGCTGCGGCCCCTAGCATCGTCGCTGCCGCGACTGTCCACATAGCGGGTTACCCGGCGCCGGATGCGACCGCTCCGAGGCTCAGCGGGCCGATGCAGCCGCCGGTCTGGGTGTTGGAGGTCGCCGCCAGGGTCAGGATCGCGATGAGTGTCCACAGTGACCGTGCCGCGACCGCGATCGTGATCAGCGAGACCGCGGCTGAAGCACGCGGAAACCGCGAGTCCGAGCCCCATCGGCGAGAATTTCAATTCGTCGCCGATCTGCACCGCGAGTCCCCCGACAAGAAACGCCGGGACGGAGCAGACGATGGTCGTGGTAAGGGCGCTGCTGGCAGCCCGCATCGGCCGGATCCTGTTAACGCTGGTCGCAGCCTTGTCAGGGGGTCAGATGGCGAAGTCGGTCATCACCGGCGAGGGTATGTCCGCCCCCGGTCTTCCTGGACGGTGAGTGTCAACAACCACACGTGCCGTAGAGATCGAGCATGATCGACAGGCGTCAGGCATTCCTTCCGGGGAAGATTATTCATATGGTGTAAGTCCCCGGCGTCGGAGGTAGCTGTGCGCGACCCCCTGGCGGAGCCGTCAGATCTCATCCGGAGCGTGTCACGCGCTTTGCGCGTACTCGAATCGGTGGGGCGGGCTCCGCGCGGACTAACTGTGAAACAGATCGCTCGACGGTGTGAATTGACCGTAGCGACGACGTATCACCTTGTCCGCACTCTCGCCTATGAGGGCTACGTGATCCGCCGTGAGGACGGCACGTACATAGTCGGCCTGGAGATCGCGGACCGTTATCGCGAGCTGGTCTCCGCTTTCCGCGGCCCGCCCACGGTCGGCGAAGCGCTGCGCCGCGCGGCGGTCGACACCGGCTACAGCCACTTCCTCGGCCGGTTCGTCGGCGGGCGCATCGCCGTGACCGCCTCCGCCGAGGGCCCGCGCTCGCCGTTCATGGACGACATGGTCCCCGGCTTCGACGAGGGCGGCCACGCCACCGCTCTGGGCAAGGCACTGCTCGCGACCCTCACCGCCGACCAGCGCGCCCGATACCTGCGCGACTGGGGCATGCGTGCCTTCACCCCGGCAACGCTGATCACCCCCGAGGCGCTGGAGGCCGACCTGGCCGCCGGTGAGCGGCGCGGCATGCAGCTGGAGATGGGCCAGTGGCGCCAAGGCCTCGCCGGCGCCGCCGTCAACGTCATCTCCGACCGTGACATGGAACGCAGGCTCGTGCTCTCGTGCTCGCTCCCAGCAGCCGAAATGCTCACTTCCGCGCGCGTGGTACGTGCCAAGCTGACGGCGGCTGCCCGGAATGTGGCTGAGGCGTTGTCAACTGGTGACGCTGCGACAGCCTGACCGTTGAACCACCCGCGTCCCCCGGCCGTAAGACTGGATGGGAGACGCGAGGGAGGTCGGCAGGCTTGGAAGATCAGGACGCCGAGCTGCTGCGCGCGCTTCAGGACGAGCACGGGGATGCCCTTTACGCCCACGCCGTACGCCTTTCCGGCGGCGACCGGCAACGCGCTGAGGACCTCGTCCAGGAAACCCTGCTGAGAGCCTGGCGAAATCCGGAATCGCTGGACCTCGAGCGGGGCACGGTGCGGTCATGGCTGTTCACCACCGCGCGGAACCTGGCTATCGACGCCTGGCGACGCCGGTCGGTACGGGTCGGCGAGGTGGTCACGGACATGATTCCCGAGCCTCCGCCCAGTGCGGACGAGGCGGACCGGGCGGTGGAGGCCTGGACGGTCGCCGAAGCGCTGGGACGGCTCTCGGAAACCCACCGCGAGGTTCTCGTCGAGTGCTTCTACCAGGGGCGCTCGGTCGCTGAGACAGCCGCGCTGCTGGGCGTGCCGGCGGGCACGGTCAAATCACGCACGCACTATGCCCTGCGCTCGCTGCGCATGGTTCTGGACGAGATGGGGGTGACGGGATGAGATGCGACCACGAACATGACGACGGAGCGTACGTCCTGGGCGCCCTCGCCCCGGCCGAGCGCATGGCCTACGAGCGGCACCTCGCGACCTGCTCCTTCTGCCGCGAGGCGGTCGCCGAGATCGCGGTCCTGCCCGGTCTGCTCGGCCGCCTCGACCCGGCCGACTTCGAACGGCTGACCGCGCCACCCCCGATCCCCCGGCGCCGCACGACCTCGCCGGACCTGGTCTCCGCCGTGCAGACCACCCGCCGCCAGGAACGCAAACGAATCCGCTGGCGAGTGATGGGCACCGCGCTCGCCGCGGCCTGTCTCGCCCTGGTCGTCGGCATCGGTGCGGTGTTCGTCATGGGTCGCAGCGGCACACCGGACGGCGACGCCCCGGGCCCGACCATCGCCATGACCCCCGACAACGAGCGGGTGCAGGTCTCCGCCCAGCTCAACCTCGCCGGGGCGCAGGGCGGGACGCGGGTCAACCTCATCTGCGCGTACAACCGGGGTGACGCGGACTCTGAGCCGTACACGATCCGGCTCATGGCCTACGGCCCGGACGAGGAGAGCGAACAGCTCGGCTCGTGGACCGCGGCCCCCGGTAAAGAAGTCAGCATGTCCGGCTTCACGCACTTCACCGACGGGGTCCTCTCCCGCCTGGCGCTGGTGCGCAACGACGGACGGGAACTGCTGGCATACGACGTCCCCTGACCCCTTTTCTGAGGCGGGTCAGCGCGGCGGAAGGGTGGTGGCCGGCTCTGCGGTGGCGGCCGCGGGGTCGGCCACTGTCCTTCTCTTTCGAGCGCCGTTCAACCCGTCGACCGTAAAGATGATCAGGGCCACCCAGACCAGCGCGAACCCGGCCAGCCGCGGACCCGGCAACGGCTCATGGAAGATCAGCACGCCACACGCCAACTGCAGAATCGGCGCAACGTACTGCAGAATTCCGATCCCGACCAGCGGCACCCGATTGGCCGCCGCGGCGAACAGCAGCAGCGGCACGGCGGTCGCGATGCCGGAAAGCACCATCAGCACGGTGTGCCCGGCGCTCACATGCCCGAACTCCGCCTTGCCGGCAACGTTCAGCCACACGAGATAACCCAGCGCGGGCACCGCAAGCACCGCCGACTCGACGAACAACCCTTCCGCCGGAGGCAACTTCAACCGCTTCTTCACCAAACTGTACGACCCGAAGCTGGCCGCCAGAGTCAGCGCTATATAAGGCAGATGCCCGTAGTCCACGGTCAGCACACCCACCGCCACGGCCCCGATCCCCACAGCCGTCCACTGCCATACCGTCAACCGTTCCCGCTGCACGGTCACCCCGAGCACAACAAGCAGCAACGGCGTAATGAAGTAGCCGAGCGCGGTCTCCACGACCCGATCAGAATTAACACCGTAAATGTAGGTCGCCCAGTTCACCGCGATCAACAGCGCCGCCAGGCTCACCCCACCCAGGAGCTTCCTGTCCCGTACCAGCCTCGGCAGGAACCGCCAGTTCCGCATACCCGCCAAAATCAGACTGATGAACACCACCGACCACACGATCCGGTGCGCCAGAATCTCCAGCGGCGGCGAAGGCTGCAGCAACTTGAAATAGATCGGGAAAAATCCCCAGAGCACATACGCCGTGAGCCCGTAAAGATATCCACGCCGCTCTTCACCCATAGCCCACACCGTAAGGGCCAAAACCCCCACCGGTCCTTGCCTATGTCAAACCTCACGACAGCCGGCAGCCGCCCCCTGCCGGAGCACACACCGAGCCCGTCTACGGCCCGCGTCCATCCCCCGCGTCGGCCGACCGTCCGGCGCGCGTGAACTCACCGCCCCGTCCTTGACCGCCACTTACCCGCCCGCCGCCGGTCATAGGTCCGAGGCCGCCCTGCCCCGAACCCGTTGGCGCGCTGCAGGTCTGACCACACCTGAACCCGTCAGCACCTGACCCGTGCCTGTCTGCCTGACCCCGAGTTCGCCTGCCTGACCCTGAGCCCGTCTGCTTGGCCCGAGTTCGTCTGCTTGGCCCGAGTTCGTCGGCCTGGCCCGAGTTCGTCTGCATCTGCACGTGGCCTCGATACCGAATGCGCCTTGCCTCGAGTTCGGCATGTTGACCGGTCCGAAGCCCACGCGTCCCTGAGCACGTTACCGAGCTCGACGGCGTCGGCCTGGTGGCTCACCCCGCCCGTTCCGGCTCACATGGGCCGACGCCGAGTCCGTCTCGGGCGCGCGGTAAGCCTGTCCCGGACGAACCGCAAGCCTTTCCGAACTGACCCTCGGGCCAGGGGAGAGCCGCGCAGCACGCGGATCGCTCAGTCGTCGCCACCATCGGGGACGAGCATGTTGAGCACCCAGCTGACGATGCCGACGATGAGCGCACCCAGCACGGCGCTGGGCCAGAAATCATCGACGTGGAACGGCAGATCGAGCTGCCCCGCGATCCAGCTGGTGAGCATGAACAGCAGCCCGTTCACGACCAGCGAGATCAGACCAAGGGTCAGAACATAGAGCCCGCACCCCACCGTCTTGATGATCGGTCGCAGCACCGCATTGATGATCCCGAAGATCACCGCAACGGCCAGCAGCGTCCCGGCCTTCCCGGAAACCGAGTCGGTATCAAGCCGGATCCCGTCAACGACCAGGGTAGCTATCCACAACGAAACAGCAGTGATAACCAGCCGAATGATGATGCCCATGCCACGCGATGGTGCCACGCCCAAGCCACCACACACGGCGACACTCCACGATCAACCCCACACGAATCGACATCCCCGCACTTCCAGCCCTCCGCCCCCGCCCCCGCGTAACAGAAACCGAACCCCCATCCCACCCACTGTCACAACCCCAGCCTGTGGGGCCGGCTCAGCTCGGCGGGCCTCCAGAGCAGGTGAGACAGCGCAACGGAGACAAACGCGGGCGAACGTCCGCGCTGTGACCGAACGGCGAAGGCCTTGGTAGCGCTGTCGCTGACGGTGAGGGCCTCGGTAGCGCTGTCGCTAAACGCTGAGGGCCTCGGTAGCGCTGTGGTTGAACGGTCCGAGCCTTGGCCGGGCTGTGATCGAACGGCGCGGCATCGGCCGGTCTGTCGCTGAACCACGAGGACTTCGGTAGGGCTGCGGTCGAACGGGGGCCACCGCGCTGCGCGGTGCGCCGCCCACGTAGTGCGCCGCACCTTGCAGTCCGCGGCCCACAGTCCGCGGCCTTCTACCGCAAACTCGCGTTCGTGGTCACCGGTAAGGGCAAGATGCGCACCACCGAGTCGCTCGGCATGTTCCAGCCGCAGCCGCAGCCGCAGCCGCAGCCGCAGCCGGCAGTCCGTTGGGGCCTGTCGCCGATGGCCCGGCAGCCGCCCGCAGCAACCGCCGTTGATCACAGCGGCATTCCGCAGCGGCAGGTAGCCCGCAAGATTCAGCCGGCCGGCCGGCAGGCAGGCAGGCAGGCAGGCACGCAGTCAGCAGGTAGGCAGCCCGCAGCAGCCGGCAGCTCACAGCAGTCAGCAGCAGTCAGCAGGTAGGCAGCCAGCAGCCAGCAGCCAGCAGTCACCAGGCAGGCAGTAGGCAGCAGTCACCAGTGGCAGGCAGCCGCAACCCGGAGCCGTGGCCGCAGTCTCAGCCGCCGTCTGCAACCGCAGTCTCAGTCTGCGGCCGCAAGCGCCGCGGTGAGGTGTGGCAGGAGAGGGCGGCCTCAGAGCGCCCCAAACCCCGCAGCCTTGTTCATGACTGCCCGCGCCGAACGGGCAAGAACCGGTCGGCTGGGGGTCAGCCTCGGACCGGGGGGCCGATCAGTTGGGATTCGATGGGGGTTTGGGAGAGGACGGCCCAGCGGACGGCGCGGCGGTTGATGACGCCGAGCATGTCGGGGCGGATTTTGGTTAGCCAGTCTGCGGTTTCGCCCAGGCCGAGGGCGGCGCCGACCAGTTGGGCTTCTTGGGGGCGGAGGGGTTGGACCAGGAGGAGGTCGGCTCGGGAGGCGACGTCGGCGTCGGCGGGGCTGAAGTCGTCGCGGATGACCATTGTTGCCTGCCAGCCTGCGCCGGGGCGGTTGTCGGCGCCGACGGGGCCGATGTCGACCAGGACGAGGAGGGGGTTCAGGGCGGAGCCGGGTGGGATGTCGACGGCTCGGCCCGGGGGGATCACGGCGATGGCCTCGCCGGGGACCGCGGCGCCTCGGACGAAGGGCTCCCAGGCTTGGGGGCGGGCGGTCTGGACCACGACGCGGGCGCCGACGGCCATGGCTCGCAGGGCCATGAGCTGGGCACAGCGGACGCCACCGACCAGCAGGGCGCGGGTCTGCTCCGGGCGGAACAGGCGGGCGATGACCGGGTCCTTGTGCCTGTTCTGGCCGAGCATCAGGCCGGCGTTGCCGACGGGGAGGTCCAGGCCTTCGAGCTGGCTTTCCTCGATGGTCGCCGAGGCGGCGCGGCCGGGGAGGGCGGCCGTGGTGGGCATGCCCAGGGGGAGTGTTGTCGTCAGGCCGTCGAGGTGTTCACCGTCGAGGCGGCGGGCGGTGGCCCGCTCGTTGGCGAGGAGCTTGCGCAGCGCCTGGGACGCCACGGAGAGGCTGGCCGAGTCGGGGGCGGCGAGGCGGATCGTCAGGTCGATCGCGGTGTCGGCGCCGTTGAAGGAGCGGGGGCCGGCGCCCAGCGAGACCGTGGTCGCCGCGGCGGGAAGGCCGAGCATCCGGGCCACGAGCCGGCGGGAGGTCTCGATGCGCATGTCGGGCCAGCGTGACAGCCGGAACGTCGCCTGGGTCATGGTGCCCACGCGCAGACCCGGCCAGCTTTCCTGGGCCTGACCGACACCGTCGTCGTGGGCGAGCTCGGCGATGACCCTGAGCGCGGCCGTCTCGCCGAGCGGGCGGGCCGGTGTCGGGGAGAGGCGGCGCAGCAGTTTGCGGACCAGGCCGGACAGGGCGCGGCGCAGGTCTTCCTCGGACCAGCCCTCGGCCTGCAGCACCCGGACCGCGAGGAAGGCCCGGCTGTAACCGAGCAGCCGTCCCTCGGTGAGCTGGCGGTAGGAGTTTGCGGGGGTGCCACCGCCGGCGCGCAGTGACGGCGCAGGCGCGCCGGTCAGGAGGAGCTGGATGCGGCACGGGGGGTGCTCGGTGCCGGCCGGTGGAAGCAGGCTCGCCGGGGACGGGACCGCGCTGACTTCCTCGGCGAGCATGCCGGTCGGGTCGCCCAGCTCCAGGACCGCGGTGAGGCCGAGCGCGTCGACGATGATGGCGGCGGGGTCACCGGCCAGCTCGGTCTGCTCGATCCGTGATCCCGGGGACACGAACTCGAGCAGCGCGGTGGGCGAGGTGTTGACCGTCGCGGCGTGCCGGCGGCCGGAGAAGCGCATGGCCGTGCCGATCCACTCGAATGCCCATCGGCGGCGCAGACGCAGCCAGGTGACAGAAAGCATAATGATTGCGACAAATGCCGCGGCGGCCAGGGCGATGGGCCCGTTGATCGCGCCGATGAGCAGGACCGCTGCGGCAACCTGGGTGCTGACGAGCTGACCGATACGAATGCCGAAAATTCGTCCATGTCGGACGCGATTGGTGCGTAGTTTCGGCAGCTGCTGGCCGGCGCCGCTGAGCTCCGGGAAGCTGCGGCCACTCGCCATCTGAGCCGTCACCCTGCGCCGCCCTTCAAATGTCCGGGATTTTTCCTGCGACGCTCATCGTAGGAGGTCGTGGCGTTCAGCGGGGGGCGGCCCTGTGGATAACCGCCCGGACCGGACATAGATATCCACAGGTTGAACCGCTGACTTACCGCGTACGTGTGTAGGGCGCTACTGTCGGCGATGTAGCCGGACAAAGGCCAGGTCAGGGGCGCCCCCCACGGTTGCGCGGTACGGGTTAACCTGATGGAACGTCAATGCACCGATAGCCGGAAAAACGCAACACGGCTCGTCCATTCAGGACACGGCGCGACAGACTAGAAGAGAAAGCGGGGTGACGTCCGGGTGGCGTCAACGCAGGCTGAATCCGCGGTGATGGCGCAGACCGCCGCGAAGTTCGACCAGGTCAACCAGGACCTGACGAGCATGCTCAACCGGCTCATGTCGGAGCTCTCGGTGCTCCAGACGGCATGGGCGGGCCGGGGTGCCAGGGCGTTCGAGAACGTTCGGGCTCAGTACCAGCAGGACCTGAGCCAGCTCAACAAGGCTCTGGCCGAAACTGCGGTGGCCATCAAGGAGTCGGGTGTCAGCTACGACACCACGGACGAGTCGGCCGCTGACTCGATGACCAAGGCCGGCGGCGGCGGTTACCTGCCGCTCGAGAACTGAAGGCGGGGGATCACGCTATGACCGATGGTCTGCTCAAGGTTAATTTCGGCACGCTGGCCCAGGCCGGCGCCGACATCCAGAAGGCCGTCAGCGAGATGGAGCAGAAGCTCGCTGATCTCGACGCCTCCGCCCGCCCGCTCGTGGCGACCTGGGACGGTGCCGCTCAGCAGGCGTATGCCGAGCGTCAGAAGAAGTGGACGTCGGCGTCCACTGACCTGAAGAACATCCTGCACAACGTCAAGGTCGCGGTGGACCAGGCCGCACAGGACTACACCACGACCGAGAACAACGCGACGAAGCGCTTCTCCTGACCTGTCAGGATCAGCATTCACAGCACGGAGCGGCCGGGCCACCCCACGGGTGTCCCGGCCGCTCTGTTTGGGCCGCACTGTTGTGGGTGGGGTGAGTCGGGGAGTAAAGGGCAACCGGCGAAGGTGAAGAGGGCAGTCTGTTGGTGGGGAACGCGACCTTGCGCCTGAATTCGCAGGTGATGGCTGAGGCATGAGCGTCGGCAACCCGGGTGATATCCGAAATGTGGCAATTAAGGTATTGCAGCAGTCGGGAGACCCGCGATGGTCAACGACCACCCGTAGTGCGGTTTCCCGAGCCCGCCGTCGGCTTTGGCGGCGCTGATCCGAAATGCGGCTACTAAAAGTCATCAGCCAGTGCCGCTGAGCAACTATTCGGACCGATACGGGTTCGGTTTGGTGTAGGCGTGCTGCCGCCCATTGTGATCGGGGCCTGACCTTGTAGGTTGTACGCGTTGAGGTGGCCCGTTCGCCGCGAAGGGAGAGGTGGACGTGACCGAGTGGGAACCGGGTACTGATGCCGAAGTCGCCATGCGCAATGCCCTGCGCACCGACGACCAGGAGTCGTACTTCCGCATTCTCGCCGGCGTCGACCTGCTGCTGCCTGTTTCCGCGGATGCCCTGGCCGGCCTTGAGCCGCTGGGCTGGGGAACATGGAGCACCGGCGGGCGTACGCACGTGCTGGCATTCACATCTCCGTCCGCGCTCCAGTCCTGTCTGGCCGACTACACCGGCTCGGCGCGACGGGTCGCTTATCAGGAGCTCGCCGAAACCTGGCCGAACTACGAGTGGTGGATGGCGGTCAATCCCGGTCTGCCGATCGAGGGTTACCTCCCCGCGTGGTTCGTCGCCCAGCTGAGCCGCGGCGATCTGCGCATGCCGACCCGTGGCCCCGGCCGCGACGGCAGCAACGCGCCCAGCCGCATCCCGGATCTGCAGGCAGCGGCCATGGCGGCCAGCGCCGCCGCAGCGCAGGGCTACGCAAACCCGGCATCCGGTGGTCCCGTTTCGGGCGCGACCGTCGGCGGCATGCCCGCTGACCTGGGCGTGGGTGCGATGGCAGGCGCGACGGCTGCGAGCACGCCATCCCAGGATCTGGGTTCCGGTTACCGCGCCGCACAAGCGGGGGCGCAAGCAGCGCAGGCCGCTGGGTACGACTACGCGCCCACGAGCGCCGCACCGGCCAACTACGCGGGCCCTTCCGGCTACGGCCCCGACACAGCCACACCGCCCGCCGCGCCCACGAGCTTCGGCGGGGGCGTAGCACCGGATGGTGGCTACGGCGCTTCGGCGACGAATGCCCCGACCACCAGCCTCTCAACGCTCCGTGCCCCGTCCACGGGCGCTCCAGCCACCGGCGGCTCGGCGGCAGACCGATTCAGCCCACCGCCCAGCCTCGGCACAACCGAAAAGACCGCTGCAGAGGGTTCCGGCTCCTCGGTGGGTCCAGGCGGACTCCCTTTACGTACGCCCGGAGCTGTCCTGCCCAGCGGTCTGCCCTCGCGCGTCCCGTCGACCCCGCCCGGCATGGGTGGGGGCGGCCCGACCACGTCGTTCAGCGGGTTCAAGACGGGTGGCGGCGGCCAGAGCGCCCCGATGAGCCCGCCCGAGCCGGCTCCCCAGGCACCGCCGGTGCCGCCGAGCTTCCAGGCACCGCTGGCGCCGCCGAGCTTCCAGGCACCGCCGACGCCGCCGAGCTTCGCGCAGCCTGCCGCGAGCAGCGTGAGCGCGATCCCGACGAGCCCCAGCGGCTTCACCAGCTCGGCGTTGCCCAGCGGCAGTGCGCTGGACGCGTTGGCCAGCAGGTCCGGCACCACAGCCCCGGCGAGCGGCCCGAGCGCGCTCGACGCCCTCGGTAGCCGCGGCAACCGGCCGGCGGAGACCCCGTCGGTCCCGGCGAGTGGATCACGCGATCTGCCGCCGCTCCAGCCTCTGGACGGGCCACTTCCGACGCGTACGCCCATGGCGCAGACGCCGCCCGTTCCCGGCCACCTCCCCACGCCGGTCCCGGGTGAGGCGGGTGCCGAGGCACCGCAGACGACCGCGAACGGGCTGCCCCGCAGGCAGGCTCCGACCTCCGCCGACCAGCCATCCTCCATGGCGGCCGCCGCGCAGGCGCTCACCGCGATGGGCGCGGCAGGTGCCACCCCCGGCAACGCCACCGAGGTGCCCCCGACCTCCGCCGACCCCGCCGTCACGTCCAAGCTCATCCTGCCGGGCCCGACCATGCAGACATCCGCCCCGCGCCCCGCACAGCCGACCGCGTTCAGCGGCCAGCCCGGTCTCGGATCCCAGGGCGGTGTCGGAGCCCAGGGCGGTTTCGGCGCGCAACAGGGTCTCGGAGCGCAGGCTGGTTTTGGAGCGCAGGCCGGGCTCGCCGGCAGCGTCGCGCCGCCGGTGATCCCCGGGGCGGGCGTTCCCGCGCCGGCTTCCCGGCCGGGCATTCCGCCCGTGAGCAGCCAGATGGACCAGGGTGGCATGGGTGCGGCCGCGCTCAGCAGCGCCGCGATGGCCCCGCACCCCTACGCGACCGAGTTCGTGCCGGCCAACGACGTCGAGCGCGACCTCTACCAGGCCTCGCTCGAGCACAGCACGGATTCCTTCCTCTCGACCCTGCTGCTCGCCACCGTTCTGGTGCCGGTAGCGGACAACTCGCGTCCCGGCAGCGCTCCGGGTGAGGCCGGGTTCGTCTACCGGACCGAGGATGTCGAGGGCGAGCGGTTCCTGGTCGTCTTCAGCAGCGAGGACCGGCTGGGTGACCACTTCGACGAGCCGATCCGTACGGCCGGCGTGCGGTTCGTCGAGCTGATCCACAACTGGCCCGACCCGGCGTGGGCGTTCGCCGTCAACCCCGGTTCCGTGATCGGTGCGAAGTATCCGGGTCCGCAGGTCATCGCGCTCGCGAGCTGGGCTGCCGAGGCCGGGCTGGGCGGGGACTACGACGAGACCCCGGCCGATGACAGCGTGCAGCAGCAGGACACCGAGGCCGACGTTCAGCCGACGATGATGCAGAAGGCCGTGCCGCAGGATCAGGTGGACTTCTATCTGGACCGGGGCTACGACCGGATCGCCGGGTTCGTGCACCGGGTGGCCGAGGTGGAGCACCTGAACAACCCGGTCGAGCTCTTCGCCGCGCTGGGGCTGGCCTACGAGGGCTCACCGTTCCAGGCCGACGCCAAGGAAGCCTTCCTGCTCCGGTGGCCGGCACACCGCCCGAGCCTCTACCGGATTCCGTACGGCGGGCAGAACGAGCAGGCGCTGCGTGCCATGGACGGCTGGGTCATCGAACGCCCGCCGTTCCGGGGCAACGGGTTCGCTCCCGGTGAGGGCAGCGCCGTGATCGCCGAGTTCAAGGTGGACAGCGTCCGGCTGCCGCACGGGGCGCAGCTGTGGCGCATCGACGCGGATGGCAACGAGCGGATCATCGCGATGTTCGACAGTGACGCACCGGCGTGGCGCAGGGTGGGTGAGCAGGATGCGTGACGGCTATGTCGTGACGTGGCAGGGGCGCGAATACGACGCCTCGCCCGACGGGGAGAACGTGCGCATCTACGCGCCCGAGCCCGGCGCCGGTTTCGAGGAGTCCCGCCCGGGACGTTTCGTGCGCGTGCTGCGGCAGGGGGAATTCTCCGACCTCACCTACGTGCGGACCACCTGCACGTGGCGGGGGCAGCCGTTCATCGTGCTGGCCGAGGCCGACGCGTGGCTGCGGGTGGAATACACCGGCGGTCGCTCACCGGTCGCGCAGGCGCTGGGCCTCGAGGAATTCGACTTCGGCGTCTACCAGGGCTGGGCACCGGCCGGCGAGGTCACCGAGCTCTACGAGCACCGCATCTAACTCTTGATCCAGCGCAGGATCTCGCCGGTGACGAGGTCGGGGGCCTCCTGGTGCAGGAAATGGCCCGCGTTTTCGATCAGTCGCCACTCGTAGGGTGCGATGACGTACCGGCCCGAGCCCTGGGCCGTGCGGGGCAGGACCGCGGTGTCCAGGGCGCCGTGCATCTGCAGGGTCGGGGTGACCAGGGGTGCCTGCATCAGTTTGACGAAGCGGTAGCCCTGCAGCCGCAGTGCCGAGCGGAACACCCATCGGTACGCCTCGAGCGCGCAGAACGCCGCCTGCGGGATCTGGATGGCTTCCCGGCACCGGGCGGCGTACTCGGCGAACTCGGGGGTCTCGGTCCATTCCGGACCGCTCCAGTGCTCGATCAGCTCGCCGACCATCGCGGCGTCGCCCTTGGTCAGGACGTGCTCGTAGCGGGGGACCTGGAACTTGAGGATCGAGGACGTCGCGGCGAGCTGGCCGCGGGGGTCGGCGAACAGTGCCGCACGCAAGCGCAGCGGGTGGGCGGCGCCGAGCACCACCAGCCGGCTGACCATCTTGGGGTGGAACGCGGCGGCGGCCCAGCCGATCATGCCGCCCGCGCCGGCGCCCACGATCATCGCCGAGCGCTCGCCGAGCGCGCGGATCAGGCCGGTGACGTCGGCGGCCATGGTGTAGCCGTCGTAGCCGCGCGGGGGCTTGTCGCTGGCACCGTAACCGCGCAGGTCGATCGCGACGGCCCGGAATCCCGCGTCGGCGATCCGGGGCAGCACCTCGTGCCAGGCCCACCAGAACTCGGGGAAACCGTGCAGCAGCAACACGAGCGGCCCGGTGCCCGCCTCGACGACGTGGAACCGGCTGCCGTTGGCCCCGACGAAACGGTGGGTCCAGGGTCCCTCGGTCAGCACGGCTGCCTCGTCCACCTGCGAACTCATGAAGTCCAGCGTACGGGCAACACACAGGGTTCGGACATTACGGTTACGAGACGTGTTCGACGGCCTCCATGCGTACCGGAGTGCCTTCACCGCAGTAGATACGCAGCGTGGCGGGCACGACCCGGACCCGGACGTGATCGCCTTTCTGCAGCGCCGTGCCCGTGTCGGAGTACATCGCATAGGGAAAACCGTCCATGTCGAGCAGGCCGTAACACGGGCCGGTGCCGCCGCGCATGATGTAGCCCTCGGTCCAGCCGGGGCTCTGGACGACGTCCGTGGGGGTTTTCGGGGGCTTGACGGGCTTGGTGAGCCCCGGGGGCGGACCGGTGGGGACCGAGTTGAAGGGCCCCGAGGGGGTCTCGGCGGGAACGGCGGCTGTGGGGGCGGCGGTCCCGGCGGGGGCGGAAGACGTGGGGCTGGCCGAGGGAGAGGTAGTTGCGGCGCAGCCCGAGAGGGTTATCGCTGCCAGTGCGGCCGCTGTGCGCGTACCGATAGGGGTCATGGGAAGTGGGACCACCAATCGGCCTGGCAGGTTCCCGCATGGTCCTGAAAAACGGAACTGCCCGGGGACCGTGAGGTCCCCGGGCAGCTCAGCCAACGCTGGAGGTCAGGAGAACTTGACCGTCGCCGAGGTTCCGGACTGCGCGGTGACCTGGATCTTGACACCGGCGGCGGGAAGCTTGACGCCCGCCCACGGGGTCTCGTCGTAGAAGTACTTCTTGGTGTCGTCGAACGTCGTCGCCGCGGCCTGGCCACGGATGTAGCTGGCCTTGCCGTTGACGTGCAGCGTGAACGAGTCCGCCTTGGTGGTGCTGAACGGAGCGTCGTACAGCTGGATCCGCGACCGCCACGGCACGCCCTCGAGGTTGTAGATCGGCTCGGGGTGCGCGTCGATGATCAGGTTACGGCCGGAGCCCGGGTGGACGTTGACGTTGTTGTCCGCCACCGAGGTGTCCCAGTACGAGATGAGCACGCCCTGCTGGTACGCGAAGTGCTCCGCGTAGTCCGGCCGGGCCGGGTAACCGAAGTTGTACGGGCCCGTCTTGAGGTACTTGTCATAGGCGACGTAGCTGCGGTTGCCCACGATGTAGAAGTTGTCGTACGCCGCGCTGGTCGAGGCACCGACGACGCTGAAGCCCTTGGCGGTCCAGGTCGGGGTGGTCTCGGCACCGTCGGTGGAGACAACGGCACCGTTCGCCGTGATCGCCAGGTCGTCACCGAAGAAACCACCCTCGGAGACGCCACCGTCGGTCAGGTAGTGCAGACGGAGCGAGATCTTCTTGCCGGCGTACGCGTCGAGCGGGATGTGGAAGCTCTGCCACGCGCCGTTGCTCGTGCCGGAGACCGCGGGACGACCCGGCTCTCCGCCGTCGTTGCCGAGCGGCTGACCGTCCACAGTGCCGTCGAGGGCGGTCCAGTTGGTGCCGTCCTCGGAGGCCTCGAAGTAGAGGTAGTCATAACCCTCTTCGATGCTGTAGCGGCCCTTGAGGTCGAGCGCCGCGCTGGTCTTGCCGGTCAGGTCGACCGCCTTGGTCAGCGTGGTGTTGAGGCCGTCGTCGTTGCCGGAGAAGTACTGCTTCGTACCGGCGTACGGCGCACCGAGCTGTGTGGTGAGCTGCTTGTCCGGCAGAACGACCACGGCGCCCTGTGCCTTGTCCGTGTTGTACTCCTGCGGGCCGAGCTCGAGGGTCTTCTGCTGGCCCTTGACCACGACCTCGTAGTCCAGCCAGCCGAGCTGCAGCTTGTTCCAGGCGCCGATGTCGCCCGGGCGCGTGCCGAGCGGCTCGCCGGCCCCGGAGAGACGGCTCTGCGCCATCAGGGTCCAGAACTCGCTGTTGTTGTTCGTGCCGCCGCTGGTGTCGTAGTCGTCCGGCAGGCCGAGGTCGTGCCCGTACTCGTGGGCGAAGACCGAGAGGCCGCCGTTCTCCGGCTGCATGGTGTAGTCGGAGATCCAGACGCCGGTGTTGCCGACCTGGGTGCCGCCGTACTTGTTGTACGAGGGGCCGTCGCTGCCGACGGTGTTCAGGTAGGCGTTCCAGCGGTGCGCCCAGATGGCGTCCTCACCCTGCTGCGGGTCGCCGTCGGACTGGTCGCCGCCGGCGTGGACGATCTGGAAGTGGTCGATGTAACCGTCGGGCTCGTTGAAGTCGCCGTCGCCGTCGTAGTCGTTACGGTCCCACTGGTCGAACTGCTTGATCTCAGTGGCGATCTCGGCGTCGGTCTTGCCGGCGGCCTTACGGGTCGCGACCCACTGCGCCACGGCGTCCTTGATGAGCGCCCAGGCGTTGGTGTCGGTGCAGAGACCGTTGATGTCGCAGTCGCGGCCGTAGCGGGCCTCGTTGTAGGGCACCTTCACCCAGTCGGACACCTCGCCCTCGACGCTGTAGCGACCCGAGGACTGGGTCTCGTAGTACGTCTTGAGCGACTCGGCGTCGGAGCCGTCGCCGAAGTACAGCGACTCGTAGTGCTCCTTGTTGTAGTCCGCCTGCCAGACCGTGGTGTTGTCCTGGGCCCGGTCGGGCGACGGGATCGCGTTGTGCAGCGGACCCTCGAACGTGGTCGGGCCCGGCGTGGCCGGGTCGCTGTCGACGTCCGGGTAGTTCGGGTGCCGCTGGTTGCCGAACTCCGCCAGGATCACGAAGATCTTGTCGGTGCGCTCGTTGTCGAGCTCGACGTACTGGTCCTGGCCGGTGGCCGCGACCGTGCGGTCGGCGAGGCCGCCGCCCTGGGTCTTGCCGACCTTCGCAACGATGCTGCCGTTCCGCTTCTGCGTTTTGATCTTGCCCTTCAGGACACCCTGAATGGCGGTCTGGCGCAGTTCGCGGCGCTTGTCCTCAAGGGGGTTGGGGAGATCGTCCTTCTTGGGGGCCTTCGCGGCCGCCGGGACGGGCTCCACCGGAGGCGCCGCCTGAGCCACGGTCGGGAGAGCGATCCCGACACTGGTGACCATGGCGGCGCTGAGTAGTCCCACGACTACTTTGCGCACTACGTACCTCCGTCGACGTGCCCGAATCGCTGGGGTGCAGCGGCTCGGCATGCAGAGGTCCCGGGTTCGGGACCCAGGTGAACGTATGCAAAAAATTAGATACGTGGAAGTGATGTAGTGAAATTAATCAAGATCTTTACACACGTGAAAGGCGGCGCCGGGAAAGTTTTCCCAGCGCCGCCTCCATGATGGTGCTTTAGCTGAACTTCACCGTCGCCGAGGTGCCGGACTGTGCGGTGACCTGGATCTTGACGCCGGCGGCGGGCAGCTTGACGCCTGCGGCCGGGGTCTCGTCGTAGAAGTACTTCTGCGTGTCATCGAACGTCGGCTGCGCGGCCTGGCCACGAATGTAGCTGGCCTTGCCGTTGATGTGCAGCGTGAACGAATCGGCCTTCTTCAACCCGAACGGTGCGTCGTAGATCTGCACCCGGGCGCGCCACGGCACACCCTCCAGGTTGTAGACCGGCTCCGGGTGCGCGTCGACGTACAGGTTGCGGCCGGTGCCGGGGTGGGTGCTGACGTTGTTGTCCGAGACCGAGGTGTCCCAGTACGAGATCAGCACGCCCTGCTGGTACGAGAAGTGATCCACGAAGTCGGGCTTCGCCGGGTAGCCGAAGAAGTACGGGCCCGTCTTGAGGTACTGGTCGTAGCCGACGTACGAGCGGTTGCCGACGATGTAGAAGTTGTCGTACGCCGCGGTGGTCGAGGAACCGACGACGCTGAAGCCCGCGGGGGTCCAGGTCGGGGTGGTCTCGGCGCCGTCCGTCGACACCACGGTGCCGTCGGTGGTGACCGTCAGGTTGTCGCCGAAGAACCCGCCCTCGGAGACGCCGCCGTCGGTCAGGTAGTGCAGGCGGAACTTGACCTTCTGGCCCGCGTACGCGTTGAGCGGCACAGCGATGTCCGCCCAGGCGCCGCCAGTGCTGCCGGTCAGCGCCGGGTTGCCACTGCCGTCGGTCGGGAAGGCGGCGCCGTTGACCGTGCCGTTGAGCCGGGTCCAGGTGCTGCCGTTGTCCGTCGACGCCTCGAAGTAGAGGTAGTCGTAGTCGACCTCGATGGCGTAGCGGCCCTTGAGCGTGACCGAGCCGGTGGTCTTACCGGTGAGGTCGACGTCCTTGGTCAGCGCGGTCTCGAGGTCGTCCTGGTTGCCGGAGAAGTACTGCTTGGTTCCGGCGTACGGCGCGCCCAGCGGCGTGACGACCTGCTTGTCGGGCAGCACCACGACCGCGGCCTGCGCCTTGGCGGTGTTGTACTCCTCCGGGCCGAGCTCGAGGGTCTTCTGCTGACCCTTGACCAGGACCTCGTAGTCGAGCCAGCCGAGCTGCAGCTTGTTCCACGCGCCCATGTCGCCGGGGCGGGTGCCGATGCCCTGGTCGCCCGTGGCGCTGAGGCGGTTCTGCGCCATGAGCGTCCAGTACTCGTTGGCGTTGTCGCCGCGGCCGGTGGTGTCGTAGTCGTCCGGCAGCGTGAGGTCGTGCGTGTACTCGTGGGCGAAGACGGCGAGGCCACCGTTCTCCGGCTGCATCGTGTAGTCACCGATCCAGAGGCCGGTGTCGCCGACCTGGGTGCCGCCGCGCAGGTTGCCCGACGGGCCGGTGGAACCGGCGTCGCCCGAGCTCACGTACGAGCGGTGGCTCCAGATGGCGTCCTCACCCTGCTGCGGGTCACCGTCGGCCTGGTCGCCACCGGCGTGCACGATCTGGAAGTGGTCGATGTAGCCGTCGGGCTCGTTGAAGTCGCCGTCGTTGTCGTAGTCGTACCGGTCGTGCTGGTCGAACGACTGCAGGTCCGCGACGATCTGATCCTCGGTACGCCCGGCGGCCCGCTGGTCGATGACCCACTGGTTGGCGGCGTCACGGACGAGCTGCTGGACGTTGCTGCAGACGTGGCTGCCGCAGAGGTCGCGACCGTACCGGGCCTCGTTGTACTTGACCTTGACCCAGTCGGTGACCTCGCCGTCGACGCTGTAGCGGCCGGACGACTGCGTCTGCATATAGGTCTTCAGCGACTCGGTGCCCGCACCGTCGCCGAAGTAGAGGTTGCGGAAGTAGTCGGAGCTGTAGTCGGACCGCCAGATCGTGGAGTTGTCCACGCCGCGGTCGGGCTCCGGGATCGAGTTGTGCAGCGGACCCTCGAACGTCGCGGGCCCGGCGGTCGCCGGGTCGCTGTCCACGTCGGGGTAGCTGGGGTGCCGGTCGTTGCCGAACTCCGCGAGGATCACGAAGATCCGGTCGGTGTTCTCACGCTCGAGCTCGACGTACTGGTCGACGCCGTCGTCGTTCGTGGTCGCCGTCTTGTTGAGTGCGGACACGCCCTGGTTCTTGCCGACCTTGACCACGGTGCTGCCGTTGCGCTCGATCGGCTTGGCGCGGCCGGTGAGCACATCGGTGATGGCCTGCTGGCGCAGCGCCCGGGTCTTGTCGTTGAACGGGTTGGGGATGTCGTCGACGGTGGCGGTGCCGGCCTGACTGGCCGGTGCCGGGTCGGCAGGTGGAGCAGCGCTGGCGACGGTCGGGAGCGAGATCCCGACGCTGGTCACCATTGCGGCGCCCAGCAGTCCCACGACTACCTTGCGCACTACGTTACCTCCGTTGACAGGACCGCACACCGTGGTTCGGCGGCGGCCTAGCAGGCCCCGGATCCGGGGCTGGAGAGAACGTATGCAGATATAGCGATGCCTGGCAAGGTCCAGTTTGGTCATAACATCGACGGCAGTGGATTGTTACCCACTGCCGTCGATGCGTGTGCGGTCAGTCCTCGGACTTGGTCGAAGTCATACCTGACGAGATCAGATCCATGACCGTGGAGTCCTGCAACGTCGTGACATCGCCCAGCGACCTGTTCTCCGCGACGTCCTTCAGCAGTCGACGCATAATTTTTCCGGACCGGGTCTTGGGCAGCTCGGCGACGAGCATGATCTGCCGGGGCTTGGCGATCGGGCCCAGCTTCTTGGCGACGTGCAGGCGCAGCTCCTGGATCAGCTTCTCGCCGGCCTCGCCGCTGGTGTCGACGTTGCCCCGGGGGATCGTGAACGCCACGATGGCCTGACCGGTTGTCGGGTCGGTGGCGCCGACGACCGCGGCCTCGGCCACGGACGGGTGCGAGACCAGGGCCGACTCGACCTCGGTGGTCGAGATGTTGTGCCCGGAGATCAGCATGACGTCGTCGACCCGGCCGAGCAGCCAGAGCGCGCCGTCGTCGTCCTTTTTCGCGCCGTCCCCGGCGAAGTAGATCCAGTCCTCACCGACGCCGGCGCCCTTGCCGAAGCGCGACCAGTACGTGTCGATGAAGCGCTGGTCGTCACCCCAGATCGTGCGCAGCATCGACGGCCACGGCTCGCGCAGTACCAGGAACCCGCCGCCGCCGTTCGGCACCGAGCGGGCCTCGTCGTCGACCACGTCCGCGGAGATGCCGGGGAGTGCGGTCATCGCGGAGCCGGGCTTGGTGCTGGTGACGCCGGGCAGCGGAGAGATCATGACCGAGCCGGTCTCGGTCTGCCACCAGGTGTCCACAATGGGGCAGTTGTCGTGGCCGACGTTCGCCCTGTACCACATCCAGGCTTCGGGGTTGATCGGCTCGCCGACGCTGCCGAGCACACGCAGTGACGACAGGTCGTACTTCGCCGGGATGTCGTCGCCCCACTTCATCATCGTGCGGATGAGCGTGGGCGCGGTGTAGAGGATGGTGACCTTGTACTTGTCGACGATCTCCCAGAACCGGCCGCGGTTCGGGGTGTCCGGCGTCCCCTCGTACATGACCTGGGTGGCGCCGTTGGAGAGCGGCCCGTAGACGATGTACGAGTGCCCGGTGACCCAGCCGATGTCGGCGGTGCACCAGTAGACGTCGCTTTCGGGCTTCAGATCAAAGACGGCGTTATGCGTGTACGACGTCTGCGTCAGGTATCCGCCCGTGGTGTGCAGGATGCCCTTCGGTTTACCCGTCGTGCCCGAGGTGTAGAGGATGAACAGCGGGTGCTCGGAGTCGAACGCCTGCGGCTCGTGCTTGTCTCCGGCCTGTTCGACCGTCTCGTGCCACCAGAGGTCCTTCTCGCCCCACGCGACATCTTCACCGGTGCGGCGTACGACGAGCACGTGCTCGATGCTCGGACACTGCGCGACAGCGTCGTCGACCGTCGGCTTGAGCGCGGACGGCTTGCCTCGCCGGTATCCGCCGTCCGCAGTGATCACGAGCTTCGCGTCCGCGTCCTGGATGCGGGTGGAGAGGGCGTCCACCGAGAACCCGCCGAACACGACGCTGTGGGTCGCGCCGATCCGCGCGCAGGCCAGCATCGCCACCGCGGCCTCGGGGATCATCGGCAGGTAGATGGCGACCCGGTCGCCGGCCGTGATGCCCAGCTCGGTGAGCGTGTTGGCGGCCTGGCTGACGCTCTTGAGCAGGTCGGCGTAGGTGATCGAGCGGGTGTCCCCGGGCTCGCCCTCCCAGTGGATCGCGACCTTGTCGCCGTGCCCGGCCTCGACATGACGGTCCACGCAGTTGTACGCGATGTTCAGCTCGCCGCCGACGAACCACTTGGCGAAGGGCGGGTTGGACCAGTCGAGGACCTGTTCCCACGGCTTGGCCCAGCTGAGTCGTTTCGCCTGTTGCTCCCAGAACCACTGGCGGTTCTCGTCGGCTTCGTCGTAGGCCTCGGCCTTGACGTTGGCATTGGCGGCGAGGTCGGCGGGCGGCGGGAACTGCCGCGTCTCCGAATACAGGTTCTCCAGCGTCTCGCTCATGAGGGCGGCTCCTCTGCTCTGTTGTGTGCACACTAGTTGCGCTCGGGCGGCCCGTGCTCGTCCCGCGCGCTGAGTGGCGGAGAGTGCGCGCCGACCGGGCAGATCATGATCGATGCTGCGCGAATCTTGCCACTTCTGAGCCCTAATGCGCAGCAAGTGTTTCGTAGGGTTTTCCGGTTACGGTATGCCGGTGACGAACGATCCGCTGGCTCCGCTGCTCGCCCTGACCGGGGTCGAGGACGCTTTCACCGAGGCCCGCGAGCGCGTCGATGCCGCGCTGCGGCACCGGGCGCTGCGCCGCAACGGTGGCCAGGTCGCCGCCGAGGTCGGCCTGCGCGCCGCCGTGGCCAGTGCGGCCCTGGAAGACCATCGCTACGACCTCGCCGACGTCCGCGGTGGCACGGTCACCGACCCGATCGTGCAGGGCGCTCTGCGCGTCTCCGAGTCCCTCGGCGGCCTGACCGACCTCTGGCCCCGAGCGCCCCGCCAGGTGCTCGCCCGGCTCCACATGCTGGCGGCCCGCGGCTCGGTGGCCGAGGCCGACCTCGGCCGGCTGGCCTCCGGCGCCGACCGGATCGACGCCCTCGCCGGGCTGGTCGCCGGCAATGAGCGGACGCCCCCGCTGCTGCTCGCCGCGATCGTGCACGCCGAGTTGATCACCTTGCGCCCCTTCGCCGGGCCCGCGGGTGTCGTCGCGCGGGCGGCCGCGCGGCTCACCCTGGTCTCCCGCGGCTTCGACGCCCGCGGTCTGGTCGGGGTCGAGGAGGGCCATCTCACCCGCGAGCCCGAATATGTGGGATCGGCCGGGGCGTACGCGACCGGCACGCCGGACGGTGTCCGATCGTGGCTGCGGCACTACGCAGCCGCGGTGATCGAGGGTGCGGATGAGATCCCCCGGATCGGCGATGAGGTGTTGGCACCTTCGGGCGGGTGATGCGTCGAAGTTCGAATTACCCGATTTGCGGCCGTTGGCGGTTGCCATACTCGGTTGATGGACGACGATTGGGTCCGGCCATACTCTCCCGGCCCCGGCCGCTGGCTGGTCATCGGCTGGGAAGCTGTGGCCTTCGGCCTCCTCGGCTGGGCGAGCATCGGCCTCTTCGACCTGACCGGCGCGGGTGTGCACATCCTCGCGATGGTCATCGCCGCGGTGTGGGTGCTCGCCGGCTGGCGGATCCTGGAGATGGGCGTCTACGTGCGGCCCGCAGGTCTACGGATCCGGGGGTTGCTGCGGTCGCGCACGCTGCGGTGGGAGGAGATCGCCCACGTGCGGCTCCACAAGCACACCAACAAGGTGGGCCGGTGGGAGATCCAGGGCGGCATGACCGTGCTGATCGAGCGGCGGGACGGGCCGACGGTCAACACCGAGTTGTGGGCCCAGGGTGTGGACTTCCATCGCCGGCCGCAGGCCTTCCGCGACGTCTACCACGAGCTGCGCAACCGGCACCTGCAGTCGGCGCGGGGCTGATCGGGCGAGCTGATCGGGTCGGCTGATCGGGCGGGCTGATGGGGGGCATAAAGGACGCCGCCTCACGGGTGAGGCGGCGTCGCTTGCGCGTCCTACCGGGCTATCAGGCGTGCACCTGGGGTTCTGTTGTCGGCAGTCCCGCCGGTTTCCCGGTGGGTCCCGCCGCAACGTGCCTGCCGTGGCTGATCGCGCGTGGGTTCCCGGTGGCCGTGCACGGAATCCGATGAACGGGTCCGCGGTTTCTTTCTACGCCTCTGTCGCCTTGATCACCAGGGCAAATGCCACTTAAAGTAATTAGTCAGACGCTTGATGTCAGCTCAGGGCGGCCTTGGTGCGGCGGTGGCGGCCGTAGATCGCGAAGCCGATCGCGACTCCCACGCCGACCCCCAGCGCTGCGGCCGCGACCGGGACGGCGGGGCGTTCCCTCAGCCGGCGGCCCAGCGGGATGGGGTGCCGGAACTCCAGCACCGGCCACTGGTTCTCCAGCGCGACCCGGCGCAGTGCGCGATCCGGGTTCACGGCGCTCGGGTGCCCGACCGCCTCCAGCAGAGGAAGATCGCTGCTCGAGTCGGAGTAGGCGTAACACTCCGCAAGGTCGTAGCCGCGCTCGTCCGCGAGCTCCTGCACGCCGATGACCTTGCTCGGCCCGGCGGCGTAGAACTCGATCTCACCGCTGTAGCGGCCGTCCACGATGCCCATCCGCGTCGCGATGATGTCCGTGACTCCGAGCAGCGCGCCGATCGGGCGCACCATCTCGTCACCGGATGCTGAAACCAGCACGACATCGCGCCCGGCGCCCTGGTGCTCGGCGATGAGGGCGGCGGCTTCGGCGTACACATAAGGGTTGATCAGCTCTTGCAGGGCCTCGCCGACGATCTGCTGGACCTGCTCGACCTTCCAGCCCTTGCAGAGGGTGGCGAGGTAGTCGCGCGTGCGTGCCATGGTCTGCTCGTCGGTGCCGCCCAGGCGGAACATGAGCTGGGCGTAGGCGGACTTGACGACGTCACGCCGGCTGATCAGCCCATCACGATAGAGCGGCCGTCCGAAGGCCAGCGCACTGGACTTGGCGATGACGGTCTTGTCGAGGTCGAAGAATGCGGCGCTCTGGCCCACGGCCCGAAAGTGTAGCCGTACCCGTCCCGGAATACTGCCGCGGTGGCGGTGGTGCCATTTCTGGTGACGGTGGGTACTCGACGGTTGCGCGGTACTGAGGCATGCTTGTGTTGCGACTGGGATTCACGTTGCACCCGGCTGCCGCTGCTTTACCCATAACCCGACCCCGTGTTCCCGACCCCGTGTTTTCGTGCATTCACGGTGGTATGGATTCTCGGTGGTTGCGCCCCCCGCGATCACCGGGTCCGATTCGGCTCGACCCCCCCTGAGCCGAATCCCAGGACGGCCCCCGTCACCCCCGACGGGGGTCGTTCCCTGTTCAGGGTTTCTGGGGTGTCAGGAGCCCGTCGCCCGGTTGAGATTCACGGCTTGGGCGTCGTCGGCCATCCCGAACAGTTCGGTCAGCCCGGTAACGGCGAGCACCCGCCGGAAGTTGTCGCTCGGATTTGTCACCACGAACCGGCATCCTGCCTCGGTGGCGGCGCGGTAGCCCTCGATCAGTGCGCCGAGCCCGGTCGAGTCGATGAACGTCGCGTCGCTCAGATCGATCCGGATCTGCTCCGGGGAATCCTGCGAGACCGCGTCCCGGATGCCCTGGGCGACCTCGTCGGAGTTGGAGAAGTCGATCTCGCCCAGCACGCTCACGACCGCGGTGCCGTCGTCACCGTGCGCGCTGCGGATCGGGAACTCCATGCCAACTCCCTTGATCGGGTCGGCCGACAACATACCCAATCGACACCGATTTCACTCTCAGGGTGTCCTTTTTGTAGGTATTCCTTTAGCAGATCAATGTCCCCGGACCGAGTTATCCACAGGCTGTTGAGTTATCCACAGGCTCGGTGATCGCCGGTTGAACGATCATTGCCGGTCCGGCCACGGTGGCGTCATGCCTCTCCCGCTCGTGATCACCGAAGACCCTGACCTCCTCGATGACCTGCTGCGCCTCGCCGCCGCCGGTGGCACCGAGGTCGAGCTGGCCGCCGACCCCGCCGCGGCCCGGGCTCGCTATCTCTCCGCGCCCCTGATCCTGATCGGCTCCGACCAGGCCGAGGACTGCCTGCGAGCGGGTTTGCCCCGCCGCTACGGCGTGCTCGTCGTGGGCCTCAACCCGATCGACGACGACGTCTGGGACCTCGCCGAGAGCCTGGGCGCCGAGCACCTCGCCCTGCTGCCCGAGGCGGAGCCCTGGGTTGTCGACCGCATCACCGCCGCGATCCAGCCACCCGCCGCGGGTCGGGCCATCGCGGTGATCGGCGGCCGCGGCGGTGCCGGCGCGAGCACCCTGGCCGGCGGGCTGGCGGTCACCGCCGTGCGCCGCGGCCTGCGCACGCTGCTGCTCGACGCCGACCCGCTCGGTGGCGGCCTGGACCTCGTGCTCGGCTGGGAGCGGCTCTCCGGCCTGCGCTGGCCGGCCCTCGCCGAGGCCGGTGGCCACATCGACCCGCCGGCGTTGCTCGGTGCCCTGCCCCAGCGCGGCGACCTGGTGCTGCTCTCGTTCGCCCGCGACGGCCTGACCGCGGTCCCGAGCGACGTCATGGCCGGCGCTCTGGCGGCCGCGCACACCCGCCGCGACGTGACCGTGATGGACCTGCCCCGCCACCTCGACGACGCGGCGACCCTCGCCCTGCAGGCAGCCGATCAAGCAGTCCTGGTCGTCCCGGCCGAGCTGCGGGCGGCCGCTGCGGCTGCCCGGGTGGCTGCGGTGGCGCGCCTGCACTGTCCCGACCTATCGGTGGTGGTGCGGGGCCCGGCCCCCGGGCGCCTCAAACCGCGCGAGGTGGCGCGCTCCCTCGGGCTCCCGCTGGCCGGCGCTCTGCGTCCCGAGGAGTCGCTGCGCAACGGACTGGAGCGCGGTGACGCCCCCACCCAGGACGGGCGCGGTCCGCTGGCCGAGCTCTGCGGCCGGCTGATCGCACGCCTGCTCGTCGCGAAGAGCGAGGCCGTGGCATGACCCTGGCTGCGAGGGTGCGGCGCTACATCGCCGAGGAGCACGGCGAGGCGACGCCGGAGGCTCTTGTCACCGCAGTGCGTCACGAGGCCGACGCTGCCGTGCTCGGCGACACCACCGTGCTGCGCCTGGCAGGCCAGGTCCGCGACCAGCTCGTCGGCGCCGGCCCGTTGACACCCCTGCTGGCGGACGCCTCGGTCACCGACGTTCTGGTCAACCGCCAGGAGGTCTGGGTCGACCGGGGGCGGGGCCTGGAACGGGTGGCCGTCAACGTCGGTGGCCCCGACGACGTTCGCCGGCTGGCCCAGCGCCTCGCCGCCGCCTGCGGGCGCCGGCTCGACGACGGCCTGCCCTACGCGGACGCCCGCCTCCCCGACGGCACCCGCCTGCACGCGGTGCTTCCACCCGTGGCGACCACGGGGCCGTATCTTTCGCTGCGGACGTTCCGCCAGCGCCCGTTCACCCTCGACGATCTGGTCGAGCAGGGCACCGTGCCGCCCGCGCTTGCCGAGGTGCTCTCGGCGATCGTGGCGGGGCGCCTGGCATATCTGGTGACGGGTGGCACGGGCTCCGGCAAGACGACGCTGCTCGCGACACTGCTCGGCCTCGTGCCCCCGAGCGAGCGGATCGTGCTGGTCGAGGACGCGGCCGAGCTGCGCCCCGTGCACCCCCACGTCGTCGCGTTGCAGGCGCGCACCTCCAACACCGAGGGTGCCGGGGCTGTCAGCCTCACCGAGCTCGTACGCCAGGCGCTGCGCATGCGGCCCGACCGGCTGGTGATCGGGGAGTGCCGCGGCGCGGAGGTCGCCGACCTGCTCACCGCTCTGAACACGGGGCACGACGGCGGCGCGGGCACGCTGCACGCGAATGCCCCGGCGGACGTGCCGGCTCGGCTCGAGGCGCTGGGAATGCTCTCCGGCCTGCCCCGGGCGGCCCTGCACGCACAGCTCAACGCCGCCCTCCAGGTCATCCTGCAGGTCCGCAGGATCCCACGCGGCCGGGTCCTCGACTCGATCGGCGTGCTGCTGCCGTCCAGCGAACAGCGCCTCACCACCGTGGTCCCCGCCTGGCAGCGTGGGCGTGGTGCGGGGCCCGGTTCGGTCACGCTCGCCCGCCTGCTGTCCGAGCGCGGCATGACGGTGCCACCGGTCCTGGGTTCGCAGCGATGAACGGACTGTCCTGGCTTCTCGCCGCCTCGCTGCTGACACTGGCAGCCTGGGTCGTGATCCTGCCCGTGCCGTCCGGGCTGGCCCGCCTGGGTCAGCAGCCCCGATTCCGGATGTCCCTCACCGTCTCGTCTCCCAAGCGGTTGACAGTGGTCGTGGGTGCGGGCGCAGCGTTGCTGGGGCTGTTGTTCGGCGGTCCGGTGGCCGCGACTCTCGGGCTCGTCTACGCGGTCTCGGGCGCGCGGGAGTTCGCCCACTCCGTTGCCCGTAAGCGGGCCGCTGCCGAGCACACCCGGAACCTCGACGCTCTGAGTTCGCTCGCAGCGGACCTGCGCGCGGGCGCCACACCGTCGCACGCGCCGATCCGGGGGCGGCTGGGCGAGCTGACAGCCGCCGCGGAACGCCTGGCCAACGAAACCGGGGCACCCACAGCAGACCTGGTTGACCGCATCGAGGCAGACGCCCGCACCGCTGACCGGGCCCGTGCGCGAGCCACCGCGGAGGCCGCCGGCACCCAGATGACGGCCCTACTGCTCGCAGTTCTGCCGCTCGGTGGCCTCGGCGTCGGCTACGGCCTCGGGGCTGATCCGCTCCAGGTGCTCCTGCACACCCCGGTCGGCGCCGTCTGTGCGATCGCGGCGGCCCTGCTCCAGACCGTGGGTCTGTTGTGGTCCAACCACCTGATCAGGAGCCCGTTCGCATGACCGCTTTCCGCTGCGGTGCCGAAGCGATCCAACGCCGGGGCGGCCCGGTTCAGGTCCCGCTCCAGCCGTGCTGCGTCGCCGCCCTCCTGCGAGCCGCGCGCACGTCCGAGTGGGTGCGATGCCCGTTCCAGGAGCTTCTGGTTCCCACCCTGATCATGGAGGGTTCTCGGTGAGACGCAGGGTCCTCATGGCGGTGCTGAGCGGTGCCTCCGTGGGCTACCTCGTCGGGCACTGGTGGGGCCTGGTGCCGGCGGTCGTGGTCGCCTACGGAGCCAACCGGCTGCTCAAGCGTCAGGTGCCCGCCGCCGTTCGAGCGGGGCGCGACCGTGCGATCGCCGACCTGCCCATCGGCGCCGACCTGCTGGCAGCCGTGCTCCGCGCCGGGCTCCCGATCGACCGCGCGGTAACCGCTGTTGCCCAGGCCCTCGGCGGCCCGCTGGGGGAACGGCTCGACCGGGTGGCCCGCTCATTGACGCTCGGCGCCGAGCCGCTCGAAGCCTGGGCCCACCTCGCGGACCTGACCGGTGCCGAACGCCTCACCGCGGCAGCCGTGCGAACCAGCGCCAGTGGCGCCGCCCTCGCCGGAGCCCTCACCCGCCTCGCGGACGACCTCCGCACCGACCGCGCGATCGCCACCGAAGCGGCTGCCCGCCGCGCCGGCGTCCTGATCGTCATCCCCCTCGGCCTGTGTTTCCTCCCGGCATTCATGCTCGCCGGCCTCGTGCCGGTCCTCGTCGCAGTCCTCGGCGACGTCCTGTAATCCCAAGAAGAAGGAGCTCCACGTGCACCAACTGATCGTCGGCTTCCCCGGGCCGGTGCGGCCCGGCCCGCAATCCCCAGGCCCTTGCTTCCCGGGCTCGGGCCCCGCGGCCGTTCGGTTTGCCGCCCTGTGCTGGGCCGGCTTGCGTCTCGCCGGCTTGCGTCTTGCCGTCGGGCTGCGGCAGTTCAACGCGCGCTTCGCCGCCCTGCGTCCGGCCGGTTTCCGCCAGACCGGTTTTGGTCCGGCCGGTTTTCGTAAGGACGACGGCATGTCCACGGTCGAGTACGCGCTGGGGACGCTCGCCGCGGCCGGTCTGGCGGTGGTCCTCTACGAGGTTCTGACCAGCGACGCGATCAAGCAGCGCCTGACGGACATGATCCTCGAGGCACTGAAGTGACCGGGCGCCGGCAGCCCGCCCCACGCAGCGGATGGCGTGGGCGTTGTCGTGGCCTGTTGTCCGTACGGCAGGATCGGGGCTCGTTCACCGTGGAGCTGGCGGGTGGGCTGCCGGCGCTCGTGCTTCTCCTGCTCTTCGGCCTCACGGCGATCAGCGCGGTGACAGCCCGCGGCCGATGCGTCGACGCGGCCCGCGAAGGCGCCATCATCGAGGCCAGAGGAGGCCCCGGAGCTGACCGTGCGGCCGGCATCGCCCCGCCGGGCGCGACCGTCACGATCGCCCCTGACGCTGCCGACCCCGCGAACTCGGTCACGGTCACCGTGGAAGCGCCCATCCCCGTGCTCGGCGGAAGCCTGCCGCGGCTCACCGTGCGGGCGCGAGCCGTGGCGGCCCGAGAGCCGGTGATCTACGCATGACGGATGCGCTGGTGCTCGTCGAGAAGCCCGGGCGGCGTCTCGGATTCGACGACGACCGCGGGGCGGCAACGATCTTCGTCCTGGCCATCGGGCTGGTATTGCTCATGGGCGGCTCCGCGGGCGCGACTGTCAGCGCGGTTCGCGTCGCCCGTCACCAAGCCCGAGCCGCAGCCGACCTCGGCGCCCTGGCCGGAGCCATGCGCGCCGACGAAGGCCCGGCCCCCGCCTGCACCCGAGCCGCCGAAATCGTCACCGCCAACAACGCCGCCCTCACCGCCTGCCACGTGGACGGGCTCACCATCCTCGTCACGGCCGAAGTGAAGGTGAGCCCCCTCCCCGGCATGACCCACCCCGCGACCGCGACCGCCCGGGCGGGCCCGATCTACGGCTCATAACCGGCCTGGTGCCCCGATCGGCCTGGTGCCCCGATCGGTCTGGTGCCCCGATCGGTCTGGTGCCCCGATCGGTCTGGTGCCCCGATCGGTCTGGTGCCCCGACCCGTCTGGTGCCCCGACCCGCCTGGTGCCCGTGCCCGCCTGGTGCCCGTGCCCGCCTGGTGCCCGTGCCCGTGCCTTGAACCCGCCCCATGCCCGCGGAACCGATCTGGGCCGGGAGGAAGTCGCCCCGACCTGGGGGTGAACTGCGGGCTACGGGCCGGGACTGGCGCTGGCGCTGACACTCGGGCTGCGGCTCGCGCTCGCGGCCTGGCTGGGGCTGGCGGCCTGGCTGGGGCTGGCGGCCTGGCTGGGGCTGGAGGTCGGGCTATCGCCGGGGCTGGGTCTGGGGCTCGCGGTCTGGCTCGGGCTGCGGCTGGGGGTGGCGGTCGAGCTGGTGCTCGGGCTCGCGGTGGCTGTTGGGCTGGGGCGGGGTGGGTGGTGGGTGAGGGGCGCTGGTTTGGGTGGTGGGGCTAGTGGCGGGGTGGGAGGTGGGTGAGGACTGTGTCCAGGACGTGGACGGCTTTTGGTTTGTCCAGGGGGTTGTTGCCGTTGCCGCATTTGGGGGATTGGACGCAGGAGGGGCAGCCGGTTTCGCAGGTGCAGGAGGCGATGGCCTCGCGGGTGGCGCTCAGCCAGGCTGTGGCTGTGGCGTAGGCGCGTTCGGCGAAGCCGGCGCCGCCCGGGTGGCCGTCGTAGACGAAGACGGTGGGGCTTTCGGTGTCCTGGTGGTTGGCGGTGGAGAGGCCGCCGATGTCCCAGCGGTCGCAGGTGGCCATGAGGGGGAGGAGGCCGATGGCGGCGTGTTCCGCGGCGTGGAGGGCGCCGGGGATGTCCGGGGGTTCGACGCCTGCTTTGAGGAGGGCGTCGGGGGTGATGGTGAACCAGACGGCGACCGTGCGGAGTTGGCGGGTGGGGAGGTTGAGGGGGCGGGTGTCGATGATCTCGCCGGTGGCTATGCGGCGGCGTTGGTAGGAGACGACCTGGTTGGTGACGTCGACGTCGCCGACGAAGAGGCTGACCGGGCCGGCGTCGACCCGTTCCCTGATCGCGACGACGGACAGGTCGGTGACGTCGCGGGCGTGGGTGGACCAGTCGGGGTTGGCGGGGTGGACCAGGGCTACGGCGTCGTCCAGGTCGAGGTTGTCCACCACGTAGGTGACGCCCTGGTGCAGGTAGACCGCGCCGGTGTGGAGCATGACGTGCGAGGAGCCCTCGTCGACCGTGCCCAGCAGGCGGCCCGTGGACCTCTCGACCACGGCGATGGGGCCGCCGCCGGTGCCGCGCAGGTCGACGTCGGGGCGGCCCTGGTGGGTCCAGTACCAGCCGGACGGGCGTTTGCGCAGGGCGCCGGAGGCGGTCAGCGCTTCGACTGCCAGGCGGGCCGGTTCGCCGCCGAAGAGGTCGAGGTCTGCGGGGCGCAGGGGGGCCTCGGATGCCGCGGAGCAGAGTTGCGGGCCGAGGACGTACGGGTTGGTGGGGTCGAAGACCGTTGCCTCGACGGGACGGCCGAAGAGTGCCTCGGGGTGGTGCACGAGGTAGGTGTCGAGGGGGTCGTCCCGGGCTATCAGGACCGCGAGGGCCTCGCCGCCGGCCCGGCCCGCGCGGCCCGCCTGCTGCCACAGGGAGGCGCGGGTGCCGGGGTAGCCGCAGATGAGTACGGCGTCCAGCCCGACGAGGTCGACGCCGAGTTCGAGGGCGTTCGTGGACGCGAGGGCGAGCAGTTCGCCCGAGAGCAGGGCCCGTTCGATGGCGCGGCGGTCCTCCCTGAGGTAACCGGCCCGGTATGCCGCGACGCGTTTGCCCAGGCCCGGCACCGCCTCGTCGAGCGAGCGGTGGGTCATCGACGCGACGACCTCGGCGCCGCGGCGGGAGCGGACGAAGGCGAGCGTGCGGGTGCCCGACACGACCGCGTCGGTCAGGAGGTCCGCCGTCTCGCTCAGTGCCGACCGGCGGGTCGGGGGCAGGTCGGGATCTTCGTGGGGCACCAGCGGGGGCTCCCAGAGGGCGAACGTCACGGCCCCGCGCGGCGACGCGTCCTCGGTCACCGCGGTTACGGGCAGGCCGGTCAGCCGGGACGCCGCGCCGGCCGGGTCGCCCGAGGTGGCCGAGGCCAGCACGAAGGTCGGGTTGCCGCCGTACTGGGCGGCCAGGCGGCGCAGACGGCGCAGGACGTGGGAGACGTGCGAGCCGAAGACTCCCCGGTAGGTGTGGCACTCGTCGATCACGACGTACGAGAGGCGGCGCAGGAAGACGGCCCATTTGGCGTGGGCCGGCAGCAGGGCGTGGTGGAGCATGTCGGGGTTGGTGAGCACGAAGCGTGAGTGCTCGCGGATCCACTCGCGCTCCTCGCGCTGGGTGTCACCGTCGTATGTGGCCGGCCGGACACCGTCGAGGTCCAGCCGGGCGACGGCTCGTAGCTGGTCGGCGGCGAGGGCCTTGGTGGGGGAGAGGTACAGCACGGTCGCCCGGGGATCGTTCAGGAGTCTGCTCAAAGCAGGCATCTGGTACGCGAGAGACTTGCCGGACGCCGTCCCCGTGGCGATGACGACGTTGTGACCGCTGTGGGCGTACGCGGCAGCTGTGGCCTGATGCTCCCAGGGCTCGAAGCCGTAAGCCTCCCGCAGGGCAGCGGGCACCCACTCGGGCCAGGGTGCCGTTCGCCCGGTCCGGGCCGCGACCCGCTCGACATGCGTGACCGGTGATTCGTCGCGTGACGAGCGTCCGGCCCGCAGCCGATGCAACAGATCAGCGGCGTCGAGAGGCGGCGCGAGAGACGGTCCGGGGGTGGCCGATCCGCTGCGTGCGGCGGGGATGCCGGGGACGGTCGTGGTCACGCGTGAACTCTGACACCGGTATGGCGGGAACCCCAAACGGGTACGACGGAGGGTGCGACGCGCCGGGCAATGACGGCCGGTGGTTAGATTCGCTGGGGAGATCGGCCCCCCGAGAGCATGTGGCACGGAGGGAGGAGGACCGATGGAGCTGTCGCTGACGACCCGGACAGTCGGCGAGCACACGGTGCTCGACGTCGGCGGTGAGGTGGATGTTTACACGGCACCGCGCCTGCGTGAACGGCTCGTGGAGCTGGTCGACGGCGGTTCGCGGCATGTCGTGGTGGACCTCGCGCGCGTCGATTTCCTGGATTCCACCGGCCTGGGCGTGCTGGTCGGCGCGCTCAAGCGGTTGCGTGCCGCCAATGGCACGTTCGGCCTGGTCTGCGCCAAGGAACCGTTGCTGAAGATTTTCCGGATCACCGCGCTCGACCAGGTGTTCCCGATCTATTCCTCCGTCGAAGCGGCTATCTCGACGTCGTCCGGCGAACGCGACGACAACCCTCCGACGGCGTGATGGCGACGGTACGGCTGTCCTTCTCGCCGGCTCCTGTGCACGTGCGCACTGCCCGTCTGGTCGGTGTCGCGGTGGCCCGGCGCGCGGGGGTGGCCGAGGAATTGCTGGACGAGGTGCGCCTCGCGATCGGTGAGGCCTGCACCAGGGCCGTCGCGCTGCACAACCAGTACCGCATCCCGGATCTGGTCATGGTGGAGATGTCGGACTCGGACTCGTACATGGTGCGGGTGATCGATCGTGCCCCGATCGAGGCGAGCATCGGCCTGACCAAGTTGCCGCCCGACGAGCTGGCCGCCGAGTCGCTCACGGACGAGGCGCTGACCACCGGTGTCGGCTTTGCCCTGCTCGCCGGATTTGTCGACGATCTCCAGGTCCGCCCGGTTGATGAGGGCGCCGGCACCGAGGTCCGCATGGTCTGGCCCGTCCACCGTCGCTGAAGGCCCGCCAAAGCTCGTCGAAAAAGCTAAAGCGAACCGCTCAGCGCAAAAAGGACACCGTCCGGCGCAAGCGGTGGGTAAACGCTGCCCGGGGCCGGGAGCTTAAAGGCTGTCTGACCTGGACGCCAACCGCTGACACAGCGAAGAACATCACCACGCCGTGGGCCTAAGATATGTGACCATCACCACGTTCTCCCGTTACAGTACGCCAGTAATCAGCTACTGCTCCCTGGGTGCCGCACCCCGCGGGACCTGGTTCGTCGTCTCCCCGTCCAGGGGATGCGCCGAGCAGTCTCGTCCGCTGTTCGGTGCGTACGGTGCACAGGAGGACATTGATGTCCGGAAGCTCCACTATTCTCGCCGCGGAAAGCGGTGCGGTCTCTCTCTCCGGTTCTAACGTCACATTCGTCATCGTCGCGCTTGTGTTCGCGCTCGTAGCGCTCGCATTCGCCGCGATTTTCGTGCAATCGGTGCTCAAGGCCGGTCGCGGCACCACCTCCATGCAGGAGATCGCCGGTGCCGTGCAGGAGGGCGCGTCCGCGTACCTTCTCCGGCAGTTCAGGACGCTGGCGATCTTCGTCGTCATCGCGGTGGTGCTGCTGTTCCTGCTGCCGGTGCACGGTTCCGGCGACAACGAGACCATGGTCAAGATCGGCCGGTCGCTGTTCTTCATCGTCGGCGCCGTCTTCAGCTCGTTCATCGGTGGTGCCGGCATGGCGCTGGCGACGCGGGCGAACGTACGGGTGGCAGCAGCCGCCAGCGAGACGGGCGGCCGCGAGAAGGCGATGGGTATCGCGTTCCGCACCGGCGGCGTGGTCGGCTTCCTCACCGTCGGCCTCGGGCTGGCCGGTGGCGCGCTGGTCGTGCTGATCTACCGCGGTGATGCCCCGACGGTGCTCGAGGGCTTCGGCTTCGGTGCCGCGCTGCTCGCGATGTTCATGCGGGTCGGCGGCGGCATCTTCACCAAGGCCGCTGACGTGGGCGCGGACCTGGTGGGCAAGGTGGAGAAGGGCATTCCCGAGGACGACCCGCGCAACGCGGCGACGATCGCCGACAACGTGGGCGACAACGTCGGTGACTGTGCCGGTATGGCTGCCGACCTCTTCGAGTCGTACGCGGTCACCCTGGTGGCGGCCCTGATCCTGGGCCAGGCGGCGTTCGGCCAGGACGGCCTGATCTTCCCGCTGATCATCTCGACGGTCGGCGTGGTCATCGCGATCGTGGGTGTCTTCATCACCCGGCTGCGAGCGTCGGACCGCAACGGACTGACCGCTATCAACCGGGCGTTCTACATCTCCGCGGTGCTGAGCGCGGTCATCGTGGCGATCATCAGCTTCCTGTACCTGCCGGACAGCTTCGCCGGCTTCAACGACTCGTCACTGGACGCCGGGGTGGTCGCCAGCGGCCGCAACCCGCAGCTCGTGGCGATCGGCGCGGTCGTCATCGGCATCGTGCTCGCCGCCGCGATCCAGGCGCTGACCGGATACTTCACCGAGGTCGAGCGGCGTCCGGTCCAGGACATCGGCAAGTCCTCGCAGACCGGCGCGGCCACCGTCGTGCTGGCAGGCATCAGCATCGGGCTCGAATCAGCCGTCTACTCGGCGCTGCTGATCGGTGCCGGTGTGTACGGTGCGTTCCTGCTGGGCGGCTCGTCCATCACGTTGTCGCTCTTCGCGGTCGCGCTCGCCGGCACCGGCCTGCTGACCACGGTCGGCGTGATCGTGGCCATGGACACGTTCGGGCCGATCTCCGACAACGCTCAGGGCATCGCGGAGATGTCCGGCGACGTCGACGAGCGCGGGGCGCAGATCCTGACCGAGCTCGACGCGGTCGGCAACACCACGAAGGCGATCACCAAGGGCATCGCGATCGCGACCGCCGTACTAGCCGCGACCGCGCTCTTCGGGTCGTACACGAACACGCTCTCGAGCTCGCTGGCCGACGCCGGGCTCCAGCCCGACCAGATCGGGCTGGAGATCCTCAACCTGCTCAACATCTCCAACCCGCGCAACCTGGTCGGCCTGCTGATCGGCGCCGCGGTGGTCTTCCTCTTCTCAGGCCTGGCCATCAACGCCGTCTCCCGCTCGGCGGGCGCGGTTGTCATGGAGGTACGCCGCCAGTTCCGCGAATTCCCCGGCATCATGGACTATTCGCAACGCCCCGAGTACGGCCGGGTCGTCGACATCTGCACCCGCGACGCCCAGCGTGAGCTGCTCACCCCGGGCCTGCTCGCGATCATGGCACCGATCGCGGTGGGCTTCGGCCTGGGCGCCGGCGCGCTGGCCTCCTACCTAGCCGGAGCCATCGGCGCGGGAACGCTGATGGCGGTCTTCCTGGCCAACTCCGGTGGCGCGTGGGACAACGCCAAGAAGCTGGTCGAGGACGGCGCGTACGGCGGCAAGGGCTCCGACGCCCACGCCGCGACGGTCATCGGCGACACCGTCGGTGACCCGTTCAAGGACACCGCCGGCCCGGCCATCAACCCGCTGCTCAAGGTGATGAACCTGGTCTCGCTGCTGATCGCGCCCGCGGTCGTGGCGTGGAGCATCGGCACCGACCGGAACACCCCGCTGCGGGTCAGCATCGCGGTCATCGCGGCGCTGATCATCGTGGCGGCCGTCGTGTGGAGCAAGCGTAAGCCGATCTCGATGGGTGAGGAGCCGTCCGCGGCCGAGCCCGAGAGCAAGCGGGTGAGTGCCTGACCGGAAAGCGGTCTATGTGGGCACCCGGCACTCGCCGGGTGCCCTCGGCCACTTCTTGCCCGTACGCTGCAAACCATGCGCACGGCCCGCACCATCCCCCTACTCCTCGTTTGTTCCATCGTCGTGACGCTGGGTGCCTGTTCGAGCGGTCCGGCACCCCGCGCGTGGGCCGCCGCGGTCTGCCAGGTGCTGGCGCCGTGGCGATCCGAGATAGGCACCCTCACGACCCGCACCCAGCAGCAGATGACCGCGGAGACGACCCCCGCACAGGCGAAGGAAAACCTGACCCGGCTCTTCGGTGGCGCCGAGGACGCGAGCGAGAAGGCCCGCGCCGGTGTTGAGAAGGCAGGCGTGCCCGATGTCGACGCCGGCAAGACCGTCTCGGAGAGTTTCCTCGCTTCGCTCAGCGCGATGCGCGATTCTTACGGTCGTGCCAAGACCGGCATAGAAGCCCTGGCCATCAGCCCGGCGAAAGACTTCTACACCAAGGTGGGCACGGTTGTGCAGACCCTGAACTCGGAGTACGCGGCCAGCGAGCTCGACACCAGCAATCTGGCGTCGGTGGAGCTCAAGGACGCGTTCGACGAAGCGCCCGAATGTAGATGAAAGGGCGCCGCTGACCATGGCCGTGGCCGAGCCCGGGTGGCCGCTGATTCCGCGCGAGGTGCTGCCCGCGCCGGTCGAGCTCGCCCATCCGCGCAAACGGCGTACAGCCACGCCCACGGTTCCCGGCGGCAAACAGCTGTCCGTTTTCGGCGTCGAGGCGTCCGACCCGTCGCTGGCGGATCTGGCGGGGCTGCTCGCGGGGCCGGGGACGCTGGGCAAAATGGGCGGAACCGCCCGCGTTTCGGTGCGCGTCGACGCCGCTTGGCGCGTACATGTGATGGTCCAGGAATTGGTCGGCCGGGGTCTTGTCGTCAATTGGAACCCGATCTCGGAGAACCCTCGCGAAGAGCCCGTGGCCGAACTCACGTCGGTTCCTGTGGACGAGGAGCACGACGACTCACCGACACCGGAGCCGGAACGCGTAGATAAAGAGGTGCACGAGGTCGAGCCGACCGTCGCTTTCGAGGTGCGGACGGCGTACAGCAGCAGGTTGAACGGCCTGGCACACGCCTGGCCGCCGCCGGCCGGAAAGCTTTTTCTCAACGGGCCCCGGTTGCGGTTGTGGGTTGCCGCGGCAGGAGCACCCCGCCTCCATGGGTACGCCCTCGGTCTGGATCCCGACGGGTCGCTTGACAAAGCCGTCGATGCCGCGTTGACCCGGGTGGGTCTGGCAGGCACCGTGCACGCCGGTCGCACGTACGTGATCGCAGGTCGCA
Source organism: Winogradskya humida (assembly GCF_016862215.1). Taxonomy (GTDB): domain Bacteria; phylum Actinomycetota; class Actinomycetes; order Mycobacteriales; family Micromonosporaceae; genus Actinoplanes; species Actinoplanes humidus. The sequence goes on from NZ_BOMN01000031.1 coordinate 108,289, forward strand.
GACGTTTAGCACGCCTCGCCGAACTGGTCGGTGAACGCCCCGAAGCAGCCCCCGAAAGGCTGTGGCCCGGCGGCGCGGCCGCGTGATCTTCCCCGATTGTGGGCGGCAAGAGGCTACGTTCCCGGTGTACGGTGTCGCCGTCGGACGCATGCTGTGGCCGGGCCGTTACCATCCGACTTCGGCCTGCCCCGGGAATGCGAGCTTGTCTGGCGCGTTACGTTGAACGTCCGTGAGCTGAAGTTTGGGAGTGCCGTGCCGAGTAACGCCAGGACGACCCGTCTGGTCATCGTCGAGTCCGCCTCGAAGGCCAAGACGATCGCCGGTTACCTGGGCCCCGACTATTTTGTCGAGGCCTCCCTCGGCCATGTCCGCGACCTGCCGAAGAACGCCGCCGACGTGCCCGCCAAGTACAAGGGCGAGCCGTGGGCGCGGCTCGGTGTCGACGTCGACAACGGCTTCCACGCGCTCTACGTCGTGTCCCAGGACCGCAAGGCCCAGCTCGCCAAGCTGACCAAGCTGGCCAAGGAAGTCGACGAGATCCTGCTCGCGACGGACGAGGACCGCGAGGGCGAGGCCATCGCCTGGCACCTGATCGAGACGATCAAGCCCAAGGTCCCGGTCAAGCGGATGGTCTTCCACGAGATCACCAAGCCGGCGATCCTGGCGGCCGTCACCCAGCTCCGCGACATCGACCGCGACCTGGTCGACGCGCAGGAGGCCCGGCGCATCCTCGACCGCCTCTACGGCTACGAGGTCAGCCCGGTCCTGTGGAAGAAGGTCATGCCCCGGCTCTCCGCCGGCCGGGTCCAGTCCGTCGCCACCCGCATCGTGGTGGAGCGTGAGCGCCAGCGCATGGCGTTCCGCTCGGCCGAATACTGGGACATCAACGCCCAGCTGGCGATCCAGGGCAAGGTCGAGGGCGCCCGCAACTTCAGCGCCACCCTGGTCGCCCTCGACGGCGACCGCATCGCCACCGGCAAGGACTTCGAGCCCACCACGGGCCAGGTCAGGCCGAACGCCGGGGTCGTGCACCTCGACGGGGACGGCGCACGAGGCCTCGCCGCCCGCCTGGAGGACCGGCCCTTCACGGTCACCCGGGTCGAGGAGAAGCCCTACCGGCGCAAGCCCTACGCGCCGTTCATCACCTCGACGCTGCAGCAGGAAGCCGCACGCAAGATGCGCTTCTCCGCGTCGCAGACCATGCGTACGGCCCAGCGGCTGTACGAGAACGGTTACATCACCTACATGCGTACGGACTCGGTGAACCTCTCCGAGACCGCGATCACCGCCGCCCGTCGCCAGATCGCCGAGCTCTACGGCGAGCGCAACGTGCCGACCCAGCCGCGCCGCTACACGAGCAAGGTCAAGAACGCCCAGGAAGCTCACGAGGCGATCCGTCCCGCCGGCGAGAATTTCCGTACGCCCGGCGAGGTCGCCAAGGAGCTCTCCGCCGACGAGTTCAAGCTGTACGAGCTCATCTGGCGCCGTACCATCGCGTCGCAGATGACCGACGCGGTCGGGAACTCCGTCTCCGTGCGCATCCGCGCCGTCTCCACCGCGGGTGAAGAGGCCGACTTCGGCGCCTCCGGCAAGACGATCACCGACCCCGGCTTCCTGCGGGCCTACGTCGAGTCCTCGGACGACGAGAACGCCGAGGCCGAGGACGCCGAGCGCCGCCTGCCGACCCTGGTCAAGGACCAGCCGCTCACCCCCGAGCAGCTCACCGCCGTGGGCCACCACACCTCCGCGCCGTCCCGCTACACCGAGGCCTCGCTGGTCAAGGCCCTCGAAGAGCTGGGCATCGGCCGCCCGTCGACCTACGAGTCGATCATCAGGACCATCCAGGACCGCGGGTACGTCGAGAAGCGCGGTCAGGCGCTGATCCCGTCCTTCATCGCGTTCGCGGTCATCGGGCTGCTCGAGGGCCACTACCCCCGCCTGGTCGACTACAACTTCACCGCCGCGATGGAAACCCAGCTCGACGACATCGCCGGCGGCGACCACGCCGCCCTGGACTTCCTCACCTCCTTCTACTTCGGCAGCCAGAACGCGGGCGAGGACGACACCATCGCCAAGGCTGGCGGCCTGAAGAAGATGGTCACCGAGAACCTCACCTCCATCGACGCCCGCTCGGTCAACTCCATCCCGCTCTTCGTCGACGAGGACAACCGCCAGGTCGTCGTCCGCGTCGGCCGCTACGGCCCCTACCTGCAGCGCCAGCTCCCCGACGCCACCGAGGAAGCCAAAGAGGACCGCGTCTCGATCCCCGAAGGCGTCGCCCCCGACGAGCTCACCCGCGAAAAGGTCGCCGAGCTGTTCCTCGGCGGCGGCGGCGAACGCACCCTCGGCAAGGACCCGGGCAACGGCGACGAGGTCCACATCAAGTCCGGCCGCTACGGCCCGTACGTCCAGGCCGGCGAGCGCACCTCGTCCCTGTTCAAGACCCAGACCCCTGACACGGTCACGCTGGAGGAAGCCCTCAAGCTCCTCACCCTCCCCCGCGCGGTCGGCAAGGACCCCGAAGGCGCCGACATCCTCGCGGCAAACGGCCGCTACGGCCCGTACGTCAAGCGCGGCGACGACTACCGCTCCCTCGACAGCGAGGACAAACTCTTCACGGTCACCCTCGACGAGGCGCTGGCCCTCCTCGCCGCCCCGAAGACCCGCCAGCGCCGCGCCGCCGCACCCCCGCTGCGCGAAATGGGCGAGGACCCGGCCACCAAGCTCGCCCTGGTCATCAAGGAAGGCCGCTTCGGCCCGTACGTCACCGACGGCGAATACAACGCCTCCCTGCGCCGCGGTCAGACGCCGGAAGAGCTGACGATCGAGCAGGCCTCCGAGATGCTCGCGGAGAAGCGCGCCAAGGGCCCGGCCCCGAAGAAGAAGGCCGCCGCCAAGAAGGCCCCGGCCAAGGCCGCCGCCGACGGTGCCGCGCCTGCCAAGAAGACTGCCGCGAAGAAGACGACGGCCAAGAAGACCACCGCGAAGAAGACGCCGGCCAAGAAGGCAGCAGCTCCTCGCAAGGCCACCAACGCTGCTCCGGCCGCCAAGAAGGCAGCCCCGAAGAAGGCCGCCCCGGCCAAGGCAACGGCCTCAGTCGAGTAGTCATCCGCAAAGTTGTCACCCCGCAGGGGTAGTCATAGCGCAAGCTGACTACTAACCTCTTGCCCAGTGAGTATGGCGCCGCCGATCCTCGGCAGCCCTGTCTAACTGGGGAGTATGCGATGCTTGGCGAGTTGGTACGTGCAGCCGCAAGAGGTGATCACATGCTGAAGGCCATCGACGTGGCCGCTGTGATCGAAGAGCGGGTCGAGAGCCAATGCCCCCTCGATCCCATGAGTCTGCATAAACTGCTGTATTACGTGCAGGCCTGGCACCTGGCCATCAAGGGTGAGCCCCTCTTTGAGGGGCACTTCGAGGCCGGGCCAGACGGCCCAGTCCTCTCCGGGTTCGTGGACGCCGGTCAGCGCGACCCGGTCCAGGTCGACCTGAACGACCAGGTCTCCGATCTCATCTGGCTTGTAGTGCGCACCTACGGTTTCCTGTCCCCGGGTGAGCTGACCGTGTTGGCCAAAACCGAGACGCCGTGGTTGGAAGCGCGGGGAGATCTCTCCGAGGGCTCGCAGAGCGCCGATGTCATTGACGACGAGTCGATGGCCCGATTCGTCAAGTCGCGCGGTCGGCTGCAAGGTTTCTCGGCGGCGGACTTCGCTTTGCCGGGTCTCTACATCAAGGGTTACCGCGACACTCGGCCATTTACGGTCCGAGATTTTGTCGAGTCACTTGGGCCCGAGTTCGATGACCCGCCGGGGCCGGAAAGCTCGTGGCCGAGCGCAAATCTGGATTTTCACTTATATGACGAGGAAGAATCCGCAGAGGAGCACCGTCCGGCCGAACCCGGAGCCTGACAGTTGAAACCTGACGAGGTCACTCGATACGTCGTGGTGTTCGACTGCAACATCTACCTCGACGCGGCCCGGCTTCTCGGTGAGCCTTTCACCTGGGACAAAGTTGAGTCGGCGATGAAGACGCTGGTATCGGCTCCCGTTCCACATCCCGGCAACGGGGAGTGCGACTCGCTCCGGTCCCTGGTCGCAGCGCATGCGGGAAGGTTTGGCGAGGAGCCGTTAGAAGTCTGGACCTCTGTTCAAATCGATAAGATGGTCCGGAATATGGCGGCGCGATCCGCTTTTCCAAAAATCATGAACGATTACAAAGGCCTTGGATGGAGCGCGGAAGCGGCGGGCGGGATTGTTGAGCTGCTGATCCATGAATTGGTCGAGAGGTCCCGCGGGGGAATATTGGGAGACCATTTCCCCGACGGCAACCCGCCACTTGATCATGAGGACGGGATGATCTATGGGGCATGCCGATTGCTGGCAGGTGAAGACCCGCTGGCAATCGTGTACTGCGTCACGCGCGACAAAGGGTTCGTGGACGCTTATGAGAAAGGTGCGCTCAGCGGCCATAGTGCGGTGATCCAACCCGCGACATTTGTGGGATGGATCAGGTTGGCCTCTCTGCGCACCCGATTGGGCCGGATTCCCAGGCCGCGGGGTTAGCTGCCGAGGACCTGCTGGAGGTAGGGGTTGGTGAAGACTCGGTGGGGGTCGAGTTGGTTGCGGACGGCTTGGAAGGCGTCGAATTTGGGGTAGGCCTTGCTGAGGGATTCGGCGTTTCGGTAGTGCATTTTGCCCCAGTGGGGGCGGCCGCCCATGGGTTCGCAGATGGCTTCGAAGGCTTTGAAGTAGGGCTCGTGGGGGGAGCCTGCGTACTGGTGGATGGCGATGTAGGCGGAGTCTCGGCCGTAGCCGTGGGAGAGCCAGACGTCGTCGGGGCCGGTGAAGCGGACTTCGACGGGGAATTGGATTTTGAAGGGGAGCTTGCCGATGATTTTGGGGAGCTCGGCGAGGGCTTCGGCGACGTGTTCGCGGGGGATTTCGTATTCCATCTCCACGAAGCGGACGCGGCGGGAGGTGCAGAAGACCTGGTCCGAGCGGGAGGTGTAGGTGCGGGCTGTGAGGGCTCGGGCTGCTACGGCGCTGATGGTGGGGACCATGGCTGGGATTTTCTGGCCGAGGCTGCAGGCGCCCTGGAAGACCGTGTTGGAGAGGAATTCTTCGTCGAGCCAGCCGCGGAAGCCGGACAACGGGGTGTGGGACACGTCGACGCGGTTGTTGCGTTTGAGCTGGGCTCGGTCGGTGTAGGGGTACCAGTAGAACTCGAAGTGGTCGTTGGTGGCGATGCCCTCGTCGAGCATGGCCAGGACGTCCGGCATTGACATCGGGCGTTCGTCGGCGAGCAGGACGAAGGCCGGGACGCAGCGCAGGGTCACGTCGACGAGGATGCCGAGGGCGCCGATGCCGAGGCGCGCTGCTGGGAAGAGCTCCGAGGTCGAGTCGATGTGCAGGATCTCGCCGGAGCCGGTTACAAGGGTGACGGCTTCGACGCAGGACGCGAGCGTTGAGTGGGAATCGCCCGCTCCGTGCGTACCTGTAGAAATTGCTCCTGCGATTGTCTGCTGGTCGATGTCACCCAGATTGGGCATCGCCAGGCCGTTCTGGGCCAGGAGGTCGTTCAACCGGTAGAGAGGCATGCCGGCCTGCACCGTGACCAGATTGCCCTCGATCGAGATCAGCCGGTTGAGGCGGTGCAGGACCATACGCTGGTCGTCCGCTACGGCGATGGCGGTGAAGGAATGACCGCTTCCTACCGCTTTGACCTTCCTGCCAGTGGCTGCTGCCTCCTTGACCAGGGCCGATACCTCGTCCACGGTGCCAGGGGTGAGAACGTCGGTGGCGTGGGACTGCTGGTTGCGGCCCCAGTTCTGCCAGCGGCTAGAGGTCATAGGGAGCGTTATGTCACTGGTCATTCCGGCCTTGTCCTCCCGACGAGCGGACAGTCGCACAAAACCGGGAATGCCGGGTGTCCCCGGCGTCCCGTCGATGCCCCTCGCTCGTTGATCCGAGTAACGTTCCGATTATCACTGCTGAGAGGGAGTGGCGACGCGTGTCGACACCAACCGTCACCACCGGACCGCTGCGGCGCGTACCGGTGCAGGGCAGAAGCGTTGCCCGGGTTCAGCGCATGCTCGACGCCTGTGCTGAGCTGGTGGACGAGGTCGGGTACGAAGGCCTGACCACCACCTTGCTGGCCGAGCGTGCCGAGGTAGCCATCGGCTCGGTCTACCAGTTCTTCCCGGACAAGCGGGCCATCGTCCAGGCCCTTGCGATGCGCAACATGGATGCGTATCTGCAGAGCCTGTCCGCGCGGTTCGCCAACGAGACCTTCGCCCATTGGTGGGACGGGGTCGACGCGGCGATCGACGCCTACATTCACATGCACCGCAGTGTTCCCGGATTCCGGACGCTGCATTTCGGTGATGTGGTGGACCTGCACCTGCTCGACGCCGAGCGGGACAACAACGCTGTCATCGCCGACCGGCTGGCCGAGCTGCTCGTGGAGCAGTTCCAGCTGATGGAGCGCGCGCGGCTGCGGTTCGCGCTGCTGATCGCGGTGGAGTCGGCGGACGCGCTGATCAAGCTCGCGTTCCGCCGCGAGGTGACCGGCGACGAGGCCGTCCTTACCGAGGCCAAGGCGCTGATCCGCGAGTATCTGCACCGCCACGTGCCGGCCTAGGCGCGGGCTAGCCGAGGAACGCATACCCCTCTCCCCGGTACGTCGGGGTCGGCGTGGCCGTGTCGCCGTCGATCAGGTGCACCTGGTTGACGTGCTCGCACAGCTCGCCGGCCTTGGCGTGGCGGAACCAGACCCGGTCGCCCGGCCGCAGCGCCTCGGCGGCCGGCCCGACAAGCGGGGTCTGCACCTCGCCGGCGCCCTCGTCGCTCTTGAAGCGCAGGCCTTCGGGGAGCCAGGGGGTGGGCTGCCGGGAGGGCCCGGTCTGGCCGGAGGCGATCCACCCGCCGCCGAGCACCGTGGCGATGTTCGGCGCGGGACGGCGTACGACGGAGAGCCCGAAAAAAGCCGCCGGTGTGGGCCGCCACGCCCGGTAGCCGTCGAAGAGGGTGGGTCCGAGCAGTCCTGAACCCGCGGCGATCTCGGTGACCGACGGGTCGGCCGCGGTCAGCGCCATGCTGCCGGTGCCGCCGCCGTTCACGAACTCCAGGTCGGCGTGCTCACGCACGGCCGCCACCGCGGCCATCCGGCGCTTGAGCAGCTCGGGAAGGGCGCGGCGCTGCATCATGCGGATCGCCCGGGCGCGCAGGGCCTGGCCGGGTGGCATGTCGCCGACGCCGGCGATGTGCGCTTCGTAGGCCATCATCGCGACCAGGGCGAAACCCGGGCGGGCAACCAGGCGCCGGGCCAGCTCACCGGCCTGCGCGGCGGAGTGGACGGGGGAGCGGCGTACGCCCACGTGCAGCGGGCCGGCCGGCTTCCAGGAAGCGTCGAGCTCGAGACAGATGCGGACGTCGGGACGCTTTCCCGCGGCGGTCACCGCGTCGATGAGGTCGAGGTGGGCGGTGCTGTCAACCATCAGAGTGATGGCGGCGGCGAGTTGCGGGTCGGCGGTCAGCTCGGCGATCGCGGCGCGGTCCACTGTCGGATAGCCGATCAGCACGTCATCACTTACGCCGTTGCGGACCAGCCAGATCGCTTCGGGCAGCGTGTAGGCCATGATTCCGGACCAGTCCGGGCGCTGCAGCACCCGCTCCAGCAGCGCTCGTACGCGTACCGACTTGCTCGCGACCCTGATCGGCTTACCCGCCGAGCGCAGCGACAATGCGGCCGCGTTGGCGTCGAAGGCGGCGAGATCCACCACCGCGATCGGCGTCTCGAGGTCGGCGGTGGCGCGGTCCAGTCGTTTCTGAAGTTCGCTGCGTTCGGCGATCACGGGAGCAACTTATCCGCTCGCGAGCCAATGCGAAACACCTTCATTTTTGCACCACCCGAACGAGCGCAACCACAGTGAGCTGCGCCCGCCCGTTAGAGTGCTTCGGGCAGGACGACGGGAAGGTAAGGGTCATCGACACCGAAACGAGCTCGGCACGCAAGGACGCGGGCCCGGTTGATCTATCCGGTACGGCAGCGCTGCGCTCCGTACTGCGGATCCGGCCGTTCCGGCGGCTCTGGCTGGTGCTCAGCGTCGCGTCCTTCGGCGACTGGATCGGCATCCTCGCCACGGCCCTCTTCGCGTCGCAGCAGGTCACGGGCAGCGTCGCGCAAGGCAGCGCGTTCAGCAGCACGATCGCCATCCGCCTGCTGCCCGCCCTGATCCTGGGCCCGATCGCCGGCGTCATGGCCGACCGGTTCGACCGCCGCTACACGATGGTGATCTGCGACATCCTGCGGTTCTTCGTGTACGGCTCCATCCCGGCCGTCGCCCTGATCAGCGATTCCGGCGCCTTCACGGTCACGTGGACGGTCATCGCCACGTTCATCGGCGAGACGATCACGCTGATGTGGATCCCCGCGAAGGAAGCCGCGGTCCCCAACCTGATCCCCAAGGGCCGGCTCGAGGCGTCCAACCAGCTCACCCTGATCACGACGTACGGCATCACGCCGATCCTCGCCGCCCTCGCGCTCGCCGCCCTCGACGGTGTCGTCCGCGGCCCGGTCGGCGGCCTGCCCACCTGGGCGTCACCCGTTCAGGTCGCGCTCTGGATCAACGCGTTCTCCCGGGCCGCCACGGCCGCGGTGGTCTTCTTCGGCATCAGGGAGATCAGCCAGGGGCGCCGCGAACGCCAGGAGAAGAACGCCGAACAGAGCATGTCGAAGCAGTTCGTCGAGGGCTGGAAGTACATCGGGAACACCCCGTTCGTGCGAGGCCTGGTGCTCGGCATCTTCGGCGCGTTCGGCGGCGCGGGCATCGTCGTCGGCACCGCCCGGTTCTTCACCGCCTCGCTCGGCGCCGGTGACGCGGCGTTCTACCTGCTCTTCGCGACCCTGTTCATCGGCCTGGCCATCGGCATCGGGCTCGGCCCCGCGATCGTCAAGGAGCTGTCCCGGCGCCGCTGGTTCGGCATCAGCCTGGTGATCGCCAGCGGGGCGGTCGCCTTCCTCTCCATCGCGTTCCACCTGTCGATGGCGCTGTTCGGCGCGCTGTTCGTCGGCGCCGGAGCGGGCATGGCGTTCCTGGCCGGTGTCACGCTGCTCGGCGGGCAGGTCAACGACGAGGTCCGCGGGCGCGTCTTCGCCGTGGTGCAGATCGGCGCCCGGCTTGTTCTGCTGCTCGCCATCTCGCTCGCCGGTGTGCTGGTCGGCATCGGCAGCTCCCGCACCGTCGACCTTGGCAGCCTCTCGTTCGACATCTCGTCCACGCGGGTGCTGCTCCTGGTAGCGGGTGCGCTCGGGATCTGGAGCGGGGTCAGCGCCTTCAGGCAGATGGACGACAAGCACGGCGTACCCGTGCTCGCCGATCTTTGGGGTGCCATCCGGGGGCGGCCGTTGTCGGCGGGGGAGCCGTTCACGCGTACCGGAATCTTCGTGGTCTTTGAAGGCGGCGAAGGCGCCGGGAAATCTACGCAGGTCATCCGGCTCTCCGAGGCTTTGACCGGGGCCGGGCACGACGTCGTCGTCACCCGCGAGCCTGGGGCGACCGATGTGGGCGCGCGCATTCGCACGCTGGTGCTTTCCAACGGCACCGACGCTGACGCGCCGTCACCTCGGGCCGAAGCCCTGCTTTACGCGGCCGACCGGGCACACCATGTGGCAACAGTGGTACGCCCGGCGCTGGCACGTGGCGCGGTTGTGATCAGTGATCGGTATGTGGATTCGTCGCTGGCCTACCAGGGAGCCGGCCGGACCCTGCCCGTTCAGGAGATCAGCTGGCTGTCCTCGTGGGCGACCGGCGGCCTCAAACCCGACCTGGTCGTGCTGCTCGACGTCGACTCCACGGTGGGGCTCGGCCGGGTCGACACCCGCGGTGCCGGGCCGGACCGGCTGGAGAGCGAGTCAAAGGCCTTTCACGAGCGCGTCCGGTACGCCTTCCTCGACCTCGCGTCCGCCGATCCGAAGCGGTACCTGGTTCTGGACGCCGCCCGGCCGGTCGAGGAGATCGCCGATGTGGTGGCCGCGCGGATCAACGGGCTGCTCACCGAGGGCGACGACCACCATCCCGAGCCGGCCTCCACGGATCTGCCGCCCAAGCCTGACTTCTCCGCGCCGGACCTCGCGCCGACGATGGCCTTTCCCGCCGGCGCGGGCTCGGACCCTGCCGGCTCGGACGCCACGGTGATCGTCCGGTCGCCGGCTGGGCCTTCTGGGCCTTCTGACGCTACTCAGGTCATCTCGCCTGGATCTGTGGCTGCGGCTTCGGGTTCGGCTTCCGGCGGGTCTCCTGACGCGACGCAGGTGATTTCGCCCGGTTCGGACGCGACGCAGGTCATTTCCCCGGCGGATCTGCCGGATCGAGCCGGCGCCCGGCCGGATCAAGACGATCCGCCGGTGGGCGAGCGCCGGTGAACGAGCGAGAATTGACGCCATGAGTGTGTTCGCCGACCTGGTCGGTCAGGACGAGGCCGTCGAGACGCTGAGCCGGGCCGCGGCCGCCGCTGCCCGGATCGTCAACGGAGACCTGTCGGCGACCGCGGCGATGACCCACGCCTGGATCTTCACCGGCCCGCCCGGATCAGGCCGTTCGGTGGCGGCCCGTGCCCTGGCGGCGGCGTTGGAATGCGAGCGTGACGGGATCGGCTGCGGCGAGTGCCACGGCTGCCGTACGGCGCTCGGCGGCACCCACGCCGACGTGCGGTTCGTCGTGCCGGAAGGCCTCTCGATCGGCGTCGGTGAGATGCGGGCCCTCGTGCTGCGCGCCGGCAGCGCCCCCTCCGGCGGCCGCTGGCAGGCCATGGTGATCGAGGACGCCGACCGGCTCACCGAAGCGGCTGGGAACGCCCTGCTCAAAGCCATCGAGGAGCCGCCACCCCGGACGGTTTTCCTGCTCTGCACGCCGTCCACCCACCCGGACGACATCTCCGTGACGATCCGGTCCCGATGTCGCGTCGTCGCGTTGCGCCAGCCACCGGCCGAGGCCGTTGCCGAGGTTCTCGTACGCCGTGACGGCATCGCACCCGCAACAGCCGCGTGGGCCGCCGCCGCCGCGCAGGGTCACGTGGGCCGGGCCAAACGACTCGCGAACGACTCGGACGCGCGCGCCAGAAGGGACGCGGTCCTGGCCGTGCCCCGCAGGCTGACCGGCGTCGGAGCCTGCTTCGACGCGGCGTCCGCCCTGATCGAAGCCGCCGAGGCGGAAGCGGGCGCGGCAGCGATCGACTCGAACGGCGCGGAACGGTCGGCGCTCGAGCAGGCGCTCGGCGCCGGCGGAACGGGCAAGGGCGCGGCAGGCGCGATGCGCGGTGCGGCCGGCCAGCTGAAAGAGCTGGAGAAGCGGCAGAAGTCGAGGCTCACCCGAGCGCAACGCGATGCGCTCGACCGGGCGCTGGTGGACCTCGCGGGGTTCTACCGGGACGTGCTGATCACCTCGCTGCGAGCGCCGGTTGCGGTGGTGCACACGGACACCGCGGTGCAGTCCGCGGCGGCGGCCGAGAAGTGGACGCCGGAGAGCACGCTGCGCCGGCTGGAAGCGGTGCTGGCCTGCCGCGAGGCGATCGACCTCAACGTCAAACCGAAGATCGCCGTCGAGGCCATGATGCTCAGCCTCTGGCGCGGCTGAAATTCCCCTTTCATTGCCCGCTTCTTAGCTGATCAAACGTCCTGGCGCTGTCGGATCCAATCCACAGTGGCTGTCCACAGGGGATGCGTCTTACGGGCAGCACCGTTTACGCTTCTGAGCCGTAACGCATCAGCGGTACGCGCGGTAAGGAGCCGACGGATGCCCCGCGAGATCGACGAAGCGTGGATCGACGAGGCAATCGAGCGGCACCGCCGCATCGACGCGTTACGCGCGGAATTCGAACGAGCGGTGACGGCCCACGTGGTCTCCGTCCACTCGCCGGACGACACCATCGAGGTGCTGGTCACGGCCGCGGGCGACATCACCGACGTCCGCATCCGCGGCTCCCTGCAACACCGGAACGCGGCAGAACTGGCTCGAGAGGTGCAGGCGGTGGTCACAAACGCAGCCCAAGCGGCCCGCTGGGCCCGCGAAAAACTCCACGACGAGATCTTCGGCGCCTTCCGCACCCTCGGAGACCAGTGATGAGTGGGCAGCCGTGACGGGGATCGCCGATCGGTTGGAGGCCGCTGCCGACTCGCTCACCGGTGTGGAGCGGGAGTTGCCGCTGCTCGCGACATCACCCGGCAGTTTCGGGGCGGACAGCGAAGGGCTACCGGGCCGGGTCGGCGGGCAACTGCACGCGCTCTGGGCATCCGCGCTGGCCGCGCGATCCCGGGAGGCCGCCGACGCCGCCCAGCAGTTGACCCGGCTGGCAGTCGAGGTGCGCGCCGCTGCCAAGGCCTATACCGAAACCGACGACGAGGCCGGCCGCCGGATCCGACGCTCCGGCAGGGAGAATTGATGGACCGCCTCGACCGGCTCCTCGACACGGCAGGGCCGCTGCTGCGGAGGGTGGATGCCGCGCTCGGAGATGCCGGGGCACCTGCCGAGCATGCGGTCTGGGGTGCGCTCAGACGCGTACGGTTGCTGCCGGGCGATGCCGTGCGTGCGGTCGCGGCGTTGCGGCCCAGCGACCTGGCTGAGGCGTCCCCGGAGCTGCGGTCGACGGCTGGCAGTTACGCCACGCTGGCATCGGATCTGCCACCGCCGGGGGACTGGTCCGGAACGGCGGCGGACGCCTACGACCGGGCTCGGCTCGGCGTGGCTGAGCATCTCAGCACCGGCCCGGAGAGCCTGGAAAGCAATCTGCGCGCGACAGCGGATCTTGCCGACGACCTGACCGCCTGGATGCAGACGTCGCGTGACGGCGTTGCGGAGGCACTCGCCGAAATCCTCGTCTCGACGGAAGCTGTCGCGTTACTCACGGACAATGTGGACTCCGCCGCGCCGGATCTGGCCGCTCTTCTGCTGCTGGCGGTTGGTGACGCCTACGACCGGGGCATGGACCTGCTGCACCGATCGGCCGAGTTGGCATTCACCCATTGACGCGACAAAAGGCATCTCGGACACAAGATCCTGTGCGGCCGATGGGCCGTGTACCAGGGGCTGCTGCTGTAGCTCTCTGAGCTGGCAATTGGCGGCGGGGCGCGGCTGTGTCAGCGGCCATTGGCCGCGGTTGCGGCTGTGTGAGGCGGCCGTCGAGGGCGGATGCGGGCGGGCGCCCATCACCAACGCCGTCGGCATCTCGCCGGACGCGTCAGGGGCGGGGACGGGTGCGGAGGGCGAAGATCAGTGCTGCGGTGCCGGCGGCGAGGAAGGCTAGGCCTCCGAGGATCATGCGGTTGACACTGGGGCCGGTGATGGGTAGGCCGCCGCCTGTGCCGCCCTTGTCGGGGGTGGCTCCGGCGGCCTCGGCGGTGGAGGCTTGGCCGGCGGGTTCGGGTGAGATTGCGGCTACCTCCATCATGCCCATGTCGAAGTTGATCTCGCGGCTCTCGGTGTAGCCGGGGTCGGAGCGGGTGCCCGACGGAGCTTGGGCGATGGTGACTGACAGGGCTGCTGCGCGGGCGGCGATGGCGTGGTCGCGAGCGGCTTGCTGAACGTCACCGAGCGAGATCGTGACCGTCGTTCCGGAGTCGGTGACCGGCGCACTCTCGGTGGTGGGATCCTTGACCTCGGGCACATCCGGAATCTCGGGGAGTGACCCATCGTCGCCGGCGTCCTGGAGGTCGTCGGCCCGCGGTATCTCACCCAGCGCCCCAGCCGTCGAGCCGCCAGCCTTCGGACCGCCAGCCTTCGGACCGCCAGCCGCTGAATCGCCAGCCGCTGAGCCGTTCGCCGCCGAGTCGTCGGTCGGCGAGCCATCCCCTGGCGAGCTGTCAGTCGCTGAGCCGTCATTGCCGGAGCCGTTCGCCGCGGTGCGCGATGCCGGACCGTCCGATTTGTCCATTTCGGCTGCGATCACGAAGTCGACGCGGTCGCCGGCCGCGTCCAGGCGTGAAGTTTCCACGCCCTTTCCGGAGACTTCCACGACAGCGGGGATGTACCGGACCTCGCCACCATCCTTCGTGGACATGCTTGCACGCAGCGACGGTGGCTTCAGGATCTTCACCTGCACTGCGCCGTTGAACAGGTCAACACCACCGCCAGTAAGGCCGGCCGACGCTACCGATGCGGTGGCCTGGCCGCGCCGCTCCAGCTCCGTGGTGCTTTCGCTGGTCACTTTTGGTACGCGGACAAGTGGCTCATCACCTTCCGAAAGGATCCCGGCGTCACTCAGCTGTGCTGTGGCCCGCGTCACCTCACCGACGGTCGCCGCGCATGCCATAGCCGCCTGCCACTGGGCGTGAGCGGTCAGCTTTCCGGCGCCGAGGCTGACCGGTCCCACCTCGGCGCCGGGTGTCGAGCGCACCGTCTGCTTCTTGTTGGTGGGCGGAGCCTGTTGCTGCACCGCGGCCGTGAGGTCGGCCGGGGTGGCGTCGTCCTTCGTGTCGATCATGCGGGCGACGGCGGCGGAGTTCAGTGCGGCGTCCGCGGCGGAGGTCAGCAGGGGGTTGGCGACCAGCGCGGATCTGGCGTCGCCGATGTGGGCAATCGCATCGTCCGGCGCTGCTGCGGGCGTACCCATGCCAAGGGCGTTGATCCGGAGAATTTGACTGCCGGACTGTGCGGAATAGCGCTCGGCCTGCCCGCATTGGGTAGGCGCGGCAGTGGCCGGGAATGGCGCCGCCAGAATGCCCACAGCGCCGAGAGTGCCCATGGTTGTCAGCCCTCGACGCCATTGGACTCCGCGTCGCGCGTCGCCTTCGTCGGCCGTTTCCCCGTCCTCCGCGGCGGGCACCTCAGGCAGCGGATTCGGCTGGGTCGAGCGCAGCACCGCCGCGCGTTGACGGCCCCGGGAGAATTCGACGATCGCCGGGGAAATGGCCGCTCGGTTGATTCGGCCCGTCCGTGGTTTGTTGTCCTGTTTCGGCCGCGCAGCGAGTTCGGAATCGCGGCGAGTGGTCGCCGCCAGATTGTCCCGTTTGGGCATGGCAGGCTTCATGAAGAGTCCTCCCCCAAGGCTTGCCGCATGCAGCGGCGTCTACGGAAGTACTCAACGAGGTTCGATGCAGTGGGTTGCGGGGATCTATGGCTATCTGCGCTATTTCGCACGCAAGGTGCGTCGCCGTAGGGTGGGTGCATGGGCATGCTGTGCGCAGTCAGCTTCAATCGGTACGGCCGCCTCTACTACCTCGACCCGGGCGAGTTCTCGCCGCAGGTGGGTGACCGCGTGCTGGTCCCCACCGACGACGGGCCCGAGGTGGCGGAGTGCGTCTGGGCGGCGCAATGGGTCAGCGAGGATACCGACGGGTTCCCCAAGGTCGCCGGTCTCGCGGACGATCGCGACCTGCGTCGCGACGACCTGCTCAGAAAACGCAAGGCCGAGGCGAAGGTCGCCGCCAAGAAACTGATCAAGTCCCATGAACTGCCGATGAAGGTCGTCGCGGTCGATCACGTTTTGGAGCAGGGCGGTGCCGGCGGCGCGCGCACCACGATCTACTTCACCGCACCGCACCGCGTCGACTTCCGATCCCTGGTCCGCGATCTGGGCGCCACCCTGCACTGCCGCGTCGAGCTGCGTCAGCTCTCCGCCCGCGACTCGGCCCGCGTCCAGGGCGGCATCGGTTCCTGCGGCCGCGACCTGTGCTGCGCAACCTTCCTCACCGACTTCGAGCCGGTCACCATCCGCATGGCCAAGGACCAGGACCTGCCGCTCAACCCCCTGCGCATCTCAGGCGCCTGCGGCCGCCTCATGTGTTGTCTCAAATATGAGCATCCGTTGTACGCCCGTTTTGCGGAATCTGCCCCCTCTGTTGGCTCGCGAGTAACGACACCTGAGGGCGATGGCCGAGTGGTCGCGCACAGCGTCCCCAAAGATTCAGTGGTGGTACGTCTGGACGCAGATGGTTCTCGGTGTTCCTGCTCGCGCGCCTCGGTATGTGGGCCGAGACAGGCTTACGACGGACGCGGGGCGGCAGAGAGCGACGGCACCGGACTCGCGTAGGCAGTCGCCTTCAACCAAGCCGGCGTGAATTCGGTCTCGATGAGTTCTGGCCGCCAGGTGGGCTCCCCCGCCTTGGGCCTCCCTTTCCCGCGCGGGATCACCCGGATGAAGGCGAAGGCCTCTCGCAGGATGGCACGCTGCTCTTCCAGACCCAGTCGATTGAACTCCTCAGATTCAGCCTCGATATCGACCACTCTGGCGGCGGCATGACTTCCAGCCTGGGCGAGGGAGTACCTGATGCCGGCTAGCTCCTGGCGGAGCGTCGCAGTGCCCGTAAGGAGGGCGTCCCGGTCAAGCAGGCCTACGGTCCGATCCTCTACCAGTTCGGCCATCAGCTTTTCGATCTCCAGCGCCCGTCCCTCGAGTGCGCCCCTGTCGATCGGTAGTGGTTGCGGTCGACACGTTGACCGGCCCATGAGTTCCATCTGTCGGATAAGCCGGGAAACCACCACTTCGTCGGCAAAGTCGAGCGGAAGCTGGCAATGCCCGCGACTGGCACTCGCGTCCTCAGGGCCCTGGCATACGTAGATCGGAGCGTCACCGCGCTTGCTTGCCCCCATCTTCCCGCCACACACCGTGCAGGTGGCGATCCGGGACAGCAGATTGGCTAGCTTGCCGACCGTGCTGTCCGGCCGTTCGCGGTCTGCAAGGAAGCGGTCCACCGCATGCCAGGTCGGCTCGTCCACAATCGGCGTCCAGTCTCCGTCGCCCATGATCTCCCCGTACAGGGTCGACTTCGCAATGTTGCGTGGAGCTCGAAGAAGGAACCGCACTGCGACGTTGTTCCATCGACCGGAAGGGGCATATACGTTCTTGCGTGGTGCCCTTGGCCGGGCGGTTGCTGCATCGGGCGCGGACGTCCTGAAGCCTGCTTCGTTCCATTCTCGGGCCACCGTTGTCAGTGCTTTGCCGGCGAGCACGTCGTGATAGGCCTTCAGTACGGCCGCAGCCTCTGCTTCCCTCAGAGTGCCGTCCATCTCATAGCCGAACGGGCGACGAATCCACTGCGGTGTGCCGTTTGCCACCCGCAGATCGTTCGCCAGTATCTGCCGCTCAGCCTTCCGCTCGACCTCAGCCGACGCGACAGCTGCCAGGATTCGGGCGACCATGCGGCCTACGTCGTTGGTCAGGTCGATGTCCCCGGTTGCGGTGGCGAGACCGATGCCCCGGTCCAGCGCCAGATCGATCAAAAACTCCAGGTCCTTGATCGAACGGGGCACCCGATCCAAATGCCAGGCGACGATGAGGTCAGCCTGGCCAGCCTCGATCATCTGGACTACGCGCCGCCAACCGGGGCGGTCCGCGAGGCGACTGGTGGTGGCTGAGATCGTGTCGTCGACAACCTCGACGACATCCCAGCCACGGGCCAGCGCAAGTCCTCTACAGGCCTGTTCCTGGCGCTCCAGGCCGGCACTTGCTCCGATCCTGTCCATACTCATGCGCAGGTACAGCACGGCCCGGGGCACTGATGCCTTGGCGGACGTAGCCCTGATGGCGCGACGCCTGGCCGCGCTATTGACTCGTGACAGTCCTGTCATGCGACTAGGCTAGAAGTAGCATTTGCTCCCGCGCAAGTGAGATCAGTTGTTCAATCGGAAAGTTCCGGGTCTCCGCTGGAGCTGCATTCGCTGCGTAATGGCGATGGTCATCTATGAAAAGAAGGAAGCCCAGGCCATGTGACCTGGGCTTCCTAGTGGAGCCGCCTGACGGAATCGAACCGTCGACCTACGCATTACGAGTGCGTCGCTCTAGCCGACTGAGCTAAGGCGGCAACGAACGTTGAGTGTACGGCATGAGCGCGCCGCCGATCGCCACGGGTGGGGTTGCCGGGCGTTTCGCAGGTGGGCGACTTGGCGGGCGTTTTCGTCAGACGTCCGGACTAAGGTGCCTTGCGTGACCGATCACGAGCCGCGCCGCCGTCCACGGCAGCGTTCTGCCGAGGCCGAGCCTTCTACGGCGCGGCGACCCGAGAATATGGATCCGCAGCAGCTCGGCTTCACGCCGCAGCGGCCGGTTGGGTGGCTGGCGCCTTTGCTGCTGCTCAACACCGGTCTGCGGGCGTTGCTGGCGATTCTGTTCGGGTCCTTCCTCGACAAGCGGGAGCTGCAGAACGCCCTCTCCGGGGAGTCGTTCCAGCAGCCGGGCGTCGACGGGGAGTTGTGGTTCGACTACGTCGCTGACCTGGGCGACGGGTTCGACGCGACGTATTCCATTGCGTACCTGCTGGCGCAGCCGGAGCTGGAGATCGACGGCCGTAAGCTGCCCCGCGGTCAGGTGCTGCTCATGGGTGGGGATCAGGTCTATCCGCTCGCCAGTGGTGACGGCTATGAGAACCGCATGAAGGGCCCCTATCGTGCCGCTCTGCCCGAGGCGCCGGCCACGGGACCGCAGCCCACTCTCTTCGCCCTGCCCGGTAACCACGACTGGTACGACGGGCTGACCGCGTTCCTGCGCCTGTTCGCGCGGCGTAAGGACGGGCACATCGGCGGTTGGCGCACCCAGCAGCGCCGGTCCTACTTCGCGGTCGAGCTGCCCGCGAGGTGGTGGCTGTTCGCGATCGACGAGCAGTTCGGGGCGTACATCGACGATCCGCAGTTGCTGTATTTCGAGAAGGCCGCCCGCGCCCTCGGCCCCGATGACCGGGTCATCCTCATGACTCCGTCGCCGACCTGGGTGAAGGCCGCCAAACGCCCGGAGACGTACGACGCGGTCGACTACTTCATCCGGACGATCCTGGCGCCGACGGGGGCACACGTCCGGCTGCTGGTCTCCGGAGATCTGCACCACTACGCCCGCTATTCAGGCGAGGACCGGGAGCTGATCACCTGTGGGGGTGGCGGCGCCTATCTGGTCGCCACGCACAACCTCCCGGAGCGGCTCCAGGTGCCGCCGCCCGAGACCCTGACCCGCAGCGCCAGCCGCAGCCGCGACTACGACCTGGTCACCACGTTCCCCACCAAGGCGGAGTCGCGGCGGATGAGCTGGGGTGTCTTCCGCAACGTCCCGACCCGCAACCCCGGGTTCACCACCATGATCGGCATCATCCACACCCTGACGATGCTGGCCATGGCGGGCGTGGCCAGCGAGGGCGGCATCTTCCAGCGCCTCTTCAGTATTCCGCTCGTCATGATGCTGGTCCTGATCCTCGCCGGTGCGGTGCTGTTCGCGCAGCCTCCGGGCGCCGGTCAGAAGGACCACGCCCGGCACTGGATCCTCGGCCTTCTGCACGGCTTCGCTCAGATCGCTCTCGCCGCCGGTGGCACCTGGCTCTGGCTCCAGCTGCCGTTCCACGTCTGGTCCTGGCCCGGCCCTCTGGTGGTCGCGGCGATCCTCTACGGGCCGGTCGCCGCGATCCTGGGCACCCAGCTGCTGTCGCTCTACCTTCTGGTGGCCGGCTTCTTCGACGTCAACACGAACGAGCTCTTCGCCGGCCAGGGCATCGAAGACGCGAAAAGCTTCCTGCGTCTCCACATCACTCCCGACGGCACGTTGACCATCTACCCCATCGGTGTGGACCGCATCGCCCGGAAATGGATCCCCGTGCCCCAGGCGGACCCGGAAAAATCCTGGCTCCGCCCCGCCACCCCGCTGACCCCTCACCTGATCGAGCCCCCGATCGTCATGGACGGGCCCATCCCCTGACACGCCGATGGCGCACGGCATGAATCCGTGCGCCATCGAGAGGCGATGCTAGGCGTTCTGCAGGGAGCCCTGGGCGATCTGCTCGAGCAGTGCGGAACAGAAGGCCGGGAGGTCGTCCGGCTTGCGGCTGGTGATCAGGCCGCGGTCGATGTAGACCTGCTCGTCGATCCAGGTGGCGCCGGCGTTGGCCAGGTCGGTGCGGAGGCTGGGCCAGCTGGTCATGGTCCGGCCGTCCACCACGCCGGCTTCGATCAGGGTCCATGGGGCGTGGCAGATGGCTGCTACCGGCTTGCCCGCGGTGAAGAAGTCCCGGACGAAACGGATGGCGTCCGCGTCCAGGCGCAAGAAGTCCGGATTGGCTACGCCGCCGGGCAGTACGAGGGCGTCGTAGTCGTCGGCGCTGGCTTCGCTGACCTGCTTCTCGGCCTGGTAGGTCGTGGACTTGTCCAGGTGGTTCATGGCCTGGATGGCGCCGGGCCTGAGCGAGACGAGCTCCGCCGTGCCGCCCGCGTTCTCCACGGCCTTGCGGGGTTCGGTGTACTCGACCTCTTCGACGCCGTCGGTCGCGAGGAACGCGACTCGCTTGTTCTTGAGTGAGGTTGTCATGGTCGGTCCCCTGTTCTCTCGGCGTTACAAGATTCGAGTTCCCGGGGACCGGGGTGGCAAACGTCAGAAAATACGGCCCGGGTTGGAGCGGGCCTGGTTGGAACGGGTCTGGGCGTAGGCCTGGCGGCGGTTGACGAGCTCGCCGCCGTACCAGGCTCCGAAGACCGCGCCGACGAGGGCGAGGAGTTCGACGGCGAAGATGCCGCCGCCCGCGACCCGGTCGGGGTGGCTCATGCGGAGCATCAGGATGACCGCGAAGAGGATCAGGACGCCCATGTTGGCCAGGCCCTGCAGGACGCCGATGCGCTTTGCCGGGGTGCCGTTGGGGACGAACATCAGGTCGATCGCACCGGCGACGGCGGCCAGGACCCCGCCGATCAGGCCCGCCACGACGTTCCAGTAGGCGAGGGCGCCCAGGATGTCGGGGGCGCCGAGAAGGTTGCCGAGGTCGAAGAGGACGGCCATCGAGAACAGGCCTAGCGGGAACATCACGAGCACCGGCTGTACTGCCTGGCCGGCGATTCTGAGTCGGCTGTCCATACTGGTCGTCACCCTCCCCTGGGCTGCTACTCAACGGTCGAGCTCATGCGGTCGAGACGGTCGAGCTCACGCGGTCGAGGTCTGGCCTACCCGGGTCATGTGACCCCGAAACGCCGGGTCGCCCGCGTCACCGCATCGATGAGGACCGTGATGATCAAAGCTGGGACCTCGGCCGATACGCTGTGGCCATGGAACTGGCCGCGAAAATTCTGGTGGGCCTCGTGGCCCTCATCCATATCTACATCCTGGTGCTGGAGATGTTCCTCTGGCGGACGGAACGTACGCGTGCCACTTTCGGTATCACCGCGGAGTTCGCGCAGCAGAGCGCGCCGCTGGCGGCGAACCAGGGGCTCTACAACGGCTTCCTGGCTGCCGGTCTGATCTACGGACTGGTCACGGACGGGGTCGACTTTCAGATATTTTTCCTGTGCTGCGTCATCATCGCCGGAATTTATGGCGCGATCACGTCCACCCGCAAAATTCTGTACGTGCAGGTCATCCCGGGTGCGCTCGCGTTGCTGGCGGTCCTGCTCGCGCGTTGAGAGCCGGAGTTGGCTTGTATGCAGTCTGCGATATGGCAGGTTGATGTGTGGCGGGCTGCCGGATGGCGTGCTGTACTGAGAGCAGGCAATAAGGGCAGTGCCGAAGGCGACTGAAGGAACGGCACCCGGCGGCAACCGGGTGCCGTTGTCGCCTCTCGGGGCCCTGCGCATTGGGCTTAGCGCGCACAGGAATATCCAGCGAGGCGGGGAAATCTCTCTGCGCCAATGGTGGCTCGCCTTCCCTCTCCTCGCAAGGAGGCAGGGAGGGGGAATTTGCCGTGCGTATCTACTTCCGCGGGTTCGAAGCGGTGGTGACCAGCGAGCACTTCATCCGTCGCACCAGCACGACGACCAGGGCCTTTCTGATCCGCGACCTGCGTAACGTCTGCATCACGCGGTCCGGCGTGGCTGCCCGCACCGCGCCGTATTTCTTCGGCGGCGCGGTTCTGGCCCTGGCCGTGGCCGCACCCATGTGGCAGCTCTCGGCGCCGTCCGCGATCGTCCTGCTGGGGCTCGCGGGCCTCGGTGCGGTCTTCGCGGTGCTGGCATTGCGTGGCCGGCCGCAGCCCTGGGTGCTCGAGGGGATCTACCACGGCGAGCGGGCAGTCCTCTACGAGTCCGCTGACGAGCGGGTGTTCAACCAGGTCAGCCGGGCATTGCGGCGCGCGATCGAGGATGGCCGCCCACCCGCTGTCCGGGACGGGTTGTCCGGAGCCGCCTAGGCCCGTACACCGGCTTGTTCGCAATCTGCGATGTGGCACTTTGAGTGGTGGCGATCTGCTCGGTGGACGTGCTGTACTTCTTGCGAACGGTAAGGGCGGAGATTCGAGAAGAAATCAGAAACGGCACCCGGCGGCAACCGGGTGCCGTTGCACTCTCGGACCGCCGTCCCGGCTAGCGAGGCGGGAATCTCTCTCGGCCGTGTCGGCGGCCTTTCTCCCTCGCCCGCGTCAGGGAAGGGGCCAGCACAGATGCGTACCTACTACCGCAGCCGTGAAGTTCTCGTTACCGATGAATACTTCGTCTGGCGCGCGTCGACGACCCAGATCGTCCCCATCGGGGAGCTCCGGGATGTTCGTCTCGTCCGGGGTGAGGCGAGCCGGGTGGGGATCGCCGCGATGGTGGCGACCACCGCCGGACTCGTCACCCTGGCGGGTGCAAGCTGGGCTGTCATGGGGCAGCTCGCGGGCTACGCGCTGGCCGCCACCGCGACCATGATCGCGGCGGTGGCGGTGCGTTCACCGCGGCGCCGGGCCACCCGGGTCTGGAATGTCGAGGCGACCCTGCGGGGATCCCGGGTGATCATCTACTCGTCCCCCGATCTCCGGGTGTTCAACCAGGTCACGAGGGCTCTGCGCCGAACGATCGAGGTCAACCAGCCCGGTCATGACAGCTATGGCCTGGCCGCTGCCTGAGCCCTCCGCGCCGCCCGGATCGAGCTGATCTCACATCGGTTGAATCGTGCGGGGCGCGGTCGGGGACGGGCGAGGTCATGAGTAGCATGACGCGCGATCTCGCTGCTTGCGCACTGGCAAACAGCGAGGTCGCACGTTGAACATCCGTAGGCTCCGAAAACTTCGACGATGAAGGACTTATGGCTGAGGCTGTCTCGCCGACCGTCGCGCGCCGCCGTGTGCGATTGGCGCTGCGTGAGGCCCGCGAGTTGCTCTCGCTGACCCAGCAGCAGGTCGCTGACGAGATGGAATGGTCGCTCAGCAAGGTCATTCGGATCGAGAACGGCGATGTGACCATCGCGCCGAACGATCTGCGTCCCCTTCTCTCCCGTTACGGGATCAAGGATCGCGATCGCGTCAGTGAGCTCCTCACGGCTGCGAAGATCGCGCGGACCCGGCAGCGCAAGGCGTGGTACCAGGCGCCGGAATTCCGCGAGATGCTGTCCGATGCCACATTGCGGCTGATCGAGTACGAGGCCGAGGCGGTCGCCATCCGGTCCTACTCGATCTACTACATGCCCGGCTTTCTGCAGACTCCCGATTACGCGGCGGCCCTGACGGGCAAGTTCGCGGAAGACCTCGGCGAGGCGCGGGTGCGGGTCCTGTTGCGGACCCGGGAGCAGCGCAGACAACAGCTGATCGCGCGGCTCGACGCGGTGGAGATCTACATTCTGCTCGAGGAGTCGGTCCTGATGCGTCCCATCGGCGGGCCGGCGATCTTCGCCGATCAGCTGCGGGAGTTGCGCACGGCCGCGAAGAGCGGACAGCTCCACCTGCGGATGCTGCCGTTCGATTTCGATTACCCGATCGACAACAACGGCACCTATGACCTCATGGCGCTGAGTGGGAGTGACAGCGACAGTGAGATCATGTATCGCGAGAACGGGATGACCGACGAGATCGTCGAGGATCGCGCGACCACCGCGCGGCATCGTCTCCGGTTCGAGCACTTGTGGACCTTGGCGGCCGACGAGTCCGACACAATTGGGCGAGTCGACCAACGTATCAAGGATTTGGAGACAAAATCGCCATAAAAGTAGCAAAATAACTTTGATCACGTTCCGCGGTGCGCCAACGGCGGTGCACGAGAGACCGGAGAAGCAAGTGTCAGTTACCGAGATGCCCGAGTGGCGCAAGAGCTCCTACTGCAGCAACGGAACCTGCGTCGAAGTCGCGCAGGTCGCCGACGAGTACCTGATCCGCGACTCCAAGAGCCCGGCGCAGGCGCCGCTTCGTTTCACCCCTGACGAGTGGACGGCGTTCGTCCGCGGCGTCAACGAGGGTCAGTTCTCGTTCTAGCAGGCCATGGCCGTTCGGGGGCGCTTGCTCGCGATGCTGCACCGGGTGAATCTGGGCGGCCATTGAAATAGATATCGCCGCGCTTTTGATCCTCGTGCCCTGGTACCAAAAGCGTCCAAATCCGGCCGGTGAACCGTCCCACGCACGGAAGACGCGTCAAAAGGTGCGCAGAATGGACAAACTAATATGTCCATTTGTGGTTATTTGCCGCAAATCATCAGCTGGTCGATGATCACTCGCCTACTCACTCCTGCCGCGCGCGGTTCCGGTCACTTAACGTGTATCTCGGGGAAGCCGTTTGGAGCGGTGGTCCGCAGGGATGCCGCAGGGTAAGGCGAGTTTGTCTTTGGCCGAAAGTCGCTCGCCGGGAATCACGTTCACTCATTGTCAGTGCCCGCCCGATTCAGCCGGGGTCCCCTTAACGTTGGGTGAGGACTGTGCGGAGGTGACAGCATGATCGAAAATGCGGATCCGGCCTGGCGCAAGAGCAGCAGGTGCACGAATGGGACGTGCGTCGAGGTCGCCAAGGACGGCGACGACTACCTGGTGCGGGACAGCAAGTATCCCGGGGCACAGCCACTGCGCTTCGATGCCGCGGCGTGGCGGGACTTCATCGCGGGCGTGCGGGCGGGGGAGTTCGAGTAACGGCGGGTTCGGGGCCGGCCTGCGGGGGCATACTGCCTCAATGGGTGACTTCCCTTCGCGAGTCGAGCCCCAGCCGGTGACGGTCGTCGAGTCCGAGCGGTTCCAGGAGCTTGTCGCAGCGGCCGAGGCGCTGCTTGACGAGCTGACCGCGCGGTACGTCGTGGAGCGCCGGGAGACGAAAGAGCCGCTCGGCGATGGCGGCGAGGTGGTCCGGACCGTGCGGTTGATGCCGCACAGTCCGGCTGCGGGGCCGCTCTCCATCTGCTTTCCCGACACCTCGGCGCGGATCGTGCTCCGGCTCGGTCGCTGGTTCGAGCAGTCGTTGCCGGGCTATCAGGACGACATCGATGAGCTGCGGAAACTTGCGGTCGCCCACGTTGAGGGCGGGCTGTGGGAGCGGATCCGGCGGGGGCTCAGCGGGTCCTGGCTCGAGACCCGGCTGATCGGGCCCGAGATCACGGTCAGCCGGGAAGCCCCGGTCGATGCGGTGGAGGCCCGGGCCGCGCGCCGGGAGGGATTCGCCACGCCGGTGCAGTGGTCGCCCTGGACCCGCCGGCCCTGAACCAAAGCCCTGAACTAAAAGCCCTGAACTAAAAGCCCTGAACCGAGTGGCCAGAACCGTGGGTCGATAGACTTCCCGCTCGTGGTAGCGGAGTGGGACGTGGCTGTGGTCGGGGCCGGGCCGGGTGGGCTTGCTGCTGCGTACGCCGCAGCGGCGGGCGGGGCCCGGACGGTGGTGCTTGAGCGCGCGGAGCATCCGCGCTACAAGACGTGCGGCGGTGGCCTGCTGGGCAACTCGCTGCGGCTCGCGCAGTCGCGGATCAGCGTGCCGGCGCGCGACGAGATCTACGCCGTCACCATCACCGATCGCGGGAAACGGGCGTTCACGCGGCACTCGACGCAGCGGCCGGTGCTGACCATGGTCCGCCGTGACGAGTTCGACTTCGCCTGGTACGAGGCTGCGGTCGCGGCCGGCGCGCAGGTCCGGCAGTTCTGCCAGGTCAGGTCGATCGATCAGGACGAGGACGCCGCGACGGTCACGCTGGCGGACGGCGAGACGATTACCGCGCGTACGGTCATCGGCGCCGACGGCTCGGCGGGGATCAGCTCACGGCACGTCGGGGTCACGTTCGACCAGCAGGATCTCGGGCTCGAGGTCGAGATCGAGGCGAGTGCCGCGGACCGGGATTCCTACCGCGGGAGGGTGCTGCTCGACTGGGGGCCGGTTGCGGGCTCCTACGGGTGGGTCTTCCCCAAGGACGACCAGCTCACCGTCGGCGTGATCATGGCGAAGGGCCGGGGCGCGGAAACCAAGCGGTACCTCGCCGATTTCCTTTCCCAGCTCGGGCTCGAAGGACGCACAGTCATTCGCGACTCCGGTCACCTGACGCGTTGCCGCAACCCCGGTGCGCCGTTGCGAAAAGGCCGGGTAATCGTGGTCGGGGACGCGGCCGGACTGCTGGAACCGTGGACGCGGGAAGGCATCAGTTATGCGCTGAGATCCGGGACGTGGGCGGGCGAGGCGGCGGCAAAGGGCGAGCTCGACGCGTACGAACAAATGGTTGTGAACGAACTGGGGCCGGAGATGGCCGCCGGGCGTACCTTGCTGAGGCTTTTTGAAAGGCGCCGCAGGCTCATGCACACGGCCTTTTCAACGCCGCTGGGGTGGCGTGCTTTTGAGGCTTTCTGCCGCGGTGAGCTGGCTATGGCCACGGTGCTGGAGAAATCGTCGGTGAGGGCCGCCATCAAAGCGTTCGGCTGACCCCGGAGCGCGTGAGCCACGCCTCGTCCTCGGCCTGCTTACGGGCGAGCCCGTCCTCGCCGTTGTACCGCCGGAACTGCGGCAGGGCGAGCGCGAGTCCGAGCGTACCGACGATGCAGAGCACGCCACCCACCCAGATGGAGCCACCGACGCCCAGCCTGGTCCGGGCCATCAGGCCCGAGCGCAGCTGGCCGAGCATCGGACCGGTCGTGTAGGAGAGCATCTCGATGCCCGCGAGCCGGCCGCGCAGATGGTCCGGGATGGTCTGACTCCACATGATTGAGCGGAAGATGCCGGATATCATGTCCGCGCCGCCCGCGAAGGCCAGGCAGAACAGCGTCAGCCAGAGCGCCCCGGACAGGCCGGCGCCGACGATACCGATGCCCCAGAACGCGGCCGCGACGATCACCATCAGCCCGTGCCGATGCACCCGGCCGGTCCAGCCCGAGGTCAGCGTCGCGATCAGGGTGCCGACCGACGGCGCCGCGTAGAGCAGGCCGAGCACGCGCGGACCGCCGAGCTGCATCGCGAGGAACGGGTACAGCGCCTGGGGCATGCCGAAGAACATGGCGTTGATATCGACGAGGTACGTGCCGAGCAGCTCGGGGCGGCTGCGGGCGTACCGCAGACCGGTGACCACCGAGCGCAACGACGGGCGGTCGGCGTCCGGGGGTGGCGGGACGGCTTTCACCAGGCTCAGGCAGATCACCGAGGCGGCGAAGGTGAGCAGGTCGATCGCGTACACGAGCCAGAGGTCGACCGACGCGATCAACAGGCCGGCCACCGCCGGACCGCCGAGCTGCGCGACCTGCATGCCCAGCGAGCTCATGGCCATGGTGGCCGGGAGCTCCTCCGGGCGTACGAGCCGGGGCAGCATCGCTTCGAGTGCCGGGCGTTGCAGACCGTCAACCGTCGCGGTCAGCGCCGCGATCACGAAGAGCAACCAGAGGTGCGGCTCGTGGGACAGAGCGTTGAGCAGCAGGATCCCGCAGAGCCCGGCCAGCGCGAACTCGCCGCCCCGGACCAGCAGGCGCCGGTCGAGGAAATCGGCGAGCGCCCCGCCGACAAACGCCATGACCAGCAGCGGGACCAGCTCGCACACGCCGAGCAGGCCGACCATCAGCGGATCGTCGGTGATCTTCGCGACCTGGTAGGGGATCGTGACGTACGTGATGAACGACCCGAACCCGGACACCGCCCCGCCGGTGAAGACTAGCCGGAAGTCGCGGGAGGTACGCAGCGGCGTGAGGTCCAGTCCGAAGCGCCGCTTTGTCACGCCGGAGATCGTGCCCCAGACGCGGCCCGGCGCGCGACGGAATTACCTCAGGACCAGCTTGCCGGTCTTCTCGAACGTCGCCAGGTCACCCAGGATCTCGTCGACCAGCGCCGACTGCGGCCCCGGCAGCGCATCCAGCGGGAAGAAACCGGCGTCGACCGACTCGTCGGTCACCCGCTGCAGC
Source organism: Winogradskya humida (assembly GCF_016862215.1). Taxonomy (GTDB): domain Bacteria; phylum Actinomycetota; class Actinomycetes; order Mycobacteriales; family Micromonosporaceae; genus Actinoplanes; species Actinoplanes humidus. Next base: position 136,261 of record NZ_BOMN01000031.1, read on the forward strand.
TCACCCTCCCAGGTGTGGATCCGGAAAGACATCACGATCTGCTGGTACGTGTGCCCGAACTGGTTCGTGTAGGTGCGCGAGGTGTCGAACATGAACGGCGTCAGCGACGTCGCCCGCAGCCCGGTCTCCTCCCAGGTCTCGCGGATCGCGCACTGCTCCATGTCCTCGCCCAGCTCCATCGCGCCGGCCGGGATCGCCCAGCGGTGGTTGTCGGAGCGCTGGATCATCAGGAGCCGGTTCTGGTCATCGATGATCACGCCGCGTGCGCCCACGAACAACAGGGTGTCGGTGTCGCCCACGCTGGTTCGTACCCGGCCGAGATAAGACTCTTCCCACGTCATTCCCACGGGATCATGGTAGTCAGGCGGACTTCTTGACCGCCTTCTTCGCGGGGGTGGACTTTTTCGCGGCCGTGGTCGTCTTTGTTGCCGCGGTCTTCTTCGCGGCCGCCTTCTTGATGGGGGTCGGCTCAGCCGCCTTCTTCGCGGGCGCGGCTTTTGTTGCTTTTGTTGCTTTTGTGGGCGTGGCTTTGGTGGGGGTGGGCGTGGCTTTGGTGGGCGCTGACTCGCCGCGTGCCTGCTTGGCGCGCTCGACCGAGGCCTTGAGCGCGGCCATCAGGTCGACCGCGGCGGCCGGAGCCGCCTCGGGCTCCTCCGGGGCGACCACCTCGCGGCCCTCGACCTTGGCGTCGATGACCTCCTGGAGCGCGGCCCGGTAGTTGTCGGTGAACTCGTCGGGCTGGAAACTGCCGGCCATCGAGTCGATCAGCGAGCTTGCCATGGCGAGCTCCGCGGGCCGCGTCTCGATGTCGTCGTCGAGAAAGCCGAACTCGGGGGTCCGGACCTCGTCGGGCCAGAGCATCGTGTTGAGGACCAGGACATTCTCGTGTACGCGCAGAGTGGCGAGCTGTTCCCGCTGCCGGATCGCGATCTTGACCACGGCGACCCGGTCGGACTCGGTGAGGGCGTCACGGAGAAGGACGTACGGCTTCGCGGCCTGCCCCTCCGGCTCCAGGTAGTAGGCCTTGGCGAACAGCAGCGGGTCGATCTGCTCCGCGGGGACGAACTGCAGCACGTCGATCGCGCGTGACGTGGTCAGCGGCAGATCGGCGAAGTCGTCGTCGGTCAGGACGACCATCTCGCCGCCACCGATGTCGTACCCCTTGGCGATGTCGTCATAGCTGACCACCTCGCCGTCGACCGAGCAGGTGCGCTGATATTTGATCCGGCCCCCGTCGGTGCGGTGCACCTGGTGAAAGCGGATATCTTTCTCTTCCGTAGCCGAATAGAGCTTCACGGCGATCGACACCAGGCCGAACGAGACCGCGCCCTTCCAGATCGCCCGCATGGCCGACTCCTACCCCTCGTGAGCTGCCTCTTCGATCAAGGATGGCACTCGTGGGGCGTGTGCGTAAGGTTTCGGTGCAGCGTCATGACTGCGGTATGCACCTCGATGTCGATAAATGTGTTAAACGGCGCTTGCCGCCCTGGGATGATCGATTGCCGGTTTCCCGCCCGGCGGGCGTACCGCTGCCTATGGTGATCACGTGCCGGGAGCCCCCTTGTCGCCGATGCTCGCCTCCGCGGGCCCGCTGCCGCTGGGCGGGAACTGGGGTTACGAGTTCAAGTGGGACGGGGTCCGGGTCCTCGCGTCGTTCGCGGGCGGGCCGCCCCGGCTCTGGGCCAGGTCCGGCACGTCGGTCACCGCGGCGTACCCCGAGATCGCCGCGCTGCGGCTGCCGCCCGACACCCTGCTCGACGGCGAGATGGTGGTCCTGAACAACCTCGGGCGGCCGTCGTTCACCTCGCTCGCCGAACGCATGCACGTGCGGGACACCGGCAAGGCGGCGCGACTCGCGGTCACACTGCCGGTCACCTACATGATCTTCGACCTGTTGCGCTACGACGGACAATCACTGCTCGGCCTTGGGTACGCCGAAAGGCGCGCTCGTCTCGAAGAACTCAACCTCGGCGTCGGACGCTGGACCGTACCGCCGGCGTTCACCGACGGAGCCGCCACCGAGACGGCCGCCCGGGAGAACAGCCTCGAAGGGGTGATGGCGAAACGGCTGGACTCGCCGTACGTGCCGGGCGCCCGCACCCCGGACTGGGTCAAGGTCAAGTTCGACCGGACCGGCGACTACGTCATCGGCGGGTGGCGTTCCGGGGCGCGCAAACTGGGCGGCCTGCTCGTCGGCGTGCCGGAGCCGGGCGGACGGCTGCGCTTCCGGGGCCGGGTCGGAGGAGGCATCGGTGCCGCGGCCGAACACGACCTGCTCTCCGCGCTGGCCCCGCTTGTCGCACGGGAATCGCCGTTCGCCGCGGGGGCCGTGCCCCGTGAGGATGCCCGCGGCGCGCACTGGGTAAGCCCCGACCTGGTGGTCGAGGTGCGCTACGGCAACCTGACCCCGGACGGGCGGCTGCGTTTCCCCCGCTTCCTGCGGCTGCGCCCCGACAAGACGCCGGCCGAATGCGTGGAGGAGGAGCCCGGCGATGGCAGCTGAACGGTTCCCGGTCCAGATCGAGGGCCGCGATCTCGAGTTGTCCAACCTCGACAAACTGATGTATCCCGGCGCGGGATTCACCAAAGGCGAGGTCATCGACTACTACACCCGCGTCGCACCGCTGCTCCTGCCACATCTGGAAGGGCGGGCGCTCACGCGGATCCGATACCCCAACGGCGTCGACGGCGCGCATTTCTTCGAGAAGAACGCCCCGGGCGGAACCCCTTCATGGGTACGGCTGGATACGCTGCCCGTACCCGGCTCCACCAAATCCCGCGAAACGATCGACTTCGTGGTCGTCGACGAGCTGGCCACCCTCGTATGGGTCGCCAATCTCGCTTCGCTGGAACTGCACACGCCGCAATGGCGGGTCGGTAGTGATCCCGATCTGCTCGTCGTCGACCTCGATCCCGGGGCGCCGGCTGCGCTGCAGGAGTGCTGTGCCGTGGCGATGCTCATGCGGGATCGGTTGAGCGAGGACGGGCTCCGGGCGTACCCGAAGACTTCCGGAAAGAAGGGGATGCAACTCTGCGTGCCTATCTCCGCCCGGCAGAATGCCGAGATTGTCACCGGGTACGCCAAGCGCGTCGCGGAGGAGTTGTCCGCGCGGGTACCGGGCTCGATCACCGCGAAAATGGCGCGGGCGGTGCGGCCCGGAAAGGTCTTCATCGACTGGAGCCAGAACGCGGCGGCCAAGACGACGGTGGCTCCTTATTCGCTGCGCGCTCAGCCCTCGCCGACCGCTTCGACGCCGTTGACGTGGGACGAGGTCGAGGCCATGGCTACGGGGGCTTCGCCGGCGCGGCAATTTTCGGCGGGGGAGTTGCTCTCGCGACTGTCCACTCACGGTGATCTGCTCGCTGATCTGCTCTCACCTGGGCCTTTGCTGCCCGACCTGCTTGCTTCTTGAGGTACCTTGCGGCGCAAGGTACCGTGTGACGCATGGCGGATGTCGCTCAGCTCTCGACCGGCCTGCGACGCGGAACCCTCGAGTTCTGCGTCCTGGCCATGGTCGAGCACGAAGACCGGTACGGCACCGAGATCGTGCGCCGCCTCGGCGACGAACCCAACCTCACCGCCACCGAAGGCACGATCTACCCCCTGCTCTCCCGCCTGCGCCGAGCCGGCTGGCTGGACAGCAAATGGAGCGAATCCCCCTCAGGTCCACCCCGGCGGTACTACGCCCTGACCGACAGCGGCCGGTCAGCGCTCACCCACTTCCGCACGGAATGGACCTCGTTCCGCCAGACCGTCGACCGCCTCGTAGGGACCGGTGACCAGTGAGCGCCGAAATCAACACCACTTCCGCCGGCGCCCCGGCCGGCTCTACCGCCGACTCTGCCGCCGGCACTCCGGCCGACTCTGCCGTGGGCGTTCCGGCCGACTCTGCCGTGGGCGTTCCGGCTGGCTCTGCCGTGGGTGCTTCTGCTGGCTCTGCCGTGGGTGCTTCTGCCGCCGGTGCTTCTCCCGGTGGGCGTGACAGTCGGGAGGCTCTCGACGGGCTTGTCGCGGAGTATCTGCGTGAGCTCGAACAGCACGTCAGCGGACTGCCGGTGCTCCAGCGCCGCGAGCTCCTCCGCGACCTCGAAGCCCACATCACCAACGAGCGCGCCGAGCATCCCGCTCTCGGTGAAACCGAACTGCTCGACATCCTGGAACGTCTCGGCAGCCCGGCGGCGATCGCGGCTGCGGCCTTCGAGGAGGCCGGCCTGGGCAGCACCGCAAGCCAGGCAGCGATTCCCTCGATCTTCGGAGGCGCCGCAGCCCGCTTCTCCGGCCGCGCCGTCGTAGCCCGCACCGCACCGGCCCCGGGCTCTGCCGGCATGTCTCCAGCTGCCGTGGGTTCTGATGGTCCGGCTTTTGCCGGGGGGAGAGCTTCCGTGGCTCCCGCGCCGATGGCCATGGCGGCGTCCGGGCCGTCCGCTGTCCCGGGGGCTGCGGGCTCGGGCGGCATGTCGGCTGTAGTTTCACCGGCTGTCGGGCTGGGTGCTGTCGGGCTGGGTGCTGCCGGGCTGGGTGCTGGTGGGTCGGGTGCTGGTGGGTCGGCTGTTGGAGTGCCTGCTTATGGGCCGGCGTCGTTGCTGGGTGTCAGCGTGGCGCCCTGGGCGGCTTCGGTGCCGGCCTCAGGGGCTGTCGGGTCGGCGTCTGCCCAGGTCGGGCCGGGTGGTGGGGGTGTGGCGACCGTGCCGGAGGCCTACGTGCCGCCCGCGCCGAAGCCGGAAGCCTACGTTCCGCCGCGGTCTGCCCCGGCCATTCCGCCGGCGCCTGACCGGGTCCGGGAACCGGGCCAGCCTCAAGGCTCGAGCTTCTCGGGCTCGGCCCCGGCACCTCACGGTTCGTCGCGTGGCGGCCGTCGTGGCCCGTTCCCGCCGAGCTTCAGCGGGGTGCCCTACTCGACGATACCGCCGATCGCGGGCATGCCCTTGGCGCCGATCCGGATGGCACGTTCGACGCGACCGTGGTTCGGGGCCCTGCTGATCGGCGGGATCGCGATCGTAGTTTTCGCCTTCATCGGATGCGGCCTCGGGCTCGCCCTCACGCACAGCTCCGACGTCTCGGAGTCAGGCACCGCCGTCCCGGCCGGCCCGCTACCCGACTCGGTCATCCCGGCGGACCCGGCGGACCAGCCAGACCCGGCTGATGAGACAAACACGGCTGATGAGACAGACCCGGCTGAACAGGCGGGTCCGGCGGATCAGACCATCCCGGCGGATCCCGCCACCACCGAGGCCGGCACGACCAGCGACACAACGCCCACAACGCCGCCGACCACCATCGCTCCGACCCAGACCGCGAACTGACCCCGGGTCGTGCCGTGACCCGGGCCGTGCCGACCCGGATCGGTCAGTCGATTTGGGGGAGGGCTGGGCCGAGGATGTCGTCGGCGTCGACGATTTTGTAGGCGTAGCCCTGTTCGGCGAGGAAGCGTTGGCGGTGGGCGGCGTACTCCGTGTCGATGGTGTCTCGGGAGACGACTGTGTAGAAGTGGGCTTGGCGGCCGTCGGCCTTGGGGCGCAAGACTCGGCCCAGGCGTTGGGCTTCTTCCTGGCGGGAGCCGAAGGTGCCGGAGACCTGGATGGCGACGGCGGCTTCGGGGAGGTCGATGCTGAAGTTGCCGACCTTGGAGATGACCAGGGTTCGCAGGCGGCCGGAGCGGAACTCGTCAAAGAGGCGTTCGCGTTCCTTGTTGGTCGTGGAGCCTTGGACGATCGGGGCGTCGAGGTATTCGCCCAGCTGGTGGAGCTGCTCGATGTAGCCGCCGATGACCAGCGTCTGGTCACCGGCATGCTTCTCGACGAGGGCACGGACGACCGGGAGCTTGGTGCGGGCGGTGGCGGCGACGCGGTAGCGCTCCTCGGCCTCGGTCACCGCGTACGCCATGCGTTCGGCGTCGGTGAGGGTCACGCGGACCTCGGTGCACTCCGCGGGGGCGATCCAGCCCTGGGCCTCGATGTCCTTCCAGGGTGCGTCGTACCTCTTGGGGCCGATGAGGGAGAAGACGTCGCCTTCGCGCCCGTCCTCGCGTACCAGAGTGGCGGTCAAGCCCAGGCGACGCCGGGCCTGGAGGTCTGCGGTGAAGCGGAAGATCGGTGCCGGCAGGAGATGGACCTCGTCATAGATGACCAGGCCCCAGTCGCGGGCGCCGAAGAGGTCGAGGTGGGTGAAGGCGCCGCCGCGGCGGGACGTCAGGACCTGGTAGGTGGCGATGGTGACCGGGCGGATCTCTTTGCGTTCGCCGGAGTATTCGCCGATTTCGTCCTCGGTGAGGGAGGTGCGGGCGACGAGCTCGCGTTTCCACTGCCGGCCGGCGACCGTGTTGGTGACCAGGATCAGCGTGGTGGCCTGGGCGGTGGCCATCGCGGCCGCGCCGACCAGGGTCTTGCCGGCGCCGCAGGGGAGCACGACCACGCCGGAGCCGCCAGCCCAGAAACCGTCGACGGCCTCCTGCTGGTACGAGCGGAGCGTCCAGCCGTCTTCGGCGAGCGAGATCTCGTGCGCCTCGCCGTCGACGTACCCGGCCAGATCCTCGGCCGGCCAGCCGAGCTTGAGCAGCGCCTGCTTGAGCCGGCCGCGCTCGGAGGGGTGCACCACGATGGTTTCGTCGTCGATGCGGGCGCCGAGCATGCCGGCGAGTTTCTTGCTCTTCGCCACCTCGATCAGCACGATCTTGTCGAGGCCGTGCAGGACCAGGCCGTGCGAGGGATCGTTGACGAGCTGGAGCCGGCCGTAGCGGTCCATGGTCTCGGCCACGTCGACCAGCAGGGCGTGCGGCACCGGGTAACGGGAGTACTTGATCAGGGAATCTACGACGTTCTCGGCGTCGTGACCTGCGGCGCGGGCGTTCCAGAGGCCCAGCGGGGTCAGCCGGTAGGTGTGCACGTGCTCCGGCGAGCGCTCCAGCTCGGCGAACGGCGCGATCGCCATCCGGCACGCTTTCGCATCAGGGTGGTCGACTTCCAGCAACAGGGTCTTGTCGGACTGAACAATCAGAGGTCCGCCGCTCACCAGGATGCCCTTCCACGAACTTTTGTCGCACGCTGCGCGTGTCAGAAGACCCTCCAGTCTGACACGGCGAACGACGGACTGAAGAAGGTTGATTCCTGGTGCAACGCTTCGGCATGGCTGAGCGTTTAGCTAAGAGGCGGGTTGGGTCGCGCGCGGCGAAAAAATCGGGGGTGCGCGAACCCGGCTCCCGCTATTCCTCCAGCACCGCCGCCGTGATCCGGTGCAAGGCGAACGTATGCAACGTCTCTGTCCGTTCGTCCTCGGCGCGCAGATAGCCCGCGCTGAGTGAGACCGGGCGGACCAGGCGCGAGAGCGTCGCCCCGTGCGAGTCGACGTAGCCGACCCAGACCCGGGCCTTGTCGCGTACGGCCTGCTGAAGCACTGCCATGGCCTGCGTGTGAGCCTGCACGGAGGTCAACCCGGGGACGCTCTGACCGTTCGCCGCGCGCACTGTGACGGGGGCGCGGCGTGCCGCCCGGGTGGCGATGTCGCCGCGGCGGATCTGTTCGACCACCCCGGCCAGTCGTGGGCCGGCCAGCGCAGGGGGTCCGGCCTGGTCGCTCGCTCTCATGGACAGGGGGGTACGGGTGGGAGCGCGCCGAATCTTGGGCCTGCTCAGCACCGCCGCGCCTACGGCGTCCTCGGCTACGGGGGCGTACCCGCTGTCGCGGAGCGCGCCCAGGAGCCGGGCCAGCTGCAGCGGGCTGACCAGCACGGTCGGGGCGAGGCGGCGCAGGGCCAGGTTGCCGAGCCGCCGATCGGCCAGCACCTCGGCGACCAGTGCCTCGTCGTCACTGCGTACGTAGGAACCGGCCGACCCCGCGCGCAGACCGCCGTGCTTACGTGCCGCGTCGTCGATCAGGTAGGAAAGGGCCTGCGGGATCGGGGTACGCGAGCGGCGCTGGAAGAGGTCGTGCAGGTCGCCGGCCGCGTAACCGACGTCGAGAGCCCGGCGCACGCTCGCTGAGGTGACCCGGTGCACACTCGCGCCGCCGCCCGACTCGAGCTCGGCGACGACTTCCAGCTCCGCGGCGAGCTCCGGCTCGGGCGGGCCCGGCACCACCACGGACAGGTCGGCCTGGACGAGCACGTGATCCACCGGGGCGGGCAGGAGCGCGTCGAGGGTGCGTACGGCGTCCGACGCCCCCGGTGCCCGGCCGCCGTCCGGACCGGTGCCCAGCGGGTCATGCTCTTCGGGGTCGACGCCGGACTGCAGCAGCCTGCCGTACGAGGTGGCCGCTCCGAGCCCGGTGATGCCCAGCAGCGCGGCGCCGTTGAGGGCGTCACGGTGTGCACCCTCGCGCCCGCGGGCCCGGCGGGGTGCCTGCCACGCGAGCAGGTTGAGGACGTCATCGGCCTTCGGGGCGGTGCCCGGCCCGAGGGCGGCGAGCGCGGCGAGGACCTCCCTGCGGGCCTGGGGTGCGCCCGCCCGCTCGGCGTCCGGGGCGAGCACGTTGATCGGGCGGTCCCGGTCGTCACGCTGCCCGATCAGGCCCGGCTGACGGGTCATCGCGAGCCACGAGTTGGCCAGGGTTTCCCAGCGTTGCGCGATGCTCAGGGCCCGCCACAGGTCGTAGGCGCCGGTGGGCATGAAGATCTCGTCCTGCGTACCCGTGGCTCGACTGGTCGTGACCCCACGGCCGCTGCCGCTGACGTCGGTCTCCGCCAGCAGGCCCGCGGCATGTGCCACCTCGACCAACAGGGCTGTCGCCGGCTCGTCCAGGGTCGCCGCCCGGCTGAGCCGCTTCAGATCCCGCACGCCCAGGCCGCCGGTCTTGAGCACCGGCGCCGGCTCGGCGGACAGCGCCTCCAGCAGCATCTCGGTGTTGCGGACCGCCTCCATGACCTGGCCCGCACCGGCCGAATCCACGGACTTCGGATCGCGGGTCGGACCCTGCGGCACCGGTGGTAGCGGGCGCAGCTCGCCCAGCGCCCCGGAATCGCGGCGCAGCAGCATCCCGACCTCGCGGGGCAGCTCGACCAGCTCACCGTCGGCCCGGGGTGCGCGGCCGACCTCGGAGACCTGAACCAGCACGTGGTTGTCGATCAGCCACTGCACCGGCTCGGCGACCTTGCCGCCGGCGCTCAGCGCCCCGACGGGCGGACCCTCGGCCAGGCGGTCCAGCACGGCCCGGGCGGCGGGTGACGCGGCGAGGACCGTACGCCGTAGCTTGGCCCGATCCGCGCAGAGCGCCGCCGCCTGGGGATCCAGGTAGTCCGCGGGACGACCCAGACCGGCAGGGTACGGCGAGGTGACCTCGTCGACCGTCCCCACCACGTGCAGGGCGTCGTCGGGGCCGTAGAGCAGGAACCGGGCCCTCAGCCGCCCGATCGCTTCCCGGCCCTCCGGAGCCAGCTCCAGAATCGCGGCGACCGAGGTCAGGGCGGACTGCTCGTCCCGGGTCAACCGGGCAGCGTCCAGCACGGCGAGGGTGAACTCGTCGAGCGCGTCAAGGCAGCGAGCCACCGAGCCCCGGGACTGGGCGCGCACGGCAAGAGCGGAGACATCGGCGGGAACGGGCACGACAAGATCAGGACGCAACTGGATGAGTGCGCCCAAATCTTCATCAGCGAGTGCTCTCAGCTGATCGGCAAATGCGGTGGCCATCGCGTTCAACGCTAGCCGCCGTGGGACCATGGGCGGGGGTCCGGGGCGTGGCCGGGCCTTTTCCAGCGCTCAAGGGGAGTCACCTGTGGCAGCAGAGAAGAAGAAGCCGGCCTTCAAAGAGGGGCACCTCGAGGTATCGGAGATCTTCTCCGACCGCGCGGCCGCTCCTTCTCCGTTCGGCGATGACCAGACCTTCCCCATGCCCGTCGACCGGGTCACCTACAAGCCGCCGGTCCACGGCGACCAGCCGGGTGGGTCCGGACCGCACGCGTGACCTCTGCCACACCTGCGGTCGGCTTCGATCTGGACATGACGCTGATCGACTCCCGGCCGGGCATCCGCGAGGCATATCGCGCACTGACCGCGAAAACGGGCGTTTACGTCGATGCCGACCTCGCGGTCACCCGGCTGGGGCCGCCGCTGCGCACGGAACTGGCCAACTGGTTCCCGGCGGCCGAGCTCGAGGACGCGGTCACCACCTATCGGGCTCTCTATGCGGACTACGCCATCACGCCGTCCGTGCCCACGCCGGGTGCGGTTGCGGCGCTGGCAGCCGTACGCGACATGGGGTTCCGGGTTGTGGTGGTGACCTCGAAACTCGGCCGGCTCGCGGCCCTGCACCTCGACCACCTGGGTCTGGCCTACGACGAGCTCGCCGGTGACCTCTTCGCCGAGGGCAAGGCGACCGCGATCACCGAGTACGGCGTCCGCTGGTACGTCGGCGACCACGAAGCGGACATGATCGCCGCTCGCACCGCCGGCGTTCCGGGCATCGGCGTCACCACCGGGCCCTGCTCTTCCGCCGAGCTCACGGCGGCCGGCGCGGCGTACGTACTGGCCGATCTGACCTCGCTGCCCGCACTCCTGGCAGAGATAACGGTTGGGACCTGACGCACCCGCTCGATAACCTTGCCGTGAGCAAGCGAGTCCATTGAGTGAAGTTGAGGTCAGCGGTGCCCACGGGTCGAGTGAAGTGGTATGACGCGGCTAAGGGGTTCGGGTTCGTCACCAGTGACGAAGGCGGGGACGTTTTCCTGCCCAAGGGGGCCCTGCCGTCCGGGGTCGCCGACCTCCGAGCCGGTCAGCGAGTCGAATTCGGTGTGGTGGACAGCCGCAAGGGTGCCCAGGCGCTCGGCGTCAAGGTGCTGGACGCCCCGCCGTCGGTGGTCGAACTGCGCCGCCGCCCCGCCGACGAACTGCACGGCATGGTCGAGGACATGATCAAGGTGATCGAGGCGAAGATCCAGCCGGACCTGCGTCGCGGGCGCTATCCCGACAAACGGACCGCTCAGAAGATCGCTCAGCTGGTGCACGCCGTGGCCAGTGAGCTGGAGGTATAACTTTTTCGTCTGGACGGGCCGCTCCTGCTGGGGCGGCCCGTCTCTACTCCGGCGGGCTGGTCTTACTTGAGCAGGCTCGGGACCGCCGGCGTGATCCCGGCGGCGGCAGCGCGGCTGAGCAGGGCGTCCGCGGCGGCGAGGCCGTCCTTGCCGAGATCCAGCGTGAACTCGTTCACGTAGAGGTTGATGTGCTGCTGCACCACCTCAGGCTCCATCTCCTGCGCGTTGGCCAGCACGAACTCGCGGCTCGCATCCGGGTCGGCCCAGGCCATGCTCACCGAGGTGCGGATCCACTCGGCGGCCTCCACCGGGTCGACGCGCCCCTTGCGGGCCAGGATCGCGCCCAGCGGGATCGGCAGCCCGGTGTCGGACTCCCACCACTCGCCGAGATCCACGAGCGAGGTCAGCCCGTAACGCGGGTAGGTGAAGCGAGCCTCGTGGATCACCAGCCCGGCATCGAAACGCCCCTCGGCCACCCCCGGCATGATCTCGTGAAACGGGACCACCTCGATCTTCGCCGGCGCGTTGTCGGCAGCCCATAGCCGGAACAACAGATATGCCGTGGTGCGGTCACCGGGCACCGCCACGGTCGCCCCGCTGAGATCACCATCGTGACCATCCTTGGTCAGCACCAGCGGCCCGCAGCCCCGCCCGAGCGCCCCGCCACACGGAATCAGCTCGTAGTCGTCGAGCAGCCACGGCAGCGCCGCATAGCTGACCTTGACCAGATCGAACTCGCCCCGCTCGGCCGCCGTGTTGGTCACATCGACATCGGCAAACGTCAGATCAACCGCCTCGGCGCCCGGAATGAGCCCGTGCACCAGCGCATGAAAGACGAACGTGTCGTTGGGACAGGGCGAGACCGCTAGTGAAAGTGCCACGCCCTCACGGTATCGACGGGCCCCCGGCAACACGCCGCCCCGACCCTGTCTGACTTGCCACACGTTGCGTAGCCCACACCCGGCCCGCGGTTGTCCACAGGGTTATCCACAGGCCTTCCGGGCGGCTTCGGTGAGGGCGGAAAATGCTTCTCGAACGCGCCAGGCAGCTCGATCACGAGGCCCGATCGGGTTCGAGATCGTGCGCAACTCGACGAAGGGGAGGCCGGCAGCTTGAGCGGCAATCGCCACGCCGTAGCCCTCCATGGCTTCGGCCACGGCATCCGGGAAACGGGCCTGCAGGGCCGCGGCGGTCGCGGCGGTGCCGGTCACTGTGGCGAGCGTGAGGACATCACCCACGACGGCGTAAGGGAGAGCGGATGACAGCATTTTGAGCAGCGCGGCATCGGCGGCGACAACGCTGCTGCCGAACCCCAGCTCTTCGATCGGGATGAAGCCCCGGCCTGACGCTGCGCTGGGTTCGGTTGATTCCGCTTGGCCGGTTGGTCTGGCGGGCCTGGCGGCTTCGGCTTGTCCGGCGGGTCTGGCTGCTTCGGGTGGTCTGGCTGCCTCGGCTTGGTTGGCTGCTTCGGCATCGTTGGGTGCTTCGGCTTGGTTGGGTGCTTCGGCGCCGAGGTCGGCGGCGATGCTTCTGGTGCCGAGGACCGTGGCGCCGACTTCGGCCTGACCGACAAAGCCGCCGGCGATACCTGCGCTGATGACCGCGGTGTAGGGCTCGCCGCGAGCCTCGGCCAGGGCGATCAACCGGGCGGTCCCGGCAGCCGCAGCAGCTGGACCGACACCGACCGCCTCCACGTGGACAACCCGAGGCGCTTCCGTGAGGGTGCTCGGCTCGGCCTCAGCGTGGGTGGCTGACACCGCTTCAGC
>NZ_BOMN01000032.1 GCF_016862215.1 Winogradskya humida
CCGACGGCGCCTTGGCGTGGGCTGGCCGAGGGGCGCTGCTGGTGGCGGTGGTTGGTGGCTGGGTGATGCCTGCGCGGAGGGCGGCGGCCTCGGGTTCGACTGCCGTGACTATGAGGAGTCGGGTGGCGGTCATGGGTGGCCTCGCTGGTGTTGGGCTGGGCGGCGGTGGTCTGTGCGGTTGGGGAAGGGGCGGTTGGGGAACGGGCGGTTGGGGGTGTGGTGCTTGGGCGGGGTGCACGGTGGGCGGGGTGTTGATGGAGCTTGCTCGGATGTCACCGGCTGCTCTCGTCGGGGTTGGTGGCGTCGCCGGGCGTCGCGGATGACGGGCGGTAGAGATGGAAGCCCGGCGGGGCCGGTGCATTGTTCTTCGGCGCCGCATCGTTTTTCGGTGTCGTCTGGTTCGAGGAGCGGGGTGGCTCATCGGTGACCGGGGTGCTGCCGTGGCCGGGGCGGGCCTGACCGTTTTCGCGGGCAGGGGGCGACGGCTCGCTGCCCCGGCCGGCGGTTGACGCTTCGGGTCCACGGCCGGTTGGTGCCGTCGTCTCGCTGCCCGGGGACTTCGTCTTGGAGCGGGAGAACAGGCCGCGCTTGCGGGTCGGTGGCGCCGGCGGAGGAGTCGCCTCGGCAACGGGGCGGTTGGCGGCGGGCTGCGCGGACGCCGGGCGGTTGGCGGCGGGCTGCTCGGATGTGGGGCGGTTGGCAGCGGGCTGCCCGGGTGCGGGGCGGCTGGCGGCAGGCTGCCCGGACGCCGGGCGGTTGGCGGCGGGCTGCTCGGATGTGGGGCGGCTGGCGGCTGGTTCGTCACCGCGGCTGGGAGGCGGGGTGGCCTGGGGGGACTGCGAGGGTGCGGATGGCCAGGGGGCGGGCGTCGGGGGGGTTGGCGGGGCGTGGGTTGCGGCGCCTGCAGGGGCGGGGGAGGTGGGGATGGGGGAGTCTTCGGTGGGCTGGTCGGGGCGGCCGTGGAGGCGTTCCTTGCGGAGGGCTCTCGCGGTGAATGTTCCTCGGGCTGCGGCTGTCACGGCTAGGGCTGCTGCCACGATGATGCCCAGGTGGCCGTCCAGGGGGATGATGCCGATTGCCCCGCCGAGGACCCAGGCGATCATCAGGACTGTTTCCGAGTGGGCGAAGGCGCTGGCTCGGAGGCGTTCCGGGACTCGTTCCTGGATGCTTGCGTCGACCGCGAGTTTTGAGATGCCGCTGAAGACGGCTGTCACCAGGGACAGCAGGGCCACCATCGGCAGGGTGAAGAAGACCGCGGCCAGGACCGCTACGCCGGCGGTGAGGGTCAGGCCGCTCGATTGCAGGGCGATCGGGCGGCGGATGCGCAGGCGGGTGCCGACGGCGGTGGCCAGGAATGTTCCTACTGCGAGGGAGCCGCCGACGAGGGCCACCGCGCCCTGGCTGCCGATGTCGGTGCCGAAGAGGTTGGTGCTCAGGCCGCCTGCCTTCACGGCGAAGGCGAAGTAGAGCAGCATGAACCCGTACAGGCAGCGGAAGCTGGCGCTGCCGATCAGGGTGTTGATGACCAGGCTGCCGGACAGAGGGCGGTCCGTCCCGCGGCGCAGGCGCAGCATCGTGCGGAACGGGCGGGGGACCGCTTCCGGGGGGTCGGAATCCGCTCGGGGTGGCAGGCGCAGGGCTACCACGACGCCGACCAGGAAGATGATCGACGAGACTCGTAGCGGCCACTGGGGACCGAACTTGAACGCGAGCAGGCCGATCGGGGCGACCACCGCTCCCGCGAAAGTGCCGTAGACGCTTGCCCGGGCGCCCACCTGGGAGAGGCCTACGCCTTCCGGGAGGAGCCGGGGGACTGCCGCGGAGCGGGCTACGCCGTACGAACGGGAGAGCGCCAGCACCCCGAAAGCCGCGGGGTAGAGGCCCCAGCCGAGAAGGTTGTCGGAGATCACGTACGCCAGGAACGCGCGCCCCAGCATCGTCACCGCGAGGGCATAGCGGCGGCCGTGGCGGAAGTGGTCCAGCAGCGGGCCCGCCACGGGTGCGAGAAGGGCGAACGGGATCATCGTGATCAGCAGGTAGAGCGCGACCTTGCCGCGGGCTTCGCCCAGCGGGACGTTGAAGAAGATCGTGCCGGCGAGGCCGATGGTGATCAGGGTGTCGCCCGCACAGGAGAGGGCGTGCAGGTCGAAGAGCCGGATCATGCCGGTCTCGTTGGCCGCGCCCCGGGCCCGGGCGTCGCCGACCGTGCGGGTTGCCCAGGCGCTGCTGCGCAGGCCGCCTCGCACCAGTATCCGGAGCGCCTTGATACCGGTGCCGACGGTGCGTCCGATCGTGGGAAGCAGCGGCATCGCTCCATCCTTTCTCATCCCTGCCACCTCCGGGAGGGCGGTGTCGGCGAACTTTCGGATGGGGCCGCAGTGACCTGGTGGTACGTATCTGGGGGAGTCGTTGCGTGGGAACTTCTCGGTTGGGGGACAATAGAGAAGTGACGACCAAGACCGCCGTAACTCGTGCCGCCCGCCTCGATCAGGTCTGCGCAGACGCGGTGGGGGTGGCCCGCGGTGCCATCACCGAGGTGGATCCCGCCGACGTCGGTGACCACATCGAAGCCATCGCTGAGGGCGATCGGGTCGTGACCCATTTCTTCGACAGCCACCTCGCCGGTTACAAGGGCTGGCGATGGGCTGTCACGGTGACCCGGGTGCCGCGTTCCCGCCACGTCACCGTCTGCGAGACCGTGCTGCTGCCCGGCCCGGGTGCGCTGCTCGCCCCCGGCTGGGTGCCGTGGAACGAGCGCGTCCAGCCCGGCGACCTCGGCGTCGGCGACCTCATGCCGACTGACCCCGACGACGACCGGCTCGCCCAGGGTTACGTGCTCAGCGACGACCCCGCGGTCGAAGACGTCTCCTGGGAGCTCGGCCTCGGCCGCCCCCGGGTGATGTCCCGCGAGGGCCGCATCGAGACCGCTCAGCGCTGGTACGACGGCGAGGCCGGCCCGGAAGCCCCGATCTCCACCGCCGCGCCCCGCAACGCCCGCTGCGGCACCTGCGGCTTCTACCTCCCGCTCGCCGGATCGATGCGCACGATGTTCGGCGTCTGCGGCAACCTCTACGCCCCCGACGACGCCAAGGCCGTCAGCGCCGACCACGGTTGCGGCGCCCACTCCGAGGCCCTGATGGGCTCGGCCGAGCAGCCGGTCGAGGAGCTCCCGACCGTCTACGACGACAGCGAGGTCGAAGCGGTCGCGGTCAGCCGCGCCCACGGCTCGGTCGAGGCCGGCGAGCCCGCCGAGGACTACGGCCACAGCTGACCGCCACAACCCAGGGCCGCGACGCCCGGCATCCCCGGGCGTCCAGCTGAGGGCGACGCGACGCCAACCCCGGGTGCTCGGCTGGGTGTGACGGTCACGCACACCCGGGGCGTGTCCGGTTGTGAGCGCGGGCATCAGAAAACCCGTGGCTTCCGGTTGAGGGTTACGGCACGCGGGTTGAGCGTGGACGCTGAGCAAGCCCTGGGGCGTTCGGTTGAGCGCAATGTTACGCAAACCGGGTCGCCCGGCTGATCGCGTCGCCAGGCGAACCCGTGGCTTCCGGCTCAGGGGTGACGGCGCGCGGGCTGAGCATGGGCGCCAGACGAAACCGAGGTGCGACGTCACGCAGACCCGGGGCGCCTGGCTGAGTGCGGCGCCAGGCCGGCTCGGGGCGGGCTCAGGCTGGGTCGTTGATGGTGAATTCGGGGTGGGACAGGGCTCGGCGGCGACGGCGGTTGGCGTCGTGGCGGAGCATGGTGAGTAGGCCTGGGATGCCGCAGATGACGCCGGCCAGGCAGGTCCAGAGCCAGGAGTCGCGGGCGCCGGCGATGAGCAGGATGGCGCCGGCCAGGATGAAGATGGCGATGCCGGCGAGGGCGAACGGGACCATCGGGGGATCGAGGGGTTCCGGGCGGGGTTTTGTGCCCGTGACCGCGTCGAGGCCGTGCAGCCGCGTTCCCTCCGAAGCCGAAGCCGAAGCCGAAGCCGGGGACGAAGCCGAAGCCGGGGACGAAGCCGAAACCGAGCCGGGACCGGAACTCAGAGCGGCGGGCTGGGCCGCGGCAGGCTCGCCCGGGGCAGGGGAGGCCGAGGGTGAGGGTGCGGGGGACAGGTCAGCCACGGGTTGAGCGTACGTCCCGGGAGATCGTGCGTGGGGACGCGTGACGGTTGTAACACCGCTGATCTTTCAACGGGACCGGCAACCTGCTTCGATGCGCGTGGTAACAGTAGTTTGATCCTGCGTGGAGGCGTACATGTCCACTGCTTCCGCCGATGCGAGTGTCGACTCGTCTGGGCGTACACCTAAGAATGGTTTTGATCGGTTCTTTGAGATAACCGTGCGGGGCTCGACGGTCGGGCGTGAGGTTCGGGGTGGGTTTGCCACGTTCTTCACGATGGCCTACATCGTGGTGCTCAACCCGTTGATTCTCGCGGCCGGTGTGGATGCGACCGGGGCGAAACTGCCGATCACGGCGTTGGCTGCGGGTACGGCGCTGGTGGCCGGTGTGATGACGATCCTGATGGGCGTCGTGGCGCGGTTCCCGCTGGCGCTTGCGGCCGGGCTGGGAGTGAACGCGCTGGTCGCGTACGAGATCGCTCCGGAAATGACCTGGGCCGACGCCATGGGTCTGGTGTTCATCGAAGGCGTGCTGATCGCGATCCTGGTTCTGACCGGGTTGCGGACTGCGGTTTTCAAGGCCGTGCCGACGCAGCTGAAGACGGCGATCGGGGTCGGCATCGGCCTCTTCCTGATGATCATCGGTCTGGTCGACGCGGGTTTTGTGCGGCGCATCCCGGATGCGTCGGGGACCACCGTGCCGGTCGAGCTGGGGATCGGTGGGAAGCTCACGAGCTGGCCGCTGCTGGTCTTCTGCGTCGGGCTGCTGATCACGCTGGTGCTCTTCGTCCGCAAGGTGAAGGGCGCGATCCTGATCGGGATCCTGGCCAGCACCGTGCTGGCGATCATCGTGGAGGCGATCGGGCACATCGGGCCGTCGTTCGTCGACGGTAAGCCGAACCCGGAGGGGTGGTCGCTGAACGTGCCGACCCTGCCGGACAAGATCGTGGATCTGCCGGACCTGTCGCTGCTCGGCAAGTTCAACGTGCTGGACTCGTGGTCGCGGGCCGGCGTGCTGGTCGTGCTGATGTTCGTCTTCACGCTGCTGATCACCGACTTCTTCGACACGATGGGCACGATGGTGGCCGTCGGGCAGGAGGGTGGCCTGGTCGGCGATGACGGGATGCCACCGCGGACCCGGGAGATCCTGCTGGTCGACTCGGTTGCCGCCGCGGCCGGTGGTGCCGCCAGTGTGTCCAGCAACACGTCGTTCATCGAGAGCGCGTCCGGTGTGGCCGAGGGTGCTCGTACGGGCGTAGCCAACCTGGTCACCGGTGGGCTCTTCCTCGTGGCGATGTTCCTCGCGCCGCTGGTCACGGTGGTGCCGTTCGAGGCGGCGTCGACCGCGCTGGTCGTGGTCGGATTCCTGATGATGCTGTCGGTGCGGCAGATCGACTGGACCGACTACGAGATCGCGATCCCGGCGTTCCTCGCGATCACGCTGATGCCGTTCACGTACTCGATCTCCAACGGCATCGGTGCCGCGATCATCGCGTACGTCGTCATCAAGCTCGCCGTCGGCAAGGCTCGCCAGGTGCACCCGCTGCTCTACGGCGTGGCCGCGCTCTTCGTTCTGTACTTCCTGCGTGGGCCGCTGGAGACCCTGCTCTGACAGGAACCGTGGTCACCGGGTGCGTTACCGTGCCCGGTGACCACGGTCATACGCGTGGACCATGTCGTTAGCCAAGCTCATTAGCTAGGCTAAATAACTGTGATGGAGCGGTCGGTGGCAGAGCGGGCGACAGCCGAGCAATTGGCCATTTCGCTGCGCGAAGCGATCACCCGGCTCAACCGGCGGGTGCGCCAGGAGCGCCCCGTGGGCGATCTGACGTTCAGCCAGCTCTCGGCGCTGACCAGCCTTCAGCTGGCCGGGGCGCTGACCCCTCGGGAGCTGGCGGACGTGGAGCGGGTTCAGCCGCCGACGATGACGAAGATCGTCGGCAAGCTCGAGGAGCGCGGGCTCGTCGCGCGGACACCCCACCCGACCGATCGGCGTCAGGTCATCCTGGCGGCGACCGAGCGGGGCCGGGCTGTGTACGTGCAGTTCGAGAAGGCGCGCAACGAGTGGCTCGCCCAGCAGTTGGAGGAGCTCAGCACGGAGGAACGCGACGCCCTGGAACGGGCCGCCGAGATCCTCCAGCAGGTGGCCAAGGCCTGAAAGCCTCCCGTCGTTCCGTCACGCGACGTAAGTACGCGTACGACCGATGGAGGAGGCGCACCCGAGTGCGGGAAGTTTTCAGTTCCTTGCGGGTCCGTAACTACCGGCTGTTCTCGATCGGCCAGCTCGTGAAGCTGGTCGGCGTGTGGATGATGTTCACCGCCCAGGACTGGCTCGTTCTCGACCTCTCCGGCAACTCTCCGGGTGCGCTCGGCGTCGTCACCGCGCTGCAGTTCCTGCCGGTGCTGCTGCTCACGCTGTTCAGCGGCAAGCTCGCCGACCGGTACGACAAGCGGGTGCTGCTGGTCATCGCCAACTCGGTCTTCGCCGTCACCGCGATCGTCTTCGCGATCCTGGTCGCCAGCGGCGTCGTGGAGCTCTGGCACGTCTTCCTCTTCGCCAGCCTGTTCGGCATCGCCAACGCCGTCGAGACCCCGGTGCGCCAGGCGTTCGTCTCGGAGCTGGTCGAGATGCCGCTGCTGCCCAACGCGCTGGCGTTGTCGGCCGCGACCTTCAACACCGCCCGCATCGGTGGCCCGGCTCTGGCCGGTCTGGCCCTCGCGATCTTCGGGACCGGGCCGGTCTTCCTGATCAGTACGGTGCTCGCGATCGCGCCGATCTTCACGTACACGTCGATGAACGTCGCGGCGCTCTACCGCTCCGGCAAGGCGGTCAAGAAGGGCGACACAAAGATCATTGACGGCCTGCGGTACGTGTGGCGGCGTCACGACCTGCTGCTGCCCATCGTGCTCATGGCGGCAGTCGGCATGATCGGCTTCAACTTCCCGGTCACCCTCGCCTCGCTGGCGAAGATCAACTTCAACGCCGGTCCGTCGACGTTCGGGCTGCTGACCACGGCGCTCGCGGTGGGTGCGCTCGGTGGGGCGCTTGCGGGCAGCCGGCGCAGGGCCAGGCCCGGGGCGTACGTCGTCCTGGGCGCGGCGCTCGCCTTCAGCGTCTTCGAGGTGGCGGTCGGCTTCGCGCCGAACTTCATCGTGGCGATGATCCTCCTCGTGCCCACGGGCTTCTTCTCGATATACCTGGCGCAGGCCGCCAACCACCGGGTCCAGATGGGCGTGCACGGCGAGTTCCGGGGCCGGGTGATGGCGCTCTACGTGCTGGTCTTCCTGGGTACGACGCCGATCGGCGCGTCGCTGGCCGGCTGGTGGGGCGAGCGGTACGGGGTGCCGTCGAGCATCTGGGTCGCGGGGCTGTTCTGCCTGGTCGCCGGGGTGGCGGCGCTGGTGTGGCAGCTGCGGGTCAGCGGCGACAAGCTGAGCGTGCACGGCGGGGCTCGGCCGGGCCTGACCCTCATCCGCACCGCGCCGGTGTCGCCTGACGCCTCGGTGTCGCCTGACGCCGTGGTCTCGCCGGGCGCTTCGGTCTCGTTGGGCGCTTCGGTCTCGCCGGGCGATGAGTCTGCTGGTCAGCCGCTCGTGGCTACCTCGGGGTCGTCAAAGGCCGCGGCCTGAGATGTGGGCTGCGGCCTCGGCGGTTGCCGAGGCCGGATCCGCCGCCCGGATCGCGTCGACCAGGCCGCTGTGGTCCATGTACTCCTCGGGGCGCAGGGCGGCGCCGAAGTGCCCGCTCAGCGATTCCCGGATGACCTGGCCGAGGTCGGCGTAGAGCTCGATCAGGACCTCGTTGTGCGAGGCGGCGACCACCGCCCGGTGAAACGCGGCGTCGGCGTCGACGAACCCGTCGCGGTCGGCGTCGGACCAGGCCCGCTCGCGCTGCGCATACAGGTCGTCAAGGCGTTCCAGGTCGTCATCGGTACGCCGCCGGGCCGCGAACCCCGCCGCAGCCGCCTCGAGCGTGCTGCGCAACTCGCGAACGTGGTCGGGGTCGGCGTCCGCGAAACGGCGCTGCATGACCCCGGCCAGCTCACTGGTCGCTACGACATAGGTGCCGGAGCCCTGACGGATGTCGAGCAGCCCGTTGTGGGCCAGCGCCCGCACCGCCTCGCGCACCGTGTTGCGGGCCACGCCCAGCTCGGCGACCAGCTCCGGCTCGGTCGGGATGCGCGAGCCCACCGGCCACGCACCCGACGTGATCTGCTGGCGGAGGCGGGCGATCACCCGTCCGGAGAGAGTTTCCGCCCGGGGGACGGGGCCCATATTCATCCCATGATTCTATGATGGGCTCATGACGATGGCCAAGACCCGAACCAGAACCCCCTCCCGTGTCCTGGCCGTCACGGGTCTGGTTCTCATGGCGATCAGCCTGCGCCCCGCGGTCACCAGCCTCGGCCCGGTCCTGGAGGAGGTGCGGCTGAGCCTGGGTATGAGCGCGGCGCTCGCCGGCCTGCTGACCTCAGTGCCGGCGCTCTGCTTCGCCCTGATCGGCTCCTCGGCGCCGCTGCTGGCCCGGCGCTGGGGCACCGGCGGCGCTATCGCGCTCGGGGCGTCCGCTCTCACGCTGGGGCTGGCCGTACGCCCGTTCACCGGCGGCGCCCCGCTCTTCCTCGCCTTCACCGCCCTGGCTCTGGCCGGAATCGCCCTGGCCAACGTGCTCCTGCCGGTCGTCGTCAAGCAGCGGTTCCCCGACCGGGTGCCCCTGATGACCGGCCTCTACTCGGTGGCACTCAACTTCGGCGCCTCCACCGCGGCGGCCGTGACGGTGCCGCTGACCAGCGGATTGTTCGGCGGAGACTGGCGCTACGGGCTGGTCGTGTGGGCGTTCGTGGCCGCCGTCGCCGTACCCCCATGGATCCTGCTGGCCCGCGACCGCGACAGGGGACCCGCCCAGGCCGAGGCGGTCCCCGTACGCCTCCGGAGCCACCCCGTCGCCTGGGCGCTCGCCGTGTACTTCGGTCTGCAGTCCACCGCCGCGTACGTGATCATGGGCTGGCTCCCGCAGATCTTCCGAGACGCCGGCCTGTCCGCGAGCACCGCTGGCCTGCTCTTCGCGGTCACCTCGGTGCTGGGAGTACCGCTCTCGTTCGCGCTCTCCGCGGTCGTCGGCCGGCTGACCAGCCAGAGTTGGATCGCCGTCGGCATCGGACTCTTCGGCGTCGCCGGCTATGGCGGGCTGTGGGCCGCCCCCACCGCCGCGCCGTGGCTCTGGGCGGTCCTGCTCGGCGTCGCCAACCTCTCCTTCCCGCTCGCACTGACCATGATCGCGATGCGCGGCCGGACACCCGCGATGGTGGTCCGGCTCTCCGCCTTCGCCCAGAGCACCGGATATCTGTTGTCGATCCCGGGCCCGTTCGTCGTCGGCGCCCTCTACGAACACAGCGGCACCTGGCACCTCCCGCTGGCACTCATGACCTTGCTGACAATCCCGCAGATGGTCGCCGGATGGTTCGCAGGGCGTGACCGCCGGATCGGCTGACCTGGATCTGTCGGAATACTGGCAGCTCAAGTCATCCGAACGGCTCTGTCCGTTCCGTTTGCCGTTGGCTTAGTTTCAGTCGGTGGCAATCATGCACATCGTTGTGCTTCTGGCGGTGCTGCTGCCGGTGATCGTCGTTCCCGGCGTCCGTTCCGTCATGTCGCACCCTGATCGCCGCGCGGCGGACAACCGTGTGCGCCCAGACCGTGTGCGGCCAGATCGTGTGCGGCCAGATCGTGTGCGGCCAGACCGTGTGCGGCCAGACCGTGTGCGGCCAGACCGTGTGCGGCCAGACCGTGACGCCTATCGCCATCTCGCCGCTGACTGCAGCGTATGGGTGCGTCCACCCTGGCCGGACCCCTGCATCGAATACGTCGCCGCCGAGCTGCGCAGGCTCTCCCGCGCGCGGATGAGCGGGTTGTGCGCCGAGTCGGTTCGCTGGCAGGCCGCCGTGCAACTGGCATATGACAACAACCTGCAGATGGCCAGCGAGGCGCTCGGGGTGAGCCATCAACTGGCCGTGCTCGACGGGATGGACCGCGACCTGGAACGGCTGCGTGTGGAGGAAGAGCTCAAGGCGGCCGGGCTTAAGCTTCGCTAGGTGCGGCTCTTTGCAGGGATCTACCCGCCCGACGACGTGCGCCAGCATCTGCGGCGACATCTCGCGATCCCGGGGGCTGCGGCCAGGCTCACCCTTGTCGAGAAATGGCACATCACTCTGGCATTTCTCGGTGAGGTGCCACCGGAGCGGCTGACCGGCATGATCACCGCTCTCGGCGCGGTCCCCACTCCGTGCGGCCCCGGCCGCGCCCCTGAAACCGGCCCCGACCGCGGTCCTGAAGCCGGCCCTGATAGTGGCTTCCATGCCGGCCACCATGCCGGCCACCATGCCGGCCACCATGCCGGTCTAGAGCTGCGGCTGAGCGGCGGCGGTGACTTCCACGGCCGCGTCCTCTGGGCAGGAGTGCGGGGCGATTTATCCGACTTAAGCGCAGACATCCGGAGGGCGCTGAGCCTGCACCCCGAGCCGCTCCGGGCCCACCTCACGGTCAGCTACACCTACGACGAAGCCGTGGCCCGCGCACTCGAAAACTACGAAGGCCCGCCCTGGCGCCTGGACAAGATCCATCTGATCCAGAGCGAGAACCGCACCTACCGAACGCTGGCGACCTTCTAGGAGCTCTCGCGAGCCGCAGGCCCGCCACCGAACAGCACGTCATCCCAGCTCGGCAGGCGCTTACGCGGCTTGGCCGACGTCTCGTCGGTCTCGGCCTCGTTCTGGGCGCCGACCGTGCGGCGGGGTCGCAGCACGGCGAGGCTCGGCACCGCCGGGACCTCCTTGGGCAGGTCGGCATCGTCGTCGAACGCGGAACCGGACCCGCCACCGAGCAGCGCGGCAGCGCCCCCGGCAACGGGACGTCGTGTGGTCTCCTGAGCGGCAGGCTCCAGCCCGCGACCCGGACGGTCGTTGCCGAGCGGCCGGTCGAGCGAGGCGAGCAGAGCATCCCGGCCGGCGCGGATCGGGTCGCGAACGGTCCGGGGAGCGTCGGAAGCCGGCAGGCCGCGACCGCCACGGGCAGGCTCGGCGATGCGGGACGGGCCGGGGAGGCCGTGGCCGCCGCGCTCGTGGGCGCCGCGCTCGGGGGCCGGCTCCTGGCCGAGGATCGGGGTGGGACGCTCGGCGCAGAGATATTGCGCCATGTCGTCGTGCGGGGAGACGACCTGGCGGCCCTTGTCGAGGTTCCAGACGGCCTGGGCGGTGGCTTTGCCGGACGGCCAGGTGGCGATGATGCGCCAGGTGCCGTCCTCGCGCCGGAACGCGTCCCAGGAGATCTTCTCGGTGTCGATGCCGTGCTGGGCGAGCCGGCCGTCGACCACCTCGGCGAGCGGTGCGCCGGAGTCGGACGTCTTCAGCCTGGTGCGGCGCGCGTGCTGGGCCAGCATGGCCCGCTCCTGCAGCACCGGGCCCGCGTAGCGCAGGACGCGGTCGACGGGGACACCGGCGACGCGGGCGACGTCCTCGGCGGACTCGCCGGAACGGATGCGCGCCTGGATGTCCCGAGGCGACAGCGAGGCCATGACCTCGGCGTTGGCGACTGCCACGGCGGTGCCGGCGACGGTCGTCGCGCTGCCCGCCTCGTGGTGCAGGGCGCCGCTGATCCGGTCGTCGATGGGGAGAGCCAGGAGCCGGCCGACCTCATCGGCGAGCACCAGAGCCTGACCGTCCTCGGAGAGGGCGACGAAGCGTACCGGCCGCATGCGTTGCCTCCGTCCCGTTCCTGAACGCTCGTGGGTCCGTGCTCCCGAGAGTCAGCCACCCGGGCGCGTTTCGGAACACGGTACGCGCCTCGGTCACCCAATGGTGGTAAGCCACGCCGTCAAAAGCATTGACCTGCAAAGATGATCTTCAAGAACTGAACAACCAGGACCATTTATACGTACGCGGACCAGAGCGGGCAACCGCAACCGGCGTGGCGCACGTATACCCAGCCCGGCGCGTCGATGAACAAGCTCCGGAAGAAGGTTCCGGGTTGTCCTGCAACACCAGCTTGGCTCAGCCGTTCACGACCCGCCGGCCGGCATACTCGGGCGAGCGGTGTGTCGACGGGTACTGGATCAGGTTGTCGGGCTGCTCCTCGACGGCCGGGCTCCAGACACCGCGGTTGTCCTCCTCGTACGCGATCTCCTGGTAGGCCGCGCGCACCCGGAACTGCCGCCCGTAGTCCATCATCCCGTCGAGCAGCCGGTCGACGTCCCGGGCCGGCCGCACCACGAGCCGCATGAACTGGCTGGTCATGCCGAGCTTGTTGCCGCACTCACGGGTGTAGACGCCGTGGTTGGCCACCAGATAGTCGCGCAGCCCGGTCCCGGACCACTCTGTCGGAAGCTTGACCAGGATGAAGTTGCCCTGCGACGGGAACACGGTGAGTCCCGGGACCCGGGCGAGCTCCGCGGCCATCGTGCGCCGGTCGCGGCTGAGCAGGCGCAGGCTGTCCTCGTACTCCGCCTCATGGTCCTGGATCATGTAGACGACCTTCTCGGCGAGCGAGTTGAGGTTCCACTTCGGCAGGGCCTTGCCGATCTTGCCGGCGATCGCCGGGTTGGCCATGAGGTATCCGAAGCGGATGCCGTGCAGGCCGAAGTTCTTGCCCAGACTCTTCAGGACGACGGCGTTGGGGCGGATGACGGCGTCCGGCCCGACCGACGGGTACTGCTCGGCGTCGGAGAAGTCGATGAAGGACTCGTCGATGACCACCAGGTCGAGGTCGCTGAGCGCGTCCATGAACCGCACCACGTCACGCCGCGCGAGGTAGTTGCCATCCGGGTTGTTGACGTTGCACACCACCGCGACGCGGGTGCCGCGGTCACGGATGAAGCGGACGTACTCCTCCAGGTTGAGCCGGAATCCGTCGCGCTCCTGCAGCGGGAACATGTCGACCCGCTTGCCGGTCTCCAGCGGCTGGTCGGTCCACCGGCCGAACGTGGGGATCGGGATCGCCACGCTCTCCTTGATCAGCAGGTGGTCGATCCAGGTGATCAGCTCGGTGGAGCCGTTCGCCATCGTCACCGTCTGCGGGTGCAGGCCGAGCACGGACGCCAGCTTGGCGGTGATGCTGGCCGAGTCGCTCGGGTAGTACTTCAGGATGTTCTTCAGGTCGCGGGAGAGCTCGTCGAACATCTCCGGCGTGGGGAAGTACGGGTTGCACGGGATGCAGAAGTCGACGATCTCCACACCCTCGCCCGCGTTTCGAGCAAGATCAAAATAGGACGCACTGTGTGCACCCTTGTGCAGGATCGAGGTGTCGATTCCAGTCCGTGCCATCGCGCCTCCCGCCATCGGCGACATTGCCGCCTGTCAGTACGGGAGGCGCGGCTGCATGGTTCAGAGTCGATCGACGATGAAATCGATGCATCGAGTGAGCGCCTCGACGTCCGCCGGGTCGACTGTCGGGTAAAGGGCCACCCGGAGCTGGTTGCGGCCCAGCTTGCGGTAGGGCTCGGTGTCCACGATGCCGTTGGCTCGCAGCACCTTGGCGATCGCCGCGGCGTCCACGCCGTCGGCGAAGTCGATCGTGGCGACCGCGTTGGAGCGCAGTGCCGGTTCGGTGATGAACGGGGTCGCCACCGTGGACCGGTCCGCCCAGCCGTAGATCGCCGCGGCGCTCTCGGCGCTGCGCTTGGCCGCCCAGGCGAGGCCACCCTGCGCGTTCATCCAGTCGACCTGCTCGGCCGCGAGGAAGACCGTGGCCAGCGCCGGGGTGTTGTAGGTCTGCTCGAGGCGGGACTGCTCGATCGCGGTCACCAGATCGAGGAACTGCGGGATGTAGCGGCCGGATTCCTTGATCTTGTAGGCGCGGTCGATCGCGGCCGGCGACATCAGGGCGATCCACAGCCCGCCGTCGGACCCGAACGCCTTCTGCGGCGCGAGGTAGTAGACGTCCGTCTCGGTGAGGTCGACGTCGAGGCTGCCGCCGCCGGAGGTCGCATCGGTCAGCAGCAGCGCGCCGGGGTCGGCGCCCGCGACCCTCTTGACGGGCACGGCGACGCCGGTTGACGTCTCGTTCTGCACGCTTGCATAGGTGTCGACGCCTGCCTCGGCACGCAGATAGGCCGCACCGCCGCCGGGGGCCTTGTGCACGGTCGGGTCGGCCAGGAAGGGGGCGTCGGTGACGGCCTTGACGAACTTCGCCCCGAACTCGCCGAACTCCGCGAACTGGGCCTTCTCCCGGATCAGCCCGAACGTGGCGGTCTCCCAGAACGCGCTGGTCCCGCCGTTGCTGATGATCACCTCGTAGCCGTCGGGCAGCCCGAAGAACTCGCCGATGCCCCGGCGCAGCCGGGCGACCTCGTCCTTGACCGTCTTCTGCCGGTGCGAGGTGCCCAGGAAGGTCGTCGCGACGCGGGCCAGCGCCTCGACCCCCTCGGGGCGGACCTTGCTCGGCCCGGAACCGAACCGACCGTCGACGGGCTTGAGGTCGTCGGGGATGCGGATCGGCTCAGTCACAGGGGGTCCTTCCGGAGCGGGTGTCTCAGAGATTATGGGGGACGGCGTCCCAGCCTTCGACGTCCTGCGGCTTGCGGGAGTCGGGTCCCAGATAACGCGCACTGGGCCGCACGATGCGACCGAGTTTCTTCTGCTCGAGGATGTGGGCGCTCCAGCCGGCCACCCGGGCGCAGGTGAACATCGAGGTGAACATGTGCGCCGGGACCTCGGCGAAGTCGAGGATCACCGCGGACCAGAACTCCACGTTGGTCGCGAGAACCCGGTCGGGCTTGCGGGCCTGCAGCTCGGCGAGGGCCGCGCGCTCCAGGGCCTCGGCCACCTCGAAGCGGGGGGCGCCCAGCTCCTTGGCCGTGCGGCGCAGGACGCGGGCGCGCGGGTCCTCGGCGCGGTAGACGCGGTGGCCGAAGCCCATCAGCCGCTCGCCGCGGTCGAGGACGCCCTTCACATAGCCCTCGGCGTCGCCGCTGCGCTCGACGGCCTCGATCATGTGCAGCACGCGGGAGGGCGCGCCGCCGTGCAGCGGGCCGGACAGCGCGCCGATGCCGGAGGAGATGCACGCGGCCGCGTCGGCGCCGGTGGAGGCGACGATCCGCGCAGTGAAGGTGGAGGCGTTCAGGCCGTGCTCGGCGGCCGAGATGAAGTAGGCGTCGACCGCTTTGACGTGCCGCGGGTCGGGCTCGCCGCGCCAGCGCTTCATGAACCGCTCGACGACCGTCTGTGCCTTGTCGATGTCCTTCTGCGGCACGGCGGGCAGCCCCAGCCCCCGGGCGGCCTGCGCGACGAACGACAGCGCGGTCACCGACACCCGGGCCAGGTCGCTGCGCACCTGCTCGTCGTTGATGTCGAGCATCTGGGAGAGCCCCCAGTAGGGCGCCAGCATGGCGACCGCGGACTGCACGTCGACGCGGATGTCGCCGGAGTGCACGGGCACCGGGAACGGCTCGGCCGGCGGGAGACCCGGGCCGAACCGGCCGTCGACCAGCAGTGCCCAGACGTTGCCGAAGGAGACCTGACCGATGAGGTCCTCGATGTCGACACCCCGGTAGCGCAGCGCGCCGCCGGCCTTGTCCGGCTCAGCGATCTCGGTTTCGAAAGCGATCACGCCTTCGAGACCCGGCTTGAAAGCCGGGTCCCGGTTGGAATCGGACACTTGTGCCTCCTGGGACCTTCGGCTCCACGTAAGCCGCGTGCGTCTCATCTTGCCGCTCGCCGACCCTGACGGTCGACCCGCGGAAATGTGCTGTCTGCGACACCTATCCTCGCCGAGGGGACGCCCGCGCGAAGCAGATCTAGGTTCGTGGTGCTGATCCGGAGAAAGAGAAGGTTCTGTGACCTCTGACCCACAGTCGCTCGCCGGCATGCGGCGCGACTACCGCGAGCGGGGCTCCCTGCTCGAAACGGACCTGGCCGCCGAGTGGCCGGACCAGTTCGCCCGCTGGTTCGCCGACGCGGAGGACTTCGCGCTGCCCGAGCCCAACGCGATGGTGGTCTCGACCGCCGACGCCGACGGCCGGCCGAGTTCACGGACAGTGCTGCTCAAGGCGTACGATATGAGTGGCTTTGTCTTTTTCACCAACTACACCTCGCGCAAGGGCTCGGAGCTCTCCGCAAATCCGCAGGCCGCCCTGGTCTTTCCCTGGTTCCCGATCCAGCGGCAGGTGCTCGTCGCGGGCCGGGTCGAGAAGGTGAGCCGGGCCGAGACCGAGGAGTATTTCGCGAGTCGCCCCCGCGGGTCGCAGCTCGGCGCGTGGGCGAGCCCGCAGAGCCAGGTGCTGCCCGATCGGGCCGCTGTGGACGCGGGCCTGGCCGAGGTGGTCGAGCGGTTCGGCACCGAGGGCGACATCCCCGCGCCCCCGCACTGGGGTGGCTTCCGCGTGGTGCCCGAGACCGTCGAGTTCTGGCAGGGACGCTCCAACCGCCTGCACGACCGGCTGCGTTACCGCCGCGTCGAGGGTTCCTGGGTCATCGAGAGGCTGGCCCCGTGAGCCAGGAGCCCGTCGAAGCCGCGGAGAAGGTCACCGAAAGTAAGCGATGGGTGATCGACGTCCGCCCGCTGCGCGAGGTCGCGTACCGGCGGATGTGGCTCGGAAGTGGCATTTCGTTCTTCGGTTTCCAGTTCACGTCGGTCGCCGTCCCGGTCGAGATGTACGCGATCACCGGTTCGTCCGCGTGGGTCGGGCTGCTGGGCATCGCCGGCCTCGTACCCCTGCTGATCTTCGGTCTGTGGGGTGGCGCGGCCGCGGACGTGATCGACCGGCGGAAACTGCTGCTCGCCAGCTCCATGCTGGCCTGGATCTCGACGCTGGGCCTGCTGGTCCAGGGGCTGCTCAGCGTGCACAGCCCGGTGCTGCTGCTGGTGCTCACGGCGGTGCAGTCGGCCGGTTTCGCGGTCAGCTCGCCGACCCGGCAGGCGATCATCCCGCGGATCGTCCCCGCATCGCTGGTGCCCTCGGCGAACACCCTCAACTACACGACCACGACCGCCGGCGGCGTGCTCGGACCGCTGGCCGCCGGCCTCATCTTCGGCGCATTCTCGACCGACAACGGCGTGACCATCGCGTACGCCGTCGACGCCGTCCTGTTCACGGTCTCCTTCTGGGCCACCTACCGGCTCCCGCCCATCCCGCCGATCGAGCTGGAGGAGGGCGCTCCCAAGCCCACGGCCGGGGTGCGCGGCATCCTGATCGGCCTGCGCTTCCTGGTCACCCAGCCGGTGCTGCTCCTCTCCTTCGGCGTCGACATCGTTGCGATGGTGTTCGCCATGCCCCGGGCGCTCTTCCCGGAGATCGCCGAAGAACGGTTCGGCGGCGGCGCCGCGGTCGGCTGGCTGTTCGCCGCGATCGCGCTCGGTTCGGTTGTGGGCGGACTCACATCCGGCTGGATCAGCCGGGTGAAACGCCAAGGCGTCGCGCTCGTGATCGCGGTGGCGGGCTGGGGTGTCGCGATCGGCTTCGCGGGGCTCGCGCACTCCCTGTGGCTCGCGGTGCTCCTGCTGGCGGTCGGTGGCGCGGCAGACCTGGTCAGCGCGGTCTACCGGCAGTCGATCCTGCAGGTCTACGCACCTGACCGGCTGCGCGGCAGGCTCCAGGGCGTCTTCACCGTGGTGGTGGCCGGCGGCCCCCGCCTGGGTGATCTCCGCGCCGGCGCCACCGCCGACCTGACCGGGCCGACGGCGTCCTGGGCGGGCGGCGGTTTCGTCGCCGCCGGACTCGCGCTCGCACTTGCCGCGGCCTTCCCCGCCCTCCTTCGATACCGTCCGCCCTCGGCCGAGGAGACCAAGGACTAATCTTTCGCCCATGACGAACGTTGTGGCCGCCAAATCCGGGACCCAGTGGACGATTGAGGCGGAAGGCCACAAGGCCACCGTCGCCGAGGTCGGCGGGGTGCTCAGGGGCTATTCCGTCGGCGACCGCGAGGTGCTCGACGGCTTCGGGCCGGACGTGATCACCCCGGCGTCGGCCGGCGCGCTGCTCGCCCCCTGGCCCAACCGGATCCGCGACGGGCACTACTCGTTCGGGGGCAAGGAATACCAGCTCCCGCTGACCGAGCCGGCCCGGCACAACGCGATCCACGGGCTGGTCAACTGGTCCCGCTGGAAGCTCGCCGAGCAGACCACCGACTCGGTGACGCTGGAGTACGACCTTCCCGCCCAGGTCGGATACCCGTGGGGGCTCACCCTGCGTACGCGTTGGAGCGTCTCCGCCGACGGTCTGCGCTCGGACCAGGAGGTCACCAACACCGGTGACGCGGACGCGCCGTGGGGCTTCTCCGTCCATCCGTACCTGCAGCTTCCCGGCGTCGCCGTCGACGACATCCTGCTGCGGGTGCCCGGGCGCAGCAAGATCCTGGCCGACGGGCGGCTGCTGCCGATCGGCGCGGTCAAGGTCACGGGCACCGAGTTCGACTACACCGAGCCCCGCCGGATCGCCTCGGCCGTGCTCGACACCACGTGGGGCGACCTGATCGCCGATGAGGACGGTGGCTCCTCGGTCACCATCGCCGCGCCCGACGGCAGCAGGTCCGTGACGGTCTGGGGCGACGAGAGCTTCCGCTGGTGGCAGGTCTTCACCGGCGACACGCTGCACGGGGAGCGGTTCCGCCGGTCGGTGGCGATCGAGCCGATGACGTGCCCGCCGGATGCGTACCGCTCGGGTCGCGACCTGATCGTGCTCGCCCCCGGCACCACCTGGCGTGCCTCCTGGGGCGTGCGCCCCTCGCAGGGCTGAGCCCGTGGAATTCGACGAGGTTCTCCGCCGGCGCCGGATGGTCCGCACGTACGACGCGGACCGCCCGGTGCCGCCGGAGATCGTCGACAAGCTGGTGAAGCACGCGCTGCGGGCGCCCTCGGCCGGTTTCTCGCAGGGCTGGGGTTTCCTGGTGCTGCAGAACCCCGAGGACCGCGCGCTCTACTGGTCCTCGACGACGGACAGCGACACCGAGGCCGACTCCTGGCTGCAGCGGATGAGCTCGGCGCCCCTGATCATCGTCGCGCTCTCCAACAAGTCGGTCTACCTCGACCGCTACGCCCAGCCGGACAAGGGCTGGGAGGACCGCGCCGAGAGCCACTGGCCCGTGCCCTACTGGGACATCGACACCGGGTTCGCCGCCCTGCTGATTCATCTCACGGCGGTGAACGAGGGACTTGGCTCACTCTTTTTCGGCATTCCGCCCAAGAAGATCGCGTCGTTCCGGGCGGCTTTCGGCGTACCGGAGGAGTTTATGCCGGTCGGAGCGCTCACGGTGGGTTACAAAGCGGAGGACAAGAGGTCTCCGTCACTGCGGCGGGGGCATCGGCCGGTGGACGAAGTGGTGCATCATGGCCGGTGGAACGCCTGATCTCACGTTGACGAGGTGGGGCCCGGCCGTTGTGCCGGTGGCTCGCTAGGCTGACAGGGCGTATCCACTTGTCCGTGGGTAGTTCAACTATCGAGTGACCAGTCGAGTGACCGGAGGGGAGCGTGCCGTCGTGATCTTCAAAGCGGTGCGGGACGGAGCGCCGTACCCCGATCATCACACGACGCTGAAGTCCTGGGCGGAGATCCCACCGCGGCCGATCCGCCTGGCCGACCTCATCACCACCAAGCGCGAGCTGGCGTTGGACAAGCTGCTCGCCGAGGATTCGACGTTCTACGGGGACCTGTTCCCACACGTCGTGGAGTGGCACGGAGCCCTCTATCTCGAGGACGGTCTGCACCGCGCGCTGCGGGCGGCCCTGCAGCAGCGGAACCAGATCCACGCCCGGGTACTCGTCATCAACAACTAACACCGCTAGTTTTAGGGCATGGCCGCTTCCCCGCTGGATCTGCTCGAGCTCGACAACCTGCTCAGCGACGAGGAACGCGACGTTCGCGCCGTCACCCGCCGCGTCGTCGACGATCGGGTGCGCCCCCACATCGCCGACTGGTACGAGAGCGGCACGGTCCCGGTGCGGGAGCTGGCCCTGGAGTTCGGCAAGCTCGGCCTCCTGGGCATGCACCTGACCGGCTACGGCTGCGCGGGCGCGTCATCGGTGCAATACGGCCTCGCCTGCCTCGAGCTGGAAGCAGCCGACTCCGGCGTACGTTCGCTGGTCTCCGTGCAGGGCTCGCTGGCGATGTACGCCATCTGGAAATTCGGCAGCGAGGAGCAGAAGCAGCAGTGGCTGCCCGGCATGGCCGCCGGCGAGCTGATCGGCTGCTTCGGCCTGACCGAGCCCGACCACGGCTCCGACCCCGCCAACATGGCCACCCGAGCGCGCCGCGACGGCGATGACTGGATCCTCAACGGCGGCAAAATGTGGATCACCAACGCGCCGGTCGCGGACGTCGCCGTGATCTGGGCCCGCTCGGACGCCGGCGTCGAAGGCTTCGCCGTGCCGACCTCGACCCCCGGCTTCAGCGTCCGCGAGGTCAAGAAGAAACTCTCCCTGCGCGCCTCCTCGACCGGGGAGATCACACTGGACGACGTCCGGCTCCCGGCCTCCGCGCAGCTACCCCTCGCCCGCGGCCTGAAAGCCCCGCTGTCCTGCCTCACCGAAGCCCGTTTTGGCATTATCTGGGGCGCACTGGGCGCGGCCCGTGACTGCCTCGAGACCGCCCTCGAGTACGCCGGCAGCCGTTCACAATTCGGCCGGCCGATCGCGGGCTTCCAACTGACCCAGGCGAAACTGGCAGACATGACGCTGGAGCTGCAGAAGGGCTACCTGCTGGCGTTGCACCTCGGCCGGCTCCCTGGCCTGAGCCCGGTGCAGGTGAGCGCGGGAAAGCTCAACAACGTCCGCGAAGCCTTGAAGATCGCCCGCCAGTGCCGCACCATCCTCGGGGCGAACGGCATCAGCGGGGAGTATCCCGTGCTCCGGCACGCCAACAACCTCGAAAGTGTCCTCACGTACGAGGGAACCTCCGAGGTGCACCAACTCGTGATCGGCCAGAAATTGACCGGCCTGAACGCGTTCGCCGGCTGAAAATGTCGTACCCCCTCTCTAACGTGGGTATAGAAGACCTGAGGTGAAGGGGGTGTCTCCGATGGCGCAATCGCCCGATATCGACGAGCCGACCAGGGAGTATCCGTTGGCCCTTGAGGAGGGTGCGGCACCGCCCGCCCCCGCGCCCACGCTGGAGGAGCAGGAAGCGCCCCGCCGCATCGGCGGCTTCGCACGCGTCCTCATCTTCACCGGCGTGGTCTTCGCGCTGATCGTCGCGTCCTGCCTGGGCCTGCGCGCGGTCAACGTGCTCCCCAGCTTCGACAACCCGTTCGCCGACAAGACCACCGACCGCAGCCAGCCGGTCCTCCTTCAGTCGATGCGCGACCTGAGCCGCTACGTCGCCGCCGACGGCACCTTCCAGGTCATCGTCGACCTCCAGGAAAACAAGGACAACGTCCCCGACTTCCTGGTCAACCAGCGCACCCTCTTCGTCGGCTCCGGCACCGTCGAGGAATACGTCGACTTCGGCCAGCTCTCCGACAAGGCCCTCACCGTTGACGAGGCCAACAAGAAGATCACCATCACGCTCCCCGCGCCGCAGCAGGGGCAGGCCGCACTCGACATGCAGAAGAGCTACGTCGTCGCCGAGGAGCGGGGGTTGCTCAACCGGATCGGGGACGCGTTCAAGAGCGACACCAACCAGCAGCAGCGGGTTTACCAGCTCGCTCAGCAGCGGATCACTGAGGCTGCCAACTCCAGCGGGTTGGATCAGCGGGCTCAGGCTAATACCGAGAAGATGCTGCAGAGCCTTTTCGTTCGGCTTGGGTATACGACTGTGACTGTTTCGTTTGATAAGCCCTGATTGTTCTTTGCGGGTTTCTCGCTGTTGACGGGTGGGGGCCGGGATGGTCAAGACAGGCTTTAAGGGCGTTTTTATGCCTGTCTTGACCATCCCGGCCCCCACCCTTGCGTCAGAGAGTGTGCGGCTCCGGATGTGGTTGCTCACCGCTCCGTGCCGGCTCGGTCTTCGCCATCACCTTTAGGTATCTGGTCTGGCTGCCGCGCTTGTGGTTCTGGTCGGCGGTCTGGTTCCGCGGGCCAGGCGCGGTGGTGGGCTTGCGACGCACCTCGCCGGGGGCGCTCAGTGGCTGGTTCTTTGCCCGTTCGGCGGCGTCCGGATGCCTGGCTTCCGAGCCATCGCTGCTCCGTTAGTCAACAATGCGCGCCGAGCGCCGAGCGCCGAGCGCCGAGCGCCGAGCGCCGAGCGCCGAGCGCCGAGCGCCGAGCCGCCGAGCCCCCGAGCGCCGAGCCGCCGAGCCCCCGAGCGCCGAGCGCCGAGCGCCGAGCCCCCAGCGCCGAGCCCCCAGCGCCGCCGTGCCGCGTGGCGCTTGCCCAGGGCCCAGCGGCGTGTGCCCCAGGCTGGGTGTGTGGGTGTGGCGCTGGGCGTTCGCGGCGGGGTGGCGTGGGGCTGGGCGGGTAGTGGGGCTTTGGGTGGTGTGGGGTTGGGGGCGTGACCGGCGCGGTGCGTCGCGTGACCAGGCAAATTGGTCGGCCTGCGGGACGGGGCCGGTGGGCGTGATCAGGGGCGCGGCAGCCAGACCGGAGACCGAGAGGCGAAGGCGCGGCGGCGATCAGGACGACCGGCACGACAGAACCCGCGCCGATCGCGGCGAGCCGCGCACGGAGCGGTGAGCAGCCGCACGCTCTCTGAGGCAAGGGTGGGGGCCGGGGTGGCCGAGCCAGGCATAAAAACGCCCCTGAAGCCTGGCTCGGCCACCCCGGCCCTCAACCGTCCAGCGCAAGAGACCCACCAGGAAGGATCAGGATTCAAGAAGCAAAACCCAGACCCCCACAGATACCGTAGGCAAACGCGACGATGACAGGACCAGCACCACACGCGGTCCGTCTGACGACGATGGGGATATGAAAAACATGGCCGCGAGGACCAAACCGCACGCCGCTGACAGTCACGACCTTATTCGCGTGCACGGGGCGCGAGAGAACAACTTGAAAGACATCAGTGTTGAGCTTCCGAAGCGGCGCCTGACCGTTTTTACGGGGGTGTCGGGTTCGGGGAAGAGCTCGCTGGTTTTTGCGACTATCGCCGCGGATTCGCAGCGGATGATCAATGAGACGTACAGCGCTTTTGTGCAGGGGTTCATGCCGACGTTGGCTCGGCCTGATGTGGATGTGCTGGAGGGGCTGACGACGGCGATCATCGTTGATCAGCAGCGGATGGGGAGTGATCCTCGGTCGACGGTGGGGACGGCTACCGATACCGGGGCGATGTTGCGGATTTTGTTCAGTCGGCTGGGGAAGCCTCATGTTGGGTCGCCGCAGGCTTTTTCGTTCAATGTGGCTTCGATCAGTGGGGCCGGGGCGGTGACCATTGAGCGGGCTGGGCAGAAGGTTAAGGAGCGGCGCAGTTTCAGTATTACCGGGGGGATGTGCCCGCGGTGTGAGGGGCGGGGGTCGGTTACCGATATAGATCTGGCTCAGCTTTATGACGACAGCAAGTCGTTGAGCGAGGGGCCGTTCTCGATTCCCGGGTACAGCATGGACGGCTGGATGGGGCGGATCTTCATCGGGTCGGGGTTCTTCGATCCGGACAAGCCTATTCGGAAGTACACCAAGCGGGAGTTGCAGGATCTGCTGTACAAGGAGCCGACCAAGATCAAGGTCGACAACATCAACCTGACGTACGAGGGGCTGATCCCGAAGATCCAGAAGTCGATTCTCTCCAAGGATGTCGACGCGTTGCAGCCGCATGTGCGCGCGTTTGTGGAGCGGGCTGTGGTGTTCACGGTCTGTCCCGAGTGCGCCGGCACGCGGCTCAGTGCGGAGGCTCGGTCGTCGAAGGTCAAGGGGATCAGCATCGCTGAGGCCTGTGCGATGCAGATCAGTGATCTGGCGGGGTGGGTGCGGGGGTTGAAGGAGCCCTCGGTTGCGCCGTTGCTCAAGTCGCTGGGGGAGACCCTCGATTCTTTTGTGGAGATCGGGCTCGGGTATCTCAGTCTGGACCGGCCGGCGGGGACGCTCTCGGGTGGTGAGGCGCAGCGGACCAAGATGATCCGGCATCTCGGGTCGTCGCTGACCGACGTCACGTATGTGTTCGACGAGCCGACGATCGGGCTGCACCCGCATGACATCCAGCGGATGAACGATCTGCTGCTGCGGCTGCGCGACAAGGGCAACACCGTGCTGGTCGTCGAGCACAAGCCGGAGACGATTGCGATCGCCGACCATGTTGTCGATCTCGGTCCGGGTGCCGGGTCGGGTGGCGGGACCGTCTGTTTCGAGGGCACCGTCGCGGGGCTGCGGAAGAGCGGCACTCTCACCGGGCGGCACCTCGATGACCGGGCGTCGCTGAAGGAGAAGGTCCGCACGCCGGACGGTGTGCTGGAGGTGCGGGGTGCCGATGCTCACAATCTGCGGAACGTCGACGTCGACATTCCGCTCGGTGTGCTCACGGTGCTGACCGGGGTGGCCGGGTCGGGCAAGAGCTCACTGGTCCGGGGGTCGGTGACCGGGCTGGACGGCGTGGTGTCGGTTGATCAGACGCCGATCCGGGGGTCGCGGCGCAGCAACCCAGCGACGTACACAGGGCTGCTGGAGCCGATCCGTAAGGCCTTCGCCAAGGCCAACGGGGTGAAGCCGGCGCTGTTCAGTGCCAACTCCGAGGGTGCCTGCCCCAACTGCAACGGTAACGGCGTCATCTACACCGATCTGGCGATGATGGCGGGGGTCGCCACCGTCTGCGAGGTCTGCGAGGGGAAGCGGTTCGACGCGTCGGTGCTGGAGTACCACTTCGGCGGACGGGACATCAGCGAGGTGCTCGCGATGTCGGTGATCGAGGCCGAGGAGTTCTTCGGCGGTGGCGACGCGCATACGCCGGCCGCGCACGCCATTCTCAAGCGGCTCGCCGATGTCGGGATCGGCTACATCCGGCTCGGCCAGCCGCTGACCACGCTCTCCGGCGGCGAGCGGCAGCGGCTCAAACTGGCGACGCAGATGGCCGACAAGGGCAACGTCTACGTTCTCGACGAGCCGACGACGGGGCTGCACCTCGCCGACGTGGAGAACCTGCTGGGTCTGCTCGACCGGCTCGTCGACTCGGGCAGGTCGGTCATCGTCATCGAGCATCACCAGGCCGTGATGGCGCATGCCGACTGGATCATCGATCTCGGTCCCGGCGCTGGTCACGACGGGGGACGGATCGTTTTCGAGGGCACGCCCGCCGACCTGGTGGCCGGCCGCAAGACGTTGACGGCCGAGCACCTGGCGGCGTACGTGGGGAAGTAGATGGGCTAGCGGGCCCGTCGCTGGAATGTCAGGTGGGTGACGCCGCTCGGAGAGGGGGTGGCTTCGATGGCGAATCGCTCCTGCAGTCCTTCGAGGCCGTCCCACAGCCGTTCGCCGCGGCCCAGGAGGATCGGCACGAGGACGATGTGCATCTGGTCGATCAGGTCGGCCTGGAGGAACTGCCGGACGGTGCTCACGCCGCCGCCGATGCGCACGTCGAGGTCGCCGGCGAGAGCGCGGGCCTGCTCGAGAGCGAATGCGGGATCGGCGTCAACGAAATGGAAGGTCGTTCCGCCTTCCATTTCGAGCGTCGGGCGGGGGTGATGGGTCAGTACGACGACCGGGGTGTGGAAGACCGGGTCGTCGCCCCACCAGCCCTTCCACTCCTCATCGCTCCAGGGGCCGCGCTGGGGGCCGAACTTGTTGCGCCCCATGATCTCCACGCCGATGCCGCGTGCCCAGTTGCTGGCGAACGCCTCGTCGACGCCGTGCGACCCCGCGGTCTCTCCGTGTATGCCCATGTCACGGAAGGTGCGGGTCTCGAAGGCCCACTCGAGCAGGCTGGTCCCGGCGTGCCCGAACGGTGTCTCGAGCTCCTGCCCCTCTCCGGTGCCGAAGCCGTCGAGAGAAACGGAGAAGTTATGGACGCGGACGCGCGACATGGACCCTCCCAGGTATGCGATCTGCAAGCACCTTACGGAGGTCTCCAGAAGCCGCAGCACCTTTGGCCCGCGGCGGCGCGCCCGAGAAGTGCGGCACCGGCGCCCGGAAGGGGCGCCGGCACCGGGAATCACTCGTTCGGGAGCAGAGCCCAGAGCACGATGTAAACGATGAGCTGGGTGCCGGGCAGCAAGCAGGACAGGATGAAGATCAGGCGCATCATTCCGGAGGACATGCCGAAACGGCGGGCCAGGCCGGAGCACACGCCGGCGATCCAACGGTCGTCGCGGGGTCTCGCAAGGCGGCGGGTCATCTCGTTCACTCCTTCGATGCCGCGCTCAGCGCGTCAGCACTGGCGGGGCAAGTGGTGGCCGGGGCCGGGTGCCTCGACCGCTTTCCACGGTATGGACCGTCACCCCGTCCGCCCTCGGTCGCGAGAGGGATAAGGGCGCTCACATCCCCGTAGGGGAACCCCGTACCCTCACGGGATTCACTGTTAACATCGGGGCAAATTTCGCCGCCTACTCTCTGCGACCGTAGGCGGTCGAGGTGGGAGGGATGCCGCGGTGACGCTCGCCGTGTTGTGCGGGAGCACCGGAAACGATCTCAGGCCGGAGGCTGCTCGCAGCCTTGCCGAAGATGTGCGTTCCGCCCTGTCGAGAGCTGGCGTCAGCCAGATTTTTGAAGTCAATGGCCCGGATATATCCGGGCAAATTCGCGAGATCGTCAAGCTCGCCGACGAGCCGTTGCTGATCTGCGCCGACAATCTCGTCGCGCATCCGAGTCTGCTGTGGACGCTGGCCACCGAGCCTGCCAGCCGCAGCACCGCGCTGGTGGCGGCCACGGAGAGTGGCGACGGAGGTGACCTGAGAGAGGATCGGGGGCGCCTCGTCCCGGCCTCCGACGGGCCCACGAGGTTCCTCGGCGCACTCTGCGTCGCGACGAGTGATCTTGGTCTCGTCACGGCAGCGGCGGGCACCCTGAAAGAACAAAACGTCGACGCCCTCTTCGCGGCGTTGCTGCAAGCCGGGCTCGTCCCGATCGCGACCCGGGTGCGCCTTCTGCACGCCGACCGCGTCCACACCGACGCGGAACTGGCCGCTGCCGAAGCCGCTGTCGCAAGCGTGGACGAGGACAAGGCCCTGCTGCGCCTGGCGGTCAAGGAAAAAGACGACTTCTTCACCACGTACGCCGTAAGCAGCTGGTCGCCGTTGGTAACGAAGCTCTGCGCGCGCGCCAAGCTGTCGCCCAGCCAGGTCACCGCTCTCTCCGTACTCCTCTCCGTGGTGGCGGCCCTCGGGTTCTGGCAGGCGTCCCGCCCGGCGCTGATCATCGGTGCGGTCCTGCTCTACCTGGGCTTCGTCCTCGACTGCGTGGACGGCCAGCTGGCCCGTTACACCCGGCAGTTCGGGGCGTTCGGCGGCTGGCTCGACACGATGGCCGACCGGGCGAAGGAATACGCGGTCTACGCCGGGCTCGCCGCCGGTGCCGAGCGGATGGGCCTGTCGTTCGCATGGCCGTTGGCGATCACGGCGATCGTGCTGCAGACCGTCCGGCACATGACCGACACCTGGTACGGCGCCCTGCACGACGAGGCCGCGGCCCGGCAGTCCGTCGGCACCGCGGGCAACGCGGACGCGGGTGGCGGGGTCGGCGCCCGGTTGAGCCGCGCGTCCAACAAGGTGCAGGGTGACACAGGCTCGATCGCGTACTGGCTGAAGCGGATCGTCGTGTTCCCCATCGGCGAGCGCTGGGCCCTGATCGCGCTGCTCGCTGCGGTCTTCAACGGGCGCGTGGCGCTGGCGGTCACCGTCGCATGGGGGGCGCTCGCTTTCGCGTACACACTGGGGCTGAGGTCGTTGCGCTCGATCTCGATGCGCGTCGGTGTGCTGGACACGGTCGACACGTCGCGGCATCGTGATGACGGCCGACTGGTCCGTGGCACCGTGAGTGCCGCGGGGTTGAAGCAGCCCCTGCTCTGGGCCGGTATCGCGGCGGTCGCCCCGCTCGCGCTGATAGGTGCGGTCGCGGCTGGCTGGGTGCCGCGCGGGACCCCGTGGCGGCCGGCGTACCTGGAATTCGAATGGGTCCGGGCGGGCGAGGCCGGGATCTGGCTCCTGGTGGCGGCGTTGCTCGTGCTCGGGGCCGGTGCTGCGGCACGGTCCTCGCACGGCGGGCCGCTCGACTGGCTGGTCCCTGCCGGTTTGCGTGCCGCCGAGTATCTGATGGCGGTGGCCGTCGCGATGATCTGCGACGTGCCGCCCGTGGTGGTGTTCGCGCTGCTCTTCGTGCTCGCGCTGCATCATTACGACCTGACCGCCCGGATGGAGAAGGGCGCTCCGGACGCACGTGCGCGGCGCGCGCTGCTCGGCTGGGACGGCCGGGTCGTGCTGCTGGTGTTCTTCGCGCTGGCAGGCGTCGCCACGGCCGGTGAGCTGTTGCTCGCCGTCGGCGTAGGCGCGCAGTTTCTGACAGGGGCAGTCAAGGATTGGCGAACCGGAGGAAGTCGATGACTCTGCTCAGTGTCGTGCTGCCCGTCTACAAGGTGCAGGGATACCTGCGCCAGTGCCTGGACTCGATTCTCGGGCAGGCGTTCACCGACTTCGAGATCGTGGCGGTCGACGACTGCTCGCCGGACAACAGCGGTGCGATCCTCGCCGAATACGCCGCCCGTGACTCCCGGGTCCGCGTGGTGTCGCTCGAGGAGAACGTCGGCCTCGGCCGGGCCCGCAACATCGGCCTGGACCACGCGACCGGCGAGTACGTCTGGTTCGTCGACAGCGACGACTGGCTCGCCCAGGGCGCGCTGACCACGATCGCCGACCGGATCGCCGGTACCACGCCCGACGTGCTGATCGTCGGCTTCGACCGGGTGCACTGGGACTCGCGGGTGACCCAGTCGGGCGCGACCAAGATCCTCGCCGAGGCGCCCGAGACTTTCACCGTCGAGCAGTTCCCGAAGGTGCTCAACGTCCTGCACGTCGCCTGGAACAAGGTCATCCGTCGCGACCTGCTCCTGAAGCTCGGCTTCCGCTTCGAACAGGGCTGGTACGAGGACGTCTCGTTCACCTTCCCGATCATGTCGGTGGCCCAGCGGATCAGCGCCCTGCCCCGGGTCTGCGTGCACTACCGCCAGCGGCGGACCGGCGCGATCACGCGGACGCTCGGCGACCGGCACTTCGAGATCTTCGACCACTGGGCCCACGCGATGTCCCTGGTCGACCGCTACAGCGACCGGGCCGCACAGATCCGGCCCCTGCTGTTCGCCCGGATGATGTGGCACTACCTGATCGTCCTGGACAACAGCCAGCGGGTGAAGAAGGCCTCCCGCCAGGCGTTCTTCATGCGGATCAGCGAGGACTACCGGCGCTACCGGCCCGCCGGCGCGTACCCGATGAAGGGCCGGGCTGACGGGCTGCGGCACCGGTTCATCGGGGAGGGCTCATTCACGAAGCTCCGGGCGCTCGACCAGGCCGTCCGGGTGGCCAAGGCGGCGAACCGGGCGCGCCGGGTGCCGGTGGCGAAGGCGAAAGGGCTGGCCAAGAAGGTACGGCAGAGTCTGTACCGGGGTTACTACAAGCTCCAGCTCCGCGGCGCGGTCGACGAGAATCTCGCGCTCTATGCCGCGTACTGGTATCGCGGGGTGACCTGCAATCCCGCCGCGATCTCCCGCAAGGCGCAGGAGCTGGCACCCGGCATCCGCAACGTCTGGGTCGTCAGCAAGGGGCGGACGAAGTCCGTGCCGCCGGGCACCGACTACGTGGTCGCCGGCTCGCTGCCGTACTTCAGGGCGCTCGCCCGGGCCCGTTATCTGGTCAACAACGTGAACTGGCCGAACTGGGTGGTCAAGCGGGACGGCACCACGCATGTGATGACCCATCACGGCACCCCGTTGAAGGCGATGGGGATGGACCAGGCCGATCACCCGGCGGCCGCCAAGGACCAGAATTTCCACGCCCAGATGCGCCGGGCCGACCGCTGGGACTTCAGCATCACGGCGAACGCGCACACCACGATCGCGTGGGAGCGGGCGTACCCGTGCCGCTACGAGACGATCGAGTCCGGCTATCCGCGCAACGACCGGCTGGCGTCGGCGTCGGCGGCCGACTCCGCGGCGGTCCGGGAGAAGCTCGGCATCCAGCCGCACGAGCGGGTCGTGCTCTACACCCCGACGCACCGCGAGTGGCTGCCGATGGGCACCCAGGTGCTCGACGTCGAGGCGTTCGCCGACCGGC
This sequence comes from Winogradskya humida, assembly GCF_016862215.1. Lineage (GTDB taxonomy): Bacteria > Actinomycetota > Actinomycetes > Mycobacteriales > Micromonosporaceae > Actinoplanes > Actinoplanes humidus. The sequence goes on from NZ_BOMN01000032.1 coordinate 30,206, forward strand.
TCGGCCCGGACACCGTGCTGCTGGTCCGGGCGCACTACTTCTACGTGGCCGCGGATCACGCCGCGCAGGCGGCCCGGGGGCGGATCGTCGACGTCTCGGCGTACCCCATCGTTGAAGATCTCTATCTCGCCGCCGACGTGATGATGACCGACTACTCGTCGGCGATGTTCGACTTCGCGGTGCTGGACCGGCCGCTGGTGATCTTCGCGCCGGACTGGAACGCGTACCAGGAGCTTCGCGGGGTCTATTTCGACCTCATGGAGCTGCCGCCGGGCGCGGTCGCCACGAGCTTCGCCGAGCTGATCGAGGTCTTCGAATCGGGGGCGTACGCGAGCGACCGGTCGGCCGCCGCCCGGACCCGTTTCCGGGAGCGGTTCTGCTACCTCGACGACGGCAAGGCCTCTGAGCGGGTCGTACGCAGGGTATTGCTGGGCGAATCTTCCTCATAGAACTGTGACGATTTGGTGACTGGCTGCGAATGGCCGTTCACCCGATGGCAGACATTGATGCGTGTGGTCACGCTAAGCCATCGTCGCAGCTCACATGCAGGAGGTTGACGGTGTCCACCGTCGCGCTCAAAGACGTCACCAAGGTCTGGCCGGACGGCACCGTGGCGGTCGACCGGGTCAGCCTCGACGTGCAAGACGGCGAGTTCCTGGTCCTGCTGGGTCCCTCCGGCTGTGGCAAGTCCACCGTCCTGCGCATGATCGCCGGGCTGGAGGACCCCTCGGCCGGGGCGATCCTGCTCAACGGCGAACCCGTCCTGGACCTCCCGCCGCGCGACCGTCAGATCGCGATGATCTTCCAGGACTTCGCGCTGTACCCGCACATGACGGTCGGCGGCAACATCGGTTTCCCGCTGAAACTGTCGGGGGTCGAGCCGGACGCGCGCAGCGAACGGATCGGCGACGTCGCCAGCGCGCTCGGCATCGGCGACGTGCTCGGCCGCAAACCCGGCCAACTCTCCGGCGGGCAGCGCCAGCGGGTCGCCATGGGGCGCGCCATCGTACGGCGCCCCGGGCTGTTCCTCATGGACGAGCCGCTGTCCAACCTTGACAGCGGGTTGCGCGCTGAGCTGCGTACCGAAATCAGCAGCCTGACCCGCGAACTCGGCGTGACCACCATGTATGTCACCCATGACCAGGCCGAGGCGCTGACGATGGCCGACCGGGTCGCGATCATGCGCAAGGGCGTGCTGCAGGACATCGGTACGCCCACCGAGGTCTACGGCCGCCCGGCCACCCTCTACGTCGCGGCGTTCCTCGGCTCGCCGCGGATGAACCTGCTCGAAGCGTCGGTCTACGCGCACCTCGACCGCTACATCGCCCTGAACCTCGGCGAGCAGGCGCTGTACCTGCCCTGGAACGACATCCGAGCCCGGGCCCTGTCGCACTACCACGGGGAGCGGATCGTCGTGGGCATGCGGGCGGAGGCGCTGACCCCGGTCTCCCCCGACACCCCGGGCGACGCGGTGCAGGGCGTGCTGCAGGGCCGGGTCCGCTACCTCGAGCACCACGGGCACGAGTCGCTGGCGTTCCTGGACGTCGGTGCCACCGCCATCTCCGTGGACGAGCTGGGCAAGGGTGTCACCGAGCCGGTCGGCGGGGGCGGGGCGTTCCGGAAGTTCGGGGAGACGTTGCAGCGGCTCACGGGGCGTACGGAGAAGCCGGTGATCGTGCGCGAGGAGCCCAAGGCCTCGATTCTCAACGACCCGGGCCGGCATGCGCGCAGGCCCGCTGAACTGGCCGTACGCCTGGCGCCCTACCCGGCGATCTCGGCCGGGCACCCCCTCGCGATCGGCGTCCGCCTCGACGCCCTGCATTTCTTCGATGAGCGCGGCGACCGTATCGACATCGGCTGGCGCTGACTTTTGCGGCTGGTGCTGACTTTTGCGGCTCCGATGACTGCCACGACGGCGGCACACAGCGTAAGCTGCTCGGCGGTGGAGGAAACTGTTGACCAGCAGAGGCTGCGTCCGGCTCCGGTCAGGGAGTCACCGGACGCGGGTGCCTCGCACCGTCAAACGGATCTTGATCGCGTGTTCGGCCGCGACGACATCACCGTGCTCCGCCACGAGGTCCTCGAACGCCTCGACCGCCGCCTCGGCGACCGGCTCGACGGCTTCGTCCTCGCGATCAACGAAGTGATCACCAACGTGGTCCTGCACGCCGGCGGGAACGGCCGGCTGGTTCTCGGGGTCAGCGGCAGCGCGGTCTGGTGCACGGTGACCGACTCCGGGCCGGGCATTCCGGAGCATCTGCAGCACCCGCCCGAGGTGCCCGAGGCGTTCGGTGTGGGCGGCCGGGGCATCTGGCTGGCGTACCAGCTGTGCGACGAGGTCACCATGGCGACCGGTCCGATCGGGACGACTATCGGACTCAAAATTGACCTGCCCGGCCAGTAACCCGCATCTGAGCTGCTCAACGACCTGCTGAAAGACATCTGAACCCCGGATGAAACGCCGTGGAAACGTCGTCGGGGGCTTTCCAGGGTGTCAGCGCCGATAGGCGACTACATTAGGCCGGTGCTCGGACTACCTCCTCACGTGACGGCATGCCTCTTCGATCTCGACGGCGTGCTCACCCAGACCGCCCTGGTCCACAACGCGGCGTGGAAACAGACCTTCGACGCCTTCCTTCAGCGATGGTCCGCTGACCACGGGCAGCCGTACGTGCCGTTCGACTCCGGCGCCGACTACCACCAATATGTCGACGGGCGTCAGCGCGCCGACGGTGTCCGCACCTTCCTCGCCTCGCGGGGCATCACCCTGCCCGAGGGAACCCCCGACGACGGTCCCGACGAGGAAACCGTCAACGGGGTCGGCAACCGCAAGAACATCCTCGTCCTGCAGAAGATCGCGGAAGGGGCGGTCCAGGTCTACCCAGGATCGGTCGACTACCTGCACGCCGTGCAGAAGGCCGGGCTGCGTCGCGCGGTGGTCTCGGCGAGCGCCAACTGCAAGGACGTCCTGGACGCGGCGAACATCACCGATCTGCTCGAGGAGCGGGTGGACGGAGTCGTCGCCCGCGCTGAGAAGCTGCCCGGCAAACCCGCGCCGGACACGTTCCTCTATGGTGCGAAGCTGCTCGGCGTCGAGCCGGAGAACTGTGCCGTTTTCGAGGATGCCCTGGCGGGCGTCGAAGCGGGCAGGGCCGGCAAATTCGGCATCGTCATCGGCGTGGACCGCGTCGGTCAGGCCGACGCCCTGCGCGAGCACGGCGCCGACATCGTGGTCCAGGACCTTTCCGAACTTCTCACCCGATAACCTTTCACTTCGAGAGGCACCACCGTGATCCGTGAACGGGCTTACCCCGTCGACCCGTGGCACATCCGGGAAACCCGGCTGGACCTTGATCTCCTGGCCCAGTCCGAGTCGGTCTTCGCCCTTTCCAACGGCCACATCGGCATCCGCGGAAACCTGGACGAGGGCGAGCCGCACGGCCTGCCGGGCACGTACCTCAACTCGTTCTACGAGCTGCGGCCGCTGCCGTACGCGGAGGCCGGTTATGGCTTCCCCGAGTCGGGCCAGACGATGGTCAACGTCACCAACGCCAAGCTGATGCGCCTGCTCGTCGATGACGAGCCGTTCGACGTCCGCTACGGCGAGCTGCGCTCCCACGAGCGCACCCTGGACCTGCGCGCGGGCACCCTCGAGCGGATCGTGGAGTGGGTCTCGCCCTCCGGCCAGGGGATCCGGGTCCGCACGGTGCGGATGGTGTCCTTCACCCAGCGCTCCGTCGTGGCCTTCCTCTACGAGGTCGAGCCGCTCAACGACACCGCCCGGTTGATCCTGCAGTCCGAGCTCGTCGCCAACGAGCAGCTCCCGGTCAGCAGCAAGGACCCGCGCGTCGCCGCCGTCCTCGACCACCCGCTGCAGGCCGAGGAGATGCTCGAGCAGCGCACCGGCGGCCTGCTCGTGCACCGCACCAAGGCCAGCGACCTGCGCATGGCCGCGGCGATGGAGCACCTCGTCGAGGCGCCCGGCAAGCACGCGGTCACCACCGAGGGCCACCCCGACTGGCTGCGCACCACCGTCGCCTGCAAACTCGAGCCGGGCCAGAAGCTGCGCGTCGTCAAGCTGGCCGCTTACGGCTGGTCGAGCAACCGCTCTCTGCCCGCCGTGCGCGACCAGGTCGGCGCGGCGCTCGCGAGCGCCCGCCTGGACGGCTGGGAGGGCCTCCTCGAGGCCCAGCGTGAATACCTCGACGAGTTCTGGGACCACTCGGACGTCAAGGTGGAGGGTGACCCCGAGGTCCAGCAGGCGGTCCGCTTCGGACTGTTCCACACCCTGCAGGCCGGTGCCCGCGCCGAGCAGCGCCCGATCGGTTCCAAGGGCCTCTCCGGTCCCGGCTACGACGGCCACACGTTCTGGGACGCCGAGACCTTCGTGCTCCCGGCCCTCACGTACACCCAGCCGGCCGCTGCGGCGGACGTCCTGCGCTGGCGTCACTCCACCCTCGACCTGGCCAAGGAGCGCGCCCAGACGCTCGGCATCCAGGGCGCGGCGTTCCCGTGGCGCACCATCCGCGGCCAGGAATGCTCGGCCTACTGGCCGGCCGGCACCGCGGGCTTCCACATCGGCGCCGACATCGCCGACGCGGTCCGCCGCTACGTCTCGGCAACCGGCGACTACGACTTCGAACGCGAGGTCGGCCTCGAGCTCCTCGTCGAAACGGCCCGCCTCTGGCGCTCCCTCGGCCACCACGACCGCCACGGCCGCTTCCACATCGACGGCGTCACCGGCCCCGACGAATACACCGCCGTGGTCGACGACAACATCTACACCAACCTCATGGCCCAGCAGAACCTGCACGCCGCAGCGGACGCCGCCAAGCGCCACCCCGACCTGGCCCGCAAACTCGGCGTCGACGACGAAGAGCTCGCCTCCTGGCGCGACGCGGCGGCCGCGGTCCACATCCCCTACGACCGTGAGCTCGGCGTCCACCAGCAGTCGGAAGGCTTCACCCGCCTGCAGGAATGGGACTTCGAGAACACCCCGCCCGAGGCGTACCCCCTGCTGCTGAACTACCCGTACTTCGACCTCTACCGCAAGCAGGTCGTCAAGCAGGCCGACCTGGTCATGGCGATGTACATCCGCGGCGACGCCTTCACCCCCGAGGAAAAGGCCCGCAACTTCGCCTACTACGACGCCCGCACGGTCCGCGACTCCTCGCTCTCCGCGTGCATCCAGGCCGTCATGGCAGCCGAGGTCGGCTTCACCGAGCTGGCCCACGACTACCTCGGCGAAGCAGCCCTGATGGACCTCCACGACCTCCACCAGAACGCCCGCGACGGCGTCCACGTGGCATCTCTGGCAGGCTCCTGGATCGCCCTGGTGGCAGGCCTCGGCGGCATGCGCGACTACAACGGCCAGCTCTCGTTCGCCCCGCGCCTGCCCAGCCGCATCGACGGCCTGGAATTCTCGCTGCTCTGGCGAGGCCTGCGCCTGCGGGTGGAGGTCGCCCGCGACGAGGTCACCTACTCCCTGCGCAACGGCGGCGGCTCAGCCCGCCTCGACATCCTCCACCACGGCAAAGAAGTCACGGTCACCCAGGTCAAGCCGGTCGTCCTCCCGATCCCGGCCGCCCTCCCGACCGGCCCCGCCCCCACCCAGCCGGCCGGTCGCGCACCGGTTCGCAGGGCCGCAACCCTTTAAGACCAATATGTCGTATCTCGGTGGGTGGTGCTGACCGCAACTCCCGTCGAGGCCGGGCCCGAGGATCCAGGAGCTGGCGCTCCGTGAACGGATCCTCGGGCCCTTCTTTGTGCGTGCGGGGGGACGCCTCGCTTCGCATTGGCGCTGTTCTTCGGTGGGGGTTCGGGGACGGGATTGCCTCACGCCGGGCGGTCAGTCTTGATCCCTGCGTGAGGCAATCCCGTCCCCGAACCCTGCCTGTGGACTGTGCGGGTTTGGCCTTTGCGGGGCTTGGCTTGCAGCTTCAGGCGTATACGCCGTTGTTTTGAGTGCGCCGTTCAGGGGGCGCCGTTCAGGGGGGCGCCGGTCAGGGCGGTGCGTTGGGTCAGGGCGGTGCGTTGGGTCAGGGCGGTGCGTTGGGTCAGCGCTTTGGGCGGGGCGCCGTTGGTCGTGGCGGGCTTTGCCTGTGGCGATCGGGATTCCGCCCCAGGCTGAGGACCGCGGCTCTCTGATCCCGCGCCTGCGTCCATCCTCGTGCTTGCGGCCCGTCCTTGCGCTCGCGCTGGCGCCTGTCCTCGCACCTGTGCCTGTGCCCGCGCGTGTGCCTGTGCCCGCGCGTGTGCCTGTGCCCGCGCCCGTCCTCGGACCTATGTCCTGTCCTCTGACCTGTGCCCCGTCCTCGCGCCCGAGTTCGTGTCTGCGTTCCACATGCGGCACCCGGCGGCACCCGGCATCCGGCACCCGGCATCCGGCACCCAGCGGCATCCGGCATCCGGCACCCATCCGGCATCCGGCATCCGGCATCCGGCATCCGGTTCCGGGCTCCGGGCTCCGTGCTCCGGGCGGCCTGGTTGCCTTGGGGCTGGGGCTGGGGCTGGGGCTGGGGCTGGGGGCGGGGTGGGGGTTAGGGGGCTTGGAGGTGCATGTGTAGGTAGGTGGATTGGTGGGGGCCGGGGCGGTTGGTGCCGGTGGGGGACCAGCCGTGGTGGGCGTAGAAGAGGAGGGCTCGGGTGTTGCGTTGCCAGACTTCGAGGAGGCCGGCGGGGTGGTTTGTGCGGTGGAGGTAGGTGAGGAAGGTGGCGTGGAGGCGGGTGCCGATGCCTCGGCCCCAGCTGGGTGGGTCGACGTGGATTTGGAAGAGTTGGGCGGCTGCGGTGCCGTCGGGGGCGAGGGCGGGGCCCATGGCGACCGCGCCTACGACCTGGTCGTCGATCACCGCGCAGTAGATGGTGCGGTCGGGGGATTCGACTGCGCGGGTCCAGGCTTCGCGGCGGTGGTCGGCGCCGGCGGGGTCGGCGGTGCTGTCGGCCAGGAGGCCGCCGGTCTGGTAGTAGGAGGCTCGGGCTCGGGTGTGGACGTCGGCGATGCGGTCGACGTCGGCGAGCGTGGGTTCCCGGATCAGCATGTTGGTCCTTCCTGCGGGCGCCCCTGGATGCGAAGAAGCCCCCACTCCTCCGGCGGGAAGAGTGGGGGCCAGTGGGGCGCGGAGGGCTCGGCTACAACATGGAAACGTGTACGTGGTCCGTGTGGTTGCTGGGTCCGTGGTAGTTCTTCCAGCCCGTCGCCGGGAACCAGATCATGCGGTTCCAGATGACGTAGAGGATGCCGAGCTTGTCGGCGTTACGGACGAGGAAGGCCATCACTTCGTTGCCGTACTCGCGGGTGTCCTGGTTGTGCCAGGGGGCGAAGCCGCTCTTCTGCAGGGACCAGTCGCAGGCGCGGCCCTTGGGGTGCTCGAACGGGCCGCCGTTGCGGTGACAACCGACAAAGCGGTTGAATCCGGCCTTCTTCACTTCCTTGTACATGTGGTACGTGCGCGGCGTGATGCAGCCGTCCGTCGTCGGGTCGTTCACACTGCACGATTCGGCGGGCAGGGAACCGTCCGAGTTGCGCGGTGTGGCAGACGCGGTCTTGCTCTTGGCGGTGACGAAGCCGCCGGTGACGGTGTCGCCGCCGACGAGGTTGAGGGCCTTCTCGGCCGATTCCTTCTGCTTCTGCATCGAGGCGAGGTTCTGCTTCTGCGCGGCGACCTCCTGGTCGAGGCGGGCCTTGTTGGTGGCCACCTCCTCGATGGCCGCGTCGAGCTCACGCAACTTGTGGTCGTGCAGCGCGTTGATCTCGGAGAGCGAGACCGCCTTGTCGAGGAACGCGTTGGCGGAGTCCGAGTTGAGCAGGAAGCCCATCGTGCTGACACCGCCGGTGCGGTACTGCTGGGCGGCCACCGCACCCACCTCGGGCAGGAGGGCGTCGCGCTTGGCCTCCGCGGACTTCACCTTCAGCGAGAGGTCGAGCTGGGTCTTGGTCGATTTCGCGACCGCGGCCTTCGCGTCGAGGTAGCGCCGGCCGGTGCTGTCGAGCAGGTCGTTCAGCTGGGGATTGTCGTCGCCGTCGTCGGCGGTGGAGCTGTCGCTGCCGCCCGGGGCGGCACTCGCGGGAGCGCCGGGCACGGCGACCGTGGCCACCGCGAAGATCGAGGCCAGGGCGAGGACGAGCCACCGGCGGGGTCTTGCCGTCATCCAGTTTCCTTCCACGTTGCCGCCTACCGAGTTAGCTGACGGGTTCGGGACGGAAGCGATCCCTACCGCTGATGACTCAGCGGATTCACCCCATTACTGAGTGGTTCCCCGGTTCGCCTGGTGGCGATTGAGCGGTGGTCCGCCGGTGCCTTTGGGGCGACACCTCTTGGCCTGACCGGCGGAAAGTTTACCTGAACTCAGACGAGTCCTCAGTCCTCGCGAGGACCGCAAAGCTGTTACCGTGCAACGACTTTACGTCACCACTCGTTGGCGTGACGCGAGCGGTGGCCCGTAACGGCGTACCAATGTGAGTCGTTGCATTCTCTCCGTAGTGTTTTCACTGAATGTGGTGGATCGAATGCTCAGAGTGCGACGGCTGTCAATAGTGGAAATTGATGGGTAGTGTTCGTCACGGTTCCATCACGGAGCCGCCGCTCAATCGCCGAGAGGCGAGCCGGGGACCCAATCCGTAATGGGGTGAATCCGCTGAGTATTCAGCGGTAGGGATCCTTCCATCCCGAACCCGTCAGCTAACCCGGTCGGCGGTCGACGGAAGGAAGACTCGTGCGGCTCGACCCTGTCCGACGGCGATTAGCGATAGTTCTGGCGCTCCTCGTCGCCACCACGGGCCTGGCACTGACCGGCCCGACCGCGGCATCCGCCGCGCCATCGCCCCTAGCTGCCCCGGGTGACTCCGGTGATGACGGCGAGGGCGGTTCCAAGACCCTGGTCGAGCAGCTCGAGGCCGCGTCGAAGGGCTTCGTGGAGGCCAAGGAGACGCTCGAGAGCTCCAAGAAGCGTCAGCAGCAGCTCGCCACGAAGCTGAAGGAGCTGGAGACCCAGCTCGCCCCGAAGCAGGCGGCGCTGGACGAGATCGTCCGGCAGTCGTACCAGTCCGGGCGGCTCGGGCCGATGAGCGCCATCCTCACCGCCGACTCGACCGGCAGCATGATCGACCGCGCGCAGACGCTGTCCACGATCGGGGTCAAGCAGGACCGGGCCGTGCGCGATCTCAAGGACTCGAAGACCCAGCAGGAGCAGGCGAAGCTGGCCATCGACGGCGAGATCCGTAAGCAGGAAGCCCAGGTCGGCGTGATGGCCAAGCGCAAGACGCAGGCCGAGAACGCCCTCAAGGCCGCGAACGCCGCCAGCGCCGCCGCCGGCTCGTCGAGCAGCAGCGACGACGAAACCGGGGGCGGCAGCAGTAGCAGCAGCAGCGCGGTCTCCGGTGCGGCGCCCCGCAACTCGGACGGCTCGCTGCCGTCGGAGTCGTGCAGCGTCAACGACCCGACCACCAGCGGCTGCATCACGCCGCGCACCCTGAACGCCATGAAGGAAGCGCAGAAGGACGGCTTCACCCACTTCGTGGCCTGCTTCCGCACCCAGAACAGCGGCGAGCACCCCAAGGGCCGGGCCTGTGACTTCGCGGCCGACAAGAACGGCTTCGGCGGTGTCGCCACGGGTAGCAGCAAGACCTACGGCACCAACCTGGCCAACTACTTCATCAACAACTCGAGCCGGCTGGGCGTGCTCTACGTGATCTGGTTCAGGCGCATCTGGCTGCCGAGCAGCGGCTGGAAGGCGTACAGCGGCGGCAACGGCGATCCGTCGAGCGACCACACGAACCACGTACATCTATCGATGCGCTAACAAGCGACACAAAAAGGGCGGCCGTGAGAACGGCCGCCCTTTTTCGCGTTATGTGTCACTTCTTGACGAAGGCTTCGTACTCCTTCATCACTTCGTCGGTGGGGCCGTCCGCGCGGATCAGGCCCGACTCGAGCCAGACCGAGCGTTCGCAGGTGTCCCGGATCGACTGCTCGCTGTGGCTGACCAGGAAGACCGTGCCGGCCTCGGCGCGCAGGTCGCGCACCCGCTGCTCACTGCGCTTGCGGAACTTCGCGTCACCGGTGGCCAGCGCCTCGTCGATCAGCAGCACGTCGTGCTTCTTCGCCGCGGAGATCGCGAAGCGCAGCCGGGCCGCCATGCCGGAGGAGTAGGTCCGCATCGGCAGGGAGCTGAAGTCGCCGCGCTCGTTGATGCCGGAGAAGTCGATGATCTCCTTGACCATGGGCTTCACCTCGGCCGGCGACATGCCCATGGCGAGACAGCCGAGCACGACGTTGCGCTCGCCGGGCAGATCGTTCATCAGGGCGGCGTTGACGCCCAGCAGCGAGGGCTGCCCGGAGGCGAAGATCGCGCCCTTCTCCACCGGCAGGAGCCCCGCGATCGCTCGCAGCAGGGTCGACTTGCCGGAGCCGTTGGTGCCGATCAGGCCGATCGCTTCGCCCTTGTACGCGACAAAGCTGACCCCCTTGATCGCATGCACCTCACGCAGGATGGTGGGCTTGGCGCCGGTGACGATCCGTTTGAACCCGGCCAGCGGGCTGGAGGCGGACCCGGACTGCTGCACCCGGTAGGTGATGTGGGCGTCGTCCACGATGACGGTGGGTTCGCGTTCGTCAGCCACGGCCGTAGCCCTTCTCTCCGCGCCAGAAGTAGATGTAACCGCCGATCCCGACGAACAGGGTCCAGCCGATCGCCTCTGCCCAGAGCAACCACGGTGTGGAAGCCAGCGGGACCTCTTCCAGCAGCGCGTGCCGCATGAGGTCGATGAAGACCAGCAGCGGGTTGGCTTCGACGATCTTCAGCGCGATCGGGTGGTCCTGCAGCGCCGACTGGAACTTGGTCACCGGGTAGAGCACCGCGGAGCCGTACAACCAGAACCGCATGATGAACGGGACCAACTGCTTGAAGTCGGCGACCTTGGAGCCCAGCCGGGCGGCGGCCATGGCGAGCCCGGCGTTGAAGATCGACTGGAGCAGGAAGATCGGCACGACGAGCAGCCACTCGAGGGTGAGCGGCTCGCCGAAGCCCAGCACGATCGCCATCAGCACGATGATCGAGGCGAACATGTTGCGGACCTCGACCATGGTCAGCGCGAGCGGCAGGGCGGCCCGGGGGAAGTGCAGCGCCCGGATCAGCCCAAGGTTGCCGCTGATCGCCTGGATGCCGGACTGCACGACCGACTGGGTGAAGCCGAAGATGAAGACACCTGTGCACAGGTACGCGACGAAGTTGGGGATGCCGCGCGACGTGTCCAGGATCTTGCCGAAGATCACGTAGTACACCGCCGCGTTGATCAGCGGCGTCAGCACCTGCCAGAGGGAGCCCAGCCGGGTCTTGCCCAGCGAGGAGGTCACCTTGGCATTGGCGTAGTAGGCGATGAAGTGCCTGTACGCCCAGAGCTTGCCGGTGTATTCGGGCAGCGTGGGTAATCTGCCGGCTACACCGAGGCCGTGCCGACGTGCCAGCTCTCTCAGGGGGAGGCCGGTGTCGGAATCGGCGACCGCCGTCTGTGACATGGGGTGGCGCTCCGATCTGGTCGGTCCGTCCGGGGGCAGGGACCTGGATGACTTTCGCGGCAACACACTAAACAGTGTGCCGCGATGAAACGCCAGCGTATCGACGTCGGCCCGAATTTATCCGAACTGACGTCGAAACGCAACCGTTGCGTCGTCGCGTATAGTTGTCTGTGTGGCAGCCACAAAACGCGCACCGGCCGGAGCGGCGGTGCTCCGCGGTGACATCACCGCGGCAATCCGGAACGCTGTGATGAACGAGCTGGCCGAGGTCGGCTACGGCAGGCTCTCCATCGAGGCGGTGGCGCGCCGGGCCGGCGTCGGCAAGACCGCCGTCTATCGCCGGTGGAGCAACAAACTGGAGATGGTCCTCGAGATCGTCTCCGGCGTGGCGGAGCGTAGCGTGCCGATGCCCGACACCGGTAGCTTTGCGACGGATCTTCAGCTGACGATGTTCATCGTGAGCAAGGCCCTGCAGCACCGCATCGCCTCACAGATCATCCCGGACCTGATGGCCGAGGCCGCGAGGAACCCCAAGATCGCCGAGACGCTGCACCGGGCGCTGCGCACCCACCAGACGGCCGTCGGCGAGACGATCGTCGGGCAGGCCGTCGCGCGCGGTGAGCTGCCCAAGGGCACCGACCCGGGAATCGCCGTCGACCTGATGATCGGCCCGCTCTACTGGCACCTGGCGGTCACGCGTACCCCGATCGATGAGGACTACCTCGAAAAGATGGCCAACGCCGTCACCGCGGCCCTCAAAGCGGCACCGGCAGGTCCGCCGGCTCCGTGATGGCGACGGTGACCAGCTCGGCGGTCATCGGGCGGGCGAAGTGGAAGCCCTGGGCGCGTTCGTAGCCCAGATCGCCCAGCTGCTCTGCCTGCTCGGGTGTCTCCACGCCCTCGGCGACCGCCTCGAGGCCCATCGCGCGCGCCAGCTGCAGCACCGCACCGGCGATGGCGGCCGGCCCCGGACCGGGCGTGAACGAGCGGTCCAGCTTGATCTGGTCGACCGGACAGTTCGCCAGCAGGCTGAGCGTGGACGCCCCGGTGCCGAAGTCATCCAGCGCCAGCCGTACGCCCATCGCCCGCAACGCCCGCAGCACGTCATGCGTCGCCCCGCCGCCCAGCGCGGTCGACTCGGTGATCTCGATCGTCAACCGGCCCGCGTCGAGGCCGCTCTCCCGCAGCGCCCGCGCGACCTGCTCCGCGAAGCCGGGGTTCTGCAGTTGCCGCGCGGACACGTTGACCGACATCGTGCCGGGTGCCCGGTCACCGAGCTCCTGGATCCAGGCAGCCGCCTGCCGGCACGCCTCGTGCACCACCCAGTCACCCAGCGGGACGATCATGCCGGTCAGTTCGGCGCCGGGGATGAACTCCGCCGGCCCGAGCAGGCCACGCTTCGGGTGGACCCAGCGCACCAGCGCCTCCACGCCGGTGAGACGGCCCTCGGGCAGCGTCACCACGGGCTGGTAGTGCAGCAGGAATTCCTGACGCTCCAGCGCCGCCGTCAGCGCCGCGGTGATGCGGTGCCGCTCGGCGCCACGGGCCTCCGAACCGGGCCGGTACCGCTGGTAGCCGCCCTCGCCGCGCTCCTTGGCCTCGTACATGGCGATGTCGGCCTTGCGCAGCAGGTTGCCCGGGTCGTCGCCGGAGCGGCAGTCGACCACGCCGAAGCTCGCGCGCACAGCCAGCAGGTGGCCGTCGATCTCGACCGGCATGGCCAGCGTGTCCGCGATGCGTTCGAGGACCTGGTCGACGTCCGGGCCGCCGAGCCCCTCGAAGAGGATCGCGAACTCGTCGCCGCCGAGGCGCGCCACGGTGTCGGTCGGGCGGACAGCTGATCGCATCCGCTCGGAGACCGTGATGAGCAGGTCGTCGCCGACCGCGTGACCCAGGGTGTCGTTCACGGTCTTGAAGTCGTCCAGGTCGACCAGGACGATGCTGAGCCGCTGCTGCGGACGGAGCCGGCCGACGGCGGCCTCGACCCGGTCACCGAAGAGCGCCCGGTTGGCGAGCCCGGTCAGGACGTCGTGGGAGGCCTCGTAGCTGAGCCGTTCGTGCGCCTCGACGGTTTCGGTGACATCGCGGGAGTTACTGACGATGCCGCGTACGCCCGGCTCGTCCAGCAGGTTCGCGCTCGTTATCTCCAGGGTGCGGTACGAGCCGTCGGCGTGCTCCAGCCGTACCTGATAGGTAGAGGTTGTTCCTGGTTCGGCAGCGACCTTGCGCACCTGCCGGCCGATTGCGGCCCGGTCGTCGGGGTGCACCCGCTCCAGGATGTTGGTGCCGATCATGGGCTCGGGCGCGCTGCCGAGCACCCGCAGCACGGCCGGGCTGATATAGGTGATCAGACCGCTGACCTCGGTGATCGTGACGACGTCGCTGGAGTTCTGCACGAGCAGCCGGAACCGCTGCTCCTTCTGGCGCAGCTCCAGCATGTGGGCGTCGAGCCGATCGACGAGCTGCTCGTTCTCGCGCATCGAGGCGACCTGACGGGCGATCACGAGCGCGGTGAGCACGACGGCGGCGACGGCCACCGGCAGCACTCCGGGGGCGCCCTGCACGAGGATGGAGATCAACAGGGCGTTGGTGGCCGCTGCCATCCCGTACGCGAGCGGGCTCCACCGACGCTTGCCCGGCGTCGCGGCCCGAGGGTTCGCACCGGCCTCGGACTGCAGGCGGGCGGCCAGCAGGAGCAGGAACGAGCCGACGGGCATGATCAGCAGGCTGGCGTCGAGGTACGGCTTGCCGACGAGCGCCGGGGAGAGCGCGACGCCGGCCGGCCCGACGGCGAACGCCGCGCGCAGCATCCGCAACGATCGCCCGTCCAGCGACGCTGCGGCGGTGACCGCCATCTTCGCGATCGCGGTCAGCGCGACCACCCCGGAGGCGGTCAGTACGAGCCCGGAGCCGAGCGATGCCCGGTTCGCGTTCTCGAAGAGGGACTGCGCGGCGAAGTGCCAGAAGAAGATGCCGGAGCCGGCGACGAGGATGGCGACGTCGAGCACGGTGGCGATGAGACGCCCGCGCGAGGGCGCACCCCAGGGGAGCCGGAACATGGGCCAGACGACCAGCACGGTGGCGACGGCGTGCAGCAGGCTGGTGACCATCCCGACCCGCATGGTCATGCTGAGGTCGCGGTTGACCGAGTCGGCGATCTGGCTGACCAGGGAGAGGGTCAGTACGCCGAACGCGACCGACATCTGCCGCCAGAACCGCCGGGCGGGCGCGGGAACGAGAACGTCGCCCGCGGTCCGCCGGGCAGCAACGATCGCCACCGCGGTGCAGGCGGGGGCGAGCAGCCACCCGATCAGCGTCGGGCCGACCGCGCCGAGCACGAACGTCAGCGCGAACCAGGCGGTCGCGGCGGCCGCGAGCGATCCGGAGATCACCAGCAGCCGCCGGTCCCACTCGGTGGTGCGGTCCATGTAGTTCCCTCTCGTGCCGGACAAGCCCGTTGTCCGCACGATCGGTACCGGGGGCGCCCGGCTGAGCTTTGGACCTAAGGCGCAACGTTCAACAGGTCAACCGCACTGTGCTGGCAACTGTGGTTGGTGCTCACGTAGGGGCCGGCGAAGTGGCTGCCGTACGCGTCGAAGCTGTTCCGGTCGTTCGCGTACGCCGAATCCGCCTGACGTTTCAGGTAGGCGTCGTACGGCCGGCCCACCGCCGCGTTGAGGACGCCGAGACCGCGTACAAAAGCTCCCTTGAAGGAAACGCCGTCACCACTGCACTGATCGGGCTCGTTGGGCTCGCGCAGAATGCCATTGGGATTCAGGTACGAGCTCGAAGTGGCCGCATCCCCGATCCGCCGCGCCACGGTCAGCGCGTTCGCGTCCCCGGTCAGCTTATTGAGCTGCACCAGAGCGTTGATGAGTACGCCCTGGTTGTAGGTCCACGTCACGTCCCCGTTGTTCTTGCACGTGCTGAGGTTGATGCCGTCGTTCACCAGGTTCGAGCCGTTGACCATCCCGACGCTCTGGAACCACGACCAGCCCGCCTGCGCCCGCCCGCGATAGGCGGTGTCACCGGCGATGCGCTGCGAGAGGGCGGCGTTGAGCTGGATGTAGAGGCTGTTCGCGATCGCGTTCTTGACCGTGCGATCGGTCTTCCAGTAGATGCCACCCCCGCACTTGCTGGTGTCCCAGTACGCGAACATGTGGTCGGCGTCCGCCCGCGCGGTGTTCAGATAGCGGCTGTCCCCGGTGCGGTCGTACGCGGCGACCCACGCCAGCCCCCACCACCCGGTGTCGTCGAGGTACTCGTTGCGGAACTGCCCCTGGGCGGCGTTGACCTGCTTGTCGTACGTGGTCGCGATCGCATAGTCGTAGCTGTGCATCCCGCTGATCCGGCTGTTGTCGACGATCGCGGTCAGCGCGTTCGCCCCGGTCCACCACCCGTTGGTGTCGAAGAGGCCGGTGGTGCGGTCGTAACGCATCATCAGCGCGGTGGCCGCCGACGTCCTGCGGTCCCACGCGTTCCAGTTGCTGCGCGCCCACGCGGTGCACACGAGCTCGGGCCGGTCACCGGCCTTGCCGCACGCCCGCAGCACCCCGACACCCCGGTTGTTCCAGTCGTCGACGTTGAACATCGCCGTCCGCCACCCGGTCGACCCGGCCGGGACCGCGGTGGCACCGAGTCTGCTGTCGCCGCCCCAGGTGCGGCCACCGTCGAAGGACCGGTCGAGCCAGACCTCGTCCCCGGCCTGCCCGCCCTCGACGGTCGCCCAGGTCATCGCGTCGGTGTCGTTGACGTGCACCTTGAAGGTGCGCCCGTAGAGACCGACGCTGACGGGGGCTCGGTCGCCGGGGGAGAGGGAAGGGCCCCGGCCGTCGCAGTAACGGTTGCAGACTGTGGCCGCGAGGGCCGCCTCGACCGTCTGCAGCTGCAGCGCGGCGGTCGCGGCGAGCGCGAGTGCGGCGATCCACTTCTTCTGACGCATAACTGTTAATAAAGTCGTCAAATCGTTAAACGTCAATGACAAAATTCCCTCAAGACGAGGTCAAGGGCGCCGAAAGGAAAGGTCCCCTTCCCGTACGCCCCCCGGAGCATCATGCGCGTCGACACCACCATCTTCGGCACGGCCTCGCTGCTGACCCTCGCCTTCGGGGGCAGCGCCGACATCCCGGTCCCCCTGAACCCGCCCCGCCCCGACGGCCCGCCGGTCGGTTTTGTGGGCTTCTGGCAGAACGCTGACGGCTCGGTACGCCTCTGCCTGGCCGAGGACTGGTCGTACGAGGGCCGCGTCGAGGGCCGCCGCCGGGCAGCCAAGGGCACCTACAGCCCGTACGACGGCGGCCTCGTGCTGCGCGACGAGTCGGGGCTGCGTACCCCCGTGCTGGTGGCGGACGATCGCCTGGAGATGGCCGGCCACCAGCTCCACCGCGCCTAAGACATCCGCCGTCACCGCCGATTTTCACAACGTGCGGCTGTTCCCGAAGCTCCTGCTCCCGCTGCTGACCGTGCCCCTGGCGGTCAGCGGCTGCAGCGCGCTCGGCCTCGGCTCCAAAACATCCCCAGGCACGTCAGGAGCCAGCGCCACCCCCAACCCCGGCGACCCCTGGTTCGTCATCGCCACCGGCAGCGCCACCCCGAGCCCCCAGCCCACCCGCCCCACAGGCTCCCGCTCCCCGGTCCTGCCCCCGGTCACGTTCCTGCCCGCCGACCCCGCCTGCTCGGTCTCCTGGACCGTCGACCCGGTCCTCATCCCGATGAAGGTCACCCCCGGCACCGGAAAACTCACGGTCACCTGGCCCCGCCAGTACGACTCCGACTACCGCATCACGGCAGTGAAACAACCCCTCATCTCAGGCGCCCAACCCGCCTACACCTGGCAATACGTGCCGACCCCACCCGGCTGCCTGGCCACCGCCACCATCACAGGCCTCAAAAAGGGCGTCCCCTACATCGTCTGGCTCGACGCCCCCAACACCGGCTACGAACCCGACGGCACCCGCCACCCCTACAGCGGTAGATCCGGCGTCGTCTACCCGCTCTAGGTCGAAGGCGGTCATCAGCTTTTGCTTGCCGGCTTCGAAGGCTTCTCGGCCTCCGGCCTCCGCGACATACTTGCCACGAATATCGGGCCAGCGCACATATCCCTCGATCGCTGGCTGAGCGGTTGTTTCGCCCCCTGATGCCTGGTCGAAGGCCGTGAGAAGGTCCTCGACGTTCTCGTCTTCCTCATGGAAGTCGGTAGCACGCATTTGACTAGCTTACTCGTGACTAGAGCAAGGTCAGAAGCGGAAGCCGAAGAGGCCGCCGTCCTCGAATTGGTCGGTGAGGCGTTCCGGCAGGAGGTGGGGGTCGGCGGAGAAGCCGCGGCGGGCGGCCTTGTCCAGGTCGTCGGAGTTCATGGAGACGATGTACTGCATGCCTTCCCGCTCCGTGACCCGAGCGGCAAGCGTGAGGCCGGCGGTGAGTTGCCGTTCGTCAACTCCGTCGAACAGGTGGCTGTCGTGGAGCAGGAAGTCGGGAGCCCGGCCGGCGCGATGGGCCAGCACTGCGAAGGTCAGGTCGAAGCAGAAGGTGACCATGCTGCTGATGCCGCCGCTGTTGTCGCTCTGGATGTGCGGCTCGATCCTGAGATTTGTGGGTGCGGCCTCAAATCTCAGGTACGCCGTTCGCTCGGGACCGTAGAGCTCCCTCGCGAACTCGGCGAACAGGATCGTCGCTTCGTCGACGAACCCGCGCCGCTCGTCGATGTCGCGATTCATTTCGTCCTGCAGCGTCAGGCGCGCTTGTGAAATTTCACGCTTGGTGGCATCCAGCGCATGCGCCGCCTCATACCTGTGCCGCAGAGCCAGCAAGGTGGCTCGCTGTTCACCGAGCACCTGTTGAAGAGTTGCCAACGCTGAGAGCGCGCCCCCTTCCTCGAGGCTTTGCAGCGTCGCGGCCAACTGTTCCCCGAGCCGGGCTCGCTCGGTTTCACTTTCGGCCAATCGCCGGCGAACGGCGTCGCGCTCTTCCTCGAGATACTGCCGCCGGTTCCGTACGACGGAGTGATGGAAGGCCTCGACATCCTCGAAGCTGCGCCGCACCTGGTCCGTGAGGATCACGCCGAGTTGGGAGTAGACCGGCTCCAGATAGCTGGTGTCCGGCTCGACAGCCTCTTGGAGTGATCGTTCGACGTCCTCGAGGTTGCGGCGGTCGGCGGTGTCCTGGGTGATCAGTCTGCGGATGCTCTGATCCAGCTGGTCGGCGCGCTGACGCTGTCGCTCGTACTCCGGCACCACCCGAAACCTAGTGACCTGATCTGTCAGTTCAGCGACCCGGCGTTCCGCGAGCGCGATCTCACTTCGAAGATCGGCGACTTTGCCGATGATGCGACCCAGCAGTGGATCCTGAGCAGCTTTCTGCATCTGTTGGCGTGCGTTCTCTCGGGCGCGCAACGATCGGTAGCGGTCTGCCAGGTGGTAGTCGAGGCCGAACAGGTAGGCGAGGTTCGTGGCGGCTTCCGAGTCGGCTTGCCGGCCGTGGCTGCGCACTGCGTTCTGGTAGCCGCCCGAACTGACACGCCGGATCATGAAGGACAGCAGGTTTCGCCCGCTCACGCCCTCGTGCTCAGCGGGCAGGCCGAACAAGTCACGTTCTATCAGACGCTGCCATTCCGTGTTCCGGAGAGCTCCTGTGTTGAGCTCGAGCTGGCCTCCCTCGGTGCCGGGCAGCGTGGGCTGGAGCCGCACCCACGAATGCCGTTCGCCCGATCGGTAAACAGTGAGTGGGGCGTCCAGACGCGGCCAGTCGAGTTGCAGGTGGAATTCGATGCCCTGCAGTGCGCGCTGCCGCGGAAGAGAAGACGTCTCAGCTCGTTCGCCCAGGAGGAAGTGAATTATTTCGATCATGCTGGACTTGCCCGCGCCGTTACGGCTGTCGGTCTCGCGAGATCCCGGAGTCCTGTCGGCGACGAGGATGTTCAGGCCACGATGGAACTCCAGCGTGCGGAAACGAGAGTCATTCGCTCCCAGCCGGCGCAGCATCCGCCCGCCTCCTCCTCAGTAGGTCCCGGTCGAGTTCAACAACTCCCAGCGAATACAGGACGTCCAGGGCCAGCACAAACCACCAGAAAGGTAGTGGCGCGTAGTGCCCGTGAGCCGCTCGCCATTCTCGCAGTCTCGTCCAAGCCTGGCTCACAGTCATCGGCCGGTCGAGCAGTTGCAGGATCTGGGCGCCGACAACGACGAGCGCACGTTGGGGGACGATGCCCTTGGTCGGCGTGATCATGCCGAAGCCCGCTCGTTCCGGGTCGCCCGCCAGTTGGTGGGGGGTTCTTCGAAGACATCGCAGGTTTCGAAGAAGTAGGCGAGGATCACCATCACGGCCCTTTCCTGCTCGCGTGACTGCCGAGCGTTGCCGGTGACGTACTCCTGCAGCTTCCAGATCATCTCCGCAGGGTCCTGGTACTCCTGGCGCAGATCGCGATAGTACGCGTTGAAACCCTCAGCAACCTCGTCGCGCTCGGTGATGTCCGTGCGCGCCTGGTAGTAGTCCTCAACGAGCGGAGCATGTCGCATCGCCTGAATGAGGTCGTCGCGATCCTCGGGGCCCAATTCGTTGTAGTCCAGCTTGTGCGGGGGCACTTCTCTGGCCGATGCCGGGATGGCGCCGGAGCGGCGGTTGGTGACCAGATGGGCGAGGAGGGGTTCCAGATCGCTGGGGCCAACCCGATACAGCCGGTCGATGGTGGGAAAGTCACATTCCAGCAGGTCGGCGATCGCGTCCCGGTCGAGCCGGCACAGCTCTCGGTAGAGATGATTCGGCCCCAGTTGTTCGAACCCGAGGTTGGCGTGATCGATCCGGGCCTGATTCAGCAGGACCGATACCTCGGGGTGGATCGCATCCCGTCGATCATTGTGGACGAAGACGAAAGTGGTGAAGTGCTCGCCGCGCTTCGTGATCGCCTTTTCAAGATCGTCCAGGAATTTTCTCTTGATCTTTGTCGGATCCGGCGTCTGGGGCCCGTAGCAGGCATAGAGCTTACGGTTGTGCAGGCGTAGGCCATCCGCACCGATGTCGCCGAGGCTTCCGTGTGTGCGAACGTCGACAAAGTCGGCGTAGCGCTCGCGCATGATTCGCTGAAAGAGCAGCTCAAAAGCATTTTCGAAGAGCTCGTCAAGCTTCTTGCGCAGGATGACCCGAACAAAGCTGCGATCTTCGAAACTGAGGGACACCTGGCCTCCATCCACATGCGACTGTGCGTCCTTATGAAGAACGTAGTTGTCACGGTGCGTGAATGGAAGGTCTCTTAGTGAGAGCGGGGCGGCCACTGCGGCGTTCTCCGGCGGCATCTGTCGGCCGAGTAAATTTACTCACGCCACCTGTCTACACGACTAGCGTGCTTGTGACTAGTTCAAACTGGACGAGAAGTTGAAGCCGCGCCATGCGGAGGAGCGGAAGGTGGGGTCGCTGGGGGCGAGGTAGGACGGGATCGGGGTGAGGGGTGGGAGGGATGGTGGGGTTGTGGGGGCGGTGGGGGTGGGGCCGGATGACGGGGAGGGGGTGGGGGAGGTCAGGGGTGCGGAGAAGGAGGGTGAGGGGATGAGGGAGGGCGTGGACGAGGGCGAGGAGGAAGGGGAAGGGGAAGTGGTGACAGAGGGCGGGGTTCGGCGGGTGGTGTTGGGGGCTGACTGGATGGAGGTGGCGATGCTGGAGGCGTTGACCGTGCCTGCGGTGGAGCCGGCTACGCCTGCGGTGAAGTGGTTCCAGACTTCGGTGGCGGTCATGGCGTAGGTGTTCCAGACGGCGGCGTTGCTGAGGGTGCCGTTGAAGAAGTCGCTGCCGGTGGCGAAGAGGGGCCAGTAGCCGGAGAGGGTGTCGCCGCCGATTCGCCAGTAGCCGGCGAGGTATTGGCTGGTGGTGGAGGCGTTGGTGGCTACCTGGAGGCCGTCGACGTAGAAGCGCATGCCGGCGGCGGACATGGTGGCGGCCGCGTGGTGCCAGGCGCCGTCGTTGTATGTGTTGGGGGAGGTGATGGTGGTGACGCCGAGGTTGAGCAGGCCGTTGGTCACGCCGAAGTTGAGTTTGCCGTTCTTGGTCATGAAGATGTGGCGGTCGTAGTTACCCGACTTGCTGGTGCGCTGGTCGCCGTACCCGATGAGTTTGCCGCCGTCGGTTGTGGTGGTCTTGAACCAGATCTCTTCGGAGTAGGTGACCGGGCCGGGGTAGGCGACCTGGTTGGTCGTGTAGACGTAGCCAGACGTGCCGTCGAAGGCTGTGGCGTTGTTGCAGACGCCGCCGATGACGTTCTGGGTGTATGTCCCGCTGTAGGTGCCCGTGTTGGTCTTGGTGCCGCTGTCGACCGCCGTCGTGGTGGAGTCGTTGAGTTTCCACCAGCCGTCCGTGGCGGGGGTGATCGCGGCGATCGCCGCGGCGCAGGTGAAGTAGAGCGGCATCTTGATGGTGTTGGCGCCGACGTACGGTGCGCTGGTGTTTCCGACGTTGTCCGAGACGGTGTACTGGTACTGGTAGCAGAAGTTCGAGGCCAGCGGGCCGTCGGGGAACGGCGATGTGGCGCCGGTGTAGATCGTGGCCCAGGAGCCGTACGTGCCGCAGGTGCCGCCGGGGATCGTCATGGCTGCCGAGCGGCGCTGGAGCAGACCGGTGGACGCGTTGATGCCCGAGCCGGTTTCCGTCCCTGTCGTGAACGCGATCGAGGGGGAGTTGCTGGGGGCGTACCCGTTGGCGTAGGTGACCGTGCCACCTGCCGGGGCGGTGATGTCGCTGGTCAGGGTCATGGCCGCGGAAGCGGTCAGACCGGCGTTATTGGTGGCGGTGACCGTGGTGCTCGCGGGGACCGTGGCGGTGCCGCCGGTCCAGGAGTAGGTGGTGCCGGATCTGCTCCAGGTGCCGCCGAACGTCGGGTAGGTGAAGCCGGTGATCCCGGTTGCCGCGTCGGTCGAGGACGGCGTGACCGTGAACGAGCCGGAGGTCTGCGACGAGCGGTAGTAGAGCGTGGAGCCGGCGGCGTACGTGTTGGTGCCCGAGGCGTACGAGAAGGTCGGCGTGCTGGGGGCGGTGGTGTCGACCTTGACGTCGGGCGGAGTGCCGGCGGGGTAGGTGACCGTGTTGCCCAGCAGGTCGGACACCACGTAGGTGTAGCGGTAGCAGGCCTGGTCGGTGACGGTGTCGGCGTACGTGGTCGCGTTGGTGGTCGTGATCGTGACCGGTGTGTTGTAGGTCCCGCAGCTGTTGTTGGTGAGCGTGGCGGTCGCCCGTTGCAGGGTGGCCGCCGCGGTGTCGAGCCCGACCCCGCTGTCCGTTCCCCGGCTGAGCGCGACGTTGACCGTGGTCGAGGTCGAGTAGGCGGGGCCGCCGGCCGAGCCGCCGGCGGGTGCGGTCGAGTCGTTGACGAAGCTCAGCGTCGTCGGTGTGGTGTTGCCCGCGACGTCCGCGCCGGTCACGGTCTCGGTGGGCGCGCTGGTCGTGCCGCCGGTCCAGGTGAAGGCGTTCGACACGTACGGGCCACCGCTGGGCGTGGTGACGGTGGAGGCGGTGTGGCTGAAACCGGTGCTCGTGCCGGCTAGTGCTGCGGTGCCGCTGGACGCCGGGCCGGAACCGGCGTCGGAGACAGCGTTCCTGATCGTGAACGAGCCGACGGCCACACCCCGGTAGTAGAGGGTCGTGCCGCTCAGTAAGGCGCCCGTGGCCGATGTGACCGTGAGTGCGTTGGCCGGGGCGGTCAGGTCGATCTGGATCGCGCGCGAGCCGACCGCGGAGGCGTTTCCCGCGATGTCGGTCGCGAAGTAGCGCACGGTCGCGGACGCGGCGACCGTGAATGGGGTGGTGTAGGTGATCGCGGTGCCCGAGACCGTCGGGTCGCTGCCGTCGGTCGTGTACCTGATCGCGGCGACGCTCGTGGTCGCGTCGATCGCGGACAGGGTGACGGTCACCGGGGACGAGGTGTTCCAGCCGTTGCCGTTGACGACCGGTGACTGCAGCGACGACACCACCGGCGGCACGGTGTCGATGGTGATCGTGGTGCTGGCCAGCGAGCCGTTCGCGCCGATGACGCTGACCGTGTGCGGGCCGTCGGTCGCCGACGGGATGCTCAGCGAGCTGATCGGGGCGCCGCCGGTCACGTCCACGACGGTCGGGAAGCCGGTCATCGTGGTCGACGAGTCCAGCCGATAGGTGTACGCCTCATTGGCCCCGAACCCGGCGACCGTACCCGTCGTAGTGGCCGGGAATGGACCGTTGAACAGGGTCTGCGCGAGGGTCAGCGTGGCCGGGCCGGTGGCGACCGAGGTGCTCAGGGGGCTCTCCGCACCGGCCCAGTTGGCGCCGTACACCGGGTAGACCGTGTAGCGCCACGAGCCGGTGGGCATGGTGTTCTCGGTGCAGGTCAGCGCGGTGATCGTGCCCGTGCAGCCGGACAGCACGGTCTGTGTGGTGAGCGTCGCGGTGTCGTAGCGCTTCACGACGTAGCCGCTGACCGCGACGCCGTTGGAGAGAGTGACCGCCGACCAGGAGACCGTGACCGCCTGGGCCTGCTTCTTGAGCACGGTCGGGGTGACGCCGGCCGGGAGCGAGGCCGCGGAACTGCCGCCGGTGCTGCCGGGTGTCGCCGGAGCCGTCCAGTACGCCCATGCGACCCCGCCACCGATGCTCAGGGCACCGGCGATCAACAGCAGCAGGATCCAGCGGCGTCTCACGGTCCAGTGCCACTCGTCCCCAGATAGACCCGGAACGTCGCGCCCTGGCAGGTGTTCGCCGCGTTGGCCGCCATCGACAACGCGCCGGTCAGGGAGAGGGAGAGCGAGCCGTTCGCCGCGACGGTCCAGCCGTTGCCGCTGTTTGTCTGCGTCGTGTACGTGATCGCGCCGACGCCGCAGGCATTGTGCGGGACGTCGACGGAATACCCGTTGGTGCCCTGGGCGGGATCGAGGTAGATGCGCATCACGCGTACGGCGAAGGTGTTGGGGTTCGCGATCGTCACCGCGACGTCGGCCGAGCTGCCGGGATAGAGCAGCGCGGTGGGCGTACCCGGAGTGAGTGTCAGGGCAGTGGCAGTGCCGCTCGTCGCCGTCCCGGAGCCGGTGCCCGTGTTGGACCAGTGTCCGTAGGCGGCGCCGGACACGAACAGGGCAAGGAAGAACCCCGCGATCACGGCCCGCTTCACGGCGCGTTACCCCCTTGCTGGACGAACCGAAGCGGCGGCGGTGCGCAGGGAGCGCACCGCCGCCGGGTGGATCAGGACGCGGTGAAGGTCAGGTTGACCGTCGCGTTCTTGCAGCCGTCCTGGTTCGTGAGCGCGTTGACCATGTGGATCTTCGCGCCGGACGGGTTGTAGTCGTGCGGGCCGCCGGTGAGGTCGGCGTTGATGGCATTGGGCTGGGTGATCGCGAAGTCGCTCGCGGTACACCCCACGGCGGGGGAGCCGCCAACGGTGATCGGACCGATCCCGATCAAGACGCCGGCGACGTACTGGTTGGTGGTCAGCGTGTTGGTCACCGTGAAATTGATGGCCTGATCCGCGCCTCCGGGCACCATTGCGGCCGGATACGGCGTGAGCTGCGTTACTGTGACGGCGGTACTAGTACCGGTGGAACTGGTTCCGGTGCCGGAGCCTGAGGTGCTCCAGTACGCGAAGGCGGTGCCGGCGACGAACACGCCGGCGACCGTGGGGACCAGCACGAGTGCCGCACGACGACGACTCCTGCGACGCTGCTGGACACTGCTCTTCGTAGCCATGCACCACTCCATTCCGATTGCCAGATGAACGGCCGTCCCGCCGTCGTTCACCTGCACCTTCGGACGCGCTCATGATCACCTTTGGGAAATCGCAACTCGTGCAAAAAGTCAGGCGTATCGGTCACGGGATTTACTTGAGCGGATAACGCCCGATACTTGGTTGATGGCGGACTGGATCTCGCGCGACGACCGGTTACCGGTGCCGGTCACCGCGTACGGACCACTGCATCTTCTGGCTCGTCACGTGCACCGTTTGTCCGATACCGGGCAGGCGCACGAGGCGATCACCGCGGCCGATGCCTATCTCGTCATTGCGCGTATCGTCCGCGATGAGAAGAGCGTCCGGTTTCTCATCCAGGGCAAGATGTACGCCCTCCTCGCCCTGGGCCGCGTGAACGAGGCCTACCCGTTGGCGATGGCCCTGCTGCACTCCCAGCGCGCCGCCGGCTCGGTGCTCGGCGAGGCGAAGGCGCTATGTGATCTGGCCCGGATCCACCTGCTCGGCGGCCACTACGTCGACTGCATGCGCAACCTGGCCCGGGCCGGGGTGCTGCTGGGTACGGCGCCGGCCGAGACCGACCGGCACCGCTCGGCGCTGTGCTCCTTCGCGACCGCCGCCACCGCCGCCGAGCTGTACGAGGCGGCCGCCGACGCGTACGAGCAGCTGCGGCACAGCACCTCCTCGTTCGACCTGGTCCACGCGGTGACGCTGCTCTACTGGGGGCTGCGGCTCGCCCACGTGGGCCGCTCCGAGGAGGCCCGTTCCCGGTTGCGCCGCAGCGCCGAGATCACCCGCGCCTGGCTGGAGACCCACCCGGACCCGACGATCACCGCGATGCACGCGCTGGCCCTGGCGAAGCTGGGCGAGACCACGGTCGCGGAGAAGCTCGCCCGTTCGGTGATCATGGAGTTGCGCACCGGCGGCAGCCATCAGTACGCCCGGATGGCCCACCTCGCGCTCGGCATCAGCCTCCGCGCGCACGGCTTCCCGCAGGAGGCGCGCCGCGAGTTCATCGCGGCCCGCGACCTCACAGAGGAGGGTTCGCGCCCCGACGAGCGCCCGATCATCCGGTTCGAGCTGGCGCTGACCGCTCTCGACCTCGACAGCGGCCAGGCCAGCCGCGACCTCTTCGAAACGGTCGAGGGGCAGGTGCGCGAGCTGTGGCGGTTGCGCCTGCAGCGACTGGCGATGCTGCGCCAGGCCCGCCAGCGCGAGGAGACCGAGGCGGCCCGGGCCCGCGCGGAACGCGAGATCCTCCGCGACCCGCTGACCGGCCTCGGCAACCGGCGCCGCTTCGACCTGCTGATCGGGGCGGTGTCACCCGCCAGGGAAGCGCCGCTCACGCTGCTGCTGATCGACCTGGACCACTTCAAGGCGGTCAACGACATCCACTCGCACAGCGTCGGTGACCTGGCCCTGCGCGAGGTCGCGGCAATTCTGCGGGCGCACTGCCGCCAGGGTGACGAGGCGGTCCGATACGCCGGCGACGAGTTCGTGATCTTCCTTGGCGAGGGCGCCGAGGCGGGCTCGGAGGTCGGCGAGCGGATCCGGATGGCGGTCGCCGACGCTGACATCCTGACCGACCTGCACATGACGGTCAGCGTGGGCGTCGCGACCTGGAGCTCGGGCATGACCGGGGAGCAGCTCTTCCAGGCGGCGGACAGCCGGCTCTACGCCGCCAAGTGGTCGGGCCGGAACACCACAGCGGTCTGACCGGCGCCCTTCGCGGCACACAGCGTATCGACGTCTTTGCGTATTGTGAGGGAATGGCGGACGCGTGGGGGCGGCGGCGGGCTGTCGCGGTGACCCTGGCGATCGAGCTACTGCTCGCCGGGGTGGTCTTCGGTGCTGCCCGGGTGTCGTCGCCGAGCCTCGGGGCCGACTACGTCGACTTCGCGGGGGCGAGCGGCGCCGCTGTCGCTGCCGCGCCCGTCGAGGCGTCGTTCACCTGGGACTGCGGTCGTAACGAGATCGGTCATCTCAGCACGGCGAACGTTGTCGTCACGCCGGGGAAGCCCGGGTCGCCGCATCACGTGCACGACTACCTCGGGAACCGGTCCGTCGATGTGGGGTCGACCGTCGACAGTCTGGCCGGAGCGGCCACGACCTGCACGAACGGGGACGAGTCCAGCTACTACTGGCCGGTGCTGCGTACGGTCCGGGAGGGCGAGAGCGATCACGGCGGCGCGATCCAGGTCGCTGCTTCGGTGACGCTGACCTACTACGCCAACCCGCGGGGGCCGGTGCTGCCGATGCCGCGGTTCCTGCGGGGTGCGGTCGGGGATGCGTACGCCGTGACGAACGGCGGTGCCCTCGCAGCGCCGGTCTGGAGTTGTGAGGGTGCCGGGGCGCGGCGCACGCTGAACTATCCGATCTGTGCCCAGGGCCGTCGCGTGCTGCGGGTCTTCGACTTCCCGAGCTGCTGGGACGGGCGGCGCATCGACAGCACCGGTCACCGCCGGCACCTGGTGTTTCCCCAGCCCGGTGGTGGTTGCCCGCTCGGAACCTTCGCGGTGCCCCGGCTCGAGATCGTCGTGGCCTACGACATACCGCGGGGCACCCGGTACCGGATCGACTCGTTCGACGATCAGCGGCACAGCCCTCGCACCGATCACGCCTTCTTCGTCAATCTGATGCCGGATGCCCTGATGCGGCACATCGCGGACTGCCTGAACTCAGTTGCCGGCGGCAAGGAGTGTGCTGCCTGAACTCAGTTGCCGGCGGGCGGGAGTGCTGAGGTCTTGCCGCCGGTGGGGGAGACCGCGAACCAGGTGTTCTTGACGCCCTGGCCCTTGATATCGCCGGGCTCGGTGTCCTTGCTGAAGTAGTAGACCGGCCAGCCGTTGATCGTGACCTGGCAGTGGCCGTCGGCGCGCTCGACGTACCCGAGGATCTTGGGGTCGATGCCCTTGGGGAAGATCTTGCCGGGCGACTTGATCAGCAGCGGCGGCCAGGTCTTCGCGCAGTCGCCGTTGCAGGTCGCCTTGGGCGGCTTGTTGGAGTCGTTGTCGAAGCGGTAGAGCGTGCGGCCGGCGCCGTCGGCGACGTAGGTGCCGATGTCGTCGTTCTCCGTCGCGTTGAGCTCGACCGTCTTGCTGCCCGACGTGATGCTCTTCGGCGGGGTGACGTCCTTGGCCGACGGCCCGTTGTAGATCTTGACCCACTTCTGGGTCTTGGCGACCGTCGGCTCGGGGACCGGCTTGGGCGCCTCGGGCGTCTCCACCGCGGCGAGCTCACCGGTCGGGGGTTCGGAAACTGGCGCGGGAGGCACGTCGATCGACGCGAGGGGCGCCGGCGTCTCGCTGGCCGCGACGGCCTGCGCGGCGGGCACGAGCGGGGTCGACGGGTTGGTGCCGGGGGCGGCGCAGGCGGCCAGGCTGAAGAGGCCGGCCGCCGCGAGGGCGACGGGTGCGATGGCGGTGCGCTTCATGGTTCCCCCTGCGGTTGAGATGACCACCTCCACACGGGTGAGGGGTGAGAATCGGTTCAGGCGAAATTTCTCTGAACCGTTTCGTGACCCCCTTACGTGTGCTGGGAGTCAGACCGACGCAACGGGGGTCGGGGGTGGCCGGGCACGCTCCGTCCGGCCAGCCTCGGCAGGTACACCGCCACCGCCGTACCGGGGGGAGAACATGCCGGGGTTCAAGCTCCAACGTCGCAGGGAGGTGGCCGATGAGGCGCTGGTCAGATCGTTGTTCCAGGAACACGGCCGGGCGATGCTCGCATATGCCACCCAGTTGACCAGGGACCGCGCCGCCGCGGAGGACGTCGTCCAGGAGGCTCTGGTGCGCGCCTGGCGGCATCCGGACAGCCTGGTCAACGGCAAGGGGTCGGTACGCGGCTGGCTGCTGACCGTGGTCCGCAACATCGTCACCGACCAGATCCGGGCCCGCAACGCGCGAGCCACCGAGGTGCGGGAGAGCCCCGTCGACGTGGCCTCCGACGAGGATCACGCCGAGCAGGTCGTGAACGCCATGGTGGTGGTCGACGCGCTGAGCCGGCTCTCCGCCGAGCATCGTGAGGTCCTGGAACAGCTCTATCTTCAGGGCAGCACGGTCACCGAGGCCGCTAAAGTCCTGGGCATTCCACCCGGAACAGTCAAATCACGTTCCTTCTACGCTCTTCGGGCCCTGCGTGAAGTGAAGACGCTGCGCCCCGCCGGAACAGAACGGTCTGCATCATGAACGAGACGCACGTGGACCTCGCCGGCTACCTGACCCAGTCACTGGACGCCGAGCAGAACCGAGCGGCCGAGGAGCACATCGCCGGCTGTGACGAGTGCCGCGCCGAGGTGGAATCCCTGCAGGAGTGGACCATGGCCCTCGAAGCCGTCCCCGAGGCGATGCTGCTCGACGGCCCTCCCGACGACGCCGACCTGTTGCTGCAGCGCACGCTGCGGCAGATCCGCACGGAGGCCGGCGGTCAGCGTCGGCGGCGATCGACGCTCGTGGGTGTCGCCGCCGCGGTGCTCGTGGCCGCTGCCGTCGCCGGTGGCGTCGCGATCGGGGGTGCCACAACCTCCAACGAGCCCGGGACGACCGCGTTGCCGCCTGTGACGCAGTCGCAGCCCACAACCGCGCCTGGCACGAAGACCGCTACCGCGGTCGACGCCACGACCGGGGCGCGGATCACCGTCGCGGTCACCCCCGCCCCGGGATGGGTGCGGATCAAGGCCGCCGTCGCGGGCATTCCCCAGGGCGAGCGCTGCCTGCTGGAGGTCCTCGACAAGAGCGGCAAGGTGACGCTCGCCGGCAGCTGGCTCGTCTCGGAGACGGGCGCCGCGGAGGGCACCACACTGGACGGCAGCGCGCTCGTGCCGCCGGACCAGGTCGCCTCGGTGCGGGTCATCACCGAGAGCGGCAAGCAATACACCAGCGTCAACATCTGATCCCGCGGAAATCGAGGGCGGTCCCGGCCGGGGCCGCCCTCGACGCATTCATGGGTCCTTATTGACTCTGTGGCCTGAGGCACATTAGCGTGGCTGTTGCCGGCATGTTAAAACGTTTCATTCCTGCGGTTACGGGGTTGTCACCGGCTCCAGGACCGCGTGTTCGTCGTGTGTTTGAAACGATTCCACCGCCGCCGTGCTGGGAGGCAACCGATGAGACGCCGCACTCTGTTCGCCCTGGGCCTCGGCGCTGCCCTGCCGCTCCCGTCATCGCCGGGGGAGTCCTTCGAGCAGCGATTCGCCAACCCCGGGGCCGGGACCGCGGCGAAGTTCCGCTGGTGGTGGCCGCACGGGCTGGTCGACCCGGCGGAGATCGCCCGGGAGGTCGACCGGATCGCCGACGCGGGGTTCGGTGGGGTGGAGATCCAGGACGTGCACCACAGCGTCAAGGAGGATCTCGACGTTGTCGGGCACGGGTGGGGAACGCCGGCGTGGCTGGCGGCGGTCGAGGTCGCGCTGCGCCGTGCCAAGGCCCGCGGGATCACCGTCGACCTGGCGATGGGGCCGTGCTGGCCGACGGCGGTGCCGACGATTACGCCCGAGCATCCGGCGGCGGCGAAGGAACTCGTGCACACCGTCGTGCCGTTCACCGGGTCGTACTCGGGGCCGGTCAGCGGGTCGATCGTCCAGGTTGCGCGGGTCGTGTCGGGGGCGGTGCTCGACCCCGCTTCGGTGCGGACGTTGACGCCGGCGAACGGGCAGCTCAGCGTTGACGTCGGCGAGGGTGACTGGTTGCTGTTCAGCTATGCCGAGCGCGGGTCGGGGCAGCAACCCGAGGCCGGGCCGCACACGTCACCACCCGCCTATGTGGTTGATCATTTCGGGCGGCTCGGCACTGATGCTGTGTTGTCCGAGTGGAATTCAAATATCCTTAACCGGACAATTAGGGCGCTGCTGCGGGATGCTGGGGGCGATCTTTTCGAGGACTCGCTGGAGATCGAGACTGACTGGACGATTTGGACCAATCGGTTGTTGGTCGAGTTTCGGGAGCGGCGGGGCTATGACCTGCTGCCATATCTGCCGGTGATCATTCAGCGCGATGAGAAGTACCCGTACTCGTTCGACAGTGTGACGTCCAACCACGTGCGCGACGACTACAACCTCACCTTGTCGGACTTGTACCATGAAAACCACCTGCTCCCGTTGCGGGAATTCGCGCACGGCCTCGGGATGCAACTGCGGGTCCAGCCGTACGGGCTCCAGACCGACGCCATCCGCAGCGCCGCCCTGCTCGACGTGCCGGAGAGCGAGTCGCTGGGCTTCAAGAACCTCGACGACTACCGGGTGCTCGCGTCCGGGCGTGACCTCGGCGGGAACCTGCTGCTGTCGTGCGAGGCGGCCGCGTACGCGAACGGCGCCTACAGCACGAGCTGGGACAAGGTGCTGCAGACGATGGGCAGCGTGTTCGCCGGTGGGGTCAATCAGGCGGTGCTGCACGGATTCGCGTATTCGGGTGCGGTTCCCGGGGCGGCGTGGCCGGGCTTCGCGGCATTCTCGCCCTACAACGGCAACGGCATCGGGTACGCCGAAGCCTGGGGCCCGCGGCAGCCCACGTGGCGGCACGTGCCGGACATCGCGGGGTGGTTCGCGCGTACGCAGATGGTGCTGCGCCTCGGCAGGGCCCGCACCGACCTGGTGTTCTTCCGGCAGAAGGGCTGGACGGCCACGGGGATCGGCGCTCCGTGGGCCACCAACGACGGCATTCCGATCGGGTGGACGCATGGCTTCCTCAGTGAGGCGGCGCTGGCCCTTCCCCGCGCCCACGTGCGTAACGGGCGGCTCGCTCCGGACGGGCCGGCCTACAAGGCGCTGATCCTCGACGGCGACATCTTCCGCGGTAAGGAACACGCGCTCACCGATCGTGCGGCCGCGCTGATCTCGGGCTTTGCGCGCGCCGGACTTCCGGTGATCGTTGTCGGGGACTGGTCCGCGGACCCCCGATTGAATGACCTGCTCGCCCGCGCGACCATCGTGCCAGATATGTCGGGAATTCCGGGTGCGTTGGAGGCGCTCGGCGTGACGCGGGATGTGGTCTACGAGCGGTCGACGCTGATGACCGTGCGGCGCGTGGACGGCGACACCGACTACTACTACCTGGCCAACGCGCGGCACGCCGAGAACCGCAAGATCGTCGACATCGACCACGACGTGTGGCTTACCGCCCGCTCGCGAAAAGCCGTCCCGCACCTGCTCGACGCCTGGACGGGCCGCATCACGGGGCTACCCTTCACCCGCGACGGCGATCGCATCAAGATCCGCGCGACGCTCAAGCCCGGCCAGTCGATGCTCGTCGCGCTCAAGGCGGGCAAGCCGGCCCTCCCGCCCGTCCGGACCGTTGCCGACCCGCCCACCCCGCTCACGACCTGGGATCTCGAGGTCGAGGACTGGCAGCCGACCGGCCGTTCCACGCGCCGCGTTTCCCTCAGTGCTCTGGCGCCGTGGTCCGCGATCCCCGGCCTGGAGGACGTCTCCGGGATCGGTCGCTACCGAACCACCATCGAAGTGCCACGCGGTCTGGGTGCCTATCTCGAGCTGGGCGAGGTCTTCGACACCTGTCGGGTACGCGTGAACGACAGTCCGCTCCCGCCCGCCGACGTCCTGAACCCGATCGTCGACATCGGACCGTACGTGCGGCCGGGACGGAACACGATCGAGGTCGAGGTGGCGACGACGTTGCTCAACAGGCTGCGGACCACGAACCCCGCGGTCTTCGGCATCGCCACCCGGCAGGCGTACGGCCTGATCGGCCCCGTCCAGCTCCGGTGGTACCGAACTCACTTCCAGGGCGCGTGAATGACCTTGTCAACCGCGATCTTGAAAACCACCCGAACCTGATCCCGCCCCCCGAACCACGGATAAGGCCCCCCGAGATACTTCTGAGCCAACTCCTCGATCAGCTCTACCCCGCCCTTCTCGGTGACCTCCACAACCCGTCCCTTCACCGAGAAATAATCGGACGCATCGGCAGGATCGGTAACAATCACCGACACCCGGGGATCCCGCTCAACATTGCTGACCTTCCGGAACCCGGCCACCGTATTGATCAGGATGTGCTCCCCATCCGTCCCGACCCACGTCTCGGTCAACTGCGGCGAGCCATCCGGATCAACCGTCGCGATGAAACACGGGCTCGCTTTGCCCAGCAACTCAACCAGGCCCTCAGGAATACTCGTCATCCCGCAAACCTAGGCCGTACCCCTCCACGCGGCCCACCCGGCTCTGCGGATCGGGTACTTGTCGGGGGCGCCGGGACGGCACAGGGTCTGGGGCTGGTTACGCCTCGACCGCAGTGACCTCTGCGGGATGAGTGGCCGCGACTTCGTCGTACTCGTGTGGCCAGTAATGTTTGAGCACGGGAATTGCTACTCCGAGTTGCCGTGCTAGCTGCTGGATGTGAACTCGAATGTACGAGGTGACGATTGGCAGCCCCGCATTGCGTGAGAATTCGTCCATAAGCCCAGCTGGGGGCTCTTCGATCTCTTCGCTCAGCGCAAATATCGCAGCGACGTCGACCGCGAACAGGGCTCCTCGGCCATTCATTTCAATGCGGCATCTGAATGTCAACGAGTCGGTTTCGAAGTCAATCGAAACTTCTAGGTTGGAGTGATCCGAGTCTGCCGCCAGGTCTTCAAGGCCGAAGCCGTCTTTACGTTTGGCAGCGAGCTCATAGATGCGTACGGTAGTCAATTCCAACAATGATTGCAGAGTTTTCAAATCATTTACGGTACGGCCACTCATGAGGCCAATCCAATTACGTGTCCAGGGTCCGCCCGGTAGTTGGTCTCTTCGATGTCGGGCTCGGCTGCCGATGGAATCTCGTAGTTGGCTCGCCATGCGGGAGCGCGGCACGCCGTCACGTCGACGGTTAGTTTTATCTTCGCGCTTACCGCGCTCGCGTATCGCTGGAGCGTGGAGATTCGTGGGTCGGCTCCGGCTCGCTCGAACTTCGAGATGGCGGACTGGGTTGTCTCCATCTCCTCGGCCAGTTCAGCCTGGCTCATGCCAAGGCGATGCCGGATGGCGACCAGTGTGTCGATCCACTGTTCGACATCCTTGGCGTCACGGAGAGCGCGCTGGAAGCGTGGTTCGTCCGGATTTTTACCCAATAGATCAAAAAGTTCGGTTCCCATGCCGCCTCCCTCGCGGTAGTAGCGTATCGCTTAAAAGCGATAACGTCACCAGTTCGGTGTTCGTGATCGCCAGTCCTCCAGCCGGCTGACCGCCAGATCGATGTGGGTTGCCTCTACTTGCCGCTGCTTCTGGAAGAAATGCAGGGCGAGCAGGATCAGTCCATCCCCACCCTCGGCGTAGGTCATGCGGAGCTGGCGTTTGCCCACGCGCACTCGAACCTCCAAGACGCCGTCGCGAAGACTCTTCACGTCTTTGGGTTGCGCTCGGCCTTCGGCAATTCGATCCATGATCGTTTGTAGCTTGGCCAGTTCCATGGCGTTGAGCTTGTGTTTATCGAGCTCCTTATGCACGGGAACTGCACCGGCGGCCGTCTTGTAGAAATCCCAGGTCTTCACGGGCACGGGCATCGCCTGGTGATGCAAGATCCGCCGGTGTCGGGCCGATCGCCGGCTGCCGGTAAGAGCATGGATGCGAGGGTGCGGTATCAGCCATTGATTGTCCAATGGGAGGATCGGTCAACGCCAGGCAGATGCGCAGGCCAAGGCTATTCGGCAGGCTCGATGAGATTTCTGTCGGATAGCGGACGCCGGTCGAATTTGATCGTGGTCTACCTACAGATTTCGAGCGGCCTTTGCATGGCAGTGGCAAGGCTGGGTGCGCGACCAGTGGCGAGCGGGCCGCTGAGTCGCGGAGGGCGTCTGGGATGGCTGCCGGGTTGGCTGGGCAGGCGCGAAAGATGGGGGTTAGCACCCATGACCTCGGGCGGGTGGGTTTCTACCGTCGAGGGATGAAGCGTCTCGGGGTTGTGTTGCTCTGGATCGTCGGGCTGTATTTCGTGGGGCGGGCGGTGGTTGAGCCGTTCGTGATTGATCTGAGCGATCCGGCTACCTACCGCAACGACTGGGGTGGCCCACACCTGATCGGGGTGCTCGCCGTGCACGCGCTGCCGGGGATTCTTGCGCTGGCCGCCATGGTCTGGCGGGTCAGGAGGCGGCGGGCGACAGCATCCAGCGATTCGCCGGTGGTGTCGCCCGCGGCCCGGGGAAAATAGGTCAGATCGTGGGGAGGCCGGCGGCCTGCCAGGCGGCGAAGCCACCCGCGAGGTCGGTGGCGCGCAGCAGGCCGAGGTCCTGCAGGGCGGCGGCGGCGAGGCTGCTCGTGTAGCCCTCCTGGCAGGTCACGATGACGTCCAGGTCGTAATGGGTGAACGAGAGGCGGGCGTCGCTGCGGGGGTCGAGGCGCCACTCGAGGACGTTGCGTTCGATGATGAGGGCGCCGGGGATTTCGCCGTGCTCCGCGCGCTGGGCGGCGGGGCGGATGTCGACCAGGATGGCGCCGCGGGTCATGCGGTCGTGGGTTTCCTGGGGGCCGATGCGGGCGAGGCGGGTGCGGGCGGCGTTGAGGAGTTCGGTGATGCCCTGGGAGCCGGCCGGGGCGGTCAAGGTGGGGGCGCTCACCACTGGGCTCCGGCGCGCTCGACCGTGACGACGTCGAGGCCGGCGGCGCCGATGCGGTAACGGGTCATGGTGGTCAGGGCGGGGCCGTAGGCGTGGATGCTGATCGCGGGCTGGTTGGAGCGGTTGGTGATGCGGTGGATGTGCCGGGTGCCGAAGCGGCGGCCGGCGCCCTCGCCGAGCTCGCGGGCGGTGATGCGGGGGGCGTGGCCGGGGGAGACCGCGACCGTCTCCTCGATCAGGGAGCCGGAGAAGACGTGGAACGCGCCGGCGGAGCCGCCGTGGTCGTGCAGGTCGGTGCCCTGTCCGGGCAGCCAGGTCAGCAGCCACACCTCGTGATCGATCTCCTCGGCGAGCCGGTGGTACCAGCGTTCGGCCGCGTCGAATTGTGGCTTGACGAGCCAGGACGCCTGGTCGGCGGCGTGCTGCCGGGCGACGGCGAGGTGATCGAGGCGGATGTCAACGGCGGTCATGGGATGTCCTCTCATACATTGCCTATCAACTCTATAGGTTTAACGTCAGACGTGGGCGTGGATGACGCGACGCGCGTGTGACGAACCCGAGGAAGCCGGCGGACGAGGCCGGGGTGGAACAGAGGGGTGCTGGTCAGCGCGGACAGCGCGCGCTGGCGCACCGCGCCAGGTCGATCACCAGGCGGGCGGTGAGAGGTATTCCCTGCCGCTGCATGAGGCCCATCATGGCGCCTAAGGGTGCCCTTGGACAAACAAGTTCCAAAATATGGGAGAAGCCCCGTTCCGGCGATATGGGCGCTCCTTATCGATAGGAATCGCTATTTAGTAGCCGTCGCCGACCTCGGATACGGCGCACCACCCGAAAGAACCTCGCGGCTGTTTGCTTCTTTCAGAGACGATCACCGAATTATGTCTTAGAGCAACTGCATCAATACGCACCGTCGACCATAATGGGCAATCGCTCACCGTATCGGCCGGGGCGCTCCACCGTTCAGGTTGATTGGCTCTGCGAGCGCAGCCAAGCGCATCCAGAGCGTTATATGGTCGGCGACGCCTGCTGGAGGCCACCCCGGTACCCGCCTCCGACAACCCCGATCGACGCCCCCTGATCAACGAGGACGGACACGTGTCGAAATCACGCCGCGGATTACTTGCCGCCGGCCTGGCTACAGCCGTTGTCGGCGCCACCGGGGTCGTATGGACCCTGAATGCGAGTGCCGCAGAAACGCCAGCACCGTCCACTGTCGCCGAATCGGCTTCCGCCGATGCGGTGGCACCGGTCAACGAGGCTACGGCCGTACCGCCGAAACTGCTTCCCTGGGGAGACCGGCCCACCGAACTGACGCAGGCCGAGGCCGGCGCGGACAGCGAGGAGGTGGCGGACGCGGGGGCAGACGCCGCGCCCGCTGACACCAGCGGGTCGCTGCTGCCGGAGGCTGAATACGCGCCCAAGGGCCGCATCTCCGAGGACAGCACCCTGCGCAAGGGCTACACCTCGGTGGTGCCGCCGGCCCCGCCGGCCGCGGGCAAAGCCACGGCCAAGGCCAAGGCCGGGGCCGTCTACTACCTCTACGCGCAGGGCCAGCAGGAGGGCGACACCGACGGGACCTGGGCCAACCTCAGCATCGCCAAGCCGGAGCTCAAGCAGGGCGATTACCACACCCTGACCGAGATCGCGGTCCAGACCACGAACGGCGACCACGTCGTCGAGCTGGGCTGGAACGTCGACCGCACGGTCAACGGTGACAGCGACCCGCACCTGTTCGTCTTCTACTGGAAAGACGGCGTGGCCACGTGCTACAACGCGTGCGGCTGGACGCAGTACAGCTCATCGATGAAGCCGGGCGACACGCTGCCCGCCGGCGTGGCCAAGCGGATGGGCATCCAGCACTCGGACGGTAACTGGTGGGTCGCGTACGACTCCGAGTGGATCGGCTACTTCCCCGACTCGCTCTGGGAGGGCCGCTTCACCCGCGGCGAGTACACCCAGTGGTTCGGCGAGGTCGCGGCGAACAACCAGAACCCGTGCACCCAGATGGGCAACGGACTCGCTCCCACGTCGGGCACCGCCGCCCGGGTGGGCAGCATCTCGATGACCAACGGCCCGGAGCCGAAGCCGGCGCTCACGAACACGACCTACCGCTACAACTTCAAGTGGCTGAGCGATCGCACGTTCCGGTTCGGTGGGCCGGTCGACGACCCCGAGACCGACAGCGACAACTGCTGACGCTGCGCGAACATCGAGACGCCCGGTTCCCTTCCGAGGGGGCCGGGCGTTTTTCCTGCGTGGAGATCGAACCGAACGACCCGTCGCGGGGTACTGAGCAGGGGAGCACCGAGGGGAGGCGGCGGATGATGCGACGGGGAAGCCCTGACGAGGAGCTGATGACCGCCCTCTACACCGAGCACTACGGGATCCTGCTCAACTTCATCACCCGCTATGTGCACGACCGGCACCGCGCCGAGGACCTCGTCCAGGAGACCCTGTTGCGGGCCTGGCGGCACATCGATCACCTCGACCCGCACCCCGGGCGGACCCGTTCCTACCTGCTCACCATCGCCCGCAACGTCGTGACCAACAACTGGCGGGCCGAGCAGCGCCGCCCGCGCCTGGTGACCGATGACGTGGCGGTCGAGTCGGCGCCCACCGGGGACAACGTCGACCAGATGGTCGAGGGCTGGCTCGTGGCCGAGGCGCTGGAGCGGCTGTCCGACGATCATCGCGCGGTCGTCCAGGCCATGTACTACGACGGGCAGAGCGTCGCCGACGCCGCCCGGCAGCTGTCGGTGCCCGAGGGCACGGTCAAGTCGCGGGCCTACTATGCGGTTCGCGCGTTGCGGCAGGCGTTCGAGGAGATGGGGGTGCTGCGATGAGCACCGACCATGATGAGCTGCGGCGGTTGCTCGGCGGTTACCTGCTCGGCGGTCTCGACGAGGCGGACACCGACCGGCTCGACGAGCACCTGCTGACCTGCGACGAGTGCCGCGCCGAGCTGGACCGGCTGGCGCCCGTGCCCGAGCTGCTGCGCGCGTTTCCGAAGGCCCCGCCCGTTGCCGTCGCGCCGGGGGCGCGGCCCAGCCCGGCCCGGGTGGAGAGCCTGCTCGGCCGGATGCGTGCGGAGAGGTCCCGCGATCGGCGCCGGCAAGGAAGACGGCTCGCTGTCGCAGCGGCTGTGCTGCTCGTTGCGGCGATCTCCGGCGGTCTGGTGATTTCTCGCGACAACGATGAGACGGTGCCGCGGGCCGCGCCTGCCCAGACGAGCCAGACGAATCAGACGAACCAGACGAGCCCGGCGAGCCAGCCGCAGGTGACTGCCGCGTTCGAGGCCGCGGACGGCAGCGGGCTCACCGGCGAGGCGGTGCTGACCGGCAAGACGTGGGGCGTCTCGGTCGACCTGATCGTGCAGAAGCTCGCCGGCGACGGCCCGTTCGTGTGCCAGGTGCGCAACGGTGACGGGCGGATCGAGCAGGCGGCGATGTGGGGCCCGACCCCGAGCGGCAACGCCAAGGTCACCGGCGCGAGCTCGATTCAGCTGCGCAGCGTCACCGACATCGCTGTCAGCGACTCGTCGGGTCATCTGCTCGGCACCGCTCATGTGAATTGATGGGAACCCCGTGCCACGCCCAGGCGTGTACGGGACATGAAAGTGGCGCTCGAAGCCGAGACCCGTGC
The DNA here is from genome assembly GCF_016862215.1 of Winogradskya humida. Taxonomy (GTDB): domain Bacteria; phylum Actinomycetota; class Actinomycetes; order Mycobacteriales; family Micromonosporaceae; genus Actinoplanes; species Actinoplanes humidus. Next base: position 69,590 of record NZ_BOMN01000032.1, read on the forward strand.
AGCACGACAACTTTGAGGCGTTCTACCGGGCCAACGTCGACCGGGTGCATCGTGCGCTCGCGGTGACTTTGCGCAACGACGATCTGGCGCGCGAGGCCGTGGACGAGGCGATGGCCCGCGCGTACGCCAATTGGCCCAAGGTCAGTGGCATGGAGAGCCCCGCGGGCTGGGTCTTCCGGGTCGGCCTGAACTGGGCGACGTCCTGGTGGCGCAAGGTACGCCGGGAGCGCCCGCAAGGCGCGGAGGACTCGTCGATACCAGCCGGTGATGAGTCGTCGGTGGTGGCCCGCGAAGCGCTGGCCGTATTGCCTCTACCCCAGCGTGCGGTGGTGACGTGCCGCATCCTGCTCGATCTGTCGACGGCCGAGACGGCGCTGGCGCTCGGGCTCAACGAGGGAACCGTGAAGAGCCGGTTGTCCCGTGGCCTGTCCGCCCTGCGGTCCGCGCTCAGCGAGAAGGAATGACCATGGACCAGATTCCGAACGACATGACAGCGCTGGTCCGGGATGTCGCGCACGCTGCCCCCGGATACGCCGGCAGCCTCGACGAGGTCTACCGCCGTTACCGCCGCCGGCGTCGCAGCAGGGCGGCCGTCGGTGGTGTGCTGGCTCTGCTCCTGATAGCGGGGGTGGGCCTGACCATCGACCACCGCCCGCAGCGGACATCACGCCAGCCGGCGACGCAGACGCAAACGGAGACGAAACCGACTGCGAAACGTGCCCAGGGGATCCTGGTGCACGGCGACCCCCGGCTGAAGGGCGGCGTGAAGATCACCGGCACGTTCTGGGACGCGTGGCCGGACCGGGTGGTGACATCGTTCGACATCCACGGCGTGACGTGGGACGGAGCTGTCGCGCTGCCCGGCGGCCGGGTTGTCGCGGTGGAGCGAGGGGCCGGCGGCCACACCTGGAGCCTCGTCGAGGTCGACCGCTCAGGGACGACGCTGCTGCGCCGTGAACTCCCGGCGAGCAAGGGCGAACCGATGAGCCTGCTGACCGCGGACGAGTCGACGGCGTACGTGTGGCAGGAGAGGTCGCTCGTCGCCCACGATCTGGCCACCGGGACCGAGCGCCCCGTGCTCGAGATCGGCACCGCGCCGATCCAGGCCGTGGATTACGCCGACGGCCGGCTGGCGGTGGCGGGACTGAGCGCGGACTGCCAGCTCAACTTTGGTCGCGGGAAGCCCATCGAAGCACTGGTGGCGGCCATGCCGCCCGAGCTGAAATGCGGCTCGGTGACGGATCTGCGGCTGTCCCCGGACGGGAAGGCGATCGCGGTCGCCTACCGGCGAATGGACCGCGATGAGCAGCGGGTTGCGCTGCTGAACCTGCCCGCGGCCCAGGTCCTGGCCGATCAGAAGGTCACGGCGACCTCAGCGGATCAGGTCCGGCTGGCCTGGCAGGACAACCGGACCCTGAACGGCGTCGTGGTCCCGGCGGGGACGTGGTTCAGCGTGAAGTACTAGGGCCGTAGAGCTTGTCGCGTTGCGCCTGCGGCAGGGAACAGGCCGCGGTGCCGCCCGGCAGGAGGTGGCGGTGGTCGGCGACCCAGTGGTACGCCGGCCACGTCAGCCACCCCACCGGCTTGAGCTGCAGCGCGCGGCCCGGCACCTCCCACATGCGGCCGGCGTCACGCAGCAGCAGGGCGATCGCGTCGGGGCCGGCGGCGACCGTGCCGTCCTCGCCGACCCACTGGACCGCGGACTCGACCTGCTCCAGCGTCAGGCCGAGGGCGTCGAGATCGGCGAACTGCCACGGGATCACCCGTGCCCGCGACGGGATGCGCCGCTCGATGAACTCAGCGCACGAGGTGCAGAACGAGCAGTCGCCGTCATAGACGAACGTGTTACCGGCCATGCCCCCATGATGTCAGGTGCGGCGGCGGAGCTTGACCAGGTAGGTCTGGGCGACGACGACCACGGCGAGGAACGCTCCGCTGATGACCTGCTGATAGCTGCTGGGGACGTTGCCGACCTGGTTGATCATGTTTTGGATCACGCCGAGCAGCAGGACACCCGCGATCGTGCCGGCGATGGTGCCCGCACCACCCGTGAGCAGCGTGCCACCGATCACCACGGCGGCGATCGCGTCGAGTTCCATGCCGGTGCCGAGGACGGTGACGCCCGAGCCGAGCTTCGCGGCGTTGATCCCGCCGGCCAGCCCCGCGAGCAGGCCGGACATGACGTAGACGGTTACTTTGGTGCGGCGTACGGCCACGCCCATCAGGCTCGCCGCGTCTTCGCTGCCGCCCACGGCGTACACAGATCGGCCGAATCGGGTGCGGGACAGCAGGACCATGCCGAGGACGAAGACGACCGCGACCAGCCAGACCGGGTAGCCGATGCCCAGGAACGAGCCGGTGCCGAAGCTGCGGAAACCGTCGTCGCCCACGAGATACGTGGTCGAGCCTTCGTTACTGAGCGCACGCATCAGGCCGCGGGCGCCGAGCAGGGCGGCCAGGGTCACGATGAAGGGCGCCATTCTCGTGTACGCGATGAGCACCCCGTTCACGACTCCCACCAGCCCGCACAGCGCCAGCGGGACGAGCAGGGCGGGCAGGAAACCCCACTTCGACGCGTACGCCGAAACGACCCCACCCAGCACGTAGAGTGACCCGACCGACAGGTCGATCCCGCCGGTGATGATCACGAACGTCATCCCTAGCGCGATGAGCGCGGGCGGCGCGGCCGCGATCAGGATGGTCCCCGCGTTGTCATAACCGCGGAAGTTCGGGAACGCCGCCGCCGCGATGATCACGACGACGACCAGCACGGCGAGCGCGCCCTGGCGTTGCACCAGGTCGACGATCCGGTCGGAGCGCTCGCTCGTGCGCTCTTCGGTCTCCACCGGAACAGCCAGAGCGGTCACCGGGACTTCCTCTCTCGGGCGGCGTAGACGGCGACGAGGATGATCACGGCCTGGGCCATCTCCGTGGTGGACGGCTGCAGGTTGTGCTTGATCATCGTGGCGATGACCAGCTGCATGAGCAGGGCACCCGCGACCGTGCCGAGCACCCGCACCTTGCCGCCGGTGAGCGGGGTGCCGCCGACGACCACCGCGGTGATCGCGGAGAGCTCGATCAGCAGACCCACGGACGAGGCGTCGCTGGACTGGATGCGGGCGACGGCGAGCAGCCCCGCGATCGAGGCGAGCACCGCACAGAGGACATAAACCCCGATCAACACCCTTTTCACGGGTACGCCCGCCAGCTCGGTCGCCGCTCTGTTCCCCCCGACGGCGAGCAGCCGCCGGCCGAACACCGTGCGCCGGACCACGAACGCGACCACGAGCACGAGCAGCGCGGCGATCCACACCAGCATCGGCAGCCCGAGGAAGTCCCCGGAACCGAGGAAGATCAGGTCGTCGTTGCGGACGTCCTTGAGCTGCCCGTGCGAGATGACCAGGGCGAGCCCGCGACCGCCGACGAACAGCGCGAGCGTTGCCACGATGGGCTGCAACCCGACCCGGGCCACGAGTACGCCGTTGATCAGGCCGACCACCACCCCGGCGACCAGCGAGACCAGGATCGCCGCGATGACGCCGTACCCGAGATAGAGCGGTATGAGGGCCGCCGCGAGTGCCATGACCGACCCGACCGACAGGTCGATGCCCTCGGTGCCGATCACCAGGGCCATGCCGAGCGCGACGATCACGATCGGGGCGACCTGCACGAGCTGGATCCGCAGGTTGCTCCACGCGAGGAAGTTCGGGGTGAACGCGACGTTGTAGAGCACCAGCAGCACGATCGCGGCGTACACGCCGTACTTCGGCAGCCAGGCCCGATCGAAGGTGGGCCGCCGGACCAGAGCCTCAGTTGTCATGGGGTTCCTCCGATGAGACCGCTGCCGCCGCGATCGTTTCCAGCAGGGCTTCCGTGGTGACGTTCGTGCCCGTCAGCTCGCCGACCACCGCGCCGTCGCGCAGCACAACCACTCGGTCGGCGCCCTCGACCAGCTCTTCCGCGTCGGAGGAGACCAGTACGACGCCGAGCCCGTCCGCCGCGAGCTCGTCGATGAGCGCCTGCACCTCGGCCTTCGCGCCAACGTCGATGCCGCGGGTCGGCTCGTCGAGCAGCAGCACCCGGGGCTGGGTGGCGAGCAGCCGGGCCAGCAGCACCTTCTGCTGGTTACCGCCGGAGAGGTCGCCGACGCGCTGGTCCGGCCCGGACGCCTTGATCCGCAGCCGGGTCATGTACGTGTCGACGATCTTGTCGATCCTGCGGTCCGAGACGAGGCCCCAGCGGGCCATCCGGGGGAGCACGGCGAGCGCGATGTTCTCGCGGATCGACAGGCCCGCGACGATGCCCTCCGCCTTGCGGTCCTCGGGTTGCACGGCGATCCCGGCCTGGACCGCGCGCACGGGTGTCGGATTCTTGAGCGTCCTACCGCCGACCTCGATCTCACCGGCGTCCACGGGGTACGCGCCGCCGATCGCCTTGATCGTCTCGCTGCGGCCGGCGCCGAGGAGTCCGCCCAGGCCGACGACCTCGCCGGGGCGCACGGCGAAGCTGATGTCGTGCAGCCGGTGCCGGCTGCTCAGCCCGGTGACCCTCAGGACCGGGGGTGCGTCGGCCGCGCCGGTGTGGTCGCCGGCGAAACCGGTGAAGCCCTCCCGGCGTACGGCGGACATGTCCCGCCCGAGCATCAGCGACACGAGCTTGATCCGTTCCAGCTCGGCCAGCTTGCCGGTGTGCACGACCTTCCCGTCGCGCAGGATCGTGACCGCGTCGCAGATCTGATAGAGCTCGTCGAGGCGGTGGCTCACGTAGACGATGCCGATGCCCCGGGCGTGCAGGTCGCGGATGACGCCGAACAGCGTCTCCACCTCGCGCGGTTCCAGCGACGACGTGGGCTCGTCCATGATGACGACCTTGGCGTCGACCATCACCGCGCGGGCCAGCGCGACCATCTGCTGCGCGCCGAGCGCCATCGTGCCGAGCGGGCGGCGTACGTCGGTGGTGACGCCGTAGCGGACCAGGATCTCGCTCGCCTCGCGGATCATCCGCCTCTCGTCGACCAGCCCGAACGCGTTGCGCGGCTCACGACCCAGGAAGAGGTTGTGCGCGACGCTCATCAGCGGGACGAGGTTGACCTCCTGGTAGATCGTGGAGATCCCGGCGCGCTGCGCGTCCATGGGTGTCGCGAAGCGGGCGGGCTCGTCGCGGTAGCGCAGCTCGCCGCCGTCCGGCTGGTAGACCCCGGTCAGCAGCTTGATCAATGTGGACTTGCCGGCGCCGTTCTCGCCGACCAGGGCGTGGACCTCGCCGGGCTGCAGCGCGAAGGAAACCCCGTCGAGTGCGCGCACCCCCGGGAAAACCTTGCTGACGTCCGTGACCTCGAGTATTGGCATGTTCCCCCCATCGCGGTGCGGGCCGAGCGGATGACCGCTCGACCCGCCGTTCGCGTCACCCCAGTGGGGCGGCGTTGTTCCAGGTGGCGTCGGCGGTGAAGCTGCCCGGGTTGTCCCAGGCGTTGCCGCCGCCGTTCGTGGCGATGTAGACGGCCTCGGCGTAGTGGCGCCAGTAGTAGCCGGGGTAGTTGAACGACTCCAGCGACACGTTGCCGCTGCCGCCGTTCAGGGCCGGCTGTGCGCAGAATGTCGCATCCTGTTGGAACGTGGCCGTTCCGTCGTTCGACGCTTTCTGCACCCGGTACGCGGCGTGCCGCAGGAACTGACCGGGGTAGTTCACCGACTCGAACGAGAAGCAGCTCGAATCCGCGAGCCCGGTCCGCACGGTGAACGTGGCATCCGCGCGGTCGGTCGCCGCACTCGCCGAGCTGATCACGTCCGTCCGCGCCAGCCCCTCACGATGCCGCAGGTAGCGCGTGTCGTAGCCGGCTGTGGTGACCCGGAACGACCGGTTCTGCCCGACGGTCAGGTCAGCGCCGCTCTTCCACAACGGCGGGGACACCGCCCAGGTCGCGTCGTTCGTGAACGAGCCGCCGGTGTTGGCGTCCATCCACACCTCGTCGCTGCGGTGCCGCAGGTAGTAGCCGGCCATGTTGTACGCCTCGAGTGAGGTGCCGCCACCACTCAGGCCGGGCCGCGCGCAGAAGGTCGCGTCGGCGTTGTAGGTGCTGCCGCCGTCGTTGGCCTCCTTGTAGACGCGGTACGCCCGGTGCCGCAGATACTGCCCCGGGAAGTTGCGCGACTCGAACGAGTAGCACGAGGCACTGGCCAGACCCGGCCGCACGTAGAAGCTCGCGTCCTGGCGGTCGGCCGTGGCGCTGCTCGCACTGATCACGTCGGTGCGCGCTGCCCCGTCGCGATGGCGCAGGTAGCGGTCGGTGTAACCGGGCGTGGTGACGCGCAGGCTGGCCAGCTTGTTCGTCGACAACGTAGTGCCGTTGGCCGCGCCGAGAACCCGCAGGTTCACCTCGCGGACGCGGGCGAAGTCCATCTTCTGCACCTGGCGGTCGTACGTGTAGAAGCCGTTGAGCTCCTCCTCCACGTCCGTCGGTTCGGTGTAGACGCTCCCGGACAGCTCGTTGCCGTTGATCAGGTCGATCAGTTTGCTGGTGATCTGCACATAACGGCTGGTCAGCGATGCGTTGTCGGGCAGCCACTCGTAGGCGAACTTGCCCGCGGTCGGCCACTCGTGACCCGGGACGCGCAGTCCGAGACCGCCGTACTCGCCGTTGACCGCGATCCGGGTCGCCGTCGGCTGGCGGGTGATGCCGGGGCCGACGTACATGTGGTCGTCGATCACGTCGCCGTTGCCCGGGTCGGGATCGGAGTCGCAGCAGTTCGAGCCCGAGTTGTGGTTGACCAGGCGGGTCGGGTCGTAGCTCTTCACCAGGTCGGCGATGCGCCCGGCGTCGTACTCGCCCCAGCCCTCGTTGAACGGCACCCACTGCACGATCGACGTGATGCCCTTGTGCTCGTCGATCAGCTCCTTGAGCTCCTTCTCGTAGCGGGTGCGCCCGACCGCCGACGGCTCCTTGCCGCTGGCCAGCGCGGGCATGTCCTGCCAGACCATCAGGCCGAGCCGGTCCGCCCAGTAGAACCAGCGGTCGCTCTCCACCTTGATGTGCTTGCGGACCATGTTGAAGCCCAGTGCCTTCTGCTGCTCGAGGTCGAAGCGCAGCGCGGTGTCGGTCGGCGCGGTCGAGATGCCGTCCGGCCAGTAGCCCTGGTCGAGGGTGCCGAGCTGGTAGACGAACTTGCCGTTCAGCGTCGGGCGCAGCACCCCGCCGAGCACTGCCTTGCCGACCGAGCGCATCCCGAAGTAGCCGCCGACCGTGTCACCCGTCGCGAGCGTGACCTTCACGTCGTACAGGAAAGGATCGTCAGGGGTCCAAAGATGAGCATTGGGTACGGGTACGCGCAGAGAGCTGCCAACCGTGCCGGTCGCCGTGCCCACCACCGCGCCGCCGGTTAGCACCTGCGCGGTAACCGCCTGCCCGCTCGCGTTCGCCGCCTGGACGACCAGGTCGAGCCCGCCCGCCGCGACGTTCGGGGTGGTGTCCAGCCGGGTGATCCGCGCCGGGTTGGTCGGCTCCAGCCAGACGGTCTGCCAGATGCCGGAGTACGGCGTGTACCAGATGCCGCCGCGGTTGACGCGCTGCTTGCCGACCGGGATGTCCTGGGTGTCGGTGGGATCCCAGACGCCGACGATGATCTCGTTCGACCCGGCACGCAGCGCGGTGGTGATGTCGTAGGAGAACTTGTCGTAGCCACCCTCGTGCGTGCCGAGCAGCGTGCCGTTCACCCAGACCTTCGACTGCCAGTCGACGGCTCCGAAGTTGAGCTGCACGTTCTTGCCGGACCAGCCGGCCGGAACGGTGAACGTCCTGCGGTAGTAGGAGAAGTCCTGCCGGCGCATGATGCCGGACAGGGCGCTCTCGATCGGGTACGGGACGAGGATCTCCTCGCCGAGGTTGGTGTTCACCGGCGGGGTGTTGATGTTCGAGGAGCCCGCGAACTGCCAGGTGCCGTTGAGGCTCTGCCAGTCGGTGCGGGTGAGCTGCGGGCGGGGGTATTCCGGCAGCGGGTTGGTGGTGGAGACCTGGCTGGTCCAGGGCGTGCTCAGCGGCGGTGGCTTCGGGGCTGCTGTTGCCGGGCTGTTCGACGCCACTACGGCGCCGATGGTGGAGGTGAGGACCGCGATGAGCGCGGCGGGGATCCGGCGCATGGGTCTGCTCTTCCTAGTAGGCGCTGCCGAGGTCCGTCTTGGCGGAGGCCTCGTCGTATTCGCGGTCGGCGATGATGATGTCCTCGGGGATGGGCTCGCCGTTGAAGAACTTGGTCGCCGTCTCGAACGCGAGCGGGCCGAAGCGCGGGTTGCTCTCGATCACCGCGGAGATCCAGCCGTCGACGATGCCCTGGACGGCACCCTTCGTACCGTCGATCGACACGATCTTGACGTCGCCCTTGGCCTTGCCGGCGCCCTTGAGCGCGACCTCGGCACCGAGCGCCATCTCGTCGTTCTCGGCGTAGATCCCGTTGATGTCCGAGTTGGACTGCAGCAGCTGCTCGGTGACCTTCTGGCCCTCCTCGCGGGAGAACTGCCCGGTCTGCTCAAACGAGATCTTGATGTCCGGGGCGACCTTGGCGATCTGGTCCTTGAAGCCCTTGGTCCGCAGCGTGGTGACGTTGTTGCCGGGGGCGCCGAGCAGGATCGCGACCGAGCCCTTGTTACCCAGGGCCGCCGCCATCTTGTCGGCCGCGCGCTGGCCCTGCTTCTCGAAGTCCGACCCGATGAACGTCAGGTAGTCGGTGCAGGAGTCCGCGTTGATCTTCCGGTCGATGGTGATGATCGGAATCTTCTTGGCCGACGCCTTGGCGAAGACCGAGTCCCAGCCGTCGGAGTTCAGCGGCGCGATGACCAGCAGCTGCACGCCCGAGTCGATCATCTGCTCGACGTCACTGATCTGCTTGTTGAACTGGGAGTTCGCGTTGGTGGTCTGCAGGTTGGCGGCCGGGATGCCGAGCTTGGCGGCCTCGTCCTTGATGGACTGGGTCTCGGCGATCCGGAACGGGTTCGCCTCCTTCTCCGACTGGGAGAAGCCGATCTTCGCGGTGGACAGGTCGACCTTCGTGCCGCCGAACTGGTCGAGGGTGCAGGACTTGGCGCCGGGGGCGGCGGACTGGGCCACCTGCGCACCGGCCGACGCGTTGGCGCCCGAAGCCGCCGGGGTGTCGCTGTCCTCCGCCTTCGCGCAGGCGCTGACGAGAAGAAGGGTGGTGCCAAGGGTGATGATCGCGGGCCGGAATCGAGAAAGCGCTCTCACAGTGGACGCTCCTTAGTGCGGGAATCGACAAGTAACTATCCCGAAACACATTCACGCACTAACGAACTTTTCCTGTCAAGGACTAACCACAACCGAACGTGGTTGCGCAGAAACGAAAAGCGATCAACATCGGACAGAGTGGATCGCCGCGAGCCGTCGCGGAGTCGATCAGGCCTTGACGACGGCTGCCGACTGGAACAGGGTCGCGAGGGCGCGGTGCTCGCCGGCGGCATCCGGCGTGGGACGCAGCGGACCGGCCGCGCGGATGTAAGCGAGCAGGTCCGGCTCAGGCGCGAGCCCGTACGCGCGGAGGTAGTAACCCACCGACTCCGTCCACAGCCAGCGGCCGTCCGTGCGGTAGCTCATCGGGACGACGTCGCCCCGGGCCGGCTCGATCACGTCGGGAAGCCGGCCGGTGGTGGCCAGCACCGCAGCGCCCGCCTCCAGGTATTCGGCGACCTGCTCGAGATCCGCGCCGGTGAGCCGCTCGTGGCCCGGCTCGAACCGGGCGAACCCGTCGGTGACGACGTCGTAGACCCGAGCCACCCGGATCGCGGGCGCGGCGTCGGCCATCCACAGCAGGGCACCCGAGTTGCGTGCCGTACGCGTGTACTTCGGCAGCTCATCGCCCGAGCGGTACACCTCCACCTGAGGCGCGTCGAGCCCGGCCGCGGCCAGCTCGCGCATCACCTCGGCGGCGGCGTGCGGCTGGGGCCCGTTCACTTCGAGCACGTACACGCGGGAGGTGGGGATCGCTGAGGCTGCCCACTCCGGGGCCGTTCGCCAGGCGCGCCAGAGCGCCACCGGCTCCTTCACCCGCTCCAGCACCCGGACCGCGACCTTGTCGAGATCGTCGCTCAGCTCCCGGCCGATCAGGTCGAGCAGCGCGGGCACGGCGTTGCCGAACGTACGCGGATCGGGCAGGGCGGGCGTGAACGTATACGCCAGCTCGATCGTGCCGTCCGGGTCGGGGACGATGACCGTGCCGGTGTCGGCCAGCCGCAGGCGAGCCTCGGCCAGCATCGAGTCGGGCACCCGCCCGCCGAGCCGCAGCAGGGCGGCGTGGAGTTCGGCCTGGTCGGTCATCACGATCGAATTCGACCACGGTCGCCGCGCCCCGGCACCGGCCCGGCCGCCGCTCTTCCCCTACGACCCCGCGGACGGTCCCATTCTTACCTGTGGGCCGGGGGTGCTCAGGGCATACATCGCGCGGTGCAGGGCGACCGGGCCCGGGGTGGCCGGGGTGTAGTCGCAGGCGCGGATGTGGGCGAGAAAATCCTCCTCGGGGCGCAGCGAGTGCATGCCGAGGTAGTAGGCGATCGTGTCGGCCCAGATCCAGTGGCCGTCGGTGCGGAAGCTCGTCGGCACCTGGGGGCCGTCGTCCGGGTCGAAGACGTCGATCTCCTTCGCCGCGCTGGCCAGCAGGACCGTGCCGTGCTTCAGGAAGCTCCGCACCTTGGCCGGCTCGTCGCCCGCTGCCAGCAACGGGTGGTCGGCGGCGAACGCGCCACCGGCCATCGGCGAATACGAGTCGAAGGCCCGCGCCACGGTCACCGGATGTGGCGGCTCAGCGGCCCACAGCAGTGCCGAGCGGCCCCGGGCCATCTCCTGGTAGGCGGCTAGTTCCACGCCGGGTGCGTACGCCTCGACCTGCGGATTGGTCAGGCCCGCCGCCTCGAGCGCGTTCTGCAGCCAGGCGGTGACCCCGGGCAGCGTCGCGGCGTCGCCGGCGGTCTCCAGCACATAGACCGGAACGGGATCTTCCTCGTCCCGGCCGGGTTGCGGGAAGCGCCAGGCTCGCCACAGCGCCACCGCAGCGGTCACCTCCACGACCGAGGCGATCGCGACGGCGTCCTGCGGGCCCGGCTCGGGTGAACCCGGCAGGGTCAGGTCGAGCAGCGGCGGGGCCGGCGCGAAGTCGTCGGGGGACGGGCGCACGGGCGCGAAGCCGTACGCCGGCCAGTCGTCCTCAGCCGCAGCGTCGGCCGGGAGCGCGGTCTGCTCCGCATCGGGCAGGGCCCGGATCAGAAGGTTGGCGTCCTCGGGCCGGAGCGGCACCCGCCCGGCCAGCACCGCGCCGAGCACCGCACGGGCGGCCTCGGTGACGCGGCCCTCGCCGAGCCAGCCGCGCGCGTTGCTCACGACGTCGTCCGGCGCCCAGCCCGCCACGCGCAGCAGCAACTGGTGGTGCCGGGTCAGCAGGCGATCGTCGGTCGCGGCCATCGTCGCGTCCCTCCACATCGGTGGTACCTCGCGATGTCGCGGCCACCATAGCGCCTGAGCGCCAGCCCGTTACCGCGCCGGCACCGTCTCGACCGTGACCTCGGCCTCGTCGTCGCCCACGACCCAGGGGATGACCTCGAGGCCCTGCCCGGCCTGGTCCTCGCGGAACGTGTCGTACGCCGCGGCCACCTCGTCGTCGCCCATGATGGCCGTCTCCCGGATGAAGTCGCCGGTCAGCCGGAACGGCACCGGGCCACCCGGGTTGAACAGCACGTCCACGCCGTCCGGGAGGAGTGACACCAGGGCCATCAGGTCGACCTGCTGCCAGTCCGGCGAGGTGACGCGGCGCTGCTGCGCGCTGCTGGTGGCGACGACGACGCAGCGCACGTCGTCGGGGGACTTGACGATCAGCGGGCGCCCGTCGCCGTTGAGCGCGGCGCCGAGCAGCGCGTCACGGATCATCACCTGCAGCTGCTCGGCCCGGATCTGGCCCTGCATCGCGAGCCGCAGCATCGCGTCGAGCGGGTCGGTGACCGAATCCTCGTCGCGGGGCTCGTAATCCGGGTTGCTCCGGAACGAGCCGACCACGCCGTCCGCGGCGATCGGCCACAACCCGATCACGGCCTCGATCGGTGGCACCTCGTCCTCGGGGCGGGGCCGCCAGTCGGGGTCCATCAGCAGGAAGTAGTTCTCCATGGGCTGCTGATCCGGCTGCATCAGTTCGTTCCTTCCGTCTGCCACGGCTCAACGGTGATCTCGCCGTCCGGCCGGAACGCCGCGCGGGCCGCTTCCAGCTCGTCGTCGTTCATGTCCACTGTGGCGCGGATGAATTCACCGGTCAGGCGTACGGTCGCGGGCCCACCGGGATTCAGGAGCACGTCCACGCCGTCGGGCAGCGTCGCGACCACGTCCTCGAGCCCGGCGCGACGCCAGTCGGGGGACGCGATGCGGCGGCGATGCGGGGTGCTGGTCGAGAGGATCACGCAGGGGACGTCGTCGGGGGACTTACCGATCAGCGGGCGCCCGTCGCCGTTCATCGCCTGGTCGACGAGGCTGTCGCGGAGCACGAGCTGGAGCTGCTCCATCTCGGCGTCACCGCGCAACGCGAGCCGCAGCAGGGCGTCGATCGGGTCGGACGGCGAATTCTCGTTCGTGGGCTGATATTCGGGGTTGCTGCGGAACCGGCCCACGGCGCCGTCCGCCGCGAGCGGCCACAGGCCGACGACCGCCTCGAACGGCGGGGTGTCCGCGTCGTCCACTGGCTGCCACTCCGGGTCCATCAGCAGGAAGACGCTCTCCTCCGGCGCTTCTTCTGCTCGCGCCTCTGCTTCTCGCGCCTCGGCGGGAGTGGTCATCTCTCGGCCCCTTCTAGGACGCGGTCGCGGGCTGTGGACGGAACAGCGCTGCCAGGGCGCGGTGCTCGTCGACCGGCGTGGTGGCAGGTGCGGCGTAGCCGGCGGCGCGGATGTCCGCGAGCTGCTCGGCGTCCGGTGCGAGACCGTGGACGCGCAGGTAATACGCCGCGGTGTCGGTCCAGACCCAGCGCCCGTCGGTGCGGTAGCTCATCGGCACGACCGCGCCGAGCGACGGCTCCACGATGTCCGTCGTGCGCTGCGTGGTCGCCATGATCGAAGTGCCGGCCGTGAGGTAAGCGAGAACACGATCGCGCTCCTGCCCGTCGAGCAGCTCATGGTCGTCGTCGAACCGGGGACCGGGGGCGCCACCACGGTCGAAGACCCTGGCGACACGCACCGCCGGCAGCTGCCCGGCTGTCCACAGCAAAGCCGCGGCCGAGCGCGCACGCACCTGGTACGGCGGCGGCTCCACGCCCGAAGGGTACGTCTCGACCTGCGGGTCAGCCAGGCCGGCGCGGTCGAGTGCGCGCATCATGACGCCCGAGACGGCGGGCAGCAGGTCGGGGCGGGTGGCGGTTTCGGCGACGTAGACGCGCACCGGAGCGATAGCCTCGGCTGCCCACTGCGCCGGCACCCGCCAGGAGCGCCACAGCGCGACGGCCTCCGGCACCCGGGCCAGCGCCCGGACCGCGGCCCGGTCGAGCTCATCGGTCAACGGGCCGGACGTCAGATCGAGGAAAGTCTCGCCGGGCCCGGCTTCGAAGCTGAACGGCGGCTCGGAGCGCACGTCGGCGACGTCATCGAGCAGCTCGGCGACGGTGTCGGTGTCACCGTCTGCCAGCACCAGGCGGGCGCGCGCGAGCAGGTCACCGGGCACCCGCCCGGCCAGCCGCAGCAGCTCGCCGTGCAACCGGGCCAGCTCAGGCTGGACCTCGAGCCGGGGGTCCGTCATGCCGTCCTCGTCTGTGTCGTCATCCGTGCACCCCATTCGACCACGGGGCTCCGGAGGGCCGCCCGTGCCGGTCGGCAGCCGTGCCCCAACGTCCGTCCGGGCGCGGTGCCGGTGGGCAGCACCACCGGGTCAGCGCGCGTCGATCCGGGTGTATTTGCCGCCGTCGACACCGAACCGGCGGTATTCGCCCACCAGCAGCGAACCAGCACCGGAGTTCGCGTGGAACGAGCCCGTCGCGCCGTACACGTCGCCGGTGAAGCCGAAGCGTCGCAGCCGGGTGACGAAGTCGTACCCGGAACCACCCTGTTCGGAGGTCTTCGCGGTGTTCGAGGCGAGCAGGACGATGACCGACTGCATGCCGGACCGCGAGTCGCGCAGGGCGCCGGTGGCCAGCACGAGGTCGGCCATCGCCGTGCCGCTGAGGGTGATCCGGTCGCGTGCGGAGGTCGCCGTCTCCAGCTTGAACGTCGTCGCCGTCGCGGACACGTCGATCCAGAACACGCGGGTCGGGCTGATGCCGGAGCGGCCGCCCCACGGGGTGGAGTAGGAGTTCGCGTTGTTGCCGTTGCGGTCGTAGCGGGCGTATTTGTCGTGGTTGGCGTCGATGTCGGTCACGTAGTCGCGGATGCGATCGCGGCCGTAGGAGCCCGCCGGGAAGCCCATGCCGATCACCTTGTCCTTGCGGCGAACCACGACGTGGCGCACGTCGTCGAGCGGCATCGGCGCGGCAGGGCCCGGCGTCGGTGTCGGCGCGGCCTGCTGAGGCGTCGCCTGCTGGGGTGCGGGCTGCTGCGGCTGGGCGGGCTGCGGCTGGGCGGGCTGTTGTGCGTATGGCTGCGATGCGTGTGGCTGTGCCGGGGGGCGCGGGGGACGCGGCGGGTTCGGCTGCTGCGCCGACGCCGAGGTCGACCCGGATGCCTGCGGTTGTTGCTGCGGCCGAGGGGGGTTGGCCTGGGGGCGCGGCGGGGCCGGAGCCGGGGTTGGAGTGGGGCGGGGCGGGGGCGGCGGGGCATAGGCGGCATTGGGGGACCAGGTGTAGGGGGCCTGGGGTTCGGGGGTGCCGGCGGCGGGGTTCGGGTCGACCATGGCTGTTTCGGGGCCGGTCTGGGTGTCGAGGTCGGGTGCGGCACCGTACGCCCGGAAGCGCCCGCCGTCCGCGAGTGCGGCGCCGTCCTGGTCCATGACGAGCTGGGTGGTCGGCGCGAAGAGCTGGCCGCGGTGGCCGCCGGCGCGCAGGGCGTCGAAAAACTGCGCGGCGGGCTCGGCGCCGTCGAGGTCCTCGGCTGCTGCCGACTGCCACAGCACCATGGGGGTGTGCGTGCCGACACCAGGGAGCTCCAGCAGACCCGCGTCGAGCAGCATCCGGGCGAACGCGGCCTCCGGGATCCGGACCTCGCCGGCACCCTTGCGGTACGCGTGGATGCCGTCCTCGGCGGTCACCAGCAGCGAGAAGGACGGCAGGCCGGTGTGCCAGGGCGCCGCGTGGCTGCTGGCCTGACCCCGGCCGACGGCGCCGCGGTATCTGCGGAACTCCGGCTGGTCGACGCCGACCTCGGCCAGGGCGTCCGCGTGCGCGGCGTCCAGCGGGAAGCCGTAGCCGGTGACCCGGCCCGCGTCGTCGGTGAGGATCTGCATCCGGACATCCGAGAGCCGCAGGTTCGCCGGGGCGGCGGGGACGGCGGGCTCGACCGGTTCGGCGGGGACCTCGACGGCAGCGGGTTGAGCAGCGGGTGCGGTTCCGGGTTCCACCCAGTCGGGTTCGTCGGCGACGGTGCCGAGGGTGGGGTCGGCCGGGAGGATCTCGCCGTTCGGCGGGAACACGGAGTACTCGCCCATGCCGTCGACCGCGGTTGTGCCCTTCGGGACCAGGAGCACCGAGCCGCCGGCCGCGCGGACCGGACGGTGGTCACCGAGTGCGTGCAGGCGGCGGGCGAAGTCGGACATCGGGCCGTCGGGCCACTTCTGCGTACCGACCAGGCAGATGATGCCGGTGAAGCCGCGGAACTTGGCCGGGGAGAAGGCCTTCAGATAGCCGGCGGAGTGCATGAGGTCGACGATCGTGTCGCCCTTGACCAGGAACTTGTCGCCGCCGTGGCGCATGACGACGGCCATGGCCCGGGTGGAGCCGTGCGCGAAGATCAGGGCGTCCCAGCGCTCCTTGGCGTCGCGTAGCTGATGGGTGACCCCGGCGTCGGTCGAAGAGTCCGGGACGCTCGTGTACGACAGCGGGCCGCCGACGTCGGTGTTGTAGAGGTACTGCGTGTCCGTCGCCAGGTCGCCGATCTTGCTGGGGAAGTCGACGCCGGCGAGCTGACCGTCGCGGTAGAACACCGGGCGCATCGCCACGTGCCGGGGCAGCAGCGGGCCGGGCTTGATCGTCGCTTGCCAGGACGGGATCGTGACCCGGCCGCTGGAGAGCATCGAAGAGCCGACAACCGCATGCACCGTACGGAAGTAGCCCCGTCGCCGTAGCCCGGCACTGAGACTCTCGGCGGCCCGGCCCGCGCGCAGCGGCGAGAACGTGCTCGGCAGCATGGCGATGACCGGCTTGTCCGGGTCCCGTTCGGCCACCGACCGGAACGCGGGGGAGGCCGCCAGCACCCGGGCCAGCTCGTTGACGGGCAGCGTGAGGGGGCGGTCGGGCTTGTCACCGCGTACCGCGAAGGTGCGACCGTCCTCCGAACCGAGCAGGACCACCACCGGCATCTCCTCGGCCTGCGCCCACGCGGGCTCGGGCGACAGTTCCATGCCGCCGCCGGGCGTGCCGAAGTGCTGCATCGTGTACTTGCCGGTGTTCTCCGCCCACTCGTCCACCCCGCTCGGGGTGCTGTAGTAGTACTGCTGCGGCGTCGGGAACACCACCCCGACCTCGCCCGGGTAGCTGCCGGAGCTCTTGATGACCAGCGACCGTACGTCGTCGGAGCGCACCTCGGCGATGCGTACGGCGTTCGTCATGTCGGCTATCGAGTTGCCCGCCGTGGCCTGGACGCGGCGCGCGGCGGTGTCGGTGTCCAGCCCGAGCGCGAAGTCGTACCCCGTCCGGCCGGTGTCGTTGCGGCCACCCGCCCCCGGCGAGGCGAGCAGGATGCCGGTCTTCGCCGGCCCGTCGAGCACCTGCCGTACGACGGGATGCGTTGCCACGATCCGGCCGAACGCCGTGCCGTCGAGAACCAGCTTGCGGCCGCCGTTCCTGGTCTGCGCCCACACCTCGGTGCCGTTGCCGGCGACCGCGACAACAAGGTCCGCACCGGCGGGCCGGGTGCCGGCCACCGCGGCGACCGGGCCGGCGACGTCGGCGGCGTCACCGGGCAGCGGGAGCGCGATGCCGCGGCCACCGTCGAGTGTGGTCACCACCAGATCGTCGAGGCGGGGTTCGCGGACGAGCTCGAAGTCGGCGTCCGTCGTACGCAGCAGGCTCCAGTTCTTGCCGGAGAAGAAGATGCCGCTCGTCGCGCGGTAGACCGGCCGGTATCCGCCGACGGCGATCTGGCCCTCGAGGAAATCGTCCGCGGCCTTGGCGATCCACGCCGCGTGCTCGTCGCTGCCGCTGCGGGCTTCCGGCATGAGCAGCGCCAGCGGCCGGTTGAACGCGGAGTTGTCGAGGCGGCGGAAGTCGTCGTTGGCGTACAGGATCGCCGGCAGGTCACGCGGTGCAACCACGGTGGAACCGCCGTCACTGTCCGCCACGACGAAGTTGTCACCGCCCGGCTCCCGCTCGACGAAGACCATCAGCGGCCGGCCGCCCGGACGTGGCCGGTCCCCGCCCCACGGGTTGTGCTTCTCGGTGATCTCCCAATCGCCGAGCGCGTTCTTGTGGTAGCGCCGGGCCATGTCGAGCGCGTCGTCGCCCAGGTTGTTGGCGAACGTACGGATGTCGTCGAGGTAGCCGGAGTCGGCTGCGAGCGCGACACCGAACGCTCGGCCACGCGGATCGAGCACCGGGCGTACGCGTGGCGTGCCGGGACCGGGACGGCTCATCTCCATCGGCAGGTCGACGTCCAGGTCGTCGATCTCGCCGCGGATGGGTGCGTCGGGACCGGTCCACGGCGTGTACCAGAAGTGCTGGTTGGCGACCGGCTGGGCGGCGAGCCCGGTGGGGAACTGGCCCGGCGTGAACTGCGGGACCACGCCGAACTGCCGCAGCTCGCCGTGGTTGTAGACGCCGAGCGCGTTGCGGCGGGAGGTGTGGACGACGAGGGTCTGCGTGGCGCCGTACCCCTCGCCTTCGTGGCCCCACCCGCGGATGGCCGCCATGAACTCGTAGATCGCACCGCCCGGGGCGTCGTTGCGGCCCGCGCTGCACGACAGGAACAGGAACGGCGCGACGCGGCCGGAGCGGACGAACGTCTGCAGCGGCCGGATCTGGGCGAACAACTGGGCCATCTGCCGGCCGTTGAGCGCTGCCCGGCGGCCGTCGCGGAGCTTGATGTGGAAGTGGTCGGGGTCCGCGTGCGCGTCGAGCACGATGAGGTCGCGGCCGCCGAGACCACGCCGGCCGCGGAACGGCGTACGCAGCTCGGTGCCGTTGCGGGACTCGCGGGCCGGGTAGCTGTAGTAGTAGTCGAGCTCGTCGTGGGCGATCTCGCGGTCGTCGTTGCTCATGACGGCGGTGTCGCCGCTCTTGCTCGGGAACGCGATGCCGATCTCGCGGCCGTTCTTGTCGGTCGTGACCACGTAGTAGACGTCGCGCCAGGTGAAGCTGCCGGCCTGCGAGGTGTGCAGCGGATCGTGCGTGCTCGGACCGGTCGCCGGGGCTGGAGCGGTGGCCGGTGCGGGGGCCGGCGCCGGCGCATATGCGGGGGCCGGCGCAGGCGCAGGCGCATATGCGGGTGCGGATGTGGGTGCGGGCGGGGTGGCCGTGGTCGTGGCCTGCGTCGGGCCGAAGGAGACGAAGACGCCGTCGTCCGTGAGCGTGGCGCCCTGCGGGCCGACGCTCAGGCGGCTGTCGGTGGCGAAGACCAGACCCTGGAAGTTGTGACCCTGCACGAGGCGGTCGGTGAAGTCGTACGCGAGCCCGCCGGGCTTCCACCGCGCACCGGCGTACGACGTCCACACCACGACCGGCGAGGGCCGGCCACCGGAGTTGATCGCCCCCGCCTCGGCCGTGAGCCGGGCCAGCGTCCCGCCGTCGATGCGGATCGGGCCGCGGCCACGGGCGAACGCGAACACGTGGCCGACGCCGGCGTTCACCGCGTCCACGGCGATCGGGGCGGTCGTCGAACCCGGCATCGTCCACCAGGGCGCGTCCTCGATCATCGGGGTGCCGTCGGCGCGGCTTCCGGCGTACCTGCGGTATGTCGGGGCGGACAGGCCGGCCAGCGAATCGGCGCTGTAGTCGTCGGTGGTGCTGCGGGGGAACGCGACGACGACCCGGCCGTCGGGACCCGGCGTGACGGTGTGGCGGACGTCCGCGAGCCGCAGGTTGTCGGTCACCGGGGCCAGCGAGGGGTTGAGCGTTGGCAACTCCTCGATGCGGACGAGCGAGCCGTTGTCGGCGACCATCAGGCTCATCGAGGTGCTGGTCAGCACGTCGATCCGGCGGGTGGCCGCATAGCCCTCGCCGCGGTGACCCATGCGCCAGAGGGCGGCCATGAAGTCGTACGCCGCGCCGCCCATCGTCGGGATCCGGCCCGCGTTCGAGGAGAAGAACAGCACCGGCGTGGTGCT
Organism: Winogradskya humida; assembly: GCF_016862215.1. Classification (GTDB taxonomy): domain Bacteria; phylum Actinomycetota; class Actinomycetes; order Mycobacteriales; family Micromonosporaceae; genus Actinoplanes; species Actinoplanes humidus. The sequence continues at coordinate 89,019 of NZ_BOMN01000032.1, forward strand.
GCCGGCCCGCATGCCGGACATGGCGCCCGCATTGGCGGCGAGCGCGAAGAGCTGCTCACCCGGGACGGTCACGGAGCGGTTGCCGCCGACCCGGACCGTGAACGTCTGGGTGTCGGCGTCCGCCACGACGAAGAAGAACGGCGGGTTGCCCGACCAGGGCTTGCGGACGATCTGCCCGGTGCTGCCGTCGCTCGTGCCCTGGTAGTAGTCCGGGCTGGAATCGAGTTCCAGCAGGTTGATCGTGGTCTGCGCGAGCCGGCCGCCCAGCGAGGTCGTCGGGAACGCCACACCCGTCGGGGCGTTGCCGTTCCTGCTGAACAGCGTGACGACCTCGGCTCCGTTCAGCTCGGCGTCGACGACGGGCAGCGGGGCCGGCCCGGGAGCGGTGGTGGTGTCCGGCGCGGGCATCGCGGGAATGGCCGGGTCCGGCACGGGTACGGGCACCGGTGCGCTCGGCTGCGCGGGTGCTGGTGCGGGTGCCGGTGCAGGTGCCGAGGTTGAAGGCTTGCTGTCGGGCGTCGCCGCAGGGCCGTTCAGGGCATCCTTGAAAGGCGCATGCGAGGGTACGGCGACAGGTTCGTCCTCGTCGTCGGACAGCTCGTCGTCCCCGAGGTCGGACAGCGTCTCGCCGATCTCGCTGGAGTCGTCGCCGCCCAGGTATTCGACGTGTGCGTCCAGGTCGTCCAGCGTCGGCGCCGCCACCGGGGAGAGCAGCGGCGATTCGTCGGGCTGGGTCGACGACGGATGCAGGAGATGGAACTCGCCGTACTCGCCGGGGTTCGCGGGCGATGCCTGGATGACCCGGCGCCCGCCGGTGCCGAGTACCTCGAACTCGCGGAAACGGCTGCCCGCCGCCACGTGCACCCGGCCGCCGGGCAGCGTCACCGAACCGTTCGCCGCCCAGACCGACGCGTCGAAGTGCTCCTGCGTCGTGAGGTGGCGCAGCAGGTCGTAGGCGACCTGGCCGGGGCGTACGGCCGTGCCCGCCCGCGACGGCCACAGCACGACATCCCTGGTGCGCAGTACGCGATGGTTGACCAGCCGCTGCGCCTCCGCGACCAGGGCACCGAGCGTGCGGCCGTCGATCCGCACCGTGGAGCCGTCGGCGCGGGTCACCTGGACGTAGCGCGGACCCGCGGAGATCGCGTCGACCGTGAACGGGGCGCCGCGGCGGCGCCAGGGGGCCGGCACCTCGGTCATCTGCCCGGTCGCGGGATCGAACTCGCGGATCGTGGGCTGCTGCGCGGCCAGGTGCGCGGACCGCATCTCGGCCTCGTCGGTGTCGTCCCGCGGGAACGCGATCCCGGACAGGCCACCGTGCCCGTCACCGAGGAACAGCGGCGGGCGCAGGTCGGCGATCTTCAGGTCGTCGACGATGGGCAGCGCCGGCGTGGGATCGGCCGCAGGCGGTGCCGGTGCCGGGGGTGCTTCCGGTGCGGCCACCATCGCCGTGAACTCGCCGTGGTGGTCCAGCGCGAGCGACGGTTCGGTGACGGTCACCGAGGTCTGGGGCGCGTAGAGGTCGCCGCGGTAGTCGAACAGGGCGCGGGCCGCCGCGAACACGTCGTGGCCCAGGTTTCCCGGCTGGGCGTGGAAACCCGCGTACGGCGCGAGCAACACGATCGACGTCGCCGGGTTCGCGCCGCGCACGTCCAGCAGGCCGGTGCCGTTGATCAGCCGGATCACGTCGGCGGGACCGAGGGTACGCAGGCCGTTGCGGGTCGGCACCGTTGCTGAGCGGCCGTCCGACAGGTCGAAGTGGACGACGAACGGGCGGCGTCCCTTGCTGCCCGCCCAGCCCGGCCGGATCCGCTGCGGTGTGCCGGTTCCCGCCGGCCCGGGGTAGCTGAGAACCGTGCCGTGCTCGGCCGCCGGGCGGGATGCGGCCCAGGTCGCGATCGCGTCGCGGTGCTGGTCGTCGGTCGCGTAGCTCACGCCGAAGATGCGGCCGTTCGCGTCGCGCAGCTGCCGCGGCTCCCGGATGACGTGCCCGTCAACCTCGTCGCTGTCGCTGTCGCTGTCGCTGTCGCTGTCGCTGTCGTCGTCGCTGTCGTCGTCGCTGTCCTCGCTGTCGCTGTCCTCGGCCGTGTTGCTTTGGGCCGAGTTGTTCTGGGCCGGGCTGGTGGCGGCCGCGCTGTCCTCGGACGAGGTGCTTTCGTCGTCGCTGTCGGGGACCTCGGTGTCGCTGTCGTCGGATTCGTCGCTGTCGTAAGCCTGCGAACCCGCCGGGGCCGCCGTCGATGGCTGGGCCTGCGCGGGGGGCTGGGCCTGCGCGGGGGGCTGGGCCTGTGTGGGCGGCTGGGCTGCTGCGGGCTGGGCTGCTGAGGGTTGGGGGGAAGCGGTGTCGGGTTGCGGGGCGGCCATGCGGGCTGGGGGCTGGCCCTTGAGCATGCCGATGCGGCCGGACGGCGTCCATACGACCGGGCCGGTGCTGGCGAGGACCGTGCGCTGGGCCGGGTCGAGCGGCAGGGCGGAGGCGAAGTCGTGGCCGACGCTGCCCGGTTCGTTGCGGGCGCCGGCCCGGGGGGAGCCGAGCAGCACGTTGGTCGTACCGTCCGCGAGCAGTTCGGCGAAGCGGGGGTGTTCCGCGAGTACCCGGGCGAGGTCGCCGCCGGTCAGTTCCAGCTTGCGGCCGTTGGTGGCCTGCGCCCAGACGCGTACGCCATCACCCGCGACCGCGATCCCATAGCTGGACGCGCCCCGCGGGGTGCCGGTGACCATCCCACCGGCGGTGATGTCGTCGGGGTCGCCGGGCAGCGTGAGCGCGAGCCCGCGATCGCCGCCCAGCTCACGCACCGTCACGTCGCTCAGGCGCGGGCCGCGGACCAGCGCGAAGGTGCCGTCGCGGACGGCGAGCCGGGCGCCGCTCTGCCGGGCGACGGTCCGGAGCTGCGCGTTGGTGCCGTCCGGGTGGTAGATCGCCCGGTAGCCACCGACCGCGAGCTGCCCGTCGAGCACGTCGCGGGCCTCGCCGGGCGACAGGCCCGCGTGCGACCCGAGCACGACCAGCACCATCGGCCGGTTGAACCCGGAGGTGTCCAGGGTGCGGAAGCCGGGCTGCTCCTGCAGGTGGCGAGCCAGGTCGCGGGGTGCGACAACGGTGGTTCCGCCGTTGCGGGCCGGCACCCGGAACCCGGCTCCGCCGGCCGCCCGTTCCAGGAAGACGAACACCGGCTTGCCGCCAGCGCGGTCGGCGTCGGGGGCCCAGGGGGCGGGCCGCGTCTGCCGGTCGATCTGGTCGCCGCCGAGGTCCGTCTCCGACAGCACGACTCCGGTGTCGCCGGGGGTGAGCGCGTCCGCGTAGGCGGTCAGCTCGCGGTTCAGGGCGGGATCGGCGACCAAGGAGAACCCGGCATCGTTGCCCAGCGTGCGCGGCGGCGTGACCGGCTCAGCGGCGGTGGGGGTAGAAGGCTCCGACTCTGACTCCGACTCGGGATCCGAGTGGACGCTCTCGATCTCGATGTCGTTCTCGATCGGTTTGAACGCCTGGAACTCGCCGTCCTGCGGCAGGTAGATCCGATCGGTGACGCGGCGCAGGTCCGTCTCGCTGTCGGGCGCATACACGGCGGCGAGGTGACCGGCGTTGTGGTAGGCGTGATCGGCGAAGTCGTGGGCGAGGCCACCGGGTGCCCGGCGGCTGCCTGAGGACGAGCCGAACAGGACGGTCGGCGTGACGTCGGCGTTCGGGCCGTCGAACAGGCCGGATTCCATGGCGATGCGGGCGAGGGCCGCGCCGTCGACGCGGATCAGGCCGCGGTCCTGGTGCAGGACAACGGCGTATCCGTCGCCTGCGGTCCGGGTGTTGACCGTGCGGGGCGGGTGCGTGCCGCCATGCCAGGGTGCCCGGACATCCGCGATGTAGCCGGCGCGACGCGACGGCACCGAGAAGAAGCCGTCGCGGGCGGCCAGGTTGACGCGGGACATCACCAGCTTGTCGGCGTCGTTCAGCGGGAAGTTCAGGCCGATCACAGTGCCGGCCGTGTTCTCGACGTGCACGATGCGGACGTCTCGCGCAGCCACGTCGTTGTCGATCGGCGGCAGAGGCGGCAGCGGCGCCTGAGGACGTTGCGGCGGACGCGCGGTCCAGACCCCGTCGTCGGGTTGCCGGGCGACGGAAGGGGCATCGCCGGCAGGAGCGGGGACGGGGGTGGGCTGCGGTCCGAAGGCGACGATGCGGCCACCGGCGGCGACGCCGATGGCGGGCCGGCCCTGGGCATCCGGGTTCGTGAAGAGGCGGGTCGTCGCGGCGTACGTCTGCCGGTGGCCGTCCCGGATCCCGCGCAGTTTCTCCTGGAAGTCGAAGGCCGCGCCGCCCTGCTCCGCGACCTGGGCCGTGTCGCAGGAGAGCAGCATGACCGGCGCCGCCGACCCCCGGAGCGCTTCGGCCTGCGCCGCGAGCCGGGCGAACTGCGCTCCCGGCACCCGGATCGTGCCGCCACCCTTGAGCCCGACCGTGAAACCGCGCGCGTCGCCGTGGACGTCGACGAAGACCGGGCGCCGTCCCTCCGCGCGCCACGGTGCCGGCTGCTCGGTGTGCTCGCCGTCGGGGGTGTCCGTGAAGCTGCGGTAGGTGTCCACGTCGCTCGGGCCCGCCGCGGCGAAGCCGGTCATCGTGGTCTCGTCGCCGTCGCGGCTCGGGAAGCCCACCCCGATGACCGAGCCCTGGGAGTCGCGCAGCGGGACGGCCCGGACATCATCGAGGGACAGATCCGCGGACCGGAACGCGTCGAGCTCGGCCTCATGCGTCCGGTGCGCCGCCCACCAGGCGTCCTCCGCCTCGGCGACGCCGTCCTGCCGGCCGATCGCGGCCGTCCACTCCTCGCTGCGGCGGGCGAGGTCGAGGGCGGACTCGCGCAGGGATCCGGGCAGGTCGACGCCCGTACGGGTGCTCGCCTCCACCTCGGCCATCCGGACCGTGACCGCGTCGGAGATCGTCAGCTCGGTGCCGGCCCGGTGCTTCACGCCGGTGTCCTGCGAGCGGGCGATGATCCGGAACTCCACGTCGTACGCGAGGCTCCGGGTCAGGTTGTCCTCGGTCTCGCCGTGCGTCGGCAGCAGGTTGGTGCCCTTGCCGGGCAGCTTGTTCTCGACCTTGAGGTCGCGCTCGGGGTCGCTGCGGTAGATCGGCTGTTCGATGAACGTGGACGCGTTGACCGCACCGAACTCGTTGCGCTGGCCGACCTCCTTGGCGCCCGTGGGGTGGTTGACCCCGCCACCGGCGACCGGGCCGTTCATCTTCACGGCGTACGTGTTGGCGGTCGTCCGCTCGAACTTGCGGCCACGATCGTGGTGCTGCGTGCCCTTGATCTCGACGCGCGCGTCGGCGTGGGCGAAGCGGGGCCGGGGGCGCAGCCGGGCGTCCACGATCAGGTCGCGGCCCGCCTTGCCGAGCGGCAGGACGAAACGCCCGCCGGTCATGCCGCCTTCGAGCGCCGCCTTGAGGTTGGTGACCGTCAGGCCGTCACGCAGCGCGGTACGGGTGGCCTCGTCGACATCGGCCCCGGAGTCGACCAGCGTCGTACGAGCGACCTCGTGCAGGTCGTCGACGTTCGCGAGGACGTGCTCAACGGCGAACCGGCCCCGCTCGGGCAGCACCGCGTGCTCCCCGTCGGCCGTACGCCAGCTCTCCCGCGCCTGGTCGCCGAGTTCGTCCGCGTGCAACCGCATCGGCCGGCCGGCGTGCCCGAGCGGCCGGTTGCCGACGGGCAGCGGGCGGGTGTCGCCCGGGATCGTGTGCACCTGCACCGGCCGCCGCGCCGTGACCGTGGCGCCGCCGTCGGGTACGTCGTGGCCGGTGACGGTGATCGTGAAGCCGAGCTCGCCGTCGAAACGCGCGACCGGCCCCTTGACGCTCAGCGTCTGCTCGAACTCCTGACCGTCGTGCTGGGTGTTCTTCGTGGACTTGACGCCGAGGTTCGCGCTGCCGACGTAGCCGCCGCCGAGGAAGCCGCTCGCGGGACCGTGCCCGGAGGTGGCCGGTGGGTCGTCCTTGCCGGTGGTCTCGGTCCAGGTGCCCTGCGCGCGGGCGGTCACCGAGACGGACGCGACGGTCCTCCCCCTGCTGGTGACGTCCGAGTCCTTGACCGTGGTGCCGTCGGTGACCGACAGCTCGGTGACGTGCTCGATGCCGGTGAACGTGGGCGTCCCGCTGAAGTTCGCGGACAGCGTCACGTGGTGCGTGTGCCCGCGGAACCGGCCCTCGAGCCGGATGGGCAGGCTGCGGCCGCCGTTGAGCGCGCTGCCCAGGTGGTGGTCCGCCTTGCCGAGGAACGTCTGGACCATGCGGACGTTGTCGTGCGGCTGGTCCAGCGGGGAGTCGGGCAGCAGCGCGTACGCGACATCCCGGCCGGCTTTCGCGGCGATCGCGTCCCGCAGCTCCGAGACGACACCGGCGAGATCGAGGGGTGTGAGGACACCGCCGAGCCCGAGTGACGCGGGCTGTCCGGACGTGATCGGCGCGGGCAGCTCCCCGGCGGGCTCGGGGGCCGGTGCGGGTTCCGGCCGTTCCAGGGCCTGTACCCGGTCGCGCTGTGCCTCGTGGACGAGCTCGGTTTCGCGCCGCTGACGGCGTACGCGGAGAGTCTTCTGCTCGTTCTGTTCCGCACTCAGCCGGTCGGTCTCGGCCTGGCGGCGGCCCTCGGCCGCGAGCCGCTCGGTGCGCTGGCGGTCGGGCCGATCGGTGACCGCGTCGGCCACCGCACGCTCGCGCCGGGCCGCGCTCTGCTGGAACCGGTGCAGGTCCCGGGCCTGCCGGCGCTGCAGCTCCACCACCTGCCGCAGACCGGTCCAGTCGCCGGGCGTGGTGCCCGCCCGCAGCGTACGCAGCTCCTCGGCCTGGGTGCGGCGCAACTCCCGCTCGCCCCGGGTGTTGTCGCGGCGTACGCGATCGGCGAAGTCCCGGGCCTCCCGCAGCTCGCGCCGCTGCCGCCGGGCCAGGTCGGAGGGTTCCCGCTCGTGACCGGCCCGCAGCGCGTCACCGGCCGCCTTGAAGTCCGCCTCCTGCTGCGCGGTCTCCTGCTGGTGCTTGTCCTCCAGCCGCTTCTCGTCGCTGGTCCGGCGCAGTTCCTCGTCGTGCTGCTGCAGCCCGCGCAGCTGCTCCGGGGTCATCCACATCAGCACCGCGCCGGGCATGGTGAACCGCTGCGCGGCGATGTTCTTGCGGCCCGGCACGAGACCGAGCGGGTCGAGCGTGGTGCGGTGCTGCGCTTCGGCGTACACCTCGGCTTCGACATCGAGCTGGACCAGCATCATGCGGTCCGCGGCCCGGCCGAGGCGCAGCTTCGTGACACCGGCCAGGCTGCGGTCCTTGACGTTGCCCCAGGTGCGCTGCCACGGCGTGAGCGAGGCGACCAGGACGCCGCCGGGGCTGGCGGTGACGTCGTCCGAGACGGTTCCCGGCCCGGTGACCGAGGCGACGCCGGTGACCGAGGTGCTGACCTCGTACGCCCGCCCGCGCTTGGCACTCACCGTCGAGCCGCCGGACAGCACGTGCTTGACCCGCTCGAACTCGGACGTCCCCAACGGCTTGGCGTTCCTCGGGGTCAGCTTGATCCGCACATCGCCGTCGGCGTTCGTCAGCCGCCGGTCGTGACCGAGGTTGCTCAGCGCCGCCGCCCGGCTGAAGATCTCCGGGTTCGTGGTCAGCAGCTCGGGCGAGAGCATGTTGGCGATCGCCGTCGAGTTGCGCCCGTCCGGGAACGCGAAGATCTCATCCCCCGAAGCCTTGACCACGGTTTCCTTCACCGCGTCCTGCAGAAGCTCCGCGCCGCGGAAGGCCTCGATCCGGGCGCCGTCCAACGCCAGCGGGTAGCCACCGGTCACGGCGTTGAGCGGGCCCGGGTCGGTGATCCATTCCTGGCGGGCCGGTGTCACCACGGGCAGCGCGGCGGGCGGAGCATCGGTGACGCGGTGCTCGGGGACCAGCAGGCGTACCGACAGCGGGAAAGCCTTGGGCCGGTAGTTCGCCACTGCCACTTCGCGGGGTACGCCGCGGCCGGGCCGGCCGATCGACACGTGCCGGAAGTTCTCGTTGGCGCGGACGCTGGACCGGATGCTCGCCGAGATCTGCAGCGTCGCGGCGAACTCCCGCATCGGCTGGTCCGCGTACTCGCCGGTCTCGTCGAGATCGGGGCCGTGCCGGGAGTCGGCGACGTGCCCCTGCGACAGGCTGACCTCGTGGCCGCGGGCCTTGGTCCGGCTGACGCGCGGGCCGCCGAGCAGCGTCGAGAACGCGCGTCCGACCGGGCCGAGGATCCGCGCCTCGAGGCTGACCTCGGTGGTCTGGGTCCGCTCGTTGCCGGTGGTGGTCGTCGTCTTGTTCTTGCGCTTGTTGTCGGTGCGCAGTGCGCCGCGGTCGGTGAGCTCTCCGTCGGAGAGGTCCGCCAGGCGACCGCCGACCGTGACCACCGTGGTGTACGTGAAGAACCGTCCGCGCTTCACGAGCGGGATCTCCAGCCCGGGGCCGACGATGCGGTCGAGCACGTAGCGCAGTTGCCGGTCGGAGAGCCGCTGCTGAGCCTCGGTGTCGCGGGACAGCACGGCCTGCACGGTCGCGTTCAGGCCCTTGGCGAGGCCGGGATCGTCGAACGTCCGGACGAACGCGTCGGACTCGAGCGTGAACCCGTGCTTCCCGGGGACGCCGCGCAACGCGGCCACGATCGACTCGTAGATCCGGTCGCCGCCGCTGAGGTCGTCGACGAACGCGCCGCCGAACGACTCGCCCTGTTCGATCTGCGCCGGCGCGTAGTGGGTGCGGTCGCTGCCACGCCGTCCGCGCCAGCCCGCGTGGTCGCGGTCCGGGTCGAGCGCGCTGTCCTTCACCCGGTCGCTGGTTGTCCACTGCAGGGTGTGGACGCTGCCGGCGAGCGTGCGGGCGGGGGCTCCGAGCGTGCGGACCTGCAGGTCGTACACGGTCTGGTAGCGCACAGCGGGCCCGGTCGCGGTCAGCGTCTGCTTGTTGCTGGCCTCCTCCTTGATCTCCTGGACCGTCGTGCCGGTCCGGGACGCGGAGACCTTCGGCGCCACCAGCAGCGTGAGCGGCGGGATGTCGAGGCCACCGCCGGCGAGACCCCACACCGTCACCGGCCGGTCGGTCGAGGTGGTGTCGGTGTTCTCGCCCGCGAACGCGGCGACGTCGACGTGGGTCGCCGAGTCGACGTTCTCCACGACCTGCACCTGACGGGCGACGAGCCGCATCTGGATCTGCCGGTCGCGGCCCGGGAACAACCGGCGCCACCCACGGGCGGGCGAGCGCAGCAGCGGCGCCGACGACACCCAGCCGCCCTGCTGGTCGGCCGGGTCGTGCACGACCATCCGGCCGAGGTTCGCCGCGAGGTTGGCGTCGCTGAGGAACTGCTGCAGCACCTGGCGGCCGGGTGTGCCGATGCGGGTCACGTCGCTCAGGCCCTGGTCGGCCAGCAGGGTCTCGACCTGGTTGAAGAACTGGTCGCCGTCCGGGCGGCTCGCGAGGCTTTCCATGCCGAAGCGCCGGGGCGGTGCGGCGCTCAGCGGCGGCGCGTCCTTGTTTGTTTCGACCGGCTGTGGCTTGGCGAGTGCGGTGGGAATGCGGAGGGCGACCGTGCCGTCCGCGCGTACCGGATCAGGGGTTGATCCGTCCGGGAAGGTCAGCGTGGCGTGGAACGTGATCGGCACGCGAACGTCCGCGCGTTCCTGGATCTCGACCGTGGTGCTCGTTGTGTACGCCGTGCGCTGCGCCGACGAGCGCGTTGTCGCCGGTCGGGTCGGCAGCGTCGCGCCGACCCCGGCGATCATGCCCGGGACCGCGGTGACCGTGGCCTTGGGCTCGATGTGGTCGGCGCGGCCGTGCCGCATCGAGTGCCGCGCCTCGCCGTCGGTCTTGGTCTTGGCCTTCGCCGCCTTGGTGCTGGGTTCCTGCACGGTCACGGCGTCCCAGTCGAGGGTCGCGGTGACGGTCAGCTCGGCGGGACGGCCGTCGACGGTGACCGCGTACGGGCGTCCGGCGCCGAGGAACTGGTCGATGTCGAGCCGGGCGTCCTCGGCGAGCGTGTCGAGGTCGGCCTTCGCGATGCCCGGGGCGAGGCCGCGGACCATGTCGGCGATCGGTCCACCCTCGGTGGGGTGCAGCTGCTCGGCCAGGCCGAGGGTCCGGCTCTCCTTGAGGTACGCGGGGAGCGCATTGACAACCGCAAGCGGCGCCGGCACCGCGACCTCGCCCGACGTGGTGAGCGCGACCCCGATCGAGTCCGCGTCCTCGATGAACCGCGAGACCACGGGCTCGACCGACATCCGATCGTCGGGAGCCTCGATGAGCAGGTCGGCAGGCGGATCGCCGTCGTCGTCGGAATCGCTGAGGTCCTCCTGCGCCTCGCGGATCAGCTCCTGCGCCTCGGTCAGATGCTCGACGGCCTCCTCGTGCGCGGCGACGGCGTCGGGTACCTCCTCGGAAGCCTGTTCGAGCCGGTCGGCAGCGTCGTCGAGCAGCGCACGCACCTCACGGGCCCGCTCCCCGACGTCCCCGACGTGGTCCTGGTATGCCCGGTCGATCTGGTCACGCAGGTCCCGGTCGTGGTTCGTGCTCAGCCGGGCGCCGTGCGCGGCGGCGAACGCCTGGGCGAGCGGCAACGCCCCGGTCTCCGTGTTGCTGTCCCGTTCGGCGGCGGTGGCCCGGTCCGCGGCGGCCTGGCTGCGGGTGACCAGGTTGCTGAAGTGCCTGTGGAATCGGCGCAGCGTGTCCAATGTGCTCTTTGCCCGGCCGGCATCGGCGGCGGCCCGGTCGGCGTGACGCCGCACGGCGTCGATGTCGGGGCGCAACCCGTTCGCCGCGGCCAGGGCGGTGCGGACCGGCGTGTCGGCGGCTCGGGACCGCCTCGCGAGGTCCGACATCCGGGCGCCCAGCTCGCTGTGCGAGTCGCCGATCTGGTCCCCGAGACCGCGGAGCTGCCCGGCGAGGTCGGACGCGTCGCGGTGCAACTGCTCGGCCGTCGGCGAGTCGGCCAGCACCGGAGTGATCGCGTCGATCAGTGGCTGCAGCATCCGGGCCGTGTCGGCGGCGTCCTGCCGGGCCTCGTCGGCGTCGAGCGCGATCTCGGCGGCGATCCCCGCGGGGTTGATGTCGCCCAGGTCCGCGTCGGTGCCGAGCACGTGCGGCAGATCGGTGACGGTGAGCCGTCCGTCCGGCCCGGGGGTGCGGAGGAGCTCCACGAACGTGGTCTGCGGTGTCGGTGTCGCGACGATCGGCCGGCCGTCGTTGGCGTAGTCGGCCGCAGGGGTGACCACGGCGTGCCCGTCCGAGGTGGCCCACGCGATGGCGACGGGAGCGATGATGCGGGTGCCGGGCAGTTCCCGGGCGAGCTGGGTGGCAAAGCCGTTGTCGAGGTCGGCGGCGGTGTCGCAGGCCATCAGCACGATCGGCTTGTTGTTCCAGCGCGGGTCGGCCCGGATCCGCCGGGCCAGGTCGCGTGCGGTGACGCGGCGGCCCTCCGGGCGCAGGTGGTACGCGTCGGCGTGCGAGAACACCGTGTATCGGTCGTCGCGCGCCGGGAAGTGCTCGGCGGTGGCCGCCTGCCCCGGATCGTCGTCGTCGACGAACAGCATCCCGGCATCCACGTCCCGGGTCTGCACGCTGCCGCCCAGGGGCACGTCGTCGATGCTCGTCGCGAGGTGACCGGGGGCCTGGGTGACCGCGGCGATGCTCGGCACCCGGGGTGCGTCCGCGTTCGGGTTGCGGAACTGGACGAGGTTGCCGCCGTCCTCGATCCGCAGCGGCGGGCCGGCGCGCAGGGTTCCTGTGGCGCCGTACGCCTCCCCGAGGTGCCCGTGCCGCCCCGACGCGCTGCGCAGGAAGTCGTAGACGGCGCCGCCCCGGGACTGCAACTGCGCGGCGGAGCAGGACAGGAACAGCAGCGGTGACTGCTTGCCCGACCTGCTCTGCTCGATCGCGTGGGTCTGGCTGACGAGGTGTTCCAGCTGCTCGCCGTCGACGGGGACGACGCGGCCGGGCGTACCGTCGGCGTTCTTGAGCCGGATGCGGAACGACGTCGGCTCGGCGTGCGCCTGGACGTAGAACATCTGGCGGTCGCCGAGCCCGGCGGGACCACCCCACGGCACCTGCAGCGTGGTGGAACCGGCCGGCGACTCCTGGACGTACGTGCCGGACTGCGCGTCGTCGATGGCGGGCATGGACGTCTCGAACAGTTTCCGGTCGCCCGCGCGGGTGGGGAAGCCGACGCCGATGACCGGGCCCGGCTTACCGTCCGCGTCCGCGGGCTTGCGGATGACCATGACGTCGACCTCGTCGAGGTCGTACTGCCGCGTGGGCTCGTCGGTGGTGGTGGCCGGCATGGCGTCCGGTGCCACGGTCCACTGCTGGACGAGCCGGCTCACCTCGTCGACACCCGCCGCTGCCCGGCGCTCGGCCCGGATCGCGGTGCCCGGGTCGATCCCGAGGTCCTCGGCGAGATCCAGCACCGCGTCACCCCGGCGGGTGGCACGGTCGATCAGGCGGCGCGCGTGGTCGTACGCGGGCCGGTCAGCGTTGTGCTGGCCCAGCGCGGTGGTGGCGGGTCCGATGAGTGCCCGATACTGCTGGTCCAGGTCACGGAAGCGGTCGTGCAGACTGCCGGGCAGCTCGTCGAGGCTCGTGCCGGTGTCGTCCAGGAGCGCGGCGAGCCGGTCCCTGGTGGCGTCCCGATCGGTCTCGACCTGGGCGGTGGACACGCGGGCCGCATTGCGCAGGAACGCGACCTCGGCCGGGCCGGTGGCGGTGCGCCCCTGCTCGACATAGCGATCGGCGGCCTCGGCCAGCTCGGCGGCGTCGGCCGCGGCGTCGCGAAGGTCGGCGTCGAGCATGAAGAGCTGGGCCAGGGTGTTGTCGGTCCGGCCCACCTCCGCGATCACGGGAGACATGGCGTTGTGGGCCGCGTCGGTCCGCGCCGCGTTGCGCCGGGCAGCGTGTCCGAAGTCCTCGGCCGCGTCCTCGGCGGCGTCGACGGCATCCCGATGCGTGGCGGCGGCGGTGTTGAGGTCGGCCAGCGCGGCGGGGGCACCCTGCCCGGTGAGGCGTGCGGTGGCTTCCGCAACGATCCGGCGGTTGACCCGGGTGACGTGGTTCTCCCGGTCGACCAGATCGTTGAGCGCCGCGCGTGCCCGTCGCGCCGACGCGCTGTAGTCGCGTAGCGCCGCCTGGGTGTCCCGCGAGTGGTTGATCAGCTCGTTCAAGTCGCGGGAGTCACCGAGCGCCTGTGCCGCCGCCCGGCGGGTCTGCGCCGCGGTGGTGGCCAGGGTGGCGGCGGCGGTGCGCAGCCGGTCGGCCTGCGTGGCCAGCTCGGCGCGGGCGGCGTCGATGTCGAACCCGCCGAGCTCGCGGTCGTACCCGGTGACGAGCTCCGCCAGGTCCTCGACCGTGCGGGTCATGCCGTCCAGGTCCTGGTGGGCCCGCAGTGCGCGGATCTCCAGCTGCACCAGCGGCCGGTCGGCGAGGCGGCCCTCGTTGTCGTCCAGCCGGTCGAAACGGGTGGTGAGGAAGTCCCGCTGGTCGACGAACGGGATGTCGTACTTGCCCCGCTCGTACAGGGCGTTGTCGAGGTAGTCGCCCACGTGGGTTCCGGAGAGCAGGTCGATCGGCTCGTCGTCACCCAGCGCCGCCACGACGTCGGGCCGGTCGGCGATCGCGGTGCCGAACTGCTTGGCCACGGCTTCGCGTACGTCCTCGGCGTGCTCGTCCAGGAAAGCCTTCACCTTGGGGGACAGCGCGGTGCGCATGCCGTTCGGCGCGACCCGTGACGCGACCGCGAGGTAGCTCTTGAGCAGCCGCCGCGGTCGATTCATCAGCCGCGAGACGTCGCTGTACATCAACGCCGCGACGTGCGGATACATCACCGCGAGCAGACCGGCGATCTCGTCGGCGTCCCGGTCGGTGGCGTCGGGTCCCGCCCAGCGCCGGTAGGACTCCCGCAGCTCGTCGGCGACGGAGAGCCCGTCCTCGATGATCGCCCGGCGGCTGCGCAGCGATCCGTCCATCGCCACGGACGCCGAGTTGTCCGCGACGTAGCGCATGAAGTTCGCCGTCCGCGCGAGCGGCACCCCGAGGGTGAACTGCGTATACGGGTCGCTCTTCGGGTTCAGCACGCGTCCGCGCACGCCGACCTCGGCGGCGTCCGGGTCGACGATCCAGCCCTCGGACTCGGGGAACAGGTCGGTGAGCGAGCGCTCCTCACCGGCGCGCAGGCCGTCCAGCTTCCGGTTCGCCTCGGCGACCAGCCCGGTGACGTACGCGCGGTCGGGGCGGCCCTCCTGCGACAGCACCCGGCTCGGCTCGCCGACCGCCTCACCGAGCTTGACCTTGTCGGGCGTGAGCTTCCCGGCGCTGTCGCGGGCGTGGTACTCGTCGATCGTGATTTTGGCGAGGCCGCTGCGGTGCCGGACGAGGACGTCGCCGTAGCCGAGCCCGTCAGTGCCGGTGAACTCGTGCCGGCGCCCCTCGACCTCGATGCCGATCGCGCCGAACCGTGTACCGCGCTGGTCGGTCGCAGGGGCGTCGACCATGGCCTGCGCGGTGGTGGGCGGTGCTGCGGGCAGCGGGGTGTCCTGCACCCGGCCGTCCGGGCCGACGAGGAGCACACGGGCGTCCACCGGTGCGGGCAGCGCGTCCGGCGTCGTCGCGATCCGGGCACCCGGTGGGCGGCCCAGGTCGATGTAGCCGATGCCCTGCGCGTCGTGGTGCACGGCGACCGCGTGCCCGACATCGCCCGGCCGTCCTACCAGGACATACGCGGTCGTCCCGGGCCCGGCGGCGGTCAGCGCGGCCTCGACGCCGGTCCACGTGCTGGTCGGCTGCCAGCGGCGGTCGGAGATGCCGGGCAGCACGTTGCGGGGATCGAGGTCGCGATCGTCGCGGGCGCGGGGGGTGGTCAGGCCGTCGGGGTGCTGGGCCCGGGCCAGGCGCCGCAGCGACGTGACGCAGGCGGCGAGGTCCTGGTCGCGGCGCAGCGGCGGCACCGCGTCGACCAGGTCGGCGAACGTCGCGGGCGCGCCCGGCTGGAACGTGATGCGCCCGTCCGCGCCGACGTCCTGGCGTACGTCGATCACACCGGCCGCGGGCAGGGCCGGAGCGTGCGTGACCAGGCCGTCCGGGGTGTGGATCCGGATCGTACGCCCGAGCGTCTGCGCCGCCACGTCCGCGACGACCCGGTAAGCCGCCTGCTGCCGGGCGAGATCACCCGCGGGAGTGGTGACCCCGGTCGCGGCGACCAGGAAGTGGCCGTGGTCGTAGGACTGCGTGACCCGCTGCTTGCGCAGGCCGCCCGCGACCCGCCCGTCCGGGGTGCCCGTCAGGCGCTGCCCGGTGGTGATGAGGTCGGCGCGCAGGTCGGTGGCAGTCTGCCCGGTCGCCGTGGCGAGCGCTGCCACCAGGGAATTGTCCTGGATCGGCGGCGCGAGTTCGGCCACGACGTTCCCGGCCGCGGTGAAGTCCCGCGCGATGGTCGCCGTGGTCGACGACGGGGTGAGCTGGCTGACGGTGCTGATGCCCGCGGGAAGTCCGACGTGGATCCCGGACGGGTCGGTGTAGGAGACCGCGTGGCCGCCATATGCGGCGAGCCGCTGGGTGAGCGTGGACTCCGGGACGTGCGATTGCGGCAGGTTGCCTGTGACCGCGTACGCCGCGGCCAGCCGGGAAAGGTCGGTCTCGACGGCCGCGCCGGTGAAGTCGGTGAGGAAGGCTTCGCCGCGCACCGGATGCCGGCCGTACTGCGCGTCGGCTCCGTCGTCGTGGCCGGTGCGTGTCTGGTGCTGGTGCAGCTCGGCGGCGTACGCGCGATTCAGTCTGTTGCCGAGATCGCTGAACTCCGCGAGCCCGTCGCCGAACCGGATCTCCGGGTCGCCCGCGGCGAGCAGGCCGTCGACGAACAGGTTCGGCTCCGGCGCGTACGAGAGCAGCGGCGCCAGCTCCGTCAGCCGGTTGCGGGTCTGCATGTCGTCGCCGACCTCGGTGAGGAAGTCGTCGACGAACCGGGCGGCGCGGGCGGGATCGGCGAGCATGTCGAGGGCCGCGTCGGCGTTGGCCCGCCGCGCGGACAGGTCCGCGATCCGCCGGTCGATGGTCGCCCGCTGCGCGTCGGTGGTCGCCGTGGCCAGTGCCTGGCGCTGTTTCTCGAGCTTGGTCTCCTGCTCGTCGCGGTCCTGCCGGAGCCGGGGCCCGACATCGGCGAGCAGCTTCGCCGGATCAGCGACGCGGTAACCGCCGGCCATCATCAGCGGTCGTTCGACGCCGCGCCCGCCGTCGCCGGGAAGCCGGGTGCGCTGCTGGAAGTGCTCGAAGACGTGGGTGCCGGAGGGGACGGTCCGGGTGCCGGTGTCGTAGTCCTGGAACGCCACGTACGGGTACGTGCCGCCGGCCGCGAGCGCGTTGACCGCGTCGATGGTCGGGTCGGACTTCAGGACGGCGTTGCGGGCGGTTCCGTACTGGAAGGCGCCGCGCTTGCCCCCGATCGCGTTACCGGTGACCGCGATGGGCACGTCGGGGATGCTGTCGGCGATGGTCGCCGCCCGGTCGACCGCGGCGCGCAGCCCGTCATCGGCGACCTGCGCCATCGTGTTGACCCCGATGACAAATGCGACGTTCGTGCCCGGTTTCAGCCCCGCGCGGACGGACGTGACCACGTCGCCCAGCCGGTCCACGTCCGAGGCGGGGACGATCATGTTCACCACGTACGACAGCGGCGCCCGCTGCTCGATCAGCTCCGCGCCGATCTCTTGAGGCGTACGCCCGTCCGGGGCCGCGCCCGCGGTCAGCGTGGTGAACGCGGTGTTGCTCCGCGTGGCCACGACGTCCTTCGGCAGCTTCTTCTGCCGCCCGAACGCGGCTGCCGACGAGCTGCCGGTATTCGCGGACCGGGCCCGGCTGAGCTGGTAAAGGCCCTGCAGTACCTGGTCGCGGTCGGGGTGGCTCGCCTCGCGCCAGAGCCGCTGGAAGTAGGTGGACTCGGTGCTGTCCGGGTTGCGGCGCAGCGCGCGGATGGTGTCGCCGATGACGTCGGCGGCCGCGGGGTCCGGCGTGATCCGGGCGAGGTGCGGGGCGAGATCGTCGAGGTGCTCGTCCGCGACGGCGTCGAGGTTGCGGCTGAGGCTGGTCGCCATGGGCGGGGTCAGCAGGATGGACATCTCGTCGGCGCCGCGCAGCCGCCAGAACCGGTCCTGCGGCAGCATGAACGCGTCCACGGTCCGCGGCGACGCCCCCGCGCCGATGAGCACGTCGCTCAGCCGGCGGTCGTTGCCGAACGCGGCCCGCAGCCGTTCCACCTCGTCGTACGTCATCACGCGCTCGTTCTGCGGCAACGCCCGCAGCGACCGCAGCACCTCGCGGCCCGTGTGCACCTTGCCGTAGTCCTCGAACGACTCGAGGTAGCGGATGTCCTCGACCTGCTCGGTCTCCAGCGTGACCGCCTGCTGGACCTCGTTGAACACGTTGATGGCCCGGGCGTCGTCCCGCGCGTCCTCGCGGGAGTTGCCGGTGGACGGGAACTGGGTGACGTCCGAGGCGATGCCGGCCCGCTGGTGATGCTCGCGCAGGTTCAGGTAGGGCCGCTCGACGATCTGCGCGAGGTTCGCGGTGTTGGCGCCCTCCAGCACCGCGGGCAGCGTCCCCAGCTGGAACAGGTGCTGGAACACCGGCTGCGGGACACTGCCGACGCGCAGGATCAGCACCTCGCCGGGGCGCAGGCCGTCGAGCTCGTCCAGGGCGCGCGGGCTGTCGGCGCGGGCATACCGGATGCCGGGCAGCTGCGCGCGTTCGGGCAGCCGGCCCTCGCCGAGCAGCAGCATCACGGTCGGTTGCCGCAGCCCCGCCGACCGCACACCGGCGGCGAGCTGACGCTGGGCGGCGACCTCGGTGACGAAGTCGACGCGGTGCAGGCCGTAGACCGGCATGACCTCGACCCGGCCCGCGCGGGTGTCACGGACGACGGCTCGGAGCGTGTCCGCGCGTACCGGATCGGTGATCTCGGCAGTGATGGTCTGGGTCGCCCCGGTGCGTGGGACGTTGTAGCGGTAGACCGCGAACCGGTCGATCGCGTTGCTGAGGTCGGTGGTCCCCTCGTTGCGGTCGAGCAGCATGCGGTTGCCGAGCTGCCACGCGAACGGCTGCATGACCAGCGCCTGATCGGCACCGAGATAATCGAGGAAGTCACGCTGGTCGTCCCGGTCGCCGATCTCGTCGATCGCGGGCACCAGGACGATGGGGGTACGCCCCTGAGCGTCGCGCATCCGCGGTGTGCGGACCCGGTTTCCCACCTCGAACTCGGGCCGGACGTCCAGCACCAGGTCCTGTCGCCGCTGGTACGCGGCCAGCCCGCCCGGCGCGAGACGGTCCAGCAGCGTCCGCGTTCCGGGCGAGACGATCAGCCGGACCGGTCGCCGATATCCCTGCCCGCGCAGCGAGTCGATGAGCATGAGCCCCGCGGCGACGTGCCCGGCGTTCGTGGCCTTGTCGATGTAGACGGCCAGATCCGGCTGGCGGGGATCGCGCAGGAAGTCTTCGACGCGGCGCTGGACGGACCGTCGTGAGGGCGACGGCGACGGCGCGAGCGCACTTGCGAGGTCTTCCGTGTCGCTGTCATCGGGGATTACCAGGTCGTCATCGGAGAGGTCGATGTCGCTGTCCGACTCGTCCGCGGCTCCCAGACCCTGATCGGTGGCGGCCCGCAACGCGGTGTCGAGAGACTGGCGGTCGGCGGTGAGCCCGGTCAGCAGGGTGTCCTGCGCGGCGGTCGCGGTGTCCCGCAGCGTCCGGACGTCGGCCAGCCGCGTCCGGACATCGGCGATCGTGTCGGTGGCCCGCTTGACGGTCGCGTCCTGCTCGCGTGTCGCGTTGTCCACGAGAGCGTCGGCCATGCCGGTGAGCAGCCGGGACCGGGCGGTGGTGATGGCGGCCTGGTCCAGCAGGGTACGCAGGTCGCGGGTCCGGCCCTCCGCGAGCGCCTGCCGGGCCGCCGCCACCGAGTCCTCGGCGCGTTCGGCCAGCGTGACGGCCTCGGCGCGCATCGAGGGGAGCCGGCTCTGGAAGCGGGTGAGGTTCTCCAGCTCGCGGATCGCGTCCTTGGCGTCGAACTCGGTGTGCGCGGCGGCCGTACGGAAATCCTCGAGTGCTGTCCTGGTGTCCCGGACGGCCGCGGGCGACGTCAGCGGAACCTCGGCCCGTCCCGTCCTGTACCGGACCTCGTGGAGCGCCTCGTCGATGTCGCGCAGCGCGGACTCGATGTTCCGGTCGATCGTCGTGCTGTCGCCGGTGAGTTCCGTCGCCTGGGCGGTGAGGTCGCGGGCGGCGGTGACGGAGTCGATCGCGGGCTGCAGCTCCTGTTCGGCCCGGGTGCGGTGCGCGTCGAAGGTGGCGACGGCGGCTCGGGTCGTGGCGGCGTACCGCTCGATCTGCTCCGCCGCGAGATCCGGGTCGACCTGGTCGTTGCGGTCGGGCACGTAGTCCTGGGGTGCGTCCGCCGGCTGAAGTACGGGGCCGAGCGTCCGGTAGGGCACGGGCACCGAGCGGTCGGGTTCGGTGTCCGTCGGCTCGTAGCGGTATTCGCGCCACTGGTCCTCGACCGTCGGTACGCCGGGCAGCGGGCGGCCGTCCTCGGAGTACGTGGTTTCAGCGGGCGCGACGATCGGTGCTGTGCCGCGGACGAGCCAGCCCAGGTTCGGCGGGGCGATGACCGCTGTGCCAGGGAATTCGCGGGCCAGTTCGGCGGCGAAGCCCGTGATGTCGTCGCTTCCGGTGTAGCAGGACTGCAGGTGGATCGGGGGCTGCCCGGCGGCGATCCAGCTCGGGCGGATCTGGTCGGCGACCTGTTTCGCGGTGTGTTCCTCGTTGTCGACGAGGGCGTGCTGCGGATCGCCGTGGACGAAGACGTGCAGGCGGCCGTCCTGGGGGAACGCGTTGACCAGGCGATTAAGTGCGTCGTCGGGGTCGGCATGCCGTTGGCCGAGCATGGCGATGCCGGATGGGACATTCCGGGTTTCTGGGGCTCTGGTGGCCTTTGTGGCGTTGGGTGGAGCGCTGAACGAGGCTGCCTCGGTTGTGGTCTGGCGGGGCGTGGTCTGGCTGAGCTGGTCGAGCGCCTGGAGGACCTGGTCGCGGCCGGGGCTGTCGGACCGTTCCCAGAGCCGGTCGAAGTACTCCGCCGTGGTGCTGTCCGCGTCGTCACGCAGCGCGTTGATGGTGTCAGTCAGCACGGCGGTGGAGTGCGGGTCGGACGTGATCTGCGCGAGGTACGGGCCCAGGTCCCGGGAGCTCTGCTCGGCGGCCGCGCGCAACTGCCGATCGAACTCACCCATCTGCTCGGCGGTGGCCTGCGTGAAGTACCGGTCGTTGTTGCGGAGCATGACGAACGTGCCCGGGTCCATCATCAGCTTGTCGATGGTGGACTGCGGCGTGCCGTTCAGGGCCAGCACCTGCGCGACGGCATCGTCGCCGAGCGCGTCCTGGAAGCGGTTGACCTCGTCGTTACGCAGGATCTGCTCGTCCGGCGGCAACGCGTTCAACGCCCGCAGCACCTCGCGGGCGGTGTGAACCGTCTCGTAGTCGCCGAACGCGGGCTGGGCCCGGACGGCCTTCGTCGCGGACGTCTCCTCGACGAGTGCCTTCTGCGCCCGGTTCAGGTCCTGGATCGCCGCCGAGTCCTGCTCCGGCCGGCCGGTCGAGGGGAAGCGGGTGCCGGCCTGGGACGCGCCGTGCTCCTGCAGGTTCAGATAGGGACGCTTGATGAGCTGGGCGAGGTTCGCGGTGTTCGCGCCTTCGAGCACCGCGGGCAGCGTGCCCTGCTGGTAGAGGTGGCTGAACACCGTCTGCGGGACGTTGCCCGCGCGCAGGATCAGGACGTCGCCGGGCTTGAGGTTGTTGATGGCGGTCGCCGCGCCCGGGTCGGCGGCGTGGCGGTAATCGGGGCCGCTCTCCGGGAGTCGCGGGTTGCCCAGGAGGAGCACGACTGCCGGTTTGCCGTCGTTTGTGGCTTTGATGGCGGCGGCGAGCTGACGTGGGGCGCTGACCTCGGTGATGAAGTCGCTGCGGTGCAGGCCGTACACCGGCATGACCTCGAGGTCGCCGCTCTGTGCCCGGTCGACCAGCGTGGTCAGCGTGCTCGCCACCGTCGGGTCGGTGATCGAGCGGCTGATCTCGGCGGTCGCGCCCGTGGTCGGCACGGGATAGCGGTAGACCGAGAACTCGTCGATCGGGAGGGCGGTGGTGCCCTCGTTGCGGTCGAGCATCATGCGGTTGCCGAGCTGCCACGCGAACGGCTGCATGACCAGCGCCTTGTCGACGCCGAGGTAGTCGAGGAACTCCGTCTGCTCGGTGGTGCCGTTGATGTCGTCGATCGCGGGGACGAGCACGGTCGGTGTGCGGCCCGCGCTGTCGGTTCGCCGCGGCCCCGGTTCAGACGTCCCGGCCTCGAACTCGGGCCGGATGTCGAGGGTGAGGGCGTGGCTCTGCTCGTACGCGGTAAGCCCGCCCGGTGCCATCCGCCCGAGCGCGTCCCGCGTCCCCGGCGACATGATCACCTGGATCGGCCGGTCGTAGCCCCGCGCCCGCAGCGAGTCGATGAGGTTCATGCCGGCGGCGACGTGCCCGGAGTTCGTGGCCTTGTCGATGTAGACGGCCAGGTCCGGCTGCTGCGGGTCGCTGAGGAAGTCCCGCACCCGCTGCTGCGCCGAGTTGTCGGTGCTACCGAGCCGGACGCCCTCGGGCTGGGAGTTCCGCAGCACGCCGACGATGTCCGGGATGGATCGGCCGCCCTGGAAGAGCTGGTCCATGTCGGGGGCGACGACGGGCTGGAATCCGTTGTCCAGCAGCAGTTTCGGGAGCAGGACGTGGACGTTGAGGCGGCGGTTGCCGTCTTCGAACGGGTGGGTGATGTGCAGCGTACGCACGGTCCGCGCAATGGCCGCGAGTCTGGCATCCGGATTGCTTCCCGCCCGGGCCAGTTCGTCGCGGTACTGGTCGAAGATCTGGTCGACGATCGCGGGTGCTTCGGCCCGGCTGTACGCGGTGGTGATCGTGCGCGGCATGTCGTTGCTGGTCGCGCCGCCGCGGCCGATGATCGTGCTGGTGAACGTGATGGGTTTGGCGCCGCGCTGCCGGACGGCGTCGCGCAGGTCCATGATGAGCGGCCGTCCACCTACGTGGTCCTGGAAGACGTCCGGGGCGATCTCGGCGTTGCGCACGGGGAACGACGTCGGGCGGGCCATGTTGCCGCGGCTGGTGCCACCGGTCCAGTCCAGCGGCGTCGCCAGGTGCTGGGTGACTGTCTCGTGCATCTGCTTGTAGGTGCCGGAGTCGAGCGTCGTGCTGTTGACCGAAGGCCGGTTGAGGAACCGCTCGTAGGCCTCGACCATGCCGCGCTGGAAACCGGGGGACTGGTCGTTGTCGTAGAGCGAACCCGGATCGCGGGGGAACTTCGCCTGGGCCTCGGCGTGGTGCTTCGGGTCGAGGTAGAGCTCCCACCAGCGGTTTCGGGGAAGCGCGTCACCCAGCAGCGGGGTCTGCCCGGTCAGCTGCACACCGTCGTCCGACGCCGTGGGGTCGGCGCTGATGCCGTCGAACGGGCGCACGTCGTTGGCGACGTCCCAGCCCTCGTCGTCGATCGCGTCCGGGGTGTAGAGCTGCCACGACTCGCCGTCGACGGTGTGGACGCCGCCGGGGATGTCCCTGCTGCCGACGACGATGTCGCTCTTCGGGGCGAGGACGTCGCCCTGGTGCGCGTCGGCGAGCTGGTGGGCGAAGCCGCCGGCGAGGGTGCCGGCGTCGCAGGAGAGCAGGGCGATGGGCGTACCCGGCTGATCGATGATCTTTGCGAGTTGTTCGGGGCTGAGCGCGACCGTGCTGGTGGTGCCGTCCGGATTGCGTACGGGTGCATGCGCCACGTCGCCGGCGCCGTGCACGACCACGGCGGTGGACGAGCTGTCCGGGACCAGTGGCTGGTCGCCGAGCGAGCGGTAGTCGTGATCGTTGAGCAGAGCGATGCCGGGGCGGTCGCCGGGCAGCGGGCGAATGTCCAGCGGCCGCCCGTCCGCCAGCCAGGTTCCGTCGGGTCCCTGGGTGACCGTCTCGGCAGGTGGCACGGTTTCGACGCTGCCCAGGCGAACCTGGCGCAACACCGACACGATGTCGTTGATTGACCGGCCGCCCTGGAACAGCTGGTCCATGTCGGGGGCGACGACGGGCTGGAATCCGTTGTCCAGCAGCAGTTTCGGGAGCAGGACGTGGACGTTGAGGCGGCGGTTGCCGTCTTCGAACGGGTGGGTGATGTGCAGCGTACGCACAGTCCTGGCGATCGCCGCGAGTCTGGCATCCGGATTGTTCCCCGCCCGGGCCAGCTCGTCGCGGTACTGGTCGAAGATCTGCTCGACGATCGCCGGCGCCTCGCTGCGGCTGTAGTTCGTCGTGATGGTCCGCGGCATGACGTTGTTGCTCGCGCCGCCGCGACCGATGATCGTGCTGGTGAACGTGATGGGTTTGGCGC
Organism: Winogradskya humida; assembly: GCF_016862215.1. GTDB lineage: Bacteria > Actinomycetota > Actinomycetes > Mycobacteriales > Micromonosporaceae > Actinoplanes > Actinoplanes humidus. The sequence continues at coordinate 112,505 of NZ_BOMN01000032.1, forward strand.
CGCGCTGCCGGACGGCGTCGCGCAGATCCATGATGAGCGGCCGGCCACCTACATGGTCCTGGAAGACGTCCGGGGCGATCTCGGCGTTCCGCACGGGGAACGAGGTGGGCCGGGCCATGTTGCCGCGGCTCGTGCCACCGGTCCAGTCCAGCGGCGTCGCCAGGTGCTGGGTGACGGTCTCGTGCATCTGCTTGTACGTCGATGCGCCGATGGTGGTGCTGTTGACGGCGGGCCGGTTGAGGAACCGCTCGTAGGCCTCGACCATGCCGCGCTGGAAACCGGGGGACTGGTCGTTGTCGTAGAGCGAGCCGGGGTCGCGGGGGAACTTCGCCTGGGCCTCGGCGTGGTGCTTCGGGTCCAGGTAGAGCTGCCACCAGCGGTCACGGGGGAGCGCGTTGCTCAGCAGCGGCGTGGGGTCCGGCCTCGGGGCACCCAGCCGTACGCCGTCCGGCTGTGAATCCTTCAGCGCGGTGACGATGTCCTCGACGGACCGGCCGCCCTGGAACAGCTGGTCCATGTCGGGCGCGATGACCGGGCGGAATCCGTTGTCCAGCAGCAGTTTCGGGAGCAGGACGTGGACGTTGAGGCGGCGGTTGCCGTCTTCGAACGGGTGGGTGATGTGCAGCGTACGCACGGTCCGGGCGATCGCCGCGAGCTTGGCGTCCGGATCCGTCCCGGCCGCGACGAGCTCACCGCGGTACTGGTCGAAGATCTGGTCGACCAGCGCCGGGGCATCGGCCCGCAGATAGTTCGTCGTGATCGTGCGCGGCATGTCGTTGTTGCTCGCGCCGCTACGCCCCATCAGCGTGCTCGTGAACGTGACCGGCTTCGCGCCACGCTGCTTGATCGCGTCGCGCAGATCCATCATCAGCGGCCGATCCCCGACACGGTCCGTGAAGACGTCGGGGCTGACCTCGGCGTTACGCACCGGGAACGACGTCGGCCTGGCGAAGTTGCCCCGGGCCGTGCCACCCGTCCAGTCCAGCGGTGTCGCCAGGTGCTGGGTGACGGTCTCGTGCATCCGCTTGTACGTCGACGAGTCCAGCGTCGAGCTGTTGACCGACGGATCGTTGAGGAACGACTCGTACGCCTCGACCATGCCGCGCTGGAAACCGGGGGACTGGTCGTTGTCGTACAGCGAACCCGGGTCGTCCGGGAACTTCGCCTGCGCCTCGGCGTGATGCTTCGGGTCCAGGTAGAGCTGCCACCACTGATCCCGCGGCAACACGTCCGACAGCACCGGCGTTTTACCGGTGAGCTGCACCCCGTCGTCCGTGGTGACCGGCGTGGCGCTGATGCCGTCGAACGGCTGCTCGTCGTTGACGACGTCCCAGCCCTCATCGTCGATCGCGTCCGGGGTGTAGAGCTGCCACGACTCGCCGTTCGGGGTGATGATCTGCCCCGGAGCAGCGTCGGAGCCGATCACGACGTCGGACTTCGGCGCCAGGACGTCGCCCTGGTGCGCGTCGGAGAACTGATGGGCGAAGCCGCCGGCCAGGGTGCCGGTGTCACAGGACACGAGCGCGATCGGTGTTCCCAGATCGCCGACGATGGCCGCGAGCTGGTTGGGGTCGAGGGCGACCGTGGTCGTCGTACCGTCCGGATTGCGTACCGGCGCATGCACCTTGTCACCGGCACCATGGACGACCACCGCGGTGGACGCACCCGGCGGCAGCAGATCCCGCGACCCGAGCGAGTTCCAGTCGTCATCCGACAGCAGCGCGATGCCGGGCCGGTCGCCGGGCAGCGGCCGGATGTCCAGCGGCTTGCCGTCGGCCCGCCAGGTGCCGTCCGGGCCGCGGGTCAGACTGGTCACCGGCGGCACCGCAGCGGTCGAACCGAGGGTCACCGGCGGCGTGGTCAGCTGGAACAGGGCCTGGGTGACCTGGTCGCGCTCCGGACCGCGAGCCTGATCGAAGACGTTGTCGAAGTACGTCGACTGCACGCTGTCCGGCTGAGTGGTCAGCGCTGAGACGGTGTCGGCGACAACCGCCACGGACTGCGGGTCGGGCGTGATCGCCGCCAGCGAAGGCTCCAGCTCCGCCGCAAGGTCGGTCGCGAGGTCGTTGAGCTTCTGGTTCAGGGCATCCAGCGTCTGTTGCGGGAGCGGGATGTCCAGGCCGTAGTCATTGACGCGTACGCGCGGAGGGCCGCCGTTCTGCGTAATGGTGTCCGCGAGTGCTTTGTCATCCTGGAACGCTTTGCTGAGTCGCTCCATCTCATCGAAAGTCAGGCGCCGATCGGATTCGGGTACGGCTCCCAGTGCGCGCATGACGTCGCGCGCTGTGTGGACCTTCGTGTAGTTGTCGAAGGCCTGCTCCTGGCGTACGTCCTCCACCGCCGGGGTGTCGGTGGTGATCGCACGCTGTGCCTGATTGAGCTGCTCAACGGCCTGATTGTCCAGCGCGGTGTCCCCGGTCGACGGGAACCGCGTGACATCCGAGGCGATCCCCGGCCGGTCGAAATGCTCCCGCAGATTCAGGTACGGCCGCTCGATGAGCTGGGCGAGGTTCGCGGTGTTCGCGCCCTCGAGCACCGCGGGCAACGAGCCTTGCTGATAAAGGTGATTGAACACCGTTTGCGGCACGTTCCCGGCACGCAGGACGAGGACCTCGCCGTCTTTCAGGTTGGCGATTTTCGCTGCCGCATCCGGGTCACTCGCGTGCGCGTAGTTGCCACTGTTCTCCGGCAGCCGCGGGTTACCCAGCAGCAGAACAACGGCCGGCTTCCCGAGGTTCGCCGCCTCGATACCCGCCGCCAACTGCCGCGGGACGGACACCTCGGTGACAAAATCCGTGCGGTGCAGGCCGTACACAGGCATGACCTCGGTGTTGCCGTTCTGCGCCTGCTCGACCAACGTGGTCAGCGTATCGGCAACGGTCGGGTCGCTGATCGAATTGTTGATCTCGGCGACCGCGCCCGTCTTCGCCACGGGATAGCGGTAGAGCGCATCCGGGCTGATCGGCAGCGTCGTGGCCTGCACATTCCCGTCCGGCCCACGCTGCAGCATCATCCGGTCACCGAGCTGCCACGCGAACGGCTGCATGACCAGCGCCCGGTCGGCACCGACGTGATCGAGGAATTCCAGCTGCTCAGGCCCGCCGTTGACATCATCGATCGCGGGCACCAGAACGGTCGGCGTCCGGCCCTGCGAATCGGTCAGCCGCGCCCCCGGCTCGGCATTCCCCGGCTCAAACTCCGGCCTGATATCAAACGACAAATTCCGATCCTGCTGGTACGCCCCGAGCCCACCGGGCGCCAACTTGTCCAGCGCCGCACTCGTCCCCGGCGACATGACAACCTGAATCGGCCGGTCATACCCATGCTCCCGCAGCGAATCGATCAGGTTCATGCCCGCCGCGACATGGCCGGAGTTCGTCGCCTTGTCGATGTAGACGGCAAGATCGGGCTGGTTGGGATCGCTCAGGAAACTGTCGACCTGCTGCTGAACAACCGTCGGATCCGGTCGGCCCCCGGCCCCCAGCCGAACACCATCGGACACCCCGCCAAGTGGCCCGCCACCCTTCAACCACGGGGGCGTGTCGTCGTCCGACAGGTCAATCGCCGAATCGGGTTCCGGACCTGCCTTGACCTGCTGCCCCACGGTGTCTTCATCATCGAAGGACAGGTCGATCGCTGAGTCGGTGTCCGAGCCGATGATGCTGTCGACGTCCTGCGCCCACGGGGCTGTCTCCGCGCCGGCTGGTGCAGGGCCAGTGGCCACCGAGGTGTCGATGGGGGGCAGCTGAGAGTTGGTCGCGCGGTCCTGACCCGCAGGCGCCTTTGGCGCTGGATCCTTGGCGGCGTTCTCCGCGGGGCCATTCTGCGGGGTATTCGCGGCCGGCGAGCTGCTCGGGGTCGTGCTGCTCGGGGTTGTGGTGCTCGGGGTTGTGGTGCTCGGGGTTGTGGTGCTCGGGGTCGTGGTGCTTTCCGTGGTCGGGGTGCTGTCGAGGGTGGTTGAGCTGTTGAGCGTGGTCGAGCTGTCGGGGTTGGTCGAGCTGTCGATGGTGGACGGCGTGTCGACGGTGAGCCCGAGTGCGGGAGCCTGTGCCGAAGGCACGGGTCCCGCGGCCGTCTGATTGCCAGAAGTCGTCTGATTGCCTGACGGCGTCTGGTCGCCTGACGGCGTCTGGTGTGTCTGCGTCCCAGGCGTCGATGGTGTGGGCGTCGGCGTTGTGGGACTCGGCGTCGCACCCGGGTTGGGGCCCGCAGCCGAAGTCGTGGGCTGCACCATCGACGCAGGCCCAGCCTGAACACCGGGCGCCCCACTCGTCGGCGCGACCGGCGTCGAAGTCGCATCGCCACCCACCACAGGCCCGTCGACAGCCGTGGAAATACCCATCGGAGCAGCCACAGGCGCAGAATCCACCGGCCCAGCTACCGACTGCCCAACCGTCGCATCAGAGCCAGTCGAAGCAGTCCCCGGCGACGTGGTCAACCCAGAATCCGGCTGAACCCCAGCAACCGGCGCCGACGTCGCTGGCGCGGTAGTGGCTGGTGCTGTAGTGGACGAAGCCGATGTCACCGGCGCGGTAGTGGTGGGTGGAGCCGATGTCACCGGAGCCGACGTCACGGGTGCTGTTGTGGCTGGTGCTGTAGTGGCCGGAGCCGATGTCACGGGTGCTGTAGTGGCTGGAGCCGATGTCACGGGTGCTGTAGTGGCTGGAGCCGATGTCGCAGGTGCTGTAGTGGCTGGAGCCGACGTCACCGGCGCTGAAGTCACCGGAGCCGTAGCGACCGGTGGTGTAGCAACTGGCGCCGTATCGGCCGGACCCGAGCCCACCGGACTCGTAACCGTAGGCGACGTGGTGCCCGGCCCCGCAGCGACCGGTCCCGCATCAACCGGTCCTCCTCCAACCGGCGCTGTGGCCACCGGCGCTGTGGCCACCGGTGCCGTGACGCCCGGAGTCGTAGTCGCTACCGGCGTCGCAGCGACCGGTGCCGTCGTCGTGGTCGAAGTCGCCGGACCCGTGGTGTTCGGCGCCGTGGCCGCCGGACCCGTAGCGGCTGGCGTGGTGTTGACCGCCCCCGACGCCGGCGCTGGTGCCGGAACTGGCGTCGCCGTGGACTGGCCGGCAGCAGGCTGGCTGGTAGCAGGCGGACTGTCAAAGCCAGGAAGCCCACCAGCAGAAGCCGGAGCTGGCGTGACCGCAGGCAACCCGCCCGGAGCGTTCGACCCCCCAACAGCAGGACCACCAACCGACCCAACCCCAGAGCCCGCGACCGGCGGCGTAACCGTCGACCCAACCGGGCCAGAGGTGGTCGCTCCAGCACCAACGGGAT